>NZ_JBWKDP010000013.1:0-292650 GCF_056435905.1 Streptomyces sp. NPDC043861 | reverse complement strand
GGCATGGCCCACTACAACAAAACCGCCCCCGCCATCGCCCGCCAGTTCCCCGACCTCGACGTCCTCTTCATCGGCGCCGGCACCACCGGCACCCTGATGGGCTGCGCACGCTACTTCCGCCAATGGCACCGCCCCGTACACATCGTCGCCATCGACAGCACCGGCTCCGTCACCTTCGGCGGCCGACCCGGCCGACGCATGATCCCCGGCCTCGGCGCCGGCATCCGCCCACCCCTGCTCGACCAGTCCTGCATCGACGAAGTCATACGCATCGACGAAGCCGACGCCATCCACACCTGCCACCAACTCGCCCGACAAGGCTTCCTCTTCGGCGGCTCCACCGGCACCGTCGTCACCGGCGCACTCAACTGGCTCAACCACCACCCCAACGACAACCCCACCGCCGTCGCCATCTCCCCCGACCTCGGCGAGCGCTACCTCGAAACCATCTACCAGACCAACTGGGTACAACACCTCTACGGCAACCACACCCCCACCACCACACCAGCCACACCACTCCCGGCCTCCCCTGTGCCACCCACACCCACACGCGCCCTGAGCGCCTCAGGTTCGAGCAGCCTCCCCCGTGGGTGATCTGCGGGCGACGGTGACCGCAGGCCGACCACCCGCACCAAGGGAGCAGTGGTCAACCCGACGGTGTCGTGTATCGCTGACAGGCCCCGGTGACTCGGCAGCGACGCGGCGCGGGTGGGAGCCATGCTCGGCCGACACCGGCAGACGGGCTCATCGAAGGACATCTCCGCCGACCGGACGCCCCCGGGCAAAGTGCGGCAGCCTCTCGTACATGCCGCTGCTCGGAGTCCGGGCCGGGTTGCAGTAGCCGCCCCGGGCCCTCTGGGCAGCGAAAACGAAGGGCATGAGCTCCGCGGGCAACGCGGCCGCCCACCGTGCACGGCCGGTTCCCACCCGGACGGCGGAGCGTCGGGGCCCGGGCGACGAGCGGGATGACGCACCCCTCTCGACCCGGCACCGGCGCAGGCGGCCATGGGTGTGGGGCGGGACGGGCCGGGGGCGGCGACCACCGTGGGGACGGACGTTGAGGCGTTGCGCCCCGCCGACCCCCTGTTCCCGGCCCTGCCGGACACGCACCGCACCCGCGGCGTGCTGGTGGCAGTTCTGCGTTGGTGCTCGGTGCCCCGCAGGATCATCCTGGTCACAAGAGCCCCGGCCGTGCAGGTTCCCGTGGGAACAGCGGGGACGGGGAACCGGCAAGGGCGGGATGACCGGCGATGGAGCGACCTTCCACCCCACCTGGTGAGCGGCCCGACGACGCGGACACTTCCGTGGAGCCGGCCTACACGGCCATGGCCACCATCGACGAGCAGGGCTTCGTGTCGGGGTGGAGCGAGGGTGCCCGGCGACTGCTCGGCTACACGCCCTCGCAGACCGTGGGACTGCCTGCCGCCCGTCTGCTCGCCGTCGAGACAGACGGCGTCGCAGAGGCGGGACGGCTCCAGGCACTCGGGCAGGAGAGGTGGAGCGGCACCCTGGCGTTGCGGCACCAGGACGGCCGTCGTCTCCGGCTCCACTTGCTCGCCCACCGCCGGGTGCCGCCGAGTGGCACCGCAGAGTGGCTCGTGGTGTCCGCCGCGGGACGCCGGCAGCACCCACGGGGAGAGCAGTGGCTGGAGGAGTGGACGTTCACCCAGTCCCCCTGCATCCTGGCGGTCTTCGACGCGGAACTGCGGCTGGCCCGGGCGAATGCCGGCATGGAGCAGGCGCTCCGCCTGGTGGAAGAGGAGATGCGCGGACTGCGCCTGCCGGAAATCGCGCCCCACCCGGTCAGCGACGAGACCGAGGCGAGCATGCGCCTGGTGCTGGAGACCGGCGACCCGCAGCACCTGGAGTCCGCCCTGCGCCCCGTGGGCTCCGGTCCGCAGCACAGCCGACCGGTCTCCCTCACCCCGCTCAGGGACCCCGAGGGCCAGGTGCGGGCGGTCTGCCTGGCGGCCCACCACCACCGGGCGCAGGAACGCGAGACCGGGCAGCCGATGCTCCTGCTCGACGATGCCGACACGCGCGTCGGCAGCGCATCGGACATCACCCGCGCCGCACAGGAACTGGCCGACGTCACCGTCCCCCGCCTCGCCGACTTCACCGCCGTCGACCTGCTCGATCTCCCCCAGCAGGGAAAGGAACCTCCTCACTTCTTCCAGGAGGGGCCGGTCACCCTCCGGCGCGCCGCCGTGCGATCCCTCACCGAAGGAACGCACCTCTCCCCCGCGGCGGTGGGTCAGGCCCTCTCCTATCCGGCGCTCTCACCGGTCGGCCAGTGCCTGGCCACCGGCCGTGGCGCGGTGTACGAAGCCACGAGTACCGCCATTACCCTCTGGACCGCCCACGACCCCCACGCCGCCTGGATTCGCGAATCCGGCATTCACTCGGTCATGGTCGTACCACTGCGCGCCCGCGGCGCCACACTCGGTGTTGCCCTCTACGGCCGCCACCGCAACCCCGAGCCCTTCGAATCGGAAGACCTGCAGTTCGCCGAGCAGCTCACAGCCACGGCCGCCACCGGTATCCACAACACACACCGGCACACCCGCGAGCGCACGACCACAATGACCCTGCAGCGGAGTCTGCTCCCGCACTCACTGCCCGACCAGGCGGCCCTTGAGGTCGCGTCCCGCTACCTGCCCGCGGGCACCCAGGCCGGGGTGGGCGGTGACTGGTTCGATGTCATCCCACTGTCCGGTGCCCGCGTTGCGCTCGTCGTCGGCGATGTCGTGGGCCATGGGATCCGGGCCTCCGCCACCATGGGCCGGCTCCGCACCGCCGTGCGCACCCTCGCCGACGTCGACCTTCCCCCTGATGAGCTCCTCACCCACCTCGACGACCTCGTCATCCGCCTCTCCTCCGAGGAGACGCAGAGTGACCCCGCCGCCGAAACCGCCGCCGGCATCGGTACGACCTGCCTCTACGCGGTCTACGACCCCATCTCCCGCCACTGCACTCTCGCCCGAGCCGGACATCCCCCACCCGCCGTCGTCACCCCCGATGGCACTGTCTACTTCCTCGACATCCCGGCGGGCCCCCCACTCGGTCTCGGTGGCCTCCCGTTCGAAACCATCGACACCGAATTGCCGGAGGGAAGCATCCTCGTTCTCTACACCGACGGCCTCCTCGAAAGCCGCTACCACGACATCGACGATGCCCTGGACAAGATGTTCACCGCCCTCTCCCACCCTGCGCCCTCGCTCGACACCATCTGCGACCGGGTCCTCACGACCCTGATCACCCACCGCCCCCAGGACGACATCGCCCTCCTCGTCGCCCGTACCCGGGCCCTCCAGGCCGACCATGTCGCCACCTGGAGTCTTTCCTCCGATCCGACGATCGTCGCCGAGGCCCGCCAACATGCCACCCGCCAACTCGCCACCTGGGGGCTGTCCGACGCGATCTTCGTCACCGAGCTCCTGGTCAGCGAGCTCGTCACCAACGCCATTCGCTACGGCCAACCGCCCATCCAGCTCCGTCTCATCCACGAGAAGAACACCCTCATCTGCGAAGTCTTCGACTCCAGCAACACCGCCCCCCATCTGCGACGTGCCCGCACATACGACGAAGGCGGGCGAGGCCTCCTCCTCGTCGCCCAGCTCACCCAACGCTGGGGCACCCGTCATCACCCCATCGGCAAGACCATCTGGGCCGAACAGACCCTCACCCCGCTCTGACCACATCCGGCCCCCCAAGCACAACCCGCGCGAACCCACCGCACAGCCACCGCACAGCCACCGCAGGCGGCCGTTGCTCACGACCGGAAGGTGAACCTTTCCCCGATGGGCACGGACGAGTCACGGTCCAGCGCATCCCGCTCCCAGGCATCGATCTCGCCTTGCACGACCTCGTACTTGCCGGCCACCTCGCCGCTCCCCGCCTCCCCGGACAGCACGGCCACCACGATCCGCTCCTTGTCCGCTGCCGAGAGCTCGTCCTTCGGCCTGTCCGGCAGGTTGGCCAACCGGAAGCAACCGGGCGGAGCGGGCACACCGCGTCCGTCGCCGTCCCCGCGCTCGCCGCAGCCCGGGAGCCGGCCGCCGGATGCCGTGACACTGGCGGCATGGTCTGCTCCGGCCGTGACAGTGTGTGGCGCCCGTAGGGCACACACACTGCCCGCGGTGAGAGCGGACGACGCCATCGCGAGCAGGATCAGACGCTGCCAGAAACCTCCGGACATCGATGGCTCTCCGTTCCATCACAAGGGTGTCGTCTGCCGAGCTCCGCGCCGCGGAGGGAGTCGGCCCACCGGGCCGCTCGCGGCGCGGAACCCATTCCAAGGAAGCCCGACAGGAGCAGCCCGGTCACGTTCCGAGGACTCGGGGCTTGACGGAGCCGGCGGCATCTGCGTGGACGACGCAGGTGGGCCTGCGGGCTGCCTCCTGGAGTACGCCGGCCCGGGGCGCGGGACCGGGCGGCCACGTCGCGTGACCATCGACAGTGCAAAGCGCGCTTTATTTCTGAAAATGGGCTTGTCGGGATCATCGGGATAGAATTCACACATGGGGGAGCGGATTGTCGCGCCGACCGCGACCGGAGGCGTCCTCGGGACGGGCCCCGGATTCGCGGCGGTACGCCTGCATCAGCGCCGCACCGTCCGGCACCGGGGTTCTGGTTCCCACCGCGGGACGAAGTGTCGCGCTTGCGTCGTGTTCCGTCCGACGTTCCGGCGCCGGCGGCTGTCCGGGGACCGGTGACATCTGATGGAGCCGGTATCTGGCGAGATGGACGTCTACTCGGGCCGGCCCTCCGGCCTGATCGGGGCACAGATCGCGGGTTACCGGGTGGAGCGTGAAATAGGCCGCGGTGGCATGGCCGTCGTCTACTGTGCGAAGGACCTACGGCTGGAACGTACGGTCGCTCTGAAACTGCTCGCCCCGGAGCTTGCCCGCAACGACACCTTCCGCCGCCGTTTCACCCATGAGTCGCGGGTGGCCGCAGCGATCGACCATCCCCATATCGTGCCGATCTTCGAGGCCGGTGAGACCGACGGCGTCCTGTACATCGCGATGCGCTATGTCTCCGGGCTCGATCTGCGGGCCTTGCTCGACCGGGACGGCCCGCTCCCCGTCGCGAAAGCCGTCCGTGTCGCCGCCCAGGTGGCGTCAGCACTGGACGCCGCCCATGAACACGACCTGGTCCACCGGGACGTGAAGCCCGGCAACATCCTGGTTGCCAAGGGTACGGACAGCGATCACCCCGAGCACGTCTACCTCACGGACTTCGGGCTGACGAAGAAGTCCCTGTCGCTCACCGGATTCACCACCGTGGGCGAGTTCGTGGGCACTCTCGACTATGTGGCGCCGGAGCAGATTTCCGGTCGCCCCGTCGACGGCCGGTGCGACCTCTACAGCCTCGCCTGCGTCGTCTACGAGACCCTCACCGGAGGGCCGCCCTTCCAACGCGAGGAGGACATGGCCCTGTTGTGGGCTCACCAGTACGACCAGCCGCCGCCACTGACGGAACGCCGGCCAGGGCTGGCGTCGGCCTTCAACGACGTCCTGGGCAAGGCCTTGGCGAAGGTTCCCGCCGACCGCTACGAGTCCTGCCTCGAGTTCGTGGCGGCCATGCGGGCCGTCGCGAGCGACAGCGCCGCGGGCAGTCGTCCACCGACACGCGTGGATCCCGGGGTGGCCGCCGTCCCGGGGCATCCCGGACCGCCGCCTGATCCGCCCGCGTGGGCCCGGCCGGTCTTCGGCCGGCAGGACGCCGAGCCGCAGGAGACCGGCGCACGCGGATCGGGCCCGTGGACCGGGTGAGTCCACCGGCAAGTGCGCCCGCCCCGCGGGCGGCTCCGCGACCACTCCTGCGCCGACAGCGCCGCCCGTCCCGGCCGGGGTGATCACCGGCCGTGCGGGTTCGGCCGGGTCGCCACCCGGCGTGCGACAGGTACGCCGGAACAGCAGCGGATCCGGCCTTTCCATGTGGTGCTCGCAGGCGCGCGCCCGCGGAGAGGCAGCCGTCCACACACATCTCACCCCACGTTCGGGCCCGTGATGTAGGTTCCCTTCCTGTCATACGGCCAGGCGTTGGACAGACAGCCCTTCAGGCCCTTGATCTGCTGCATCATGACCGGTGCGGGCCGTCCTCGGCCCACACAGCCCATGTGCGTGCGGATACCGATTGCGTGGCCGATCTCATGATTGATGATCAGATGCCGGTACTCGGCGGTCGTCCCGGCGAACTTCGGTGAACCCAGCATCCAGCGCCGCAGGTTCACCACGACGCCCTCGGAGGTCTCGCAGTTGAGCTCGCCGCGGGTGTCGAGGCCCTGGGTGAGACAGAGCTGGTCGGCGGTGGCAGGGGTGGCGATTCGGATGACGAAGTCGGCTCCGGAGGAGACCAGTTGGAAGGAGCCGCGTCCATGGGCCGCCCAACTGCGCTCATCCGCGAGTATCGTTTGGATCTCGGAAGCCGCGTCCTCGGCCTTGATGTCGATGCCGTCCTCGATCTGGACACTGAAGCGACGCAGCGGCCCGGAACCGACCGCACGGCCGGATGCCTTGGCCGTGACGAACCTACCCGTCCCGGCTGCAGGCACTTTGGGCTGCTTCGCGGACTCGGAGGGCTTCGCGGGTTCAGGCGATTCCGGCGATTCCGGCGGCGGGGCCGCCGGGTGCCTGGGACTCTGCGCAGGTGCCGGACGATCAGGGTCGGGAGTGGTCGCTTCCGACGGCGCCGCCGGCCGAACACCCTCGCCCGCCGTGCCGGACGCACGCCCCTCGTCCCCGTACCAGCGGACGAGGACAGTACCACCGAGGATCGAGCCTGCAAGCGCCACGCCAAGTGTGAAGCGGGTGAGCCTTTCGTGGCTGAAGACTCCCCGATGCCTTCTGCGCCTTCCCCGGCCGGCGGCACGTCTACCCATGACAGAGCCCCTTGCTGCAGGGGGGAATCGGCAAGGAGCACCGGGCAGGCACAACGCGGGCCGTCTGCAGGTCCCATTGCCTGCGTCTCCTGCGCACAGAGGCGTGCGAGGAGCCGCTGCGGCTGCGGTGCGGGGGCGTCGAAGGCGTCGGATGGTGCACGGTCATGGGCGCCGATGCTGCGTTTGCCATGTGATCGCACCTGGCCCGAACTGTCACAAAACAGTAACCACCGACGGTCTGCGACACATCGATCCGGGCACCTGCCGTCGCCGCAGCGGGTGGACTGCCGCAGTGCCGCCGGCGCTGTCACCACGGCTGCACACCGCTCCTCCCTCCCTGTCCACGCATGTCAACGGGAGGCAGCCTCTGCCGCACTCCACCTGCCCGCCTCGGCCAACCGGTGAAGCCCTGCGTTTACAGGAGTGGGATGGGGCATCGAAGTTCTGATCGTCGACTGGGGAGCGGACCGACGGGGCGCCGGCAAGGGAACGGGGGCTGGCATGATCGCCGTGTGACGAGACACGGTGTTACGAAACGACCCGTTCGCCCCGGCGCGAGGCGGTGCGTCCTCTTCGACGTCGACGGCACTTTGATCGACGCTCTGGACAATCAACGCCGGGTCTGGGGAACGTGGGCGGAGCGGTACGGGCTGGATCCGCATGCCGTCTACCAGGTGGCGCTGCGGACGAGGCCGATGGAGACTTTCGCCGCGGTCGCTCCGCATCACGATCCGCAGGAGTGCCTGGCCGCTCTGCACGAGTTGGAGGACGAGGACGTCCAGTCCGGTGTGTACGGGGCCTACGAGGGCGCGAAGGAACTGCTCGAGGCGCTGGCACCCGAGTCGTGGGCGCTGGTGACCTCGAACTACGAGCACCGCGTTCGCGGTCGCTTCGCTCGGACCGGCCTGCCCGTCCCCCCACTCGTCGTGGATGCCGGCGCGGTGGAGGAGGGCAAGCCGTCGCCGGTGCCCTATCTGCTGGCCGCGCAGCGGCTCGGCGCCGAGCCGGAGGACTGTCTCGTCATCGAGGACGCCCCGGCCGGCGTGGAGTCGGGCCTGAGAGCCGGCATGACGGTGTGGGGCGTGAACGGGCCGACCGCGGTGGGTGGCGTGCATCGTCACTTCGAGAGCCTCCGTGCCGCCGTGCCCCACATCCTCGCCTTCGCCGGCCGGTTTCGAACGGAGAGGGCTGCGGTCCACTGAGCGCCGGTCCCGGCCGGTGCACGGAAACGGAATCCGTTGCCGGGAAGACCCGTTCCGGAATTCAGGGGCCAGGAGATGGCCAAGGCAGCGGCGCTCAGGGCGGCATGCGGCACCGTGCGGGCGGACCGCCGATGCTCACGGGCGGATGCCGGGACGAACGCCCCGGCATCCGCGGCCACTTGTACGCCCCGGGCGGCTCGCCCGCGAGGCTCGCGTCAGGCCCAGTAGCGATTGTCGAGCGCGGCGTCGAAGAAACGGTCGTCCGGGCAGGGCGGGCGCGGACCGGTTTCCTGCATGTCGATGACCTGCTCGATCCGTACCACGCGGTACAGACAGCCTCCGTGCATGATCTGGAGCTCGCCCGCCTCCGCTCTCGCCGCGAGCCTGCTGAGCTCCGCGACGGTATGGGGTCTCCCGTCGATGTCGGCGGATTCGGCACGGGCTCCTGCCCGGAAGACGTCGGCGAGACCGGCGCAGGCTTCCTCGACGGTCCGCACTGCGGGGAAGAGCTGCCGCCAGCCCCCGTGCTCGCACACCATCGCGGAATACGCCACGCACAGTGTTTGGTACATCGACCCGAACGGAGCCCCCTGCACCAAGGGGTAGCGGCGGCGCAGCATCTCCTCGCGCTCGCCCAGTCTCAGCATCCGGGTCAGTTCCTCATCCCCAGGCTCCGTGCCGCTCGTCGACTCGTCGTGTCCGCCGCTCTGCCCTTCTTCCACCATGGACCGGAGCCTTGCGCGTGCGTGCGGGCTCGCGCAGCAGAACGTTCAACACCGGCTCGATATCGACCGGTTGCGATGGAAGGCGATCGCCTGCGCGATGGTTTCCGTTCACCACGGGCCGGCCACACGATCCGACACGGCCCATCCGACGGGAGTATCGACCTTCAGACAGGGTTCCGTATATACCTGGCAAATCGGGCACGACCTATTTGATGCACTTGTGGTGGCAATCACAAAAAAGACACTTGCCGCAGAAGCGCCCCACTCGGATCCTGGGAAACCCCGGCGGAAATTCCCATTCCCTGATGAACCGCCTTGCATGGGATCACCATCAAAATTCACAGGAAAGGGCGACTCATGCGAGTTTCCATCCTCCCGAAGCAGGCGAAGTCGAAGATCTTCAGGCGGCTCGCCGGCGGCACCGCCACCGCGGCCGTCCTGCTCGGAGTGACGACGGCGGCCCTCCCCACCCCGGCCGCGGCGGCTCCGGCCAGCCCGCAGCGACTCGACGTCTGGATCAAGCACGCACTGCTGGTGATGAAGGCCGAGGGGATCCCCGGAAGCTACGACGGCATCCACCGGAACCTCATGCGCGAGTCGAGCGGTGATGTGTTCGCCATCAACCTGTGGGACTCGAACGCGAAGGCAGGCATTCCGTCGAAGGGGCTCATGCAGGTCATTGACCCCACATTTCGGACATACCACGTGGACGGCACATCATGGGACATCTATGACCCAATTGCCAACATCACGGCAGCCTGCAATTACGCAGCCAAGCGCTACGGATCCATCGACAACGTCAACGGACCCTATTAAATAGATACGGGCACTAAACCATAAAACGGACATAAACCGTTTTCCTGTCTTGCGCGTCAGTGGCCGCGGGATCACCGGCCGGGCCAGTCAGCCCCGCGTTCCGGTGCCCGCCGTCCAGCGTTGGTCCCTGTCCCCGTCGGCCGGGTCGAAGTCGAGAGAACTGCCTTCGGAGCGTCCTCGGGGTTCGAGGGCGAAGTCCGGCGCGATCCTCGGACGGATGACGCCCGATGCATCGACCGTGAAGAGCAGGTTCAGACCGTTCCTGCCGTTCACGGAGTCGCAGGTCCAGATGCCGACACCACGGTCGGTGTCACCCCGCGAGTCCAGGCAGTAGTCGGGATCGGCGTCACTGCGCAGAAGGCCGATGGCATCCAGGCTCCACTGCTGGGTCCGGGCGCCGGTGCAGAGGGCTGTGATGACGTCGGTCCGGTTCTCCATCACCCCGTTCTCGATGTCCAGACACAATCCGGACTCCGAGTTGACGACCGGGGCGAAACCGCCTCCCGCGACGATGGGCACGGGCCTGGGCGGTTCGCTCTTCGACGGAGTGGGCGCCGGCGCGCTGGAGGGCGGAGGCGATGGTTCCCGGCTCGGCGACCGGGAGGGCCGTTGCGACGGCGTTCCGGTGGGGCTCGGCGATGGGGTGGGAACGGTCGCGGATACGGTCGCGGTGGGCCGGACGGCCTGGGACGGCGACGACTCGATGCGCTCACGGGCCGGGGCCGGGTCTCCGGACGCGGTTGCCAGCGCAGTGGCCGCGACGACGGTGCCCGCGACGGCCGTGGCGACCAGGACGACGGACCGCGACGACCGCAGCCTTCCCTTCAGTGGCCCCTCCCCCTTCGACGGACCGCCGTGGGCGAAGAACCCCGACATCCGGGCCGTTCGCGTCGGCCGGTCGGGCTCGGCCGGTGGGGGCTCGAGAGGCGCCCGCCCCGCATCACGGGTCGCATAGGCTCTTCCGCCCCACCCGAGCAGGCCCTCGGCGAACACCGGCCGGGGGTTGTCGGCCATGCGCGTGAGCTCTGCCACCAGTCGTGCGCATCCCGGACACTCCGCCAGATGGAACGTCAGGTCCGCGCTGCTGCGCCGGTCCCCCGGACGCGCCGCCGCCTCGATGATGCGGCGGTACCCCAGGCACTTCGGGTCCCCTGCACGCTCCAGAAAGGCCTGGAGATAGGCCTGGCGCATGGCGTTCTGCGCCTTGTCCCGCAGCTCGGGGACGAGGGCGGGATGGATGTCGAGGAAAACGGCGACCGTGTCGTCGGGCTCCTCGTCCACCACGGAGTACCACAGGACGCCCCGAGTCAGGGCCGGCAGCCGGTAGAAGCCCGTGAGCATGGCGGACGAATCCTCGAACCGATGGCGCCGGGGTTCGGACAGGCCGGGTGCGCGGAAGTCGTCGGTGTCGTCGATCCAGGCGACGAAGTCGGGCTGGAGCCGATCACGGCGGCTGCCGGCTGCCCAGGTGAGCGCCACCCGCTGAACGAGCATCAGCAGATGATGCCGCCAGTTTCCCCGGGGCTCGATGCCCCGGCACGCCTCCTGGGCCGCCAGGCCGAAAGCCTGGACGGCCAGTTGGTTCCCGGCGACCTGATTGCGTCCGCAGAGCCGGGCATAGGACAGCACGGCAGGCAGATGGCGGCGCTTGAGCTCCTGGGTGGCGGGATACGCCGGTGGGGCGCCGGCCCGGATGCGTTCGGTGAGCTCCGCGTCCGACAACGCGGCGTGGACCGCTGTCTCGTCCGAGGGATCCGGACCGACATGGTGGAGCTCTGGCACCCTCTTGACTCCTCATTCACTGCGGCACGGACGGCACGACGGCACGACCGACGTGCCCGTCGTCGCAGACGCGCCGGGAGTTACCTGCTGGAAACAAGAGCCCATGGTGAAGCAGCGGGACCTGCGGGGAAAGATGTTTCCGTGGGTAAGTCGTCAACTGACTCCATCCACTCGCGGAGTAGGGCTTCCCTGTGGTCCGCCGGGACGGGTCAGGAGCCGCACACACCTGCACCTTCGACGCGGCGCGCCCCACTCGTGCCGGGCGGTACCCACGGCCCTGCGCTCATAGGGTGACCTGTGTGACTGTTCGCAAGTGCACGGCGAGTGCCGGCGGAGTCCGGCGTCCGGGCTATCCGGCAGCAGCCGTGGTGTTCGCCATCGGGATGGCCGGGACGACCCTGCCTACACCGCTGTACGGCCTCTACCAGGAACAGATCGGCTTCTCCGAACTGATGGTGACCGTCGTCTTCGCCGTCTATGCCGTCGCGGTCATCACCGTACTGCTGGTGGCGGGAAACTATTCCGACGAAGTCGGGCGCAGACCGGTGCTGATGTGCGCGATGGCCTCGTCGGCCGCCAGTGCCGGGTGTTTCCTGCTGCAGCACGGTCTGCCCCTGCTCTTCGCGGGGCGGCTGCTGTCGGGCTTCGCCGCCGGTCTGCTGAGCGGCACGGCGACAGCAGCCATCATCGAACTGGCCGGTCCTGGGCAGAAGGCTCGGGCCGCTTTCGCCGCGACCGCCGCGAACATGGGAGGCCTGGGGTGCGGACCACTGCTCTCCGGGCTGCTCGCACAGTACGGGAACGCACCGCTGCTACTGCCTTTCTGGGTCCATCTGGGGCTGGTGGTCGTGGCCGGCGGCATCGTCTGGTTGCTGCCGGAAACGGTGGACAAACCCAAGCGGTGGCCGCCTCTGCAGCCGCAGGGTGTCACGGTGCCGCCGGAGGTGAAGGGGGTGTTCGCGCCCGCCGCGGTGGCCGCCTTCGCCGGATTCGCGCTACTGGGGCTGTTCACCGCGGTCGCGCCGAGTTTCGCCTCGCAGACACTGGGCGTGCACAATCTGGCGGTCTCGGGTGCGGTGGCATTCTCGGTGTTCCTCGCCTCGACGGCAGGGCAGTCACTGACGCAACGCATCGGCGCGCGCCGATCGCTCCCCGTGGGATGCGCCGTTCTGGTCCTGGGTCTGCTGTTCGTCGCCTCGTCGCTGATCGCCGAGTCACTGCTGCTGCTCGTCATCGGCGCCCTGTGCGGGGGTACCGGTCAGGGACTGTCCTTCCGCGCGGCACTCACCCTGGTCAGCAACGCCGCCCCGGAACGACAACGGGGCGGCACCATCTCGGCGTTCTTCGTGGTCGCCTACACCGGAATCTCGTTGCCGGTCGTCGGCGTGGGCGCTATGGCCATGTGGCTGGGTCTGCGCGAAGCCGGACTGGTGTTCACCGGGTGCGTGATGCTGTTGGCGGCGTGCGCGGGGACCTACTCCGCGCTCAGGCCCCCCGTGGAGACGTAGGACCTCTCGTTTGGATATTGCCGGGCGCGCGTGCCCGGCACGCCGATCCAGCCCGATCCAAACGAAAGACCCCAGGGCAGGGCGTCCGTGAACCTCACCGGGAACGTTGCTCTTACGGATTTGACTACTCATCGGTAAGAACCATTGCGGCCTGCGCTTCCCGGCCCTACCTTCGGGACACCCCCGGGAGGTGAGCCGCCGACCGGGACCGGACCTCGTGCTTTCATCCCCCACACAGGAGGTTCCATGGCTCCCGCCCGCCGAAGGTACCCACGTGGACTCCGCCTCGTCCCGATCATCACGGTTCTGGGTCTGGCGTCGACCGGCGTACCGTCCTCCGCCTTCGCCTCGGAGCCCGCCGCCGTGTCCGCCGCAGCCGGGGCCGACGGCGCGGGCAACTACCTCGTCGGGCTCGGCATCTCGGACGTGACCGGTGAGGCCGCGGAAACCGGCATGATGGGCTACTCCAGCTTCGACCAGAAGACTTCCGGCATCCACCAGCGGCAGCGGTCCCGCGCCTTCGTCGTCGTCGACCGGGCGAGCGGCAGACGCGTGGTGTACGTCAACGCCGATCTCGCCATGATCTTCCAGTCCGTGCAGCAGGGCGTCGTCTCCCGTCTCAAGGCACGGTACGGCGCTCTGTACGACGACGAGAACGTGCTGCTCTCTGCCACGCACACGCACTCCGGGCCGGGCGGCTACTCGCACCATCTCGCCTACAACCTCTCCGTCCTCGGTTTCCAGAACGGCACCTACCAGGCGATCATCGACGGAATCGTCGAGTCCGTGGTCAAGGCCCACGAGGACCTCAAGCCCGGCACCATCAGCCTCGGCACCGGCACGCTCGGCGACGCCAGCGTGAACCGGTCCCGTACGGCGTTCGACAGGAACCCCGTTGCGGACCGTGCTGCGTTCCCCGGTGCGATCGACCCGGCGATGACCGTACTGCGTTTCCGTCAGGGCGAGCGCGACGCCGGGGCGATCAGCTGGTTCGCGACCCACAACACTTCGATCACCAACAAGAACACGCTGATCAGCCCCGACAACAAGGGCTACGCCTCGTACAGGTGGGAGCACGACCACGAGGGCGTCAGATATCTCGACAGCACACCGGGATTCGTCGCCGCCTTTCCCAACACCAATGCCGGTGACATGTCGCCGAACCTCAACCTGAGGCCGGGATCGGGGCCCACCGAGGACGAATTCGAGAACATGCGCATCATCGGTGAGCGCCAGTTCTCCAAGGCCCGTGAGACATTCAGGAACGCGGGCACTCCTCTCGCGGGCAGCATCGACGCCCGCCTGATGTACGTCGACATGGAAAACGTGACCGTGAGCGGCGCCTACACCCCGGACGGCAAGGAACACCGCACCTGCCCGGCCGTCGTCGGTGCGGCCACCCTGGCGGGCAGCGTGGAGGACGGTCCGGCGATCCCCGGATTCACCGAGGGCATGCGCAATCCGGTCTCCCACATCATCGACGCACTGCGCGTGGACACCCCGTCCTGGCTCGCGAGCTGTCAGTACCCCAAGGCAAGCCTGGTTCCCACCGGCATTCTCAGCGGCCTGTATCCCGTGACCCCCAGGATCCTCCCACTGCAGATCGTCAAGATCGGGCAGCTGCATCTCGTCGCGGGCCCGGGTGAGTTCACCATCGCGTCGGGTCTGCGCATCCGCCGCACCGTGGCGGATCAGCTCGGTGTCCCGCTCGATCGGGTACTGCTGCAGGGATACGCCAACTCCTACAGTCAGTACGTGACGACACCGGAGGAGTACGACGCCCAGCAGTACGAGGGCGGCTCCACCCTCTACGGCCGGTACACGCTGCCTGCCTACCAGCAGGAGTACGCCAGGCTCGCCGCATCCCTGCGTGACGGCACCCCGGCCGGACGAGGGTCCGCCCCGCCCGATGAGTCCGGCCGCCAGTTCACTCTGCAGACCGGCGTCGTGTACGACAATCCGCCGCTGGGCAGTGCGTTCGGCGCAGTCCTGGCCCGGCCTGCGGCCTCGTATGCGCGAGGCGAGACGGCAACCGTCGAATTCGCCACCGGCCACCCGAAGAACAATCTGCGGCGGGGCGGCACGTTCCTGGAAGTGCAGCGGCTCGTCGACGGAAAGTGGACACGGGTGCTCGACGACGGTGACTGGCAGACCACCTATCGGTGGACACGGACGAACGGCCTCACCGGCACGTCGAAGGCCACCGTCACCTGGTCCATCGAGCCGGACACCGCACCGGGCACATACCGGTTGGTCCACTTCGGGGACGCGAAGAACATCTTCGGCAGAATCACTTCGTTCACGGGAACGTCGCCCACGTTCACGGTGCGCTGAGCGGGCATCGTCGATGCACTGCCGAGGACGACCGGCCCCGCCGGGCCGGCGCCCGGGCACATCGCACGGTCCTGGCCGCGGTCTCACGCCGCCGTTCGGGGCAGATTGCCCGCCTTCGCCCGCTCGGTGAGGACGAAGGTGATGCTGATGAGCAGGGACCAGGCGCCGAATTTGGTGAGTGGCACCGGCTGCCAGGCCTCCAACTGGTGGGGGTAGCTCCAGGCACCGACGTAGGTCGCGGCGTTCTCCGCGACCCACAGGAAGAAGCCGATCAGGACGAAGGAGACCGCGAGCGGCATGCGGTACTGGCGCTCGCCGACGGTGAAGCCGACCCAGGCGCCGGCGGTGACGGCCACCATCGCGGCCGCGAGTGGCCAGCGGGCGTCGGGCAGCCAGTGGTGGGTGAAGAAGTTGAGGTACACGGCCGCCGACACCAAGGCGGTCGCGGTGACGCGGTAGCCGCTGAACCTCAGGTCGAAAAGATGCCAGGCGCGGCAGACATAACTGCCCACAGCCGCGTACATGAATCCGCCGTACAGCGGCACGCCGGCGATCTTCGTCACCGCGTCCTCCGGGTAGATCCACGACCCGAGCTGGACCTTGACCAGTTCGAACAGCAGCCCAACGGCATGGCATGCGGCGATCACCAGCGTGTCCCGCCCGCTTTCCCAGCCCACCCGCCGTGCGACGACCGTGAGCAGCACACCGTAGGCGAGCACCAGGTCATAGCGCGCGACGGGCAGTTCCGGCAGCATCCGGGAAACGGCGATGCCTCCGACCAGCATCACCGCGAAGGCGCAGCACCGCGCCTGCAGTACCGCGAACCTGACCAGCTGACGTGTCCCGCCGAGGATCTTGCTCATACCGGAAGGACGCCAGTGAGGCTCAAATGGTTTTCCGTGGATGTGAGCCTGTGCCGGGGCAGACCGTCGCGGGGACGGGCCTCCCGGCCCGAGGGCCCGCCGGTCGCGAGTGCGCTGTCCGCAATGCGGCTTCGGAAGACCGCATGAAAGACTCCGATCATGACCTCTGAGACGATAACGGCGGCAGCCGCCGGCACCTGGAAGCTCGGCGACCTGACCGTCAACCGGATGGGATTCGGTGCGATGCGTCTGACGGGCAGTGCCGCATTCGATCTCGGAGTGCCGAGCGATCGGGAACGGTCGATCGGTGTCCTCCGACGCGCGGTCGAGCTCGGCGTCAACCACATCGACACCGCTGCGTTCTACTTCTCCTCGCTTCGCTCCGCCAACGAGCTGATCAACCGGGCACTGGCCCCGTATCCCGATGATCTGGTCATCGCCACCAAGGTCGGGCCCGGCAGAGATCCTTCGGGTGACTGGCTGTGGGCCGCGCCCGGGCAGTTGCGCGGGCAGGTGGAGGAGAACCTACGCCAGCTCGGCCGCGACCACCTCGACCTGGTGAATCTGCGGGTCGCACCGAGCCTGAAGGACGGCTCCATCGCCGACTTGTTCGGCGCGCTGGCCGAGCTGCGGGAGGCCGGGCTCATCCGGCATCTGGGCATCTCCAACGTCACCCCCGAGCATCTCGCCGAGGCTCGGGCCATCGCACCGGTGGTGTGTGTGCAGAATCGCTACGGTCTCGACTCGTACCGCGAGGACGACGGCTTCCTGCAGATGTGCGGCGATCAGGGGGTCGCGTTCGTGCCGTTCTTCGCGATGGCCGGAACGGGCCGCGAGGCAGGGATGGTGGGTGTCGCGAGCGACGAACTGCGCGCGGTCGCACGCGCCCACGGGGCGACGCCCGCCCAGGTGCGTCTGGCGTGGACGCTCCAGCGCGGCCCGCACGTATTGGCCATTCCCGGCACTGGCAACCCCGACCACCTGGCCGAGAATGTGGCCGCCTGCGGGCTGCGGCTGTCGCAGGACGAGTTGACCCGACTCGAATCGCTGCGCCCGCTCGACGCGTGAGCTTCAGCACCGAGCCGGCGCAGCCTCCCGGGCGTACCGGCGCGGGGACCGGCCGTGCAAGCCGTCGGCGGCTCGGCTTTCAGCGATCGGCGGATCATCTGCCGTCGGGTGCCTCGTCGAGCCGCTGATCGTGTGCATGGGCCCCGTAGTACCGTGCCTGACGCGCCATGAGGGTCCGCATCGGGGTACCCCGGGGGACACCGTGGACCGTGCCGGGAAAGTCGAGACCACGCTGTGTCTCCCACAGTTCGGCATGCCTGTCGGGCGAGAACAGTTCGGCGGGATCCCCTGCGGCGATCCATCCGATGGGGACGACCGTCTCCGGCTCGAGCCGCGAGTTGACGTGCAGCACACTGTTGATCCGCAGTTCGCTGCGTGCCCCTGCGAGGGCACCGGGGAACATCGACACCCCCGTGGCCACGAAGACCTCGTCCTCGATGACCGCCCCGTTGACGTGGGTGTGCGGACCGATCAGGACCGCGTCTCCCACGAGCGCCGGGTGCCCGGACCGGCCGCGGATCAGCGCATGCTCCATCACCACCACATCGGCACCGGTACGGACCTCGCCGTCCTCGGCGGTGAGCACCGCCCCGTGGAGGACGCATGCCCGCTCGCCGAGGACGACCGCACCGCACAGCACCGCCGAGGGAGCGACATACGCGGACTCGGGAACCACGGGCGACTTCCCACGATGCTCGAGCAACATGCCCTGGAGCGTACGCATGTCTCCCGGCACCCGGACCTGCCGTGGGGACGTGTCGGCCGTGCAGTCGGGTGACGGGCGGTCACAGTCTGATGTGCGCAACAAGGGGCAAGTGGTCGCTCCCGGTCGCCGGCAGCGACCGGATGTCGGTGACGGTCGCCGACCTGGTCAGGATCTGATCGATCCGCGCCAGGGGAAACGCTGCGGGCCAGGTGAACGCGAACCTCGAATCCGCGGTGTCCAACTGCGCACTGACCGGGGCCAGTCCGCGGTCGTCCATCGTGCTGTTGAGGTCCCCCGCCAGAATCACCGTGTCCAGTGGCTCGGCCGCCAGCGCGGCTCCGAGCAGCACCGCGCTCTCGTCCCGCCGGGCCGAGCTGAATCCCGTCGTCGCACCGAGGCGCACGGAAGGAAGGTGCACGACATAGACGGCAACGTCGGCCAGCGGTGTCCGCGCGGTGGCCCTGAGTCCGCGGCTCCAGTCGTCCGCGATCCCCTCCGGCCTGATGTCCACCGGACGCACATCGGTGAGCGGGTACTTCGACCAGAGCCCGACCGTGCCCACCACCGCATGGTGCGGATGGTGCCGGGCCAGCGCCGCCGAGAAGGCTGGCACGGCTGAGGATGTCAGCTCCTCCAGGGCGATGAGGTCCGCCCCGGCCTCCTTCAGAGCACTGGCCGTGCCTGCTCGATCGGAGTTCTCGTCACTGACGTTGTGCTGGACGACCGTGATGTCGTGCGTCGGACTCCGGCCGGGCAGCAGTGGTCCGCCGAAGAGGCCCGTCCAGGTGAGAGCGGGAAGCAGCAGAGCGATCAGTGCCACTGCCGAACGGCGTTTCAGAGCGGAACCGGCCAGGACCGGAACGGCAAGCCCCAGCCAGGGGAGAAACGTCTCCAGGAGGCTGCCCAACCGACCGACGGTATTGGGCACAGCGGGGTGGAAGGCCAACAGGCAGGCATCGAGCACGGCCATCAGTGCCAGCGCACGCCCGCGTGTCCATCGGGACGGTGCCGGTCCCTGCCCTTCGTCCGCTCGACCGCTCCGGCCGGCCCGCAGCCTCCGGAACATCACAGCGGGTGTGCCCATGGCCGCAGCCTTCTTCGCTTTCCCTCGCGACGGATCCCCCGCGGACGGGGACGCAGGGCGCAGAGATCCGGTTCCGGGACCCGGCCGGGAGCCCCGGAACCGGTTTCGGCAGGATCATCTGCCGGCCGGACGGCACCACGCCCCCATCATCTGCAGGCCCGACGGCACCACGCCCCCTCCCCTGTCGGCGCACGCTCGGGCATCCTCAAAGGGACGAGCGGCGAGCGCCCTCGGCGGGGTCAGGATGACGGGTGGGGCAAATGAGACGGTTCTCGGGTGCCATCGTGCTGCTGGCCGCGGCTCTGCTCGTATCGGGGTGCACCGGTCAGGGCACCGGGGGATCCGGCGAATCCACACGCAGCGTGCCCGCCACGCGCGCATCGTCGTCCCCGCCGTCGACTCCGGCGACTTCGTCGGCGCCCGCGTCGAGTGCCGGAGCGACGCGGGGCGAACCGACGAGCAGCTCGCCCGCTGCCCCGACCGGTGTGCCCACCGGTAAGGACGAACAGCTGGTCGCAGCGACGATGACGGGCGGCATCGACGGACGCCACGAGAGCGTCATCGTCAGCGGCGACGGAACCTACAGGCGTGTGGAGCGCGGTCGGTCTGACGAAACGGGCCGTATGAAGGCGTCCGAGCTCGATCTGCTCCGCAAGGCTCTCGCGGAGGCGGATTTCCCGAGCCTCCCCCGGAGGTCGATGGGCGAGCCGATCCCCGACGGGCGTGTGTACGCGATCATCTTTGCCGGCCACGAGGTCGTGACCGGTGATCCGGCCCCACCGCCCGCACTGGCCGGCGTGATAGCCGCGCTCCCCTTCTCACCCCGCTGATCCGGGCCGAACGCTTTCCGTCGTCGCCGGCAGCAGGGGGCGTCGACCGGCTGCGGCGTCAAGCCACCGTGCGCGGCGTTCCGTTGCGCCGCTGGACGAGCAGGTCGGCCATCGCGGTGCGCCGGTGCAGGACCGACCGGCCGGCTCGGACCGTGGTGATCAGGCCGGCGCCGCGCAACGCGGTCGCATGAGCAGAGGCGGTGGCGTTGCTCACCCCCAGCCGCCGCGCGAGGCGACTGGTGCTGTGCTCGTCGGCGAGCAGGAGCAGGATGTCGAGGCGCGTCCGTCCGAGCACCGCGGCAAGTGCGCTCTCCGTGCTGTCGACCACGGCCGGCAGGAGGGGCATGCCCGGACCGGCCGGATAGGTCAGGAAGAGGGGGCGCCCGGGCAGATCGGCGACGAGGGGACGGCCCGTCCAGTGGAAGGTGGGCTGGAGCACCAGCCCTCGGCCACGCAGCTCGATGTCACGCTCGCCCGGCTCCTCCCACGCCCAGATGTCGTTGTGCAGCCGGGTGCCCGGGACGAGGACGGTCAGCGCGGCGCCGATGCCGTGTTCGGCCACGGTGAGCGCATGCCGGGTGAACTCGGTCCGGTGCAGGTCCTGCACCAGGGGCCACACGGGGCGCAGCACGGTGTCGAACGCCGCTTGCTGCGCACGGCGCAGAAGCTGCCAGGCGCCGCTGTCCCCGCGGTGCAGATCGCGGATCCACTGTGGTGCCGGCGCCCGAGTCCCGGCGTACACGCGTTCCATCTCGGACCGGACGAGGTCCGGGCATGCACGCACGGTGTCCAGCCCTTCGTCCAGGCTGTCGCTGAACACGTCGATGAACCCGGGGGCCTTCTCGGCGGGAACCAGGTCCCTCAGCGCCCCGACCGCGGCAGGCAGCGACCGGAACAGCCGCCGTCTCCAACGGCCGAAGAGCAGTGCGTCGTCGTCGTGGAACATCTTCATGAACGCCGTGTTCAGCTCCTGCAGCGGAGCGGGCCTGGGCGCGAACCTGACCCTGGCGAAGTCGGAAGCCGTGAAATGAATCCGGATCACTACTCTCCCCTGCTCTTCCGCGCCATCGTTTCGGGCTGGGCCTGAACCATCGCCCGGCCACCCCACCCGGCGCCAGCATGCACGTCATGCCCCGCATTCACGCAGGGCCGCCGGAAGGCGCAACGACCGAGATCACAAGGACTCGAGGGGGAACCATGTTCCGCAGGACGATGGGTGACGGTGAGCGCATCGGCGCGCAGGGACCGGGTGGCGGTCCGCAGAACGGTTCCGAGGGCGAGACCCCCGTCGGGGGGCGTACCACCGGAGTGGACCGGCGAACGTTCACCAAGTCGGCTGTGGCGACTGCTGCGATGGTGATCAGCGGCGGCCTCGCCCCCATGCCGGCACGAGCAGCTGACGATGTCGCCCTGCGGCTGCCCGCGCCGAGCGGACCGCACCGGATCGGACTCACCACGCTCTGTCTGGCCGACCGTTCCAGGCGCGATCCGTGGGACCCCGAACTGCCCGTACGGGAAGTGATGGTGACGGTGTTCTACCCGGCCCGCTCCGTCCGCGGTTACCCGGTCGCACCCCAGATGACACGGGATGCTGCGGAGCTGTTCGGACAGCTCGACGTCAACCTCCCCCACCGGCAGCTCCCCAGGGCGGGTGTGAACTGGGCGGCCACGTTGACGCATGCACATCAGGGGGCGCCCGCGCAGCCGGTGCGGCGGCCGGTGGTGCTGTACAGCCCGGGAGGTGGCGACCCGCGGACCCTGGGAACCGGCGTCGCCGAGGAGCTGGCCGGCCGCGGCTTCGTGGTGGTGACCGTCGACCACCCCGGAGATGCGGGGGAGGTCGAGTTCCCCGGCACGACGACGTACCGGAAAGAGAACATCCGCCCCACCGTCTTCCGGAAGGACCCCCGTACCGATCCGAGCCTCTTCCGTACCGCGATCGGCGCCCGGGTGGCGGACATCCGGTTCGTGCTGGACCAGTTGGGGGAACTGGCGGCAGGCCGGAATCCCGATGCGTTCGGTCGCGCAGTACCGGAGGACCTCGGCCGCGCCCTGGACCTGCGGCACATCGGCGTCTACGGACACTCGGCAGGGGGCACCACCGCGGCGGAGGTGATGTACGAGGACCACCGCATCGGCGCGGCGATCAATCTGGAGGGCTATCTGGACCATCCGTCGACGACGCCCGGCCGGGAGGGCGAACTGTTCCCGGTCGCCCGGCACGGGGTGGACAGGCCACTGCTCCTGGTGGACACCGACGGGTTCACACATCGCCCAGAGCTGGAGCGTTCCTGGTCGGCGATGATGTCGCATCCGCGTGGATGCTCTCGCAGGCAGCGGCTGTACGGCGCCACGCACTGGGTGTTCACCGACTTCGCCTCCATGGCGCCGCAGCTTCAGGCCGCCGGACTCATCACCGCAGCCGACCGGAACAGCCTGACGGGCACCATCGATCCGGCACGGTCGGTGCCCCTGGTGCGCAACCACGTGGTCGCGTTCTTCGCCCGGCACCTCCAGTGCTCGCCCTCACGCTGACGGGCCGAGGAACACGAAGGTCGTCCCGGCAGCGACGCCGATGTCCGTCCTGTGGACAGCCGCTCCCCCGGTCGGCCGTGCACAGCTGTGTGGGTGACATCATGTCACCATCGGGGGAGGCGACGGTACGGCCTGCCGGGCCACGTGTGCGTGCGTGCCCAGCCCCGCCCTGCGGACAGGGGCTCACACCGGAAGGGCCGCTGGGTCATCGGGCCGCGGCAGCGCCTGTTCCGTCCAGATGGTCTTGCCCGAGGGGCTGTAACGCGTCCCCCATCGCTGGACGAGCTGAGCGACGATGAACAGTCCGCGCCCGCCTTCGTCGTCGTCCGCGGCGTGGTGGAGGTGGGGGGAGGTGTGGCCTCCGTCCGAGACCTCGCAGACAAGGGTGCTGTCATGGATGAGGCGGAGGTTCAGCGGGCCTTCGGCGTGCTTCACGGCGTTGGTGACCAGTTCGCTGACGATCAGTTCGGTGGAGAACACCAGTTCCTCGAGTCCCCAGTCGCGCAACCTTCCGGCGGCCAGCTCCCGGCCGTTGCTCGCTGCGACGGGTTCGACCGGCAGGTTCCAGGTGGCGACCCTGTTCCTGTCGAGCTCACGCGTGCGCACGAGCAGCAGGGCGGTGTCGTCGGTGGTCGTGCCGCCGGGCAGCAGATCGGAGACGAGGCGGTCGCACAGGTCCTCGAGGGAGCCCCGGTCGTCACCGAGGACGGTACGCAGAGCCTCCAGCCCCTCGTCGATCTCCCTGTCCCGGGACTCCACCAGACCGTCGGTGAACAACGCCACCAGGCTGCCCACCGGAAGCTCGATCTCCACGGACTCGAACGGCAGCCCGCCCAGTCCGAGCGGCGGACCGGGGGGCAGGTCGGGGAAGGTGACACGACCGTCGGGGAACACGATCGCGGGCGGCACATGGCCGGCGCGGGCCATGGTGCAGCCCCGCGACGTCGGGTCGTAGACGACATACAGACAGGTGGAGCCGGTGGCCACGTCGTCGCCGTCGCCGTCGCCGCAGGGGGCGCCCTCGCGGTCCTCCGCCGCCTGCCCCACCAGGTCGTCGAGGCGCTTGAGCAACTCGTCCGGAGGTATGTCCATGGGCGCGAGAGCTCGCACGGTCGTGCGCAGGCGGCCCATGGTGGCGGCGGCGTGGAGGCCGTGGCCGACGACATCCCCGACCACGAGCCCGACGCGCGTGCCGGACAGGGGGATGACGTCGTACCAGTCTCCCCCCACACCGGTCACGTCGTCCGTCGGCAGATAGCGATGGGCCATGTCCACCGCCGAGTTCGGCGGAAGGTGCCGGGGAAGGAGCTGACGCTGGAGGGCCAGTGCCGCCGCGCTCTCGCGAGTGAACCTCCGGGCGTTGTCGATGCACACCGCTGCCCGCGCCACCAGCTCGTCCGCCAGTGCGACGGCTCCGCTGTCGAAGATTCCCGGCCTGTTGCCGCGCACGAAGGTGACCAGACCCAGGGCGTTGCCCCCGGCCCGCAACGGCACGACCAGGGTGTCCTCGTCCCGGACGAGGCCCCCGGAGGACAAGCTGCGGTACTGGGGGGAGCCGGGCGGGTAGACGACGGGACGCGACGGATGAAACCGCGGTCCGGCCGCCTCTGCCCTCCCGTCACCCGTCGCCCAGCGGCCCGCAGTGCGGATCAGTTCGGTGCCTGCCGTTCCGGGGGCGCCGGGTGCTTCCCCCTCCAGCACCGCGGCGGCGACGTCGACCTCGACGATGTCGGCGAACCGGGGGACGGCCACCTCGGCCAGTTCCTCGGTGGTGACGATGACGTCCAGCGTGGTGCCGACCTGACGCCCGGCTTCCACCAGCAGGTTCAGTTGCCGCTGTGCCTCGTAGCGCTCGGAGATGTCGAAGGCGTCCTCGCAGATGCCGAAGACATAACCGTCGGGGTCCTGCAACCGGTAGTAGGAACAGGACCACAGGTGCTCGGTTCCTGGGTCACTGGGCTGCTCTCCCCGGAAGTGCAGGTCGAGGAAGGGTTCACCGGTCTCCAGTACATGCCTCAGGACGGCGTCGAGGGTCTGCGGGTATCCCGGTGTCACAAACCTGCCCTCGGGATACAGCTCCGAGCCCCGCTTGCCGCGGAACGCGTCGAACGGCAGCCCGATCTCTTCCTCGTATGCAGCATTGCACCAGGTCAGGCGAAGGTCGGTGTCATGGATGGCAAGGCCGACGGGAGACTGCGTGGCCAGACCGTGCAGCATGGCGAGCCGGGACTCCCACAGGATGAGCCCTTCGCGCTCCGCCGCCACGAGGACACGTTCGGCGGGTCCCTGGCCGGACAGCGGACAGACGACGGTCACGAGCTCCAGGCGGTGGCCGTCCCGGTGCTCGGCGATGCGTACGTCGCTCCCCTCCAGCGGTGACGAGGGCGGCGGGCCCGAGGGACCGACGAGTGCGGGTGCGGGCGAAGGCTCAGGTGCGGGTCTCAGAATAGTGCCGAGAGGCCGTCCGATGATCTCGTGCGGCCGGTAACCGAGCAGACTCTGCGCCCCGGCACTCCAGCCGATGACGGCGTCCCGGCTGTCGAGCACCACCGTGGCGGCCCTGGTGACGTCCAGGGGGCCCCGGAAATCGCCGTTCCCGGCTGTCTTCCCTGCGCTCATGGCGCCCCACCGGCCCACTTCATCACGTCCAGAATCCGCCTGCCGTCAGACGCGCGCAACAGCGGGAGCACCGCCGCGGGGCACGTCACAGACGCACGATGACAAGGGCGATGTCGTCGTGGGCGCCGCTGCTGACGCCCAGTTCCGCCAGCACCGAGTCCGCGAGCCTTTCCGCACCCAGCCGGTGGTGCACCGACAGGGCGGCGGTGAGTCGGGCGAGACCGGTGTCGATGTCCTCGCCCCGGCGTTCGATGAGTCCGTCGGTGTAGAGGACCAGCGCCGCGTCCGCGGTGTAGGGGCGGCTGATCTGCGGGCGGGGCACATGGGCGGGCCGTGCACCGAGCGGTGGATCGGTGGCCTGGTCCAGGAGCTCCCAGGTCCCGTCGCGGTGCAGCAGGACGGGCGGTGGGTGGCCGGCACTGCTGTAGGTGATCAGATGCCGGCTGGTGTCGACCACCACCTGGGCCGCGGTGGCGGCCAACGCGCCTTCCACGGATCGTGCGTACAGACCCAGGACCTCGAGCGCCTGCGCCGGCCCTTCCACCGCGCGTGTCGCAGCGCTCAGGGCGCTGCGCAGCATCCCCATGACGGTTGCCGCCTCGAGCCCATGGCCCACGACGTCGCCGACCGCCACCGCGAAGCGCCCGTCGGGGAGGTCGGCGATGTCGTACCAGTCGCCGCAGACGTTCAGTGATCCGATGGCGGGCAGATAGCGCACCGCGATGTCCTGGTGCTTGACCAGGTCCGGTGCATGGAGCATCGCTTCCTGGAGAGTGAGCGCCACCTGGCGTTCGCGGGCATGGGCGTGGCGCAGTTCCTCGTTGAGCCGCTGAAGCTCACGTGCCCGCGCATAGAGCTCGGCCTCCATCTCCACCTCCCGCTCGCTGGGGCTCGTGCCCTGGTGGCGGGCCAGGATGAAAGCGGTCACGTCCTCGACCCGGTGGATGATCCATGCGATGTCACCGTCCGCTGCGACGACCGGGGTGTTGATCGTGGACCACCACCGCTCCTCGAAAGCACCGGGCCGGTCCACGAGGGGAATGTCGTACCTCTGCAGCGCCATCGAGTCGGGCTTGCGCGTGTCCAGGACCCGATGCAGCGAGACGTCGAGATTCGAAACCCCGTCGGCCTCGGGATCGGCGGGATTGTCCGGGAAGGCGTCGAAGACGAACTGCCCGATGAGGTCCTCTCGCGTACGCAGGGTCGCATCGAGGTAGGCACGGTTGACATCAACGATCACGAAACGTGTGTCCAGGACCAGATAGGGACTGGGCGTGGCGGCGAACAGCGTTGCGTAGTCGATAGTCATGCCATCACGCGCCTGCCGTTCCCATGGTCCTTTCCCCGTTGTCTGATCAATCTACGAGGCTTCCGGCGCGCCCGCGCCACGACGGCGCGGACGCGGCGGCACGTGCGGGTGCGGCGGCACGTGCGGGTGCGGCGGCACGTGCGAGTGCGGTGCGGTGCCCCCGCCGCGGCGGCCTCCGTCTCCGGCGCACTCCGACCGGTGGCACGAAGGAGATGCAGGACGCCGCCGGCCGGCGCCGACCACGGCGGGCGCGCACCGACCGACGGACGACCGAGGTCGTCGTGGTCGGCACACGCCCGCTGCATGCCCGGACGGCTGACGCGACCGGTCAGCCCTCGCGCATCCCCCACGGAGAGCCGTACTCCGTGAGGAGGTCGAGGAACGGCTGGGGTTCGAAGGCTTCCGGGCCCAGCACCCCCGCGCCCGTCCAGTCCCCGCGCGCGACGAGTTCCAGGGCGACGACAGGGTTCACTGCGGTCTGCCAGACCACGGCCTGGGAGTCGTACTCCTTCATCGACCACTCGTTGTCGACGACGTGGTACAGGTACACCTCGCGGGGCTTGCCGTCCTTGCTCCCCTTGATCCAGGTACCCGCGCAGGTCTTGCCGTGCATCCGGTCGCCCAGCATGGCGGGGTCGGGCAGACAGGCCGCGACGACATCGCGGGGCGAGACCTGCACCGGTCCTTCGGGACCGGGAACGGTGACGGGATCGGTGCGGTCCAGGCCCACCTGGTGCAGGACGCGCAGCGTGTTGATGAAGTCCCCGCCCAGTCCGTACTTGAAGGTGACGCGATCCGCGTCGACCCAGCGCGGGATCAGCAGGACTTCCTCGTGCTCGACGTTGACGCACTCGACCGGGCCGATGCCTTCGGGGAAGTCGAACACCTCCGGCTCGGTGAAGGGCGGTGTGGTGAACCAGCCGCGGTCCTTCTCGAAGATCACCGGTGGATTGAGGCATTCCTCGATCGTGGTCCAGATGTTGAACGAGGGCGCGAAGTCGTAGCCCTCGACGGTGAGGTTGGCGCCGTCGCGGACCCCGATCTCCTCGATGGAGTCGAAGAGCCGGTCGGCGGCGTACCGCGCGAAGACGTCGGAGAGGCCCGGTTCCACGCCCATGCCGACGAGGGCGAGCCGACCGGACTTCTCCCACTGGTCCGCCAGGGCGAACTGCTCGTCTCCCAGCTTGACCCCGCATTCCTCGTAGGGCCGCTCGGCATGCGGCCGGGACAGGGACATGGCCATGTCGAGGTAGTGGGCGCCGGCGGCGAGCGCGGCACGGAAGAGCGGCATGACGAAGCGCGGGTCGGTCGCATTGACCAGCACGTCGCAGCGTTCGCGCAGGAGGAGTTCCCTGACCGCCGATTCGTCCGATGCGTCGATACGGGCAGCGGCGAACCGGTCCTCGCCCTGGGGGCGTGCTTCCTCCTCAGCGGTGGTGACGGCGGTCACGGCTGCTTGGGCACGTGACTCGTTGTAGTCGGCAACGATCATCCGTTCGAAGAATCCGCGGCGGGCGGCGATACGGGTGATGGCCGTGCCCACCCCACCGGCGCCGATCAGCAATACGCGCATAGCCAGGTCCTTTCCCTCTGCCCGAAGTCTGCCCGAGGCATCGCCCCGGGCCTCGATGAAACGCAGGGGGCGCTGATACGGTCAATGGCGTTGGCATAAGGGTGACCGAGGGTGAGGGCAAGGAGGGGTGGATCGATGCCGAAGAAGGTGGTGCGCGAGCACCAGCGGCGCCGCCGCCGTCCGACCAAGGGCGGCGTGGTGCTCTCGGAGCAGCTGATCGTGGAGACGGCGCTGCGCATGCTGCGCGAGCACGGCGGTGCCGGCCTCACCGCGCGTCGCCTCGGGACGGCGCTGGGCGCCGACCCGAGTACGCTCTACCGGTACTTCCGGGGTATGGACGAACTGACGCTTGCCGTCGGGGACGAACTGATCGGCCGGGCGCTGCGGGGCTGGTCCGCGTCGCAGGACTGGCAGGCCGACCTGCGAGAACTGGGCCTGCGCATTCACGCCGCGTATCTCGCTCATCCGCAGGCCGCGGTGCTGACGGCGAGCCGCGTCTCCGGACGGGCCCATGAGATAGCGTCGGACGAGACCATCCTGGGAATGCTGCACCGGGCGGGGTTTCCCACGCCCGAAGCGGTGCGCGTCTATCACTGCTTCATCGACCAGACACTGGCCTTCGCCGCACTCGATGCGGCCGCTCTGGCGTTGCCCGAGGCGGCCCGACGGGCGGACGAGGCCGTATGGCAGGCCACCTATGCCCGGTTGCCCGCAACCACGCATCCCCATATCGCGCCCGCCGCACCCCACTTGGTCGCGGAGATGAATGTCAGTGCTTATCCGGCGGCACTCGACATGCTCATCCGCAGCGCCGCGGCGCAGCTCATGACGTTGTGACGGGCGCGGCGACGGGCTCGGCGCGGCCCACCGGTGCGGGAGCGGCGACCTCGACGGGGCGCCTGCCCGCCATTCGGCAGCCGAGGCAGTCGGCATGCCCCCGCCTCGCGGAGTGGTCGCGCACCCGCCACGGCCATTCGGCCCGCGGGCGCGGCCCGCTCGGCTTGCCCCAGCCGGCCAGGTGCAGTGCCCATGTGGTGAGCCCCGCCAGGGCGACGACGGCCGCGCCGAGCAGGGCGAGCGGGAGCGAGACCGCGATGACGGACATACCCATGACACCCAGGCCTACGAGCGAGATCGCGGTGCCGGTCCATCCCGCCACGGTGTGGCCGAGGTCGACGTCCCCGTGTGCGCTCATGACTCTCCTTTCCACGAGCCGGAGATAGGCTCGAGCCAGAGAATTCTTATCTCACGAACTAAGTAACTTAGACAGTAAGGGAAACTCTCGGTGGATGGCAAGGCGCGCCCCCGCGCCACCGCGGAGCAGGCGCATGCCCAGATGGATCACCTCATCGCGCTGGGCATCGTCGCCCAGCACGACGTCGCCCAGCGATTGGGACTGAACGTCACCGATCTGACCTGCCTCGGCTTCATCCTGGAGGCGGAGGCGGGGCAGGAAACCCTCACCGCGGGCGACCTGGCCCAGCGGGCGAACCTCACCACAGGCGCGATCACAGGGGTCATCACCCGGCTCGAACGCGCGGGCTACGCCCACCGTCGCAGCGACCCGAGCGATCGCAGGCGGGTACGTGTCGTCGCCGATGTGAGCGCCGCGGGCCGCCTGTTCGAGGTCTACGAGGCCAACTATCTGCGAATCGCAGCGCTGTTCGCGGACTACTCCCCCGACGAGATCGCCGTGCTCTCGGACTGGTTCACCCGTGCGACCGGCATCATGCGTACGTCACTGGAGGAGGTCCGCAGAGGCGGGGCGGACTGAACTCCTCCCCCGCTCCCGGGTCCTGGTGCATAGGCTCGCACTTCATGTACCCGATCACTTCGGAGGCACAACCACCGTGGCGGACCAGGGAGTTTTCATCATCACCGGCGGAGGAACGGGCATCGGGGCCGCCACCGCACGGCTACTGCGCGCGGAGGGCCACCACGTGGTGGTCTCAGGGCGACGCCCCGAGCCGCTCCATGCGGTCGCCCGGGAGACCGGGGCACTCGCCCACCCCGCCGACACCACCGACCCCGGGGCGGTCCAGGGCCTCGTCGACACGGCCGTGACCGCCTACGGGCGGCTCGACGGACTGGTGCTCAATGCCGGTGTCGCACGAGCGGGTGCCGTCGGGGAGCTGTCGGACGAGGACTGGGACACCGTGATGCTCACCAACGTCAGGGGCCCGTTCCTCCTGCTGCGTGCCGCGCTGCCGCAGCTGCTGCGCACGGGTGGTTCCGTCGTGGCGGTCGCGTCCGTCTCCGCGCTGCGCAACGGGCAGGCCAACGCTGCCTACGCGACGTCGAAGGCAGCGCTGCTCCAGCTGTGCCGTTCGGTGGCGGTGGACTACGGCGGGCAGGGTGTGCGGGCCAATACGGTGTGCCCGAGCTGGATCAGGACCGAGATGGCCGACCGGCGCATGGCACGTTTCGCCGAGGAGGCGGGGCTCGGGAACGGTGCCACGGACGCCAAGGATGCGGCGTACGAAGAGGCAACACGGCTCATCCCCGCACGGCGGCCAGGGCAGCCGCGCGAGGTCGCCGAGGCGATCGCCTGGCTGCTCTCGCCCGCTGCGTCGTTCGTCAATGGCGCGGCGCTCACCGTCGACGGCGGAGTGACGGCCCTGGATCCCGGCACCCTGCCGTTCGGCTATCGCATCGAGTCCCGTGCCACCGACGGGAGTTGAACGCTCCGCGGAGACCGCAGAGCCGGGCCGTCCGGCCCGGCCCGGCCACCGATGCCCTCGCGACGTCGACCCCACCGGGAGTGGAGAACGATCACCTGATCGAAGGAAACCTCCGGTCGCCTCCGGCGATCACGGAAGCGCAGGGTGGCGCACTGCGAGAGTGGGCGCTCTTCCCGCAACACATCCCCGAGGAGTCCCCCGTGCCGGCCATGCCCTCCCGCACTCATCTCGCCGTCGCCGCCGTCGCCGTCGTCCTCGCCGGAGGCGCGCCCAGCGCCCACGCGGCCCTGGAAAGCGAGCCGGCCGTCATCGCGCAGCCGAGCGAGCGGTACGTGGAGACGCGACTGCTCTTCGGCACGGAGCGGCCCGGCGGCGGGCCTGCGGTCACCGACCGGCAGTTCGGGGCATTCATCGACCGGTATGTCACACCCGCCTTCCCCGAAGGACTCACCGTGCAGGAGGGGCAGGGGCAGTGGCGCGATGCCGCCGGCACGATCGAGCGGGAGCGGTCCTTCGAGCTGATCCTGCTGTACCCCGCGGCCGGCGGTGGTCGCGACCGGAGCATCGAGCAGATCCGCACCGCATACCGGAAGCTCTACGGTCAGGAGTCCGTCGCCCGGCTCGACGGGACCGTTCGGGCCGACTTCTGACGTCAGGTCAAAGTCCTGCCGGAGGCTGCGCGAAGGACGGACGCCTCACGATCTCGAGCGGCTCACGACGATGGAGCCGCGCCGACGCCCGGCCGTCGGCCGCGGCGCCGCAGCGCCGCACTCGTCCCGTTCAGCTCGACTCCCCCGGACCACCATCTCGCATACCGGTGAAGTCCGTCCCATTGGACGGACGCGACGTCGGCCCGCTCGAAGGGACACCCACGGGCGGCTCACCGAAACCGTCCCAGATGGTTTATCGTTCATCTAGACATGTGTGCGACATGGGCACTGTCGTGCGCATGCACTCACCCAGAGCTGCCCCGGCCGGACTCCCCCGACCGGCCGGGGCCTTCCGCCGCCCGTGCCGCTGCATCCCGCCCGACGGCCCGGGATCGTGCTGCACCCCTCAGGATGCCGCGCCCCGCGCAGAAGCCAGGACCTGCTCGATCGTGTCCGCCTGCCCCGCGGTCTTGTCCGGGCGGTATCGCACCACCCGCGCGAAGCGCAGGGCGACACCCGCCGGGTAGCGGGTGGAGCGCTGGAGGCCGTCGTACGCGATCTCGACGACCAGCACCGGCCGCACACGAACGACGAAACCGTCGTCGGAGACGGCCAGCTCGCCCAGTCGATCGGTCTGCCAGCGCAGCATCGCGTCCGTGAGCCCCTTGAACGTCTTGCCCAGCATCACGAACGTGCCGTCGGCCGCACGGGCGCCGAGATGGAGGTTGGACAGCAGACCGGTTCGGCGCCCATGACCCCATTCGACGGCCAGCACCACGAGGTCGAGGGTGTGGACGGGCTTCACCTTCAGCCATGAGCGGCCGCGGCGCCCGGCGACATAGGACGCGTCCAGCGCCTTGACCATGACGCCTTCATGGCCGCGCTCCAGGGTGGTCGACAGAAACGCCTCGGCGGCACGCAGCTGCGCTTCGGATCCGGGATCCTCGACGACGACCCGGCGTACCCGCATGGGCTCCGGGACAAGGCCGGAGAGGACGGCGTGCCGGTCACGGCCCGGGAGATCGAGCAGGTCCTCGGCGTCCGCGGCAAGGATGTCGAAGAACACCGGCGAGAGCGGCAGGGCGGCGGTGGCCGCGGCCACATCGGTACGGGAACCCACCCGTGATGCGGTGTCCTGGAACGGCAGGGGCCTGCCGGACGGGTCCAGCGCAATCACCTCGCCGTCGAGGATGAACCCGTCTCCCGGCAGATCCCTCACGACCTCGACGACGTCGGGCAGCCGCCCGGTGATGTCGTCGAGGGAACGGGTGTGGATGCGGACCTCGTCGCCGCTGCGGTGGACCTGGATGCGGACGCCGTCGAGTTTCTCCTCGACGCAGCAGGCGCCGAGCGCCAGAACGGCATCGGCGACCGACGTGGCGGTGTGCGCAAGCATCGGCTGCACCGGGCGGCCGACCTGGAGCCGAAAGGCCGTGAGGACGCCCGGCCCCTCGGCGAGCAGGGCCTGCGCCACGCGCGGCAGGGAGCCGTCGAGCATGACCGCACGCCGCACCTCGCCTGCGGGCGCGCCCGCCGCTCGGGCCACACCTTCGAGCGCGACCGCGTCCAGGGCTCCTTGACGCACCTCCCCCGTCAGCAGCCGGAGCAGAAACTCCTGCTCCGGCTCGGTCGCAGCGCCCATCAGCTCCCCGACCAGGCGCTTGCGTTCGGCCTGGGCGCCGGCTCCCCCGACCTGGGCGAGCGCGGTGAGCGCCTCGTCCGTTTCGGCCACGGTCAGGGCAGGCTCCGCGGCCGGCCGCACCCGCTCCTTGAGGACGCTCCAGCCGACGCCCAGCCGCCCTTGCGGGAGCCGTCCGGAGAGATAGGAGATGACGACAGCGGCCTCCTGGGGCCGGGCGTCCGCGAACAGCGACGCGAGCGCTGCGATCTTGCGGGTACGGGACGGCTCGGCGGCAACCTGCCGGGACACGTCTGCGATGCGGGCCAGCAGCATGCCGCCATCGTCCCCGGCCCGCTCGCGCCGCGCACGCGAAGGGCCGGAGCGAAGGGCCGGAGCGAGGGGCCGGGAGGCACGCTGCCCGAAGGCACGACCACGGACGGGACCACCACCGAGCCGCCTTCGGGGGAGTCGTTGCCCCGGGCGGGGCGCCGCCGCATGAACAGCCGCCGCAGACAGCGTCGCCTCCGTCGCAGGAGCCGCGGACACAGTCCCTTGCGCCGGAGTCCGAACCCGCAGCGGAATCCTGGGCTCTTCGGTCCCGGTCACCCGAACCGCCGGCGGCCCCGCCGATGTGCCGCACGCCACTCCGGCACCATCGGCCCCGGGGCCGGCCCAGTCGTTCGCGCACCTGGGTCCGGCGGTCGATGAGGACGCCCCGCCCATGCTGCCGGGAAGCCCGCGCAGCCGGGCGCATGGAGCCCCGGGCCGCCGTGGGCAGTGCGGGCACTCCTCCGGCTCCGCCGGGCGTGCCCCCAGCCGACCGGGAGCCGGGGCGACCGCCTTCGTGCAAACGGGGGTGCCTCCCAGGCGTGGCTCCAGGGGCGAGCACTCGGGTGACTCCCACAACACAGGCATGGAGTAACTTCCCGGCAGTGGACGGGGTGAGCGCCGCCCACACGAGTGGTGCACCCCTCCCCTCACCGCACCGGCGGCCGAGGGCGGGGGCCGGCCGCGCCGGGGCACGGGCACGCCTTCGGACGCCGGTGCCCAACCTCAGAGGCCGGTGCCGAACAGTCGGTCCAGGTGGCGATCCAGCAGCCGCAGGGCCTCCTCGGGCGACTGGACGTTCAGCAGCGTGTACGCCGTCAGCCCGTCGACCAGGCTGATGAGGATCATCGCCTCGTCGTCGGCGTTCAGGCCAGGGGGCAATTCGCCGCGTTCGGCGGCCCTGCGCAGCAGTCCCGCGAAGAAGTCACGTAGCCCCGGGATGCCGTCCTGCGCCTCGGAGCTGAGCCGTTCGTCGTGAACGGCTCGCGCGAAGTAGGCCGTGGCGACGAGTTGGCCGACGCGGCTCTTTTCGTCCAGGGGAAGCATTCCCGCCAGGGACTCGCGCAGCACGAAGCGGGGTGGGGGCTCCTCCGTCAGGCCCGCGGCGGCCAGCGTGATGCGTTCCCTGATACGGCGGTCGGCGAGACGACTGATCTGCCGGAGCGCAAAGACGAGCATCTCGTCCTTGGACCGGAAGTAGTGCTGCAGCCTTCCCAGGGAGATACCGGCCTCGGCAGCGACGTCGCGCAGGCTGACTCCGTCGAGGCCCCGTGTGCTCGCGATGCGCCAGAGCGCGTCCGAGATCTCCTGGCGTCTCTCCTCGTGATCCACCTTCTTCGGCATGCCGATTCCACTCCCCGGGTCGGTTTTGCAAGTCACTCGTACCGTTGTAACCTATCGCCATCCAATACAGTTGACTTGGAAACGGGGATCAGCCCATGCCCATGCCCACGGCACCGCTCCTGCGACCACCCCGCTTCGGGGTCGATCCGCGCGCCCGGCGCTGGTGGACGGTGCAGGCACTGATTTCGGTGAGCGGTCCTCTGCTGCTCCTCGCACTGACGCTCGCGACGCTCTGTGTGCTCTTCTTCGCCGGAGCACTGCCGTGGCTCGGGCCACTGCTGACAGTCACCCTCGTCGCACCCGCGCTCGCTTACGCCACGGTCATGCCGCGCCTGCGCTGCGCGGTGCACGGGTGGGAACTCGGCACGCACGCGATCCATTCGGCCCAGGGCTGGCTGTGGCAGAAGCACCGGATAGCGCCCCTGTCCCGGGTGCAGACCGTCGACACCGTGCGCGGTCCGATCCAGAGGCGGTACGGACTCGTCACGCTCACGGTCACCACCGCCTCCACCGCAGGGGACATCAGGATCTCCGGCCTCTCCGAGGCCGATGCCGGGCTGTTGGCGCGCCGTATCGGCGAGGCGGCCCAGGCGGTTCCGGGAGATGCCGCGTGAAGGCCCGTAGAGAGGCGGGGACCGCGACCGGTCCCTGGATCCGGCTCGATGCACGCACCCTGCTGGTGCAGTGCGGCTGGCTGGCGGCGCCCCTCTGCTCGGCCGGGCTCACGGCGCTCGCCACCGGCGGGCGGATCGGCGCCGGCGGGTGGATCACACTCGCCGCCGTCGCCATGGCTTTCGGTGTGGTCACAGTCTGCGGGGGCGTCAGATGGGGCCGTACGCACTACCGCATCACCGGAAACGCGCTCGTCCTGCGCACCGGAGTGTTCAGCCGACGACTGCGTACCGTGCCGCTGGAGCGCATCCGCAGCGTCGATCTGACCGCCCCACCGCTGCACCGCCTTCTCGGCCTCATGGTCGTCCGCGCGGGCACCACCACCTCGCACGGGGGTCGAGGTGACATCGCCCTGAACGCGGTTTCCCGGGACGAGGCCCAGCGGCTGCGCACGGCACTGCTCGCAGTCACCGCTGCCGGGAATCCCGTCGGGGATCCGGTCCTGGCCCGGTTCGACCCACGGTGGCTTCGGTACGCCCCGCTCACCTTCTGGGTGATCGGCGGGGTCGGGGTGGCAGCGGGGACGGTCCAGCGGATCCTGGACGCGGCCGGAATCGAGCTGTGGCGCATGGGGTTCGTCCGGCGCGCCTTCGACGAGTTCGGCAGCAGCGCGCTGTGGCTGACCGTTCCTGCCGCCACGCTGGTGGTTGTCGCCATCGGTTCTCTCGGGGCGGTCGCGCTGTACACCGAGAACTGGTGGAACCTGCGGACCGAATGGCGCGACGACCGCACGCTGGCCGTGCGGCGCGGACTGTTCACGACACGCTCGGTGGCCATCGAACGCGCCCGTCTGCCCGGGGTGATCCTCCGTGAACCGTTGCTGCTGCGCGCGGCAGGCGGAGCCGGCGTGCACGCCGTGGCGGGCGGACTCGGCGACAGTGAGGAGGCCGGCAAGCGCAGCGCGCTGCTGCCGCCCGCGCCCCGTGCGCAGGCGCTGCGGGTCGTGGCGGGCACGCTGCGCACCGCGCGACCACCGTTCGAGAACCTGGAGTTCACGGCTCACCCTCGAGTGGCGCTGCGCCGTCGGATGATGCGCGGCATGTTGCTGTTCGTGATTCCGGTAGCGGCCGTACTGGCTCTTCTCGGCGTGCTGCTCACTCCTGTTCTGCTGCACTGCGCCTGGGTGTTCACGCTGGTCTCGGCTCCAGTGGTGTGGATGCTTGCGCGTGACGCCTACCGCAACCTCGGCCATGCACTGCGGGGCCGTCATCTGCTGGTGCGTTCCGGGACGTTCAGCAGGGACACCCTGGTGCTGGAGCGGGACGCGATCCTGGCGTGGACGTTCACGTCCTCCCCGTTCGCCCGCCGGGCCGGTCTGGTCACCGTCACCGCGGCCGTGGCAGCGGGTGATCACGGCTACCGCATACCGGACCTCGCAGCGCGGACCGCGACGTCCTTGGCCACCGCGGCTGCACCCGGGATCATCGAGGAATTCCTCGAGGACGTCTGAACCCTTCCCTCCGCTCACCCGACTTCCCTAACCTGCCGTCGATTTGCTCCACTCCCGACACAGCAGGCAGGGGACCATGAGGAAGCTTTCGCGTACGGCTGTGCCCACGGTCGCAGCAGCGTTACTGGGTGTCGTGCTCGCGCCGGCACAGGTTCTCACACCGACCTGGACACCGCCGTCCGGGCGCAGGGCTGGCCCGCCCGCTCAGACATGGCCGGGAAGTTCGTGGTCGAGCTGATCCCGGGCACCGTCGAGCAGGACAACCCGTTCGACACGCTGTGGACCGACCGTGAGTACGCCCAGCACCTCCGCAAACTCGCCGCGGCCGGCCGGCTGCGGGACGCAGGCGCCTTTCCGGCGGTGATCAAGGCACAGACGGGCGACCCTCGCGCGCGGTACTCGGACACCACCATCCGCCCCTGGTTCGTCATCTTCGACGGAGATGCCTCCACCTACGCGGGCGGCTCGATCGACACCGGCTGGTACGACCGGAACCACTACCTCGTGGTCATGACGAGCGCGGCGAGCGTACCGCCGGCCATCGACGGTACGAACCCCACCGAGGCACAGGCCCGCGACCGCGTCTCCATGCTGGCCGGACGGCATGCGAGCGTGGTCTCCGCGGACTGGTACCCACTGCCCTCGGCCCTGGGCACCGTCGTGACACGGGGGACGTCGTCCGCCACGACTGCACGGGACTGATGAGGCCGATCCGGGCCACCGCTCCGACCGGCCGACGCTCCTCCGGTCCGCTGGTCCGCACCGGACTCGACGCGCCCCTGGTGTGCGCCACTCGCGTCGCGCGCACCAGGGGTCGGTGGGCCCGGTGGCTTGCCGCACTCCGGAGCATGCAGTCAAAGCTCGTCGAAATCAGTGATCGGCGGGGGCTCGGCATCCGGGTGGAGCTGCTCGGCCCAGATGGTCTTTCCGGTGCGTGTCTGGCGTGTTCCCCAGCGCTGGGTCAGCTGCGCGACCAGCATCAGGCCACGCCCGCCCTCGTCAAGGGTCCTCGCACGACGCAGATGGGGAGCGGTGTTGCTTCCGTCGGCGACTTCGCAAATCAGGGTGCGGTCGTGGATGAGTCGCAGCTGGATGGGCTCCGACCCGTAGCGGATGGCATTGGTCACCAGCTCGCTGACGACCAGCTCGGTGGTGAACACGGCTTCGACGAGGCCCCACGCGGCAAGCTGGTCGGACGCCGCTTTACGGGCTCGGGCGACGATGGCGGGGTCCACGGGCAGGTCCCAGGTCGCCACTTGGCCGGAGTCCAGTGCGCGCGTACGCGCTATCAGCAAGGCGACGTCGTCCTCGGGAGGACCCGACAAGAGGGTCTCGAGCACCGTGTCGCAGATGTCCTCCAGTGAGGAGGACGAGCCGGCAAGGGCACGCGCCAGGGCGGCCTGCCGGCTGTCGACGTCGCGGTCGCGCACATCGATGAGCCCATTGGTGTACAGGCCCAGGAGACTTCCCTCGGGCAGCTCGATCTCCACCGCCTCGAAGGGGAACCCTCCCAGGCCCAGGGGAGGCCCGGGAGGGAGGTCGAGGAACTCGACCTGTCCGCCGGGAGTGACCAGTGCGGGCGCGGGGTGGCCGGCGCGAGCCAGGTTGCACAGGCGGGACACCGGATCGTAAACGGCGTACAAGCACGTTGCGCCGACGTCGCCGCCGACTTCGGCCACGCCGGCCTCCGTCTGCGTCTGGCGGTCCTCGGACACGCGTGTGACCAGGTCGTCGAGATGTGTGAGCAGCTCGTCGGGCGGCAGATCGATGTCTGCCAGGGTGCGCACGGCGGTGCGCAGTCTGCCCATGGTCGCGGACGCCTGCAGCCCATGACCGACCACGTCACCGACGACCAGGGCGACTCTCGCGCCGGACAGGGGGATCACATCGAACCAGTCCCCGCCGACTCCGGCCTTACCGCCTGCGGGCAGATAGCGGGAAGCGATGTCCACGGCGTTCTGGACGGGGGCCGCCTGCGGAAGCAGGCTGCGCTGCAGAGTGAGCGCGGTGGCGCGCTCCCGGGCGTAGCGACGGGCGTTGTCGATGCACACCGCTGCCCGTGCCGTGATCTCCTCGGCCAGGAGCAGGTCGTCCTGTGTGAACGGCTTGGGTCGCCGGTGGCGTGTGAAGGCCGCCACTCCCAGAGTCACGCCACGCGCCTGCAGGGGCACGAGCATGAGCGAGTGGGTCCCCACGGTCCGGATGCGTGCCGCCCGGAGCGGATCGTGGGCCGCCCATCGCGCCATGGCGGAATCGTTCAGCTCATAGATGGCCGACCGGCCCGCAGCCATGGACTCGGCCGGCGGCGAGTGCTCCGGATAGACCGCCTCGCCCCCCACCGGAACCACGACCTCGGGCATTTCTTCGAGAACGGACCGGTGCGCGGCACGGTACAGGGTGATCGAACCCGTGGGCGCGGTCGGTGGGGGTTCATCGCCGAGTTCGAGGAACGTGAGCAGATCGACGCTGACGAAGTCGGCAAGCTGCGGAACGGCGACGTCCGCCAGCTCTTGCGCCGTGACCCGGACATCAAGCGTGCTGCCGATCCGCCTGCTGGCTTCATTGGTGAGCTGAAGGCGCTGTCGTGCCTGGTACTCATCGGTCAGGTCGTGCGCTCTCATGCAGATGCCCTGCATGAGTCCGGAGCTGTCCTTCAGGGGCGCCAGGGAGACCGACCAGGCGTGCTTACGGGTCCTTCCCGGCACATCGAGCAGCGTGGTCAGATTCTCCGTCCTTCCGGTGCTCAAGGCGGTGCGCATGGCCTGCTCGGTCCGTTCACTCTCATTGCCGGGCAGGACCTCGGGCGCACGCAGCCCGCGGATCCAGTTCTGATCCAGGCCCAGAGCATGCTCCATGGCCTTGTTCACACAGACCAGGCGCAGGCCGGTGTCGTAGATCGCCAGAGGAGTCGGCAGTTCCATGAAGGCCAGCTCCCAGAGACCGTTGGCGTCCGGACGCCCCTTGGGCAGAACCGCCGACACGATGAACCACTCGGCGTCCCCTGCTGCGGTGGTCCGACGATGTGCCAGGAGTCGTACGAGCAGCTGACGCCCATTGCCGTGGCGCAGTGTCGCTGCCGCGTCCCAGCGCAGCTTTCCCTGGGTGAGACTCTCCCAGGCGTCATGCGTACCCGGCGGCTCGAGCAGCTCTACGACCGGCCGGCCCATCATTTCGCGTGAGGAGTAGCCGAGCAGGCGTTCAGCTTCCGGACTCCACCCCGTTACGGAGCCCTGCTCGTCCGTGGTGGCCGTAGCCGTGTAGGCATCGGCAAGCAGACCAGGCGCGCGGTCGCTGCGCGACGCATGCGGTCGTGTCACTTCAGCGAATCTATCACCGGTGGTAGGCATTAGCCCGATTTGCACTCTGGTTGCGGACGGACCACGGACGGCAGGGAGTCGGCGGGTACGACGGCTGCGCCGGTGCCGCTGACTCCACCTCGTCGAGCCGGCGTCGCCCCCGGTCCCCGTCCATGGACAGGGCGGGCCCCCTGCCGGCGGCGTCCCGGTCGGGGGGCGCGCCCAGACGCAGCCGGTGGTCACTGCCCCCGCTGGGTGCCGTGAGACCCGGTACGCCGTCCTGCGCCGGCTCCGCTGCCGCATGCGTGCCGGTGCCGGTGATCGGCGTCTCGGCCGAGGGGCCGGGACGGGGCAGCCGCCGCCACGCGCCGTCCGGTCGGGGAGCCGGGCCGGCCGCGCGGGCCTCGTCAAGGGCCAGGACAAGACTCATCCGGCGCCACAGAATCTCGTCCGGGTCGTCCGCAAGCAGCAGACGGTCCGTGATCTCACGGACCGCAAGCGACTCGGTGCGCCCGGAGGGCGGTTCGGGGCGGAGCCGATCCAGATGAGCCCGCTCGTACGGGTCCTCCACCACCTCGGCCACCTGGACCGCATCGAGCAGCGACGCGAACGCCGATGCGCGCGCCCAGGGCCCCGGGGCCTGCCGCAGCAGGACGCCGAGGCGGCGCCCTCGCCAGTTGCGGGCGCGCCAGTCCTCGCCGGCTTCGAGCCTGGCCCGAAGGTCCGCCGGAAGCTTCCCGGTGAGCAGGTCCTGATGTCCGTCGGCGAACCGTCTGATCTCCGCGGCGAGATAGAGCCAGACCACTGCTCGATAGCGGTTCAGGCAATACCTGACCGGCGTGAAGTGACCCGTCCTGGCCAGTCCGGTGAAGCGCCCGGGCGTGGTGGAGATGAGCCGTGCCGCGTCGGCGGTGCCGACGGTACGGACGCGCTCGCGCAGGGCATCCGGAAATCCGTCGACTGCGCGCAGTCGGTCGATCTCCTCCTTGGACACCCTGGCCCCACCCCGGGCCTTCGCCGCTGTCGTGCGGATGTGACCGAGCTGCACCGCAAGGTCGAACTCGCCCCGCTTGAGCTCCAGTGCCGTCGCCGCCCGCGCCGCGGCCATGGTCCCGGGCCTGCTCGTGCTGGTGTTGGACATGCCGGCTTCCCCCGTACTCCCCGTAGGTGATGAACACTCTCTGTAACGAGAGTAGAGGGGGCACGGCATCCTGCCCAGGCCTGTGGAAAACCCTGTAGGCCGGTATGTCGACGCAGGTCAGGCGTCTTGGAGGCCGGTGGGGTGGTGAGCCGGAGGGTGATTCGGTCGCGCCGGACACGGATTGGCGAACGGGACGGGGCTCAGGGCACCGGACACGAGTCAGAATCCCGAGAGCGTCGCACGGCCCGGCTGTCGTGCACCCACCGCGAGGTGTTCGCCCACACGGTTCACCAGCAGGGTCATCTCGTAGGCGACCTGGCCCACATCGGCCTCGGCCGCGCTCAGCACGCACAGACAGCTGCCGTCGCCGGCAGCCGTGACGAAGAGCATCGCGTCGTCGAATTCGACCATGGTCTGACGTGCTCTGCCGGCCCTGAAGTGCCGGCCCGAGCCCCTGGCGAGGCTGTGCAGTCCGGACGAGACGGCTGCGAGATGCTCGGCGTCCTCCCGTGCCAGGCCGGTGCTGGCACCGGTGACCAGACCGTCGTTGGAAAGCACGAGCGCATGCCGTATGTACTCGACCCGCTTCGTCAGGTCGTCCAGAAGCCAGTCGAGTCCCTTGTCCAGCGCCATTCCCGGTCCTCCCCGTTCAGGTGTTCCCGCTCCCCTTGCTTCGCGTAAGCCTTCCTCACCGGCCCGTTCCGGGCAAGGAGTCATCCGGGGCGCACAAGAGCGGGGAGCCTCCTTCTCCGAGAGGGCGTCGGCGCCGAAGATGGCGGACATGGTGAAAGCAATGACGCAGGAGGAATGGCGGGCGTTCGTCTCCGAAGGGACGCGCACCGGGAAACTCTCGACCGTACGGGTGGACGGCAGTCCGCACGTGGCACCCGTCTGGTTCGTCCTCGACGGCGACGACATCGTCCTGAACACGGCGAAGGAGAGCGTGAAGGGCCGCAATCTGGCACGGGACGGACGGGTGGCACTGTGCGTGGACGACGACCGGCCTCCCTATTCGTTCGTGGTGATCAGGGGACGGGCGGAACTGAACGAGGACCCGGCGGAGTTGCGCCACTGGGCGACGAGGATCGCTGCTCGTTACATGGGTGAGGAGCGTGCCGAGGAATTCGGCGCGCGCAACGGCGTTCCCGGAGAGCTGGTGGTGCGGGTGCGCATCGAGAAGGTCCTCGCCCAGGCGAATTTGGCCGGCTGACCGGCCGGTCGGCGCCATGGAGCAGTGCCCAGGGGACGGGCGCGGTGTGCGGGGCTCCTCCGTCGTCGGCCGGATCCTCGCCCGGGCGCACCGGTCCTGACACGGTGTCGGCCGGTATGTCGACTCCTCTCGCGTCCGGTCCCTTCCGGCCGACGGACAACGGCCGCTCCGCCTGCGCGCCCGGGCCGGACGAGGCTCATGCCCTTCCGGGGCCCCGCGAAGGGCGTCGATCCGAGCCGGGCGCCTCCGGTGTGTGATCCGCCCGGCCGGCACCGCTGGGAAACGATCACTGACTGCGCTCAGGGTCGGGCTCCCCTCCTCGACGGCGGCGAGCAGCACAACGGGCGGGGTGCCGCATCCATGCCATCGGGCTATGGAAGAAGGCATTGGACGCCGGATCGAGGCCTGGTCAGGCTTGTCCAAGGACAGCGAGAAAAGCAGCTCACCGACGCATCCCACGCGTCCGGTCAGGGGGAGGGCAGATGTTCACGGCCTACGGGATCGTCACCGTCGTCGCAATCGTGGCGACCGCCGCGAGTGCCATGGGGAACTTCGTACGAGCCTCGTTCATCGTCGCCAACATGGCTGAACTGGGAATCCCGCAGTCCTGGCTCCCCTGGCTGGGGGCGGTGAAGACCGCCGGGGCGGCGGGTCTGTTGCTCGGGTTGCTGGGTGTCAGATTCCTCGGCATCGCCGCCGGTGCGGGACTCGTGCTCTTCTTCATGGCCGCCGTCGCCGCGCACTTCCCCGGACGCGTCTACCGCCTCGTCGTATTCCCCGCGGGCTACCTGGGTCTGGCAGTGGCCGCCCTCGTCCTCGCCGTCGCGCAGTAGCCGTCCGCGGCGTGGCCGTGTCCGGGGGCCCATGGCCACGGAGGCGGTTCGCCGGGCCCGCTCCGAGGGGCAGGACCCGGCAGGCACTGGCGGCCGTGGGCCGGGCCACGGCACAATCCCCGGTCGTGGAGATCACTGCGCGCGAACTCAACCGGGCGACCCTCAGCCGCCAACTGCTCCTGCGACGCGAGCCGCTGAGCATCGTCGAAGCGGTCCGCCGTGTGGTCGCGTTGCAGGCACAGCAGCCCGCCTCACCGTATCTGGCGCTGTGGAACCGGCTCACGGGCTTCGCTCCGGCCGATCTGGACGCCGCCTTCACCGGCCGTGCAGTCGTCAAGGCCACACTGATGCGGATCACGCTCCATGCAATTGGTGCCGATGACTACCGGGTTTTCCGCGAAGCGATGCGGCCGACGCTGTACGCCTCCCGGCTCGGTTCCCGCTTCGCGGCGACGGGGCTCACCCCTGCGGATGCCGAAGCGCTGGTGCCCGGGCTCTTGACGTTCGCCGACCGACCGCGGACGGTCCCCGAGATGGGGGCATGGCTCGAAGAGCGGCTCGGCGCCGAGAAGAAGGCCGGCGCGTGGTGGGGACTGCGGTCGTACGCCCCGCTGCTGCACGCACCGACCGGCGGACCGTGGTCGTTCGGCACCAGACCGTCCTACGTCGCGGCACACGAGGGACCGGCGCCCGGGGGGCGGGAGACGGATCCCGAGGCACTGCGGACCCTCGTCGTGCGCTACCTCGAAGGGTTCGGGCCGGCGTCGGTGGCGGACGTGGCGCAGTTCGCCATGGTGCAGCGGGCGCCGGTCCGCGAGGCACTGCGCGCGCTCGACGGGGTCGTCGAGCAGCTCAAGGGGCCGGGCGGCACGACGCTGTTCGACGTCCTCGGCGCCGAGCGCCCGTCTGCGGACACCCCGGCACCGCCCCGGCTGATGGCCATGTGGGACAGCATTCTGCTGGCCTATGCCGACCGCAGCCGCGTGATCCCCAACGACTACCGCCCGCTGGTGATCCGCAACAACGGCGATGTGCTGCCGACGCTTCTGGTCGACGGCTACGTCGCCGGTGTATGGCGCCCGGTCGACGGCGGCGTCGAGGCGATGGCCTTTCATGACCTCGCGCCCGAGGCATGGGACGGACTCGCCGCAGAGGCACGGTCGTTGACGATGCTGCTGGCCGACCGTGATCCCCGGGCCTACGGCCGATACGACCACTGGTGGGCCAGGCTGCCCGACGCCCCGGTGAGGTTGCTCCCGGGCTGAGGGCCCGTCTCGGGACCTCAGCGCTGAAGGCTCTGCACGATGTGGAGGGACGGCCCCTTGGAGGGGCATGCGCTGCTCAACTCGTCGAAACCGGCCTCGTCGGGCACCGTGGTGGAGTTTCCGTTTCCGGCTGTCCGCCCCTGCACCCTCTCCGGACCGGATCCTCATCCGCTCATGACCGCGTCGTGGTGCTACGGACGCTGAACAGGGCGACCCGATCTGCGTATCGGCGTGCCCAGAATCTCGTCAACCTGCGCTGCTACGACGTCGAGTAGTCCCTGCCCGAACAGGCACAGCGACTCCTCCCACGGGTGCCCAAAGCTGCCCGTCAGAAAGTCCTCGGACAGGAAGATGTAGTAGTCGCCGTCGGGATACGGGCTTAAAGGCCACCGTTCCTGGCCAGGGCCTCCCACACGGTGCGGGGAGAACCGGAACGAAGCGTGCTGCCAGTCGAGCGCGAACAGCCTGCCCTGCGGAGGAACGCATGCCCTCAGTCCTTGCTCGACCACCAGGACCAGTCGGTCGAGCCGCTTGTCGTCCGGGCCGTCGTCCAACGACGCCAGACTCCATGTGACCGAGGCCGCGGGTTCCTTGACAGCCGGCCATGCCGATGGGGTCATGCCGGGACGGAAATCGAACTCCGCGTAGAAGCGGTCCCACACACGGCGGTGATCGGTTTCCGGAAGCTGGACCACGGCCTCGTTCGTCACAGGCAGAGCCTATCGATCGCTCCTGTCGGCCGGCATGCGAGGTACGCCGCTCCTGGAACCTCGGTCAGAGCGCCACCCCCGCTCCCCTCCACCGTCACCGTGTATCTGGACGCAGGCTACGACTCGCCGCAGCCACTACCTGGCTGCGGTCACCGTCGCGCACGGTCCGCCGCGGCCGTACCACCCACCGCCGGAATCAACCGTCCGAACCGCGGGTCAGCTGCGGGCCAGCACTGCGACCTCATGGCCGAAGCCCACCACCAGCCGACCTTCCGGGGCCGTGACCAGCGCATTGATCGGCAGCGGGAAGAAATAATCGGACACGACCTGGCCCCCTGTGGCCAGATCCCAGAACTGCACCGTCTGCTCCTGGCCGATGGCCACGAGAGGCCGGCCTTCCACGGTGGTGACAGCCACTGCTCGGCCCGAGTTCGTGGGGGGTGTCTGCGCACTGCCGGTTTGCCTCATGGCGGCGAGGTCCCACAGGCGCACTGTCCTGTCCCGGCTCCTGCTGACCGCGAAAGGCCGCCCGTCCATCACCGTGGTGGTCACGGATGTCACCCAGTCGGAGTGCCCGGTCAGGGGTTCGCCGATCTGCCGGCCGGTGGCGAGGTCCCACAGCCGCACGGACTTGTCCCAGCTTCCCGTCACCGCGACGGGCCGCCCCTCGAGCACGGCTGTGGCGATGGCGGTGACCCTGCCTGAGTGGCCGGTGAGAGGTTCGCCGACCTGCCGTCCGCTGCTGAGGTCCCACACACCCACTGTCCGGTCCGAGCCCGCCGTGACGGCGACGGGCCGACCGTCCAGAACGGCGCCGGCCATGGCCAGCACCTTGCTGTGGTGGCTGGGAAAGGGGTCGTGGAGGTGTTGGCCCCCGGCCAGGTCCCGAACGTGTATGTCGGCGTCCGGACCGGCCGTCACGACGACGGCTCGTCCGTCGACCACCCCCGTGGTCATGGCAGTCACCTCGCCATCCACGCCGATGAGGGAACCGGCGACCGGACGACCGCTGGTCAGATCCCAGGCGCGCACGGCTCGGTCGGCACCCGCCGTGACGGCGACGGGCTGCCCGTCGAGAACGGTCGTCGACATGGCCAGGACGGATCCGGCATGCCCTGGGCGGGGTTGGCCCGTTCCCTGGGTGCTGCCGAGGTCCCACATGCGGACCGTATGGTCCGCACCGGCGGTGACGGCAACGGGTACTCCGTCGAGGGCGACGGTGGCGACGTCCCATACCTGGCCCCTGTGGCCGGTGAGCGGTTCGCCCTCCTGCAGCCCCCCGGCGACGTCCCACACGCGTACCGTCTGGTCAAGACCAGCGGTCACTGCGAGAGCGCGATCGTCCGTCCCTACGGCGGCCACGGCCCACACTCGATCGGTATGGCCCTTCAGCGGTTGGCCCACCGGCAGCCCGGAGGCCGCGTCCCGTACCCCTACCGTCCCGTCCCGCTCCGCGGTCAGAACGACCCTCCGCCCATCCAGCATCGCAGTCTCCGCGGCTCCGTCCGCACCTGTCCGGACATCGCTGCCGGTGTGGGACCGGCCGTCCCTGCGACTGGTGATCAGATCCCAGAGGCCTGATTCCTCCATGTCGGTGGCGAGGGGGAGCGGTTGCCCGTTCGGGGCGATGCGCTGCATCACGCGCATGCCGTCCGTGCGCTGATGGTCCTCCGTCAGATCCCAGATGTGCAGTGTCCGGTCCGTACCGATGGTGAGGGCAACGCGACGCCCTCCCGTCACCGCGGTCCACTGCCCGCGTACGGAAGCACCGTTGGGGCGGGCGGTGGCCAGGTCCCCGACGAATTGCATCCCTTCGTGGTCGACGAGGACGGCGACGACCCGCCCGTCCACGACCGCCACGCTGGACACGTCCGCCTCCTCCTCACCATCCGGCAGCATCAGTTCGGCCGGGTCGGTCCGGGTGGTCTCGACCTGATGGCCGGTGGCCAAATCCCACAGACGCGGCACCTGACCCGGCTGGGAGGTGAGCGCGAGCGGGCGTCCACGCACCATGACGGTTCTCACCACCCGCAGGGATTCCCCGACCCGGCGCCCGGTTTCCAGGTCCCACACATCCACACTCCGGTCCGCTTCGCCGGTGAGGACGACGCGACGCCCGTCCAGCGTCGCGATGTCTGCGACCGAAGCGAATTCGCGGACCTGGTGGCCCGTGGCCAGATCCCATACCCGGAGCGCGTGGTCCGCTCCCACAGTGAGGACGACACAACGCCCGTCGAGCGTGGTGCTCTCCAGCACCCTGATGAATTCCGCGACCGGGCAACCGGTGAGCAGGTCCCACACCAGCACCGTCTCGTCGGTGTTCAGCGTGAACGCCATGGCCCGCCCGTCGGCCATCACGGTGGCCACCGACAGGACCTCCGCCGTTGTCGACGACGTGGGGTCGGTGCGGCCGGTCACCGGTTCATGGAGCTGCCTGCCCGCCGCCAAGTCCCATATGCGCACCGTCTTGTCCCGGCTGCCTGTGACCGCGACCGGCCTGCCGTCGACCACAGCCGTCGCCACCGCCATCACCGGGCCGCTGTGGCCGGTGAAGGAACGCAGCAGCCGACGGTCCACCAGTGAACCGCTGGCCCAGTCCACGACCCACGCGGAGTGCGGCTCCCCAGGCACATCCGCAGCCGCGAACCACGCGGCCAGATCCCGGTCCCCCAGCCGGGCCGCGTCCAACGCCAGCACCTGCCGGCGCAGGGCTGCCCCCACCGTCCGATGCACACCGGCAGATGCCCGGTAGACCGCCGCGACGATCCCGGCCCGGGCATCGGGCGCCCCGTCCAACTCCCTCAACACGCGCCCCGGGTCGGCCGAGACCAGAAGCCCCGGATCGGAAAGCCACTCGTCCACCCTGGCGGATTCGTCACCCGGGCCGCCGACTCGCAGTTCATCAGACATGATCCGACCGTATCCGTACCCACTGACACCCCGGCCGGGCCTGCGTGGCGGAGTGCACAGCCACACCGAACCCGACCGGACCGCCCCGGTCTGCAATCGGACTACTGACCGACCGAGTCGAGGAGCCGGGCCGTGTGCATCCGCCCTGCGTACTCGACGAGTCGGACGAGCACCTCCTTGCCCGAGTCCCGGTCGCGGGCGTCGCACAGCACCACCGGGGTTCCACGGTCCAGGTCAAGGGCACGGGAGACCTCGTGTGCACCGTATGTGCGGGCCCCCGGAAAGCAGTTGACGGCGACGACGAAGGGGATGCCGCGGTGCTCGAAGTAGTCGACGGCGGGGAAGCTGTCCTCCAGGCGGCGTGTGTCGGCGAGGACAACGGCTCCGAGCGCACCCTGGGAGAGCTCGTCCCACAGGAACCAGAAGCGGTCCTGGCCCGGTGTGCCGAAGAGGTAGAGGGACAGGCCCGAGCGGATGGTGATGCGGCCGAAGTCCATGGCCACGGTCGTCGTGGTCTTGCGCTCCACTCCCCCGGTGTCGTCCACCGACCGGCCGGCCGCGCTGAGCCGCTCCTCGGTGCGCAGTGGCCGGATCTCGCTGACCGCTCCGACGAGAGTGGTCTTGCCGACGCCGAATCCGCCGGCGACCAGTATTTTCATCGCAAGAGCGGAGGATTCTCCGCCGGTGCTGCCGGAGAGCTCGGGAGCCATGGATCACTTCTCTCATCGGATATGCGCCGCCAGGCGGAAACCCCAGGTCAGAGTCGTCCCCGGAGACTCAGGGGGCGGGCGGGGCATCAGCGAGGGTCCGACACCAGTACATCTGTTCTGTGTGGCGTGAGCAGTATGGCAATCCGAACCACGAACAGGGGCCTCAGATCATTTTTTGCGTGATGTGACTGTTCGATACCTGAAAACTGTCCGGATGAATTCGAAACTCGCATGGCCGCGACAGTTCGATGGAGGGACCCTGGTTTAGGGGGGTTGCGGACGGGCACCCGAATCGTCCCGTTCATCGCAGGCCCCTATCACGGTCACGCGGGAGGCGATTCACCGTGCGGTCCCATGGCACGCACTCCGAGAACGTGCAGTCCCGGAACATGCCGTCCCGTCCTGTGCAGGAAGGGCCTCGGTCCGCGAATGATCAGGGCCGAGGGCAGATCAGGGGCCCGGTCCCCCGGATCGTGATCGTCGGAGCCGGATTCGCCGGTCACCGGGCCGCAAGAACGCTCTCCAGGATTCTCGCCGGGAAGAGGGCGGAGATCGTTCTGCTCAATCCGACGGACTACTCCCTGTATCTGCCCCTGCTGCCACAGGTGGCCTCGGGAATCCTGGAGCCGAGGCGGATCACCGTGTCGCTGGTCCACACCCTTCCCCGGGTCCGGCTGGTGCTAGGTGAGGCATCACATGTCGATCTCGCGGGACGGCGCGTGGAGTACACGGATCCCGAGGGCGGGCACGGCGAGTTGATGTACGACCGCCTCGTGCTCGCGGTCGGGAGCGTGAACAAACTGCTGCCCGTACCCGGAGTCGCCGACTACGCGCACGGGTTCCGGGGGATGCCGGAGGCCCTCTACCTGCGGGACCACATCACACGGCAGACGGAGCTCGCCGCCAGCGCGGACGACGCCGGTGAAGCCTCGGCACGCTGCACCTTCGTGGTCGTGGGTGCGGGCTACACGGGGACCGAGGTCGCCGCGCAGGGCAAGCTCTTCACCGACGCGTTGCATGCGCAGCTGAACAGGCCGGGGGCACCCCACGGGGCCGGCCGGCGGCAACGGACGCAACCGCGCTGGCTGCTCCTCGACACCGCTCCCCGTGTCCTTCCCGAGCTCGACCGGCGGCTGTCCGACACCGCGGACCGCGTACTGCGCGGCCGGGGCGTGGAGGTGCGTCCCGGCACATCCGTCAAGGAAGCCACCCGGGCAGGGGTGTGGCTGGACGACGGCGAGTTCGTGGCGACCCGGACGCTCATCTGGTGCGTCGGGGTACGGCCCGATCCACTCGTCGCCGAAGTCGGCCTGCCCGTCGAGCGCGGCAGGCTGAGGGTCACACCCCGGCTGAACGTGCCCGGCCGTCCCGAGGTCTTCGCCTGCGGGGACGCCGCCGCCGTGCCCGACCTGACCCGGCCCCTTTCCGGAGACGGCCAGGGTGGGGGCTTCGAGCTGACCCCGATGACCGCGCAGCACGCCGGCCGTCAGGGGGACGTCGCGGCGCGGAATGTGGCCGCCTCGCTCGGCATCGGCGAAGCCCGCCCGTACCAACACCACGACCTCGGGTTCGCCGTGGACCTCGGAGGGGTGCAGGCAGCGGCGAATCCCCTGGGCATCCCGCTGTCGGGGCCACTGGCGGGTGCGGTCACCCGTGGGTACCACCTCGCGGCCATGCCGGGCAATCGCGTACGGGTGGCCGCCGACTGGCTGCTGGAAGCGGCGCTGCCGCGCCAGGCGGTCCAGCTCGGTCTGGTGCGCTCGTGGTCGGTGCCCCTGGACTCCGCCTCGCCCGAGCTCGCACGCATCCCGACTGTCCCGAACAAGGAGTGACATGCGGTACGAAGAACTGGCCGAGCTGGGACAGCAACTGAGGGTCGACGCGGTGCGGGCGGCCGACGCGGCGGGGTCGGGGCACCCGACGTCGTCGATGTCGGCTGCCGACATCGGGGCCGTACTCGTGGCGAACCACCTGCGCTACGACTTCGACAACCCCGGGCATCCCGGGAACGACCGTCTCGTCCTCTCGAAAGGGCATGCCTCGCCCCTGCTGTACGCGCTGTACAAGGCGGTGGGGGCGATCGACGACGAGGAACTGCTGACGTTCCGACGGCTCGGCAGCCGGTTCGAGGGGCATCCCACGCCGCGGCTGCCCTGGGTGGACGTCGCCACCGGCTCACTGGGCCAGGGTCTGCCGGTGGGCGTCGGCATGGCCCTCTCGGGCAAGTATCTGGACCGGATGCCGTACCGGGTGTGGGTGCTGTCCGGGGACAGCGAGATGGCCGAGGGGTCGGTCTGGGAGGCGGTCGAGCACGCCGCGTACGAACGGCTGGGCAATCTGACACTGATCATCGACGTCAACCGGCTCGGACAGCGCGGCCCCACCCGCCACGGACACGACCTCGACGCGTACGCCCACCGGCTGAAGGCCTTCGGCTGGCACACGATCGAGGTCGACGGCCATGACGTCGAAGCGGTCGACAAGGCCCTCACGGAGGCCGCCGCGTCCGACGAGCGCCCGACCGCGGTCATCGCCGCCACCCGCAAGGGGAAGGGCGTTGCCGCCGTCGAGGACCAGGAGGGCAAGCACGGCAAGCCGCTGCCGGACGCGGACGCCGCGATCGAGGAGCTCGGCGGACCGCGATTCATCCGCGCCGAGGTCCAGTCGCCGCCGCACGTGCGGGTCCCGAGCCGGCACATGGGCCACCCGGAGCTGCCGCGGTACGAACGCGGCACCGAGCAGGCCACCCGCACCGCGTACGGTCAGGCCCTGGCGGCCCTCGGCTCGGCGCGAGGCGACATCGTCGCCCTCGACGGTGAGGTCGGGGACTCGACACGTGCGGAGTACTTCAAGAAGGAGCATCCGGACCGGTTCTTCGAGTGCTACATCGCGGAGCAGCAGCTCGTTGCGGCCGCCGTCGGGCTGCAGACGCGCGGCTGGGTGCCGTACGCCTCGAGCTTCGCGGCGTTCCTGACCCGCGCCCATGACTTCGTGCGTATGGCGTCGGTGAGCCGGGCGGGTATCAATGTGGTCGGCTCGCACGCAGGCGTGACCATCGGCCAGGACGGCCCGTCCCAGATGGGGCTCGAGGATCTGGCCATGTTCCGTGCCGTGCACGGTTCGACGGTCCTCTATCCGTGCGACGCCAACCAGACGGCCAAGCTGGTGGCGGCCATGGCGGACATGGACGGAGTCCGTTATCTGCGGACCACGCGCGGCGAGACGCCCGTCATCTACGACCCCGACGAGGAGTTCCCGGTCGGCGGCAGCAAGGTGCTGCGCAGCAGCGACCACGACCGGGCCACGATCGTCGCCGTCGGTGCGACTGTCCACGAGGCGCTGCGCGCCGCGGACGCACTGGCCGAGGACGGCATCCCGGTCCGGGTCGTGGATCTGTACTCGGTGAAGCCCGTGGACACCGACACGCTCGACGAGGCCGCCGGGGCGACCGGGTGCCTTCTCACGGTCGAGGACCATCATCCGGAGGGCGGGATCGGCGACGCCGTCGCGGACGCGTTCGCGGACGGGCGTCCGGTGCCGCGGCTGGTGCGCCTGGCCGTGCGCAACATGCCGGCCTCGGCGACACCCGAGGAACAGATGCATGCTTCCGGCATCGATGCGGAAGCGATCTCGGCGGCGGTGAAGCTGCTGGTGGAGCGTGTCGTCGTACGCTGAGACGCGGAGCAGGCACAGGAGAATGCGCGGGCCGCGGGGCCGTTGCGCGGCGCCCGTACCCCTGCACGCTCTGCCCGGTCCCGCGAGAGGCCCGTCGTTGGCGCCGTCGAGACATGGCGGCTGGGTGAGGCAGAGGTGGGACGGCGTGCGGCGCAGGTGCGACGGTGCAGGATCCCAGATGTTCACGGCCACGTCGCCGTCGGGCGGGTGGCGCGGCACAGGGCGGGATCGCGGCGCCGCCCGCGTCGTGCAGCGTCAGTGTCCGGCGCCGGACCCGGCGAACACCTTGGCGAACTCGGCGGAGAACGCCGAGCAGAAGGCCTCGAGATCGTCCGGCCTGCGGCTGGTGATCAGTGTGTTCGGGCCTTCGTGGCACACGTGGACCGGCTCGTCGACCCAGATGCCTCCCGCGTTGCGAATGTCGGTCCGCAGACTGGGCCATGAGGTCAGCACCCTGCCGCGCAGGACATCTGCCTCGACGAGGGTCCATGGGGCATGGCAGATCGCGGCGACCGGCTTGCCCTCGTCGAAGAAGGCCCGGACGAACGCCACGGCCTTCTCGTCCATCCGCAGCGCGTCGGGGTTGGCCACGCCTCCGGGCAGCAGAAGACCGGCGTAGTCGGTCGCGGCGCGCGGGACGACCAGGTCGACAGGGAAGCTGTCGGCCTTGTCGAGATGGTTGAAGGCCTGGATACGGCCGGGCTTCGTAGACAGCAGCAAGGGGGTGTCACCGGCGTCGGCGACGGCCTGCCAGGGCCGGGTGAGCTCGATCTGCTCGACGCCCTCCGGCGCCATGAGGAAGGCGATGTTCATGGTGGTCTGCGCCCCTCTCCCCCCGCTTCGTGATGCCACTCCTGCCGACGGCCGGAGTGCAAACCGATACGGCTGCCACGTACCCCTGAATCGCGTGTCTATGCCCTTGGAGCTGGGACGACGTCAGGAGGAGCGGTCGACGGACGGCTCTCGGCCAGATCGATGGGGCCCAGGGGTCCGCGGCACCCGGGAGCGGCCTGGTACGTGATCTTCCTGGCCGCTCCGCCGTGGGCGGCGGAGCGGCCAGGAAAGCGAGAACGACAGCGACCCCGCGATTCGCGAAAGCCTCGGTCCCCGGCAGTGGCCGAGGCCCGTTCGCCCTGCCCGGACGACACCGGGCGTCGCGCCCGTGCATGCCTTCGGCGTGGCTCAGGACCAGTGCGCGGGACGGGTGAGTGTGCGCGGCAGCCTCGTCCTCCCGTCGCCCTTGGCCTGCTGGAGCTGCGGCTGGGTGAGGAAGATGCTTCCGGTGAGATCGGCGCCGCTGAGGTCCGCGTCCCGGAGGTCGGCGCCGAGAAGGTCGGACAGGCGCATATCGGCACCGGTGAGATCGGCCGCGATGAGACACGCACCGCGCAGATCGGCGCCCCGCAGGTCCGCTCCGGCGAGCCGGGCCCCCAGGAGGTCCGCGCCCCGTCGGTTCTTCCTGCGACCGGGCCCTGCCTCGGCGCGCACGAGCTCGCTCACACGGAGGAGCAGTTCGCCGACCTGCCCGCGATGGGCCGGCACATCCACCTGAAGGAGGGCGGTGGCGTCCTGGCCCGCAAGCGTTTCGGTCTCGTCGAGGAGGCGGAGCGTGCGGGATCGGAGAGGGGCCGCGGCGGGTAGCGCCAGGGCCTCCGTCAGATACCGGAGGAGTTCATGAAGTTGCCTCATCACCGGAAATACGTCGAACATCTGGTGCGCCGTCTCCGGGGCCTCCCGCCAGCTCCGCCCGCCGAAGGTGACCTGCGAGACCCTCTGGCCGGCGCCGAAGCAGTCGTACACGGTGCACCCGGAGAAACCGCGCTGCCTGAGCCGGGTGTGGATGCCACAGCGGAAGTCGTCCCCGAGGTTGGTGCAGGCACGGCCCGCGGGTTTGTCGACGGCGAAGTCGGCCGAGGCCGCAAAGGGCAGCGCGACGCAGCAGAGCCCGAAGCAGTTCGTGCAGTCGGCCCGCAGGCCGGACCGTTCCCGGGCGGGCGATCCGTGTGCACGGGAGTCATGTCTCCCATGTGTGGCGGGGCCTTCAGGGAGTTCGCGGTCCAGGGGCGTGTCGGGCACGGAGTGGTTCCTCGATCATGGTCGGGCAGGGTTCATGGGCGAGTATCTCGCACCCCGGCGGTCCTCGAGCCTGGATTTTGGGCAGGTCCGGGCCCGGCAGGAAGCCACGCCACCCACGGAGGTGAGGCGCCGGGTCGCCGGTGTCTCGCGCTCTCACGCCTCCCGTTCGCCGAGCGATCCGACGGCCGCGATGACCCGGTCCCAGTACTTCTCGGCGTCCAGACCGACCGCCACCCGGGCGTTGACGGGCCGGTCCAGATACTGGTGGAGATCCACGACCGTGGCTCCACGTGTGTACTGCCCGCGCAGTTCGACGGCCACGTTCGCATCGGCACAGGGCACGATCGAAGGGTCGGCGACACGTGCGACCGCGACCGGGTCGTGCAGCGGCGCGGCTTCGAAATCCCACAGCCTTCGATAAGTGGCCGAGAAATAGGTGAGCAGTTCGGCGCAGATGCGGCCGAGTTCGGTGCCGAGTTCCTCGAAGCGGGTGACGACATCGGTCGTGGCGAGCGCCTGGTGGGTGACGTTGAGCCCGCACATCGTCACCGGCAGGCCGCTGCGGAAGACGATGTCGGCAGCTTCGGGATCGGCGAACATGTTGAACTCGGCAGCCGGGGTGCGGTTTCCACGGCCCGTGGACCCGCCCATGAGAACGATCTCGCGAACGTGCGCGGCCACGTCGGGGTGGCGCGTGAGCAGCAGGGCGATGTTGGTCAGCGGGGCCGTCGGGACGAGGGTGACGGGTTCCGGATGCGCGGACAGGATCCGGTACATGAGGTCGACGGCATGTTCGGGAACGGCATCGACGGTGGGCTCGCCGAAGCTCGGACCGTCCATGCCCGAGTCGCCGTGCACATCGTCCGCGACGTACAGCGGCTGGACCAGGGGCTTCGCGCAGCCGGCGGCGATCGGGACGTCGGTGATACCGGCAGCAGTGCAGATCCGGCGGGCGTTCAGGGTGGTCTTCTCGACCACCTGGTTACCGGCGACCGTCGTGATCGCAAGCAGTTCGGTCGCCGGATCCCCGGCGGCGAGGAGAATCGCGATGGCGTCGTCGTGACCGGGGTCGCAGTCGATGATGATCGGAACAGGCACGGTGCTCCTCGACGTCGGCGTCCGGATCGGTCGTGTGCGGCGTCCGGATCGGTCGTGTGCTCATCAGTCTGCCCCGGCCCGGCCCCGGGTACGTTTCGGCTACAGCGCCCTCAGTCCGTCGATCACCTCCCGCAGGATCCTTGCGTCGGGCAGTTGTGCGGGCGGCACGGGCCGGCGGACGGTGACATAACCGGCCTCGACGAGGTCACCCAGAAGGACCCGGACGACGCCCACGGGCAGGTCCGCGCCCGCTGCGAGTTCGGCGACGGACTGGGGCTCGTCGTGGCAGAGCGCGAGCAGGGCCCGGTGCTCGGGGCCGAAGAGGGATTCCCCGGCGCGGTCCGCCGCGTCGGCGGCGACATCGACGAGTGCGATGAGATCGAAGGGCACGTGACCCGGACCCGGCTGCGTACGGCCTCCGGTCATCGCGTACGGGCGGACGAGAGGGCCCGCTTCGGAGTCGTACCAGCGGCTGCCCCGGACTTCCTGGCCTCCGTCGCCGGCATCGTTCATGGTGGTCGGGACTCCCCTCCGGTCAGCCGGCCGCAGGCGGGGTGGCGGAGGTACGCGGCGGAGTGCCGAGATGGTCCCCCACCCGCTTGACGAGGCGGGCCATCTCGTAGGCGATCAGACCGATGTCCCCGGTGACGGAGCTGAGGACGGCCAGGCACGACCCCTCTCCGGCGGCGGCCACAAAGAGGAAGCCGTCGTCCATCTCGACCATCGTCTGGCGGACCTCCCCGGTCCGGAAGTGGCGGCCCGCGCCCTTGGCAAGGCTGTGGAATCCGGAGGCCACGGCGGCGAGGTGCTCGGCGTCCTCGCGCGTCAGGCCACCCGAGCAGCCCACGGGCAGGCCGTCGTTGGAGAGGACGACGGCGTGCCGGACCTCGGTCGCCCGCAGCACCAGATCGTCGAGCAGCCAGTCGAGCTCTCCTGAACGGTGGTGCGGGGCGACCCTCTCGTGGTCGATCATGCGTGGTCTCCTTCGCTGCTGTGGGTGCTGCTGGGTGCACTGCCGGCCCCGGGGCGGCCGGGTGCGGCGCCGCCGCCCCGGGCCCAGCCCCCGCGGTATGCGGCCATGAGGTCCCTGACCCGTTCCGGGGTCCGGTCGAGGCTGTGGCGCGAAGGGGGGTCGGCCGTGTCCGGCGCCTCGGCACGCGGGGTCTCGCGCAGTTGCGGCACAAGGCTCGCCTGGCGGACCCGTCGCGGGAGCCCGCTCTCTTCTTCCGGGGTCGGGACGGGGGACGGTGGCCCGGGCGGCGCCGGGGGGACCGAGGGAGACGAGGAGGCGGAGTCCGGGGTCGTGGACGGATGGGGCCTCGACGGTCCCGGTTGCGGGCGGGTGCGCGGTTCGTCGTGCGCCCCGGACCGCTGCCCGGCATGCGGGCGCCCGTGCAGCCGCAGGGCGATCACTCCGGGCGGCGGCGCCTGGACGGCGTCCGGCCCGCCTTCGTCCGGGTCCGGACGGGCGCTCACGGGGGCCGACTCCTCGACGGCCGGGGTGTGGTGCGCGTGGAGCTGAGCCGTGCCGGCCGCGGTACTGCCGTGGGCGGCGGTCTCCGACGGAGCGTCCGCAGTGGGGAGCACGCTCTGGAGCAGTGCTTTGGGAATCAGGACGACGGCGGTGGTCCCCCCGTACGGCGAGGTCCGCAGCCGCACCCTGATGTCGTGGCGGGCGGAGAGCCTGCTCACCACGAAGAGCCCGAGCCGGTCGCTGTCGAAGAGATCGAGCGCCTCGGACTCCTCGATACGGCGGTTGGCCTTGGCGAGGGCTTCCTGGCTCATCCCGAGGCCGCGGTCCTCGATCTCGAGCGCATAGCCGTTGCCGACGGGTTCCCCGCTGACCCGGACCTTGGTGTGGGGCGGGGAGAACTGCGCGGCGTTCTCGACGAGCTCGGCGAGGAGGTGAGTGAGGTCGGCGACGGCCGCTCCGACGACGGCGCTCTCGGGGAGCCCGCGTATCTCCACGCGGGCGTAGTCCTCCACTTCGGACACGGCGGCGCGTACGACATTGGTGAGCGGTACGGGCATCCGCCAGGCCCTGCCCGGGGCGGCACCGGAGAGAATGATCAGGCTCTCGGCGTGGCGTCTCATGCGGGTGGTGAGGTGGTCGAGGCGGAAGAGGTCACCGAGTTCGCCGGGGTCCTCGGCGCGACGCTCCATGCCGTCGAGCAGTTTGAGCTGCCGGTGGACGAGGACCTGGCTGCGCCGGGCGAGGTTCACGAAGACTCCCGAGATGCCGCCGGCGAGTTCCGCTCGTTCGGCCGCGGCGCTGAGCGCGGCCCGATGGACGGTGGAGAGAGCCTCGCCGACCTCGGCGATCTCGTCCGTGGGGGCCGGGCCGGGCGGGGCCTCGGCGTCCACGTCGAGTTCTTCGCCGGAGCGGAGACGGTGCATGGCGCCGGGCAGTTTGTGCCGGGCGATCTCCAGGGCGGTGTTGCGGAGGGTGACGAGTTCGACGACGAGCGCGCGTCCGATGCGTACGGAGATGACGAGGGAGGCGCCGACTGCGGAGAGGCCGAGGAGCACGGCGGCGGCCGCGGCGGTGAGGAGGCCCTCGCCGAAGGGGTCGGCGCGGTCCGCTGCGCTGCGACGTGCACCCGTTTCGATGTCGTGCATCGCGGTGCGTACGGCGCTGTGGGCGGCCTCCCACGAGGTGGCGGGTACGGCCTCGGCGGCGCCGCGGCCTGACGGTGCGGAGAGGGTCCGGTCCTCGGCGGTCTGGAGTGCCTGGTGGGCACCCTGGCCGGTGAGCCCCTGCCAGGCGGCACGCTCGGGGGCGCGCAGATCGGCGACGGCGGATTCGGTGAGGGCGCGTCGGGCCCCGACGGCGCCGGTGAACAGCCTCAGCCGCTCCGCGCTGAAGGTCCCGGCCGTCCGGGCGGCGGAGAGCAAGGCGTCCTCCCGGGCGAGCATTTCGGCGGCGCGGCCGAATTCGAGAAGGACGCGTGCGTCGGATCCGGGGGCGTGGTCCTGGATGCCGGTGAGCCCGCCGCTGACGCCGAACGCCGAGGTGATGGCGGTCGTGTACCACTCGTACGTCCGGTCCCACCCGGCCCTGCCGTCGAGGACCGCGGTGCGCAGTGCGGGCAGTTCGCGGGCGGTTGAGACGAGGTGTCCGAGGCGGGTCGCCACCGCGGTGGGGAGGCCGCCCGCGTCGGCGACGGTGTGGGTGTCGTCGAGAGTGAGCCGGGCGAGTGCGGCGTCGGTCAGCTCGGCCTGCTGTTGGAGGTCGGCGGCACGCTCGGGGGTGGGTGCCGCGAGCCGACGCAGGGCGGCCCGGCGTTCGGCCTGGAGCGCGGTGACCGCCCGGCCGACGGGCTCACGGATGTTCTCCTCGATGTCCTGGAGCTGGCGCAGCCGGGCGACGTCCTGGGCGGTGGTGACGGTGGCGAAGCCCCAGAGGGCGAGGAGCGAGACGACGGGCACCATCAGCAGTGACACGATCTTGGCGCGCACGGTCCGGGGCCGCAGCTGCCGCCGGTCGCGGACTCGGCGGGCTTCGGAGCGGACCGTGGCGACGTGCTCCGCTGTCCGTCCGGGTTGTTCGTCCGCCGGTGGCCCGGCATGGGCACGCCGGCCGCGCGCCGCCGGCACTGTGGACCCGGAGGGAGCGGGGCCATGCGGTGGCGGTGGCTCGGTGCCGGGGGTGCTGCGAGGTGTGCGCATGGCCTCCTCGTTCCGGATACGGGGTGACGGGTGCGGCGCGGCCGTCGCGTGGTCAGGGCCGATGGGCCGTGGACGCCGGTTCGGTGGTCCGCGCGGCCGAGGCGTAGGCGGCACGCTCGCGGGCCGTCGGGGAGAGGGCCACGAAGGCGGAGGTCAGGAAGAGGTAGGACCCGAGGCCCACGGCGAGGGGGAAGATGAACTGCATCGCCGTGGCCCCGGGAAGTTCCGTGCCGGTGGGCTCGACCTGCACGCTGACGGCCAGCATGCCGGTGTAGTGCATGCTGCTGACCGCCGCGCCCATGACGAGGGATGCGACGGCGACCGCGAGGGGGGACTTGATGTTGAGTGCCGCCCAGAGCGCGGCCGTCGCCGCGACCACGGCGATGGCGACGGACAGGGCCACGAGCGGCAGCTCGTACCGCACATCGCCGTGGAGTCGCAGGGCCGCCATGCCGAGGTAGTGCATGCTGGCGACGCCGAGGCCGGTGGTGAGTCCGCCGAGCAGCAGGGCACGGGCACGGTCACGGCTGTGACCGACGGCGAACAGTCCTGCACCGACGACGACCATGGCGACGATCAGGCTCAGGATCGTCAACGGCACGTCGTAGCGGATGTCGGTGCCGGTCACGCCGAAGCCCAGCATCGCCACGAAGTGCATGGTCCAGATGCCGGTCCCGATGGCCGACGCGGCGGTGATGAGCCAGTTGCGGCGGGACCTGCCGGTCGTGTCGAGCGCGCGGACGGTGCAGCGCAGGCCGAGCGCAGCACCGATGCAGGCCATCGCATACGACAGCGCAGGGGTCAGCCAGCCGAATGTGGCGTGGTCCAGGTGTCCCATGGCTCAGGGACGCTAGTCCTGCCGGGGGCGGCGGACAGGGGGAGCGTTCGAAAGCTGACGGAAGATGACAGAGAGAGTTTGGTGAACGATCGTGCCGCGCTCGAACATGCGCACCGAACTTCTGCATGCCTGCGGGATCATGTGCTCATGACCGACGACCACACACATGTGCAGAAGTTCTTCGGCGCCCGTGCGGCGCGGTGGGACGTGCGCTTCCCGGACGACGGCCCCGCCTTCGTGGCCGGCGTGGCGGCGCTCGGTCTGCGCAGGGGGGACGCGGTGCTCGATGCGGGCTGCGGCACCGGACGCGCCCTGCCTGTGCTGCGGAAGGCCGTGGGCCCCACGGGCACGGTCATCGGGGCCGATCTGACCCCGGAGATGCTGGATGCCGCGGTCCTCGCCGGACGGGACGGGGCCGCGACACTGCTGCTCGCCGATGTGGCGCGGCTGCCCCTGCGCCCCGAGTCGCTCGACGCGGTGTTCGCGGCCGGGCTGATCGCTCATCTGCCTCACCCCGAGGCGGATCTGAGGGAGTTGGCGCGAGTGGTGCGCCCGGGCGGGCGACTCGCGCTCTTCCATCCCGTCGGGCGGGCCGCACTGGCCGCGCACCAGGGCCGGCGGCTCAGCGACGACGATCTGCGCGCCGAGCCCAACCTCGGCCCGCTGCTGAGCCGTTCGGGGTGGACGATGGCCTCGTACATCGATGAGGACGCGCGCTTCCTGGTCCTTGCGGTACGTCAGGACTGAGCGGCGGACACCGGGGCCGCCGCCGCGCCCGCGGCAGCTCCGGCGGAGGCAACCGCCTCCGCGAACGCTCCAGGGTGTCGAGCGTGCCGTTCTCCGGGGACGACCGGCCGCTGCGGGCCGAGGAGATCGACGATCCGTACCGCCCGGAAGTCCTCACCATGGGCCGGGCCACGAGCGAGGCGGAACTCACGTGGCTGAAGCCCCTGCTGCGGGAAGACTTGTCACACCGGCGCATTACGCCGGACGGGTGAATGCAACGGGAAGGGGCCGGCGTGAGCGGCAGGGTGATGGGGACGATACGAAAACTCTTCACGTCCGGCCGGGGTGGCGAGGAAAGGGCTGCCGCTCCGGGCACGCGGGGGCGTGCGCGGCAGCACAACATTTTCGAGGCGGCTGCGACGTATGTGTCCGCATGCGCCGAGGACGACCAGCAGGGCATCGACGAGGCGTCGAGCTGGGTGTCGCCCGAGGCCCTGACCTTCGGGGTGAACGAGCTGGCCTGCCGGGCGGTCATCGCGCTCGCGCGCGAGCGCGACGAGTCCCCTCAGTCCGTGGCGCGCAGCCTTCTGGGGCTGCCCGCTGCCTGACACGTGGGCCCCGCTCCCGGCCCGACCCGCGCGCGGCCGGTGGCCCTGACCACATTCCCTGCTGCGGACTCTCGACTCCGGGGATACCCACTGGTTAGGGTGCGCCGACGAACGATCGGATGGGAGGGCGCTGTGGCCGGGACGGACGAGGTCGCCGACGACGACACGCTCTTTGTGCTGACCGCCTTGCTGCTCACGCCCGCACAGTTCCCGAGTGTGCTCGGCGACGACTATCCGGCGGTGTGTGCGTCCCTCGGGCTCGAGCCCTATGCCGAGGGATACGGGCTGGTCCTGGGCCAGGACAGCGCCGGGGCCCGGTGGACGGTGGTGGTCGACGACGTCTCCCTCGTCGCCGTTGCGATCGCTTCCTGGGACTGCGGGATGGAGTACGACCTGTCCCCCAGCGACCGCTCCGTCGTCACCGCGCTGCCCGGCTGGCCACTGCAGGTGGCCACCGTCGCGCCGGGGGTGCCCGCACCCCATGATCCGGAGGACGGGGACGGCGACGGACCATGCCTCACCCCACCGGACACGGACACCTGGGGGCCCGCTCAGCGGAGACTGGGTGCGGACGAGATCGCCCTGCAGTGGGCGGCCTGGCGTGACCAGGTCGCCGACCAGGTGACGTTCGTCCAGCCCGGTGCGCAGGACGAGGACGGCGCCGAACCGGCTGATCCGCATGACGGCGTCCAGCGGGTGCTCAAGGAGCTGCACGGCTACGTGGACGAGGCGCCGCCGCCCGGACGGGTTCGGTCCAGCTTCGCCCCGGACGGGGCACGGATGCTGCGTGCCGACGGCCCGGGCTGGTCCCTCGTCGCCAGGACGGACGACATCGCCTTCGTCCTGCTCGACGACGAACCGGGCGAAGTGCTCCCGGTGGGACGCGGGCCCGAGCTGCCCGGCCTGCTGGAGGCTCTGGACAAGATGGCGGTACGTCCGTCCTGAAGGGCCCGCCGGGCCTCACACAGAAGGTCTTCCCATCGCGTCCGACCCGTGCCACGGCCCCCGCTGCCCGGGCGACTCGGCCGGATCCTCACCGGGGCACGTCTTCGTGCCCCGGGCCGCGGATGCCGACAACCTCGCACGCCGGCCCCTGGCCGTTCCCGGTCAGCGGCCGATCTGCTTGCGGTTGATCCGGCGGAGCCTACGGCGCTGAGAGGGGTCGAGCGCGAAGTAGGCCACGGCGGGCACTCCCACGATCACCAGCAGCGACATCCAGAAGCCGATCAGAGGGATGAGGATGAGGCCCAGGGCCACTCCCCCGATCGCGATCTTCGCACCTGTGGACATTTCCTGGCCTCCTCCGCAGCCCTGAGGCTGCTCCTTGCTGTGAGAACGCATCCACCGGACCTTCGGTTCCCCCGGTGCACCGGTTCCTCAGCGCCGCGCCGTCTCCTGCACCCGCAGGGCATCACCGACCCGACGCATATGGCCGAGGGCCTGGCGGTACGACTCGATCAGTCCGGTTTCCGCGTAGGGCATGCCGAGGTCGCGGCAGTGGGCGCGGACGAGCGGCTGGACACGGCGCAGATGGGGTCGGGGCATGCTCGGGAAGAGGTGGTGCTCGATCTGGTAATTGAGACCGCCGAGGAACCAGTCGGTGACCACACCGCCCCGTATGTTGCGGGAGGTCAGTACCTGCCGCTGCAGATGGCCCCAGCGCTCCCCGCTCCTCGGGTCGGGCATGTCCATGCCCTTGTGGTTCGGCGCGAAGGCCATGCCGAGGTGGAGACCGAGCAGCATCTGGTGGAGCAGGACGAAGGCAAGGGCCTGGAGGGGGGTGAGGACGGTGAGCAGCAGCACGAGATACCCGGCCGCATGGGCGACGAGGAGCCCGCCTTCCACGGCGCGCTCGCCTGCCGGGGGCCTGCGCTCCCCCGCCCGCGCGAACACATGCCGGAAGCCGTACACCTTCAGGGCCAGCCCCTCGAGGGTGGTCAGCGGGAAGAACAGCCAGGCCTGGTTGCGGGTGAGCCAGCCGCGGAAACCCGTACGGCCCACGGCGTGCTCCTCGCTGAAGACGAGGACGTCGGGAGCGACATCGGGGTCCTTGTCGACGTGGTTGGGATTGGCATGGTGGCGGTTGTGCTTGTCGTTCCACCAGTCCTGACTCATGCCGAGCAGCAGATTCCCGTGGAGGAGCTGAATGATCCGGCTGGTCCGGCGGTCGGCGGTGATCTGCGCATGCCCCGCGTCATGGGCGATGAAGGCCGTGCGCGCGGACAGCAGGGCCAGCGGCAGGGCGAGCGGCAGCACCCACCAGGACGGGCCGACGAGCACGATGCCCGTGACCACGGCGGCCAGCCAGAGGACGTTGACCGCGATGGTGCGTGCATACCAGCCGGTGCGGCGTTCGAGCAGGCCCTGCTCCCTGACGCTCCGAAGAAGCGGCGCGAAGTCGCTTCCGGCCGACCGGGGGGAGCGCCCGTCCGGCGGGGCCGGTTCGGCGACGAGGGCGGTGGCGGTGGCCTGGGACATGGTGGTCTCCGGTCTCTCGGCCGTCGCGCCGGCGTGGCGCGGTCGACTCGGTAGCTGCTCCGACCTGAAGAAACGTACGAATCCAGGCCCCTTGGCGACCATGGCGCCACCACCCGGACGCAGCGGGGGCCCTCCGGGTGCACCGGGGTGGTGCTGGCAGCACCCCGCCCGGGCGAGTGACGCGGCTCACCCTGCCGGCATGTCCGCCGGGAGCACATCGTCAGGTACCCTCGACCGCTCCGCAGTAGTCAAATTTGAGGAATGCATCATCGCCTTGCACACTCTCCCCGCGGCTACACCCTCCGAGATCTCCCGACTCACCCGCTGCACCTCGGTCTTCCTCCCCGGCGACCCCGCCCGCACGGGCCGCGTCGCGTTCTGGCACCCGGCCGCGGACGAGCCGCCGGTCGGCCCGGAGGACGCGCTCCAGGACCTGACCGTGGTTGCGGGCGGTCACGGCGGGGTGCATGCCTGCGCCGTACGGGCCCGGGTACTGCCGGTGCGGGACGCCCTGCCGGTCCTCACCCGGGCCCGGGTCTCCCCGGACGCGTCCCCCGCCACCGCGTTCTGGGGCGCAGCATCTGTACTCGCACTTCAACTCGTCTCCCGCGGAGTGCTGTTGCCCGGCATCACGGAGGGCGGCCACGACTCCTGGCGGATCGTCCCGCCGACCGGGGAGGACCTCGACCGGATCCGCACACTCGCCGCATCCATGCCGCCTTCCGCACACGCCGTGCCGCTCGACCCCACCGCCGAAGCTCTGCGGCTCCATGAGCCCCAACTGCTGCTCAGGGCATTTCTCGACGCGGTGGCCGACTGCCTGCCGCGCACATCGGCGGCATCGATCGCCACCGGTTCCGGCGCCTTCGCCGCCGACGAGCCGCAACGGCTGCCGCATGCCCGCGCCTGGGCGCGGGAGGTGGCGGCTGGTCATGACGCGGGCGTACGGCTGTCCCTGCGCGTGGAGGTGGCCGGCCTGGACGACTACCCGGCCGGGATCGTGTCCGTTTCCGGCACCGGCCGGCCCTCCTTCCGGGCCGTGCTGCAGATGCACGGCGTCGACGGTCCCGCTCTCGTCGCGGACGCCGCGGCGGTCTGGGCCGACGGACGGAACACCCCGTTCGGACCGAGCGCACGGATGGAGGCGCTGCTCGCACTGCGCCGGGCTGCACAGGCCTGGGCGCCACTCGCCCCGCTGCTCTCGGCGGCGGTGCCGGACGCGATCGACCTCGCCGACGACGAGGTCGCGGAACTGCTCGGCGAGGCCTCGCTGGCGCTCGCTGCGGCAGGCGTCCAGGTGCACTGGCCCAAGGCCCTCGCCCGCACCCTGACGGCCCGCGCGGTGATCGGCCCACCGCAGGACGCGGACGGGGCACCCGGCGAGACGCACACGGACGGGCGGACCGGAACGCAGTGGCCGTCGGCGGCGGAGGGAACCGACCGGGGCGACTCCGGACTGCCCTCGCTCCTGTCGGCGGACACCCTGCTCGGCTTCAGCTGGCGCTTTGCGCTGGGCGATCAGCGGCTGACCCGCGAGGAGCTGGACCGGCTCGCCGAGGCCGGCAGGCCCCTGGTCCGGCTGCGCGACCGGTGGGTGCTGATCGATCCCGAGGAGGCCCGTCGCATCCGGGCGCAGCAGAATCACGAAGTCACCCCGGTCGACGCGATCGGCGCCGTGCTGACCGGGTCCACCGAGGTGGGCGGGCAGCGTGTCGAGGTGGAGGCCTCGGGGTGGCTGGAGCAACTGCGTCTGCTTCTCGCCGATCCCGAAGGCGGGCCGCAGACCGTCGCTGCGCCCGCGGCGCTCGGCGCGACCCTGCGCGACTACCAGTTGCGGGGACTGAACTGGCTCCATCGGATGACGTCGCTCGGCCTCGGAGGCTGCCTCGCCGACGACATGGGTCTGGGCAAGACCATCACCCTCATCGCCCTTCATCTGCACCGGCAGACGGAGGAGACCACCGCCGGGCCGACTCTCGTCGTCTGCCCGACGTCTCTGATGGGCAACTGGCAGCGCGAGATCGAGAAGTTCGCGCCCGGCACACCGGTGCGCCGCTTCCACGGCGCGAGCCGTCATCTCGGCTCCCTGCAGGACGGGGAGTTCGTCCTCACCACCTACGGGACGATGCGGCTCGACACCAAGAGGCTCGCCGGGGTGGAGTGGGGCATGGTCGTCGCCGACGAGGCGCAGCACGTCAAGAATCCGTACGCGGAGACGGCGGGACAACTCCGCAGCCTCGGCGCTAAGGCGCGTGTCGCTCTCACCGGAACTCCGGTCGAGAACAATCTGTCCGAACTCTGGGCGATCCTCGACTGGACGACGCCGGGGCTGCTCGGCCGGCTCGGCACCTTCCGGTCGCGGTATGCCGATGCGGTGGAGGGCGGCGGGGATCCGGCGGCAGCCGAACGCCTCGCCGCACTCGTACGGCCGTTTCTGCTGCGCCGCCGCAAATCGGACCCGGGCATCGCGCCGGAGCTGCCGCCCAAGACAGAGACCGACCGGGCCGTCTCCCTCACTCCGGAACAGACCGGGCTGTACGAGGCGGTGGTGCGGGAAACCCTCGCAGCGGTTTCGGGGGCGGGCGGTATGGAGCGGCGGGGGCTCGTGATGAAGCTGCTGACCGCACTGAAGCAGATCTGCAACCATCCGGCGCAGTACCTGAAGGAGGAACGGCCACGGCTGCACGGCCGCTCCGGAAAGCTCGAGCTGCTGGACGAACTGCTCGACACCATCGTTTCCGAGGGGGCGAGTGTCCTCGTCTTCACGCAGTACGTGCAGATGGCACGGCTGCTCGAACAGCACCTGACGACGCGCGGAGTGGACACGCAACTGCTGCACGGCGGTACACCGGTTGCGGGGCGCGAGGCGATGGTCCGGCGCTTCCAGGACGGGGAAGTGCCGGTTCTTCTGTTGTCCCTGAAGGCGGCGGGCACCGGGCTGAACCTCACCAGGGCCGCCCATGTCGTGCACTACGACCGCTGGTGGAACCCCGCGGTCGAGGCCCAGGCGACGGACCGTGCGTACCGCATCGGCCAGACGCAGCCGGTGCAGGTGCACAGGCTGATCGCCGAGGGAACGATCGAGGACCGCATCGCGGCCATGCTGGAGCGCAAGCGGGAGCTCGCGGACGCGGTGCTCGGATCCGGGGAGGCCGCACTCACCGAACTGACGGACGCGGAACTGGCGGAGCTGGTGGAGTTGCGAGGGGGCGCACGATGACGGACGACGGGCACGGCGGGGACATGTTCCGGTACGGGCGGCGCGAGACCGAGTTGACGTTCGACGCACTGCCGCCCGCGCGGGGGCGGGGCTTTGCGCGGACGTGGTGGGGTCGGGCCTGGCTCCAGGCCCTGGAGGACACGGCGCTGGAGACGGAGCAGCTGAAGAAGGGGCGCAAGCAGGCACGGGAGGGATCGGTGGGTGCCGTGTCCGTCCGGCCCGGGCGGATCACCGCTGTGGTCAAGGGCAGGGACGGTACGGCGTATCGCAGCGATGTGCTGCTGCAGGAGCTGTCCGACGACGAGTGGGACCGCTTCCTCGAGATGGCCGTCGACCGGGCGGGGCACATCGCGGCCTTGCTGGACCGGGAGATGCCACCCCATCTGGTCGAGGACGCGGCGGACGCGGGGGTGGAACTCCTGCCGGGCATCGGGGACCTCGAGCCGGAGTGCACTTGCGACGCGTGGGACCTGTGTTCGCACACGTCGGCGCTCTGCTACCAGGTGGCACGCCTGCTGGACCAGGATCCGTTTGTGCTGCTGCTGTTGCGTGGACGCGGGGAGCACCGGTTGCTCGACGAATTGCAGGAACGGAGCGCGGCGCGTGCGGAGCCCGGTCTGCGGGACGCCGAGGCGCCGGAACAGGGAGTGCGTGCGGATGACGCCTTCGCGTGTGCGGACCTGCTCCCTCCGCTGCCGGGGGCTCCCCCGTTGCCGCCGGAGCCGGGAACTCCGCCGTCACTGACGACGGAGACGGCTCCCGTGGAAGGGGTGGACAGCGACGCGCTGGAGTTCCTCGCGGCGGACACGGCGCGGCGTGCGCACCGGATGCTGGTGGATGCGCTGGCGAGCGGGCATGAACAGCGTCCCGTCGAGGGGAACCTGACAGCTGCGCAGGACGCGGTGCGGCTGGCTGCCGCCCATGGGAAGGGCACTGTCCCGGCGGCGGTCATGGAGCGGCTTGCCGCAGGCTCGGGCAGGCAGTTCTCGGAGCTCGGCCTCGCCGTTCGCGCCTGGAGGTTCGGCGGAGCCGCGGCCCTCGCGGTACTGGACGGTGCCTGGACCCCGGACGAGGCAGCGCTCGCCCGGGCACGGGCCCAGTTGGCGGAGGACTGGGCAGCCGGTGAAAGCCCCCGGTTCGCGGCGGCGGGCGCCGGGTGCTGGACGGTCGTGGGCGCACAGGCGCAGCTCCGCCTGGGCCCGGGAGGACGGTGGTGGCCCTATCGGAAGGACCAGGGCCACTGGACTCCCGCGGGCCCCTCCTCGTCCGGCCCGGCATCGGCCCTGGCGACGGTGCTGGCGACATAGCGGAGAGACCGTCGTGTTCCTCGGGACCTGGTCGACCGCCGGTCGGCTCCATGTCCGCCGCACACCGTGACGCCACAGGAGCGAACATGCGGTCGCCGCACGGCCGCCCGCCCGGCCCACCCGGGGCCGGGCCGGCGAGAGGGGCGGAGTCGCGGATGGCGAGGGGTTCCGACGGGCTCACCCCCTATGACATGGAACGTGCGTCCGGCCGCGGCTGACCACACACTCCGCCCACGCGCCGGCGAGCCCGTGACGGCCGGGTTCGGCAGCGCGCCGGCTCGGCAGGCATCCGCCGGACCCCCCGCAGTCGGCATCTCCTCCGTCAGCGTCCCAGCCCGGCCCTCAGCCCCTGGCTGCGAGCAGATGGTCCATGGCCAACTGGTCGAGCCGCTCGAAGGCCATGCCCCGCTCGGCCGCCCCCGTCACGTCGAAATCCTCGAACGCCGCACGGTCGGCGAGCAGTTCGGCAAGCCCGCCCTCGGCCGTGGGGCGGGCGAGTTCGTCGAGGCGGGACGCGCGCAGGGCATCCGCGACCTCCGGGTCCGCACGGAAGGCCGCAGCGCGCTCCTTGAGGATCAGATAGTTACGCATGCAGCCCGCGGCCGACGCCCACACCCCCTCCAGGTCCTCGGTACGCGGCGGCTTGAAGTCGAAGTGCCGGGGACCGTCCCAGCCCGCGCTCTCCAGCAGGTCGACGAGCCAGAACGCGGCCCGCAGGTCGCCCGCCCCGAAGCGCAGATCCTGGTCGTACTTGATGCCGCTCTGCCCGTTGAGGTCGATGTGGAAGAGCTTTCCCGCCCACAGGGCCTGGGCGATGGCGTGCGGGAAGTTCAGGCCGGCCATCTGCTCATGGCCGACCTCCGGGTTGACGCCGTACAGCGCGGGCCGTTCCAGCCGCTCGATGAAGGCCAGTGCATGACCGACGGTGGGGAGCAGAATGTCCCCGCGCGGCTCGTTCGGCTTGGGCTCGATCGCGAACCGCAACGCGTACCCCTGCCGGGTGATGTACTCACCCAGCAGGTCGAAGGCCTCCTTCATACGGTCGAGGGCGGTGCGGACGTCCTTGGCGGCTCCTGACTCAGCGCCCTCGCGTCCTCCCCAGGCGACATACACATGCGCTCCGAGCTCTGCCGCCAGGTCGATGTTGCGGATGGTCTTGCGCAGCGCATACCTGCGCACATCGCGGTCGTTGGCGGTGAAGGCGCCGTCCTTGAAGACGGGGTGGGTGAAGAGGTTCGTCGTGGCCATCGGTACCACGAGGCCGGTCTCGTCCAGCGCCTGCCGGAATCGCTTGACGTGCTCCTCGCGCTCCGCCCCGCGCGCCCCGAAGGGGATCAGGTCGTCGTCGTGGAAGGTGACGCCGTAGGCCCCGAGTTCCGCGAGCCGCCGCACGGTCACGGCCGGGTCGAGAGCCGGCCTGGTGGCCTCACCGAACGGATCCCTGCCCTGCCATCCCACGGTCCAGAGCCCGAAGCTGAACCTGTCGTCGGGTGTCGGCCGGTAGCTCATGGAACATTCCCCGCTTTCTCTCGCCGCACCTATTTCGTCATGGCCCTTAACAAATTAATATCCCGAGACAGTGCTGGGAAGGCATGGTGCGGCACGGCGCGGATCCAGGAGTTCAACGACGCGACTCGCCCGGACCGCACGGAAGATCGGGACGGCTTGCGAACGGAGAGACCGGTGGGTGCACCCGAAGGGCCGCTCGTCGTCGGTGTCGACAGCTCGACCCAGTCGACGAAGGCGCTGGTCGTCGAGGTCGCCACGGGCCGCGTCGTGGCCTGCGGCCAGGCCCCGCACACGGTCACGGGCGAGGGCGGCGCCCGCGAGAGCGACCCGGAGGAGTGGTGGTCGGCGCTCGCGGCCGCGCTCGGCCGGTGCGGCCGGCCGGCCCGTCGCGCGGCCGCCGTTTCGGTCGCCGGCCAACAGCACGGGCTGGTCACCCTGGACGGTCAGGGCCGTCCCGTGCGTCCGGCCATGCTGTGGAACGACGTACGGTCCGCCGCGCAGAGCGAACGGATGATCGCGCGCCTCGGCGGCCCGCAGGCGTGGGCCGAGCGCACCGGAAGCGTCCCCGGCCCGGCTTTCACCGTCACCAAGTGGGCGTGGCTGTGTGAACGCGAGCCGGAGGCCGCCGCTGCTACGCGTGCGGTGCGGCTCCCGCACGACTTTCTGACCGAGCGGCTGACCGGCCGCGCCGTGACCGACCGTGCGGACGCCTCGGGCACGGGCTGGTGGACCCCGGCGACCGGGGCGTACGACGTGCAGATCCTCGGGCAGGCGGCTCTCTCCCCCGCACTGCTGCCCGAGGTGGTGGACCCGTTCGAGGCAGCGGGCACGGTCCGCGACCTTCCCGGGCTGCCGCTTCCGGCTGGTGCGCTGGTGGCGCCCGGCACCGGGGACAACGCGGCAGCCGCACTCGGGCTCGGCCTCACCGCCGGACAGCCCGTCCTGAGCCTGGGCACCTCCGGGACGGTGTACACGACGTCCTCCCGTCCGTCCGCCGACCCGAGCGGCACCGTGGCCGGATTCGCCGACGCCCGAGGCCGATGGCTGCCGCTCGCCTGCACGCTGAACTGCACTCAGGCCGTCGACCGGGTCGCCGCGTTGCTCGGCCGCGATCGCGATGCGGTGGAAACGGGTGGCCGCGAAGTACTGCTCCCCTTCCTGGACGGCGAGCGCACACCCCAACTCCCCCACTCCTCAGGTCTGTTGTACGGACTACGGCATGACACAACGCCGGGAAGGCTGCTGCAGGCCGCGTACGACGGTGCCGTGTACGCACTGCTCGACGCTCTCGACCGGGTGCTGGCAGGAACGCCAGGACGGGACGCCCCCCTGCTGCTCATCGGCGGAGGCGCACAGGGAGCGGCCTGGCGCGAGACGGTCCGCAGGCTCTCCGGACGGGCGGTTCAGGTGCCCACCGCCCGGGAGTTGGTCGCTCTCGGAGCCGCCGCCCAGGCCGCCGGCGTACTCACCGGTGAGGATCCCGCGCAGGTCGCCCGGCGCTGGGGTACGGCGCAGGGCCCCTCGTACGATCCGGTGCCCGTCGACCAGGCCGCGCTGGACCGTATCGCCTCCGTACTCGCGGACGGCAGCGCGCTGCTTCGCACGGAGGACCGGCCATGACCCCTCCTGCCTCGCCCGACGCACCCTCGGGGGTGCCCAACACCCAGCAGGGCATACGCCGGCGCAACCTCTCGCTCGTGCTGCACTCCGTTGCCGCCGAAGGCCCGCTGTCACGGGCCGCCGTCGCCGGCCGGATCGGGCTGACCAGGGCCGCCGTCTCCTCCCTCGTCGACGAACTGACCCGGTCCGGGCTGCTGGTGGAGCTGGGCCGTGAGCAGTCGGGCAGTGTCGGCCGCCCGGGCAGCGCCCTCACCCTGAGCGACCGTGGCCCAGCAGGCATCGGCGCCGAGGTCGGCGTCGACCATCTCGCCGTCGTCGCGGTCGACCTGCGCGGGAAGGTACGGGCGCGGGCGAGCACCGAGGCCGACAACCGCGGACGTCCACCCGAGCCGGTACTCAAGGAACTCGAGGCCCTCGTACGCCGGGTCACCGACACCGTACGCGGCGAGGGGCTGCGTCCCGCCGGTGTCGCCGTCGCGGTGCCGGGACTGGTGGCCCGCGACACCCATACCGTCGTCCGCGCCCCCAACCTGGGCTGGTCGGACGTCGATCTGGGCGCCCTTCTCCCGCTCGGTCCGCGGCTCACGGTCGACAACGAGGCCAATCTGGGCGCGCTCGCGGAGCTCTGGATCGGAGGTGACCCGGCGCCCCAGGACTTCGTCCATGTGTCGGCCGAGATCGGCATCGGAGCGGCCGTGGTGGTCGACGGCCGTCTGCTGCGCGGGACGCATGGGTACGCGGGCGAACTCGGTCATGTGCCGGTGCGGCCGGAGGGTCCCGTGTGCATGTGCGGGGGCCGCGGCTGCCTGGAGCAGTACGCCGGTGAGGAGGCCGTGCTCCGTGCCGCCGGGCTCGGCGCCTCGGACAGGGCGATCGAGTTGCTCGCCGAGCGGGCCGGCTCCGGGGACCGCGATGTGCGCCGCGCGCTGCGCGGCGCCGGAGCGGCGCTGGGGATCGCGCTTGCCGGGGCGGTCAATCTCCTCGACCCGCGGGCCGTGGTGCTCGGCGGCGCCATGGCCCGGCTCTCGCCGTGGCTGCTCCCCTCCCTGGAGAGGGAGTTGACACGTCGTACCGCAGATCCCGCACGACCGGTGCTGATGGTCTCCCGGCTCGGTTCGGAGGGCCCGCTGCTGGGCGCGGCGCATTCCGTGGTGAGGGCGGTTCTGGACGATCCTGTCTCGTACGCGACGGCGACCTGAGACGGACCGGGACCGGGCGGGACCGGGCGAACGTACGTCGCGTCGACCGACACGACCGGGAGGCTGCCCGTGCTGCTGGTGCTGACGTCCGACACCCATGTGCCCAGACGTGCCCGGCGGCTGCCGGAACAGCTGTTGGCCGAGATCGAACGGGCCGACGCCGTACTCCACGCGGGCGACTGGGTGGACGAGGCGACCGTCGATCTGTTCGAGGCACGGGCGAAGCGCCTCGTCGCCGTCTTCGGGAACAACGACGGCCCGGCACTCAGGGCGCGGCTGCCCGAGGTGGCACGCGCCGAACTGGGAGGTCTGCGCTTCGGTGTCGTGCATGAGACCGGACCCGCCCAGGGGCGCGAGCGGCGCTGTGCCGAACGCTTCCCGGATCTGGACGTCCTCGTATTCGGCCACAGCCACATCCCCTGGGACACGGCCCCGGCGGACGGCCCCCGTCTGCTCAACCCGGGTTCGCCGACGGACAGAAGGCGTCAGCCGTACTGCACGTACATGACCGTGGTGGTCTCACGGGGGCAGTTGACGCAGGTGCTGCTGCACCGGTTGCCGCCCAGGGCGTGACAGCAACGGATAGGGGTCCGCAAGGCTCTTGTCGGGCCTGCGGGACGGGGCGACGATGGCCCCGCTGGGCAGTCACCGGACCGGGAGGCCGAGTTGACCGACGCTTGGGTGGCGCTTGAGGCGGGGCACGATCCGGTGCGGCGCGGCAGTGAGCTGCGCCGGGCGTACGAACGGTTCGCGACAGCGGGCCGCCTGGAGCGGACCGTTCGGCCCGTCGTCGCGGAATCATGGCGGCGGTGTGCCCGCGCACGTGTCGCACCGGAGGGCGCGGCATGCGTGGAGCTGGGCGACGAGGAGCTCGGGGTGTACCGGGACGGCCATCCGCTGTCACGGGTGATGCCGGTCATCCGCGAACTCATGGGCGTGTATGCCGTGGACGGCGAGCATCTCGTCGCGGTGTGCGACGCCCAGGCGCGCCTGCTGTGGGTCGAGGGCCATCCGGACGCACGGCGGCGTGCCCGGCGGATGAACTTCGTGGAGGGCGCGCGCTGGGCCGAATCCGTGGCGGGGACGAACGCGCCGGGCACGGCGATCGCCGTGGACCGCCCCGTGCAGGTGTTCGCGGCCGAGCACTTCCGTCGGCCGGTGCAGGACTGGACCTGCGCGGCGGCTCCCGTCCACGATCCGCACAGCGGGCGCCTGCTGGGCGCGGTGGACATCACGGGCGGTGACCGGCTCGCCCATCCGCACAGTCTCGCCTTCGTCGGAGCGGTGGCACGGGCAGCCGAGTCACATCTGGCTCTGCTGGCACCGCCACCGGCCGACGGTGCGGTGCGGCTGACCGCGCTCGGCAGGGACGAGGCGCTGCTGGTGGCGGAGGGCCGCAAGCTACGGCTGAGCCGCCGCCACAGCGAGATCCTCGTCGTGCTCGCCCGGCACCCGGAGGGGCTGAGCGGCGACGAGCTGCTGCTGGAGGTGTACGAGGACGAGCATGTCACCCCGGTGACGCTGCGCGCCGAACTGTCCCGGCTGCGCGGGACACTCGGGCCTCGGCTCCTGTTGTCCCGTCCGTACCGGCTGGCCGGCCCGGCCGATGCGGACTTCGACACGGTGGCCCGCCGGCTCTCCTCGGGAGCGGTCGCGGCGGCGCTGAGCGGGTACACCGGTCCGCTGCTACCGGGTTCGCGGGCACCCGGTGTCGTGCGGCTGAGGCGCCGGCTGGCCGACCAGCTGCGGGCCGCGCTGATCGATCGGGCCGATCCGGGGCTGCTGTCGGACTGGGCCCACAGCCCATGGGGCGAGGAAGACCTTCCGGTGTGGCAGGCGCTCGCCTCCGCGCTGCCGCAGGGGCGACGGGCCGCCGTCCAGGCCCGGGTACGGGCGCTGGACGTGGAGTACGGCGCCGCAACGTGGTTGCAACACGAGGATCCCTAGGTTCGGCTCCGACGCCGTCCGAAGGCGGACGGCGAGGGTTCGGGGAGGTCCCAGATGACTCGTTTCGCTGCGCCTGGCACCGAGGGCGCGATCGTCTCCTACGCGTCCCGCTACGACCACTGGATCGGCGGCGAGTACGTCCCGTCGGCCCTCGGTGGGTACTTCGACAACCCGAGCCCGGTCAACGGGCAGCCGTTCACCGAGATCGCCCGCGGCACCGCGGAGGACGTCGAGCGGGCTCTCGACGCCGCCCATGCCGCCGCCCCCGCGTGGGGACGTACCGCGCCCGAGGCCCGGGCGAACATCCTGCTGAGGATCGCCGACCGGATGGAGTCGCATCTGGAGGAGCTCGCAGTCGCGGAGAGCTGGGAGAACGGCAAACCGGTGCGGGAGACCCTGGCCGCCGACATCCCGCTGGCCGTCGATCACTTCCGCTACTTCGCCGGGGTGCTGCGGGCGCAGGAGGGCTCTCTCAGCGAGCTGGACGACGACACGGTGGCGTACCACTTCCATGAGCCGCTCGGTGTCGTCGCACAGATCATCCCGTGGAACTTCCCGATCCTGATGGCGGTGTGGAAGCTGGCCCCCGCTCTGGCTGCCGGAAACGCAGTCGTGCTGAAGCCCGCCGAGCAGACCCCGGCCTCCATCCATGTCTGGATGCGCCTCGTCGCCGATCTGCTGCCCCCGGGGGTCGTGAACATCGTCAACGGCTTCGGTGCGGAGGCGGGCAAACCGCTCGCGTCCAGCGCACGTGTCGCCAAGGTCGCCTTCACCGGAGAGACCACGACGGGGCGGCTGATCATGCAGTACGCCTCGGAGAACATCAAGCCGGTGACCCTGGAGCTGGGCGGCAAGTCACCGAACATCTTCTTCGACGACATCTGGGCGGCCGACGACGAGCTGCGCGACAAGGCGTTGGAGGGCTTCACGATGTTCGCCCTCAACCAGGGCGAGGTGTGCACCTGCCCGTCACGGGCGCTGATCCAGCGCGGGCACTACAGCGAGTTCCTGGACGCCGCGATCACGCGAACCGAGGCCATCGTGCCGGGACACCCGCTGGACACCGACACGATGATCGGCGCACAGGCCTCCAACGACCAGCTGCAGAAGATCCTGTCCTATCTGGACATCGGCCAGCAGGAAGGAGCCAAGATCCTGACAGGTGGTCAGCAGATCGAGTACATCGGCGAGATGGCGGGTGGATACTACGTCCAGCCCACCGTCTTCGAGGGTGACAACAGGATGCGGATCTTCCAGGAGGAGATCTTCGGTCCGGTCGTCGCGGTGACATCGTTCTCCGACTTCGACGACGCCATCAGGACGGCGAACGACACCCTGTACGGCCTGGGTGCGGGCGTCTGGACCCGGGACATCACCCAGGCCTACCGCGCCGGGCGGGCCATCCAGGCGGGCCGGGTCTGGACCAACTGCTACCACGCCTATCCCGCGCATGCGGCCTTCGGCGGCTACAAGCAGTCCGGGATCGGGCGCGAGACCCACAAGATGATGCTCGACCACTACCAGCAGACGAAGAACCTGCTGGTGTCGTACGCGCCGAAGAAGCTGGGCTTCTTCTGAGGGCCGCCCGCCCCGTAGTCCCTGATGGATCAGCGCGCGGCGTCGGATGCGTGGGTCCTCCCCGGGCCCCGCCACGGCCCGGGGGGAAGCATCGCAAGGCTGTGGGGCACTCCCCTGGCGACGCCGGAGGATGTTGACCCTCGCGCTGGGTGTGTTCGGCCGATTCGACAACACAGTGTGGGGGTGCCTCCCAGCGGTGGCCGGTGGAGCGCCGTAGCTGTCGTCGTGCGCCAGCACGCGGACACCGGCCGATCGCACCGGGCCGACGTCCGGCTACGAAGGCTCGAGGGGGCCGTGCAGTTCCCGCTGCCACAGGGCTTCGCAGAGCAGGTCCAGGCCCTGACGCACGTGGCGACGGTAGGTGCCGTAAGGAAGGGTCCAGGTAGCGGGAGAGGAAGTAGCTGTCGATCGCCGCCTCGTAGTGCACCGGTGCGTGTTCCCTCAGCCATGCGAAGTACCGGTAGGGGACGGCGGCGAAGTCCTCGGACAGGACGCTGAAGCCTGGAGTGACCACGGGCATGACGGAGAACCTCTCACAGTGGGCGGGAACAGCGACAGGCAGGGGCGGGAGGCCGGGTCCATCTCACGGCGGGAAAGCTGAGGCCGCTGACGACGAGCGTGCAGGGCCCGTGACCACCGCGGTGCTGTCGCAGCCCTGTCGCCAACCGGAACCGGCCGACGGCGACACGGGGGGCGGGTGACGACCGTGTGTGGCTTATCGAACATCTTCCATGATCGGTGGAGCTTACGACCTTGGGAGCGATCGAGGCCAGGGTGTGCCGGCCTGGCGGGTCGGCTGATGGGTAATCAGCGGCCGACCGGTCGGGCGAGGAGCAGTTCCGTACTCGCGTTGCGGCGGGTCGCCCTGCGGGCAGCGCGGTCGGAGACCAGCCCGGCGAGCGCAAGATGGGTCTCGGGGTAGCTCTCGCGGCTTCCGGTGAATCGCTGCAACGTCCGCCACTGCCCGTACTCGGCATTGGCGTGCTCTGCGCAGATCCGCCGGGAGGACCGGCGGCGCTGCTGTTCGCGCGTCGCCCCGAACCGAAGAACCAGCGAGCCGACCGCCAGCGCAGAGGCAGGGCGCTGACCGGCGGGGACACGTCGGGGCTGTCGGTGTGGCCGGTGGTCGCTGTCGTCATCGTCCGTCTGGTCCTCGGGCTGCGGCCACGTGAGAATGCCGCCATGACCGATACCTCGGACAACCCGACCACCTCGGCTGCCCCGGCGACCGTGGCCCGGCAGGACACCGCCCCCACCCCCGCCGTCCGCGTCGAGCGGGCGGGGCCCGTGACCACCGTGGTGCTGTCGCGGCCCGCCGCCCGCAACGCCGTGGACGGGCCGACCGCCCGGCAACTGGCCGACGCCTTCAGGGCGTTCGAAGCAGACGACGAGACCTCGGTCGCGGTGCTGTGGGGCGAGGGCGGGACGTTCTGCGCGGGCGCCGACCTCAAGGCCATCGGCACCGAACGCGGCAACCGTGTGGAGCCCGACGGCGACGGCCCCATGGGGCCGACCCGGATGCGCCTGACCAAGCCGGTCATCGCCGCCGTCGCCGGCCACGCCGTGGCCGGCGGGCTGGAGCTGGCCCTGTGGTGCGATCTGCGTGTGGTCGAGGAGGACGCGGTCCTCGGGGTGTTCTGCCGACGGTGGGGGGTACCTCTGATCGACGGCGGCACGGTCCGGCTGCCGCGGCTGATCGGCGAGAGCCGCGCCATGGACCTGATCCTGACCGGCCGGCCGGTCCCGGCCGCCGAGGCGTTCGCGATCGGGCTCGCCAACCGCCTCGTACCGCCGGGGCAGGCCCGGCACGCGGCGGAGGAACTCGCCCGGGAGATCGCCGCGTTCCCACAGCTGTGCCTGCGCCACGACCGGCTCTCCGTACGGGAGCAGCACGGGCTGGCCGAGCCGGAGGCGCTGGCCGCCGAGCTCCAGCACGGCATGGTGCCGCTGTCGGCCGGCGAGACCGTCTCGGGCGCCGCGCGCTTCGCATCCGGATCCGGACGACACGGTTCCTTCACCGACTGACACGTCCGGCTCCCTGCCGGTTACCGACCGTCCCTTCACGGGACACCGGTCAGGGATCCGGCTGCATGCCTGTGCGGCCGATGGCCCCTCGGACACCAGAAGATCCGGGCAGCTCCGGTGACCTACGCCGGCTCGCACACGGTCAGCTGTCCAGCGTGCGCAGGTACTTCGCGAACTTCTCCAGACCGTCGATGTTGCGCGGACCGCTGATGCCCTCGTTGTAGTCGAGGATGAAGAAGTTGTTCTTCCTGACCGCGGGCAGTTCCTTCGTGTGAGGGGACTTCTTCAGAAAGTCGATCTTCTTCTCCGCGGGCAGGTCGCCGTAGTCGAGGATCATGATGACTTCGGGCTCGGCCTTGGCGACGGACTCCCAGTTCACCTGGGTCCACCGCTGGTCCAGGCCGTCGAAGATGTTCCTTCCCCCGGCGGTCCTGATGATGTCGTTGGGCGGCACCTGGTTGCCCGCGCTGAAGGGCTGGTCGGTGCCCGAGTCGTAGAGGAAGACCGGCACCGGGCCACCCCTCGGCGCCTGCGCCCTGACCGCCTTGACGCGCTGCTTCAGGCCACCGACGACGTCGTCCGCCTTGTCCTCGACCTTGAAGATCTTGCCGAGCCGGTCGAGGTCGGTGTAGAGGGCCTCGAACGGGGTGACCTTCTCCGGGTACGCGGGGTAGTTGAAGCAGCTCTCGGTGTGCATGAAGCTCTGGATGCCGAGCCTGTCCAGGATCTCGGGGGTGATGCCCCGCTCGTCCTTGAAGCCGGAGTTCCAGCCCGCCACGACGAAGTCGGACTTGGCTTCCACGACGAGTTCCTTGTTCAGAAGATCGTCGCTGAGCATCTTCACCTTGGCGTACTCGGAGGCCCACGGGGACTCGCTGACGGGCGGGTTCGCCGGCGGCATCACATAGCCGTACACGTGCTTCGTCAGACCGAGGCTGAACAGCTTGTCGGCGCTTCCGCCCTCGTACGCCACTGCGCGCTTCGGTGTCGTGTACGAGACCGGTTCGCCGCAGCGCTTGACGGTGACCTTGTCCGACGCCTTGGTGTCCGTGGGGACCTCGGCGCCGCAGCCGCCGAGCAGCAAGGTGGCGGCGAGCGTGGATGCGAGAGTGGTGCGGTGCCGCACCGAGCCGAGAGATCGGGTCATGCGCATGGGGTGGTATTGCCTTTCACAGGGAGGAGTCGAGCGAATACAACAGTTGGGGATCACCCGTCAGCGGGTGGGAAATGATGCTGGCCCTGACGCCGAAGACCTCGTCGATCAGTTCCGCGGTGAGGATGTGCGAGGGCGAACCGGCCGTCACCAGGCGGCCCTGGGAGAGGACTCCGAGGCGGTCGCAGGCGGCCGCGGCGAGGTTGAGGTCGTGGAGCACGACCAGGACGGTGAGTCCGGAACCGCGCAGGAGCGAGAGCAACTCGACCTGGTGGCGCACGTCGAGGTGGTTGGTCGGCTCGTCCAGTACCAGGATCCTCGGCTCCTGCACGAGGGCCCGTGCCAGCAGGACGCGTTGACGCTCCCCGCCCGACAGTGTGAGGACGCCGCGCCGGGCGAGATGGTGGATCCCGAGCCGTTCCATCGCGCGCTCGCACAGGTCCCGCTCCCGCCGGCTGAGTGCCTGGTTGCCCTGGAGGTGGGGCGTGCGCCCGAGCGCGATGACCTCTTCGACCGTGAAGTCGAGGTCGACGACCCCGTCCTGGGTCATGGCCGCGATGACCTGCGCGCTGCGGCGCGTCGTCAGGCGGGAAAGGTCGTCCTCGCCCACCCAGACGGTGCCGGCGCTGGGGCGAAGTGCCCGGTACACGCACCGCAGGGCGGTGGACTTCCCGCTTCCGTTCGGGCCGATGAGGCCCACGACCTGGCCGTTCGGCACCTGCAGGGACAGGTCGCGTACCAGGCTCGTGCCGTCGGTCACCACCGACAGACCGTCAAGCGTCAGATCCATCTCAACGGCCTCCGAACATGTAGCCCTTGCGGCGCATCAGGAGAAGGAACACCGGCACGCCGACGAGTGCGGTGATGACGCCCAGCGGCAGCTCACGCGGGGCCACCAGCGTCCGGGACACCAGATCGACCCACACCATGAAGATGGCTCCGGCCAGTGGCGCCACGGCCAGCACCCGGGTGTGCGTGGCCCCGACGACCATGCGCACCACGTGCGGCATGACCAGACCGACGAAGGCGATGGCACCGCTGACTGCGACCATCACACCCGTCACGAGGGAGACGAGCACGAGCAGGCCCTTGCGGTGCCGGTCCGGGCTGATGCCCAGGCTTGCGGCGGTCTCGTCCCCGAGCGCCATGACGTCCAGCGTCCGGCCGTACCGGTGGAGCACGGCCAGTCCGAGCAGCACGGCAACGGACACGACGGGCAGCGCGCCCCAGGTGGCAGCGCCGAAGCCGCCCATCGTCCAGTAGAGGACCGTACTGGTCGCCTCGCTGTTCGGCGCGAAGTAGACGATGACGCTCATGACCGCCTGGAAGCCAAGGGACAGGGCCACGCCCGTCAGGACCAGGCGCAGGGGTGAGAGTGCACCCCGGCTGGAGGACGCCACGTACACCATGAGCGACGCCACCAGTGCGCCGACGAAGGCGCCGGCGGAGACGGCGTAGATACCGAACGCCGCCAGGCCTCCGGTGACCGTGACGCCGACGGCGCCGACGGACGCCCCCGACGAGACGCCGAGAACGAAGGGGTCGGCAAGCACATTGCGCACCATGGCCTGGATGGCGACGCCGATCGCGCTCAGCCCCGCGCCCACCAGTGCCGCCAGCAGCACCCGCGGCGTACGGATCTGCCAGACGATCTGATACGTGGTCACCTCGTCCGCCGCGATGCTCCCGCCGCTGAGAGCCGCCCACAGGTACCGGGCGGTCTCCCCCGGCGCGATCACGGCGGACCCCAGGCCGATGGCCACGACGACGGAGGTGAGGAGAACGGCGAGCAGTACGGCGCAAGCCGCCACCAGACCTTTGCGGGAGGCGAGCCGGTCCTTCGCGCTCATGGCGGGTTCGGCGGGTGAGATGCCGGCTGACCCGGCCGCGCCGGTGTCGACCGGCGGTGTGGAGATCGCGGGCGGAGGCATGGAGCCGTCCTTTCGCTGTCGGTGATGGGGACCATGTGCAACAGCGGAATCGAGCGTGCCGCTGTGTGCCGGCCGCCCGCCGTGACGGGCGGCCGGCACGCGCCTTCGTCGACTACGCGGCGTCCTTCGCCTCTTGCTCCTGCTCCCCCGCACCGTGACGGGACACCAGGAAGACAGCGCCGAGTGCCACGAGTACGAGCGCACCGAAGACGGCCGCGATGCCCGGGTAGCCGGCCAGGCCGAGGCCGGCGCCGCCCAGGGCCGCACCGACGAAGACTCCGAGGCTCTGGCCCGCGGCGTTGAGGCTCAGGGCCGAGCCGCGCAGCGATCCGCAGCGTCGTACCAGGAGACTGACGGCGCATGCGGCCACGACCGCGTGGCTCGCCGCGTGCAGCGACGTCATCGCCAGCGCGAGTGGCAGCCAGGCGGTGAAGTAGAAGCCCACGACCGACGCCAGGGCAGCTACCAGGCCGATGGCCAGCATGCGCTCGGTGCCGATGCGGGGTTCGGCGGAGTTCGTGATCCGCCCGGTGAGGAGGTTGCTCACGAAGAACGACGCGCCGCTCAGCGTCCAGACGAACGCGAAGAGGCCGGGGTCGAGCCCGAAACGGTCGTCGTAGTAGGCCGCCAGGTAGGCGAGGTAGCCCATGAACACCGCGGTGCGGAGCAGGGAGACGAGAAGCAGTGGCACCGCCCCGCGCACTGCTCCCAGGGCCTTGAACGACGCGAGGTAGCTCAGGCGCCGCCCGTTCCCGGCATCCTCGGCATCCTTCCGCCCGGCCCGCACGAGGAAGACCAAGGCAAGGAGGACCGAGGCCGCGGTCACGGCGATGAAGTCTCCCTCCCAGCCCCAGAGGAGCGCGGGCAGGGCCACGACCGGCGCGGCGAGCATCGCGGTCATCGACTGCGTGGCCGTGACCAGGGTCGCGGCCCGGCCGGCCGCCTTGCCCGTGCCGAAGCGGTCAGCGGCAGCCGCGGTGAGGGCCGGGTTCAGCACGGACGTACTCGCGCCGACCAACAGACAGAACACGGCCAGCGGGACGAAGTCCCCGCTCGCGCCCAGCGCCGCCGAGGCTCCGAGCGCGGCGAGTCCGCCCGCGGCCGCCCACTCCTTGCGCACCCGGTCGAGGAAGGGAGCGAGCGCCGTGCCGACCAACAGGGCCGCCAGTCCTCCGAGTCCGCGCAGGCCGCCCATGGCGGCGACGCTGCTCCCGGCCTCGTCCGCGATCGGCACGAGGTAGGTGCTGAAGATGGTGAACGGCAGCAGGCCGACCGCCGAGGCGAGCAGGACCGGCCACAGGGCACGGGCCATCTTCAGGTCGCCGGGCAGCGCCTCCTCCGCCCCTGCCGCGTCGCGGTCCGTCGCGGAGCTCTTGGCAGAGGTGCTCACGAACCGTCCTCACTCGCGCGCACCGGCTCGGCGGCCCGGTAGCGGTACATGAGCGTCGTATCGGCGCTGAACTGCGAGAAGGGGAAGGGCTCGGCGTTCAGGGCGGTGACTCCGCAGGGCAGGAACGCACGGGCGACGGCGCTGCCGGTCTGCGCGTAGACGATCAGGGGAACTCCGTGCTCCCGGCAGTGTTCGAGGATGAGGTCGAATGTGCCGTTGCTCAGGGTCATGCCGGTGACCACGACGGCATCGGCTTGCTCGAGGACCTCGGTCATGTCGTCGGTGACCTGCTCGCCCCACTGGGTGGTGCGCAGGTTCAGGTCGCAGGGGAGGCAGACTCCGCCCCGGTCGCGTATCGCCGCGACCAGAGGGTTGACCACACCGATGAGTGCCACCTTCGCGCCCGGCTCGATGTCGAGGAGACTGGCGATGGAGGCGTCGCGGGCCCGGGCACGGACCTCCGGCGTCCCGGTCGGCAGCGCGACCGGCTCGGCATCGACGGCTTCCCGGTGTGGCTGCACCTGGGAGAGGTATGCGTCGAGAGCGGCGATACGGACCGGGATCGACCCGTGGCACAGCAGCGTGTCGAGGGTGTGGCCGGAGGCGTTCTCGCAGAACTCGGGGGCGAGCTCACCGGCTTCGAAGGAGCAGGCACCGAAGGACTGGCCGACCCGGAGCACGAGGTAGTGGTTGTGGTAGGTGGCCTCGCTCCCGGCGAGCCGGGTGGTGTGGTAGAGCCAGAACGCGCTGGTGACGGCCAGGTCCCTCGGATCGGGGCCGTAGGCGCCCGACAGTACGGCGTCGGTCAGGTCCGCGACCGTCTGCGGCTTGAGGTAGGGCATTTCGGATTCTCTCGTCGGAGTTGTGGGTGCTGCTGTCCCGGGGGTTCGATCAACCGCCGGTCTCAGTGGTGGAGTTGCCGGTGCTTCTCAGCTCTCGCCCGGAACACGGAGGTCGGACCAGGAGGTGGTCGACCAGGGATGTCTCAGCTCTTCGAGCGAGGTGACCTCGTGCGGCTTCAGGGTGTCGATGTCCTGGGCCTCCGTGTGCCTGGCGTAGGCGCTTTCGACGTATCGGTGGCCCGTGTCGGCCGCGATGAAGACGTATGTGCGGGAATCGTCTCTTCGGCGTTCCCAGTGAGTGGTGAGGTAGGCGGCGCCGGTCGACAGGCCGGCGAAGATGCCGCTGCTGCGGAGGAGTTCGACCGCGCCGGAGAGTGCGCAGTCGAAGTTGACCCAGTGGACCCTGTCGTAGAGCTGGTGCCGGACGTTCTGGAATTCGATGGCACTGCCGATCCCCGCGATGATCATGTCCGGGTCGGACACGTGCTCCGAGCCGAAGGTGACGCTGCCGAAAGGCTGTACGCCGACGAGTGACACGTCGTCCCGCCCCGCTTCGCGCAGATAGGTGGCGATGGCGCCGGTCGACGCGCCCGAGCCCACCCCGCCCACCAGCGTCAGGGGTCCTTCGTGCACCTCCTGGGCGATCGTGTCGGCCACGTCGCGGTAGCCGTGGTAGTGGATGCTGTCGTGGTACTGCCGCATCCAGTGGTACGAAGGGTTCGCCTTCAGGATCTCGGCGATGCGCCGCACCCGAAGCTCCTGGTCGAGGCGCAGGTCCTTCGACGGCCTGACCTGCTCCAGCGTGACGCCGAGGATTTCCAGCTGTGCGCGGAGGGTCCGGTCCACGGTCGTGGAACCCACGATGTGGCACTTCATTCCGTAGCGGTGACAGGCCAGTGCCAGCGCCTGTGCGTAGATTCCGCTGGAGCTGTCGATGAGCGTGTCACCGGGTTCGACGGCGCCGGACTCCAGGAGGTGTCGGACCGCCCCCAGGGCCGAGTAGATCTTCATCGTTTCGAACCGCAGACAGACCAGGTCCGGCTGCAGGGATATCAGATCGGGCTTCTTGATTGCTTCTGCTATGTGTGTGTACATGCCTGTCTTCCTGTCAGGCGGCCATGCTCCGGCGCAGCTTGAACAGGTGGGTCCGAACGCTGTCCGTGTCCCGGGTCGGCCGGTGGATGAGGCCGGGAGCGAAGAGCCGGGCGACAGCTCGAACAACCATCCGTTCGTACGCGAAGGTCCGGCGCGCTTGCAGTCCTGGGCTCGTTCGCGGCGAGAATCCCGTCCGCCAGGGAGGGTCCAGCCGGAACGCTCTCGCGGAGCGCCTCCGCGCCCACCGGCGGGGACGCCCGAATTGGCCACCCAACGGCCATGGTTCTGCCGACCTACGCCTTCCTCCTCGTCCGGGACGCCGATGGGATCGAGCCGAGAGCATCACACTAGATGAAAATGATTGTCAAGACCGATTACACGCATCGGCGTGGACTTGCCCTCCGATGTCAGACTCAGATAGAAACGATTATCACTTTCATCTGACGACCCGATGGGGAGGAGTACCGTGAGGCTGTCCCAGGAGCCCGGGCTACGACGTCGTCTGCCACGAGGGGAACCGGCGGGACCCGGAGTGGGCACCGCCTTCGGGACCTTCGGTGAGCTGCTCCAAGGCGTACTGCCGGAGAAGGACGGAGACTTCCTGGTCACCCTGCCCGTCGCCCGGTGGACCAGGGCGACCTTCCGACCGGACCCGGACATGAGCGAGTTGGTGGTTCGGCCCTTCCGGAAACAGAAGTCCCTCCGACTCGCACGCATGATCGTCGACTCGGCGCCGCAGCCGACCGCCGGGGTGCTGACCGTCAACAGCGTCATCCCGGAGGGCAAGGGGCTGGCCAGTTCATCGGCCGACCTGGTCGCGACCGCGCGGGCGATGGGGCAGGCTCTCGGTCTCGCGATGCCCGCCTCCCGGATCGAGCGGCTCCTGGCGCGCATCGAACCCACCGACGGCGTGCTCTACCCCGGCATCGTCGCCTTCCACCATCGCAGCGTTCGCCTGCGCGCGGTCCTGGGGTCCCTGCCGGCCATGACCGTGGTGGGGATCGACGAGGGCGGAGCGGTCGACACGGTCGACTTCAACCGCATTCCCAAGCCGTTCACAGCAGCCGACCGGCGCGAGTACGCGCGCCTGCTGGACCGGCTCGCCGCCGCCATACGCTCCCGTGACCTCGCGGAGGTGGGCCGGATCGCGACACGCAGCGCGCTGATGAACCAGCCCCTCCGGCACAAACGGTCCCTGGAGCGCATGCGTGAGATCTGCCGTGAGGTCGGTGGACTGGGCGTCGCCGTGGGTCACAGCGGCACGACGCTGGGAGTGCTGCTGGACACCACGGACCCCGCATGCCCGCATCGTGCCACCGCCGCGGCGCGCGCTTGCACGGAGCTGGCGGGAGGCGTGGCGGTCCACCGGACCCTCAGCTTCCCGAACACCCTCCACACGCAGCCGCGTCTCCCCGTACTCATGTGATTCCCGTTCACGGCGGGTCGCAGCCACGGTGGCGTGGCCGCGGGAGAGTTCACGACCCAGGACGGGCTCGCGGTGTCCGCTCATGGGCACGAGCGATCAGGGTCGGCGAACGAGACACCGACCGGGTGCTACGGCCAACGCACGGCCGCAAGGGGCACACCGGAGACCGCGAGAGTACTGCTGCACACTTGTGAAGACGCGGGATGTCAGTGTCGGCGGCTGCCGCCGGACCGGCGGTTACGGCAGCGGGCCGACGTCCGTCGCAGGACGTCCGTCGTAGGCTGAATCTCGCATGTGAGGGCAGGAGGCTGAGGTGGCCGAGACGACGTTCGGCGAGGTGATGGCCGAGCTCGCCGAGCTCGAGGACCCGAAGACACGCGCGGTCAACGAGAAACACGGTGACGATCACGGTGTGAACCTCGGCAAGCTGCGCGCGCTCGCGAAGCGGCTGAAGACACAGCAGCAACTCGCGTGCCGCCTCTGGGAGACGGATGACACCGCGGCGAGACTGCTGGCGATCCTGATCTGCCGCCCGAAGGCGTTCGAGCGTGACGAGTTGGACGTCATGGTGCGCGAGGCGCGCACACCCAAGGTGCACGACTGGCTCGTGAACTACGTGGTGAAGAAGAACCCGCACTCCGAAGAGCTGCGCCTGGCCTGGTCCGCCGATCCGGATCCCGTGGTCGCCAGCGCCGGCTGGGCGCTGACCACCGAACGCGTGACGAAGAAGCCCGAGGGTCTCGACCTCGCAGGACTGCTCGACGTCATCGAGGCGGAGATGAAGGACGCCCCGGATCGTCTGCAGTGGGCGATGAACCACTGCCTCGCTCAGATCGGGATCGATCACGCCGAGCACCGCACCCGTGCCATCGACATCGGTGAGCGCCTGGAGGTGCTCAAGGACTACCCGACCTCCCCGGGCTGCACGTCTCCTTTCGCGCCCATCTGGATCACCGAGATGGTGCGCCGGCAGCACGACGCGTAGGAGGGTTCGCGCTCACGCTCGGCCGCCGGGTCGTACGTCGTCGGGGTCGCCCGCGAGGAGTGACTCCAGGGTGGAGAGGTCCTCGACACCCGTGACGCGGGAAATTCCGCGGTGCCACGGTCCTGGCGGGGGCCGCCGCGTACCGCGCCTGGGTCAGGGCTTTGCCCAGGCCCGCTGTTGTCTCCGTGAGCGCACTGACGCCGGCGTGCAGCGCCGTGGCCGGGCTGCAGTCGTCGATCAGCAGCCGCTGCCGCCTGCCCGGCAGAGTCATGGACGCGCCAAGGAGTGAGCGAGTGCAGCAGCCCGCGGACGAGCACGTCTCCTTCGGACGCGGCCACCACTCCTGTGCGTCCGCAGTGCACCACCACCACTGGATATTCCTCCTAGAAAGCTGGCATCTGCAATGGATAATCACACCTGGAGTTGCAGATGCCAGATCTTTGGCTCTAGCGTGGCGCGTATGCAGTCCTACACCATCGGACAGGCGGCACGGTTGCTGGGCGTCAGCCCCGACACTGCACGCCGCTGGGCGGATGCCGGTCGGGTCGCGACCCATCGCGACGACAACGGTCGCCGCCTCATCGACGGCCGGGACCTGGCCGCTTTCTCCATCGAGGTCGCCCAGGGCGGCAGCAGCGAGGACGAACCCTCCTACACGTCTGCGCGCAACGCCTTCCCGGGCATCGTCACCGCGGTCAAGCTCGGCGATGTCGCGGCCCAGGTCGAGATCCAGGCGGGTCCGCACCGGCTCGTGTCCCTGTTGACCCGCGAGGCCGTGGAGGAACTGGGTCTTGAGGTCGGCATGGAGGCCACCGCCCGCGTGAAGTCGACCAGCGTGCACATCGACCGCACCTGACCTCTGGCACAACCGAGCGGCGTCGCCCGTCAACGGCGCGGCTCGTCACCGTCCGCTCGGGCGGCACCCAAGCCGGCCACGTCCCCAAGGAGTCCCACACCCATGTCCCACGCCTTCACCAGACGCCGCGCCGCCGCTGCCTTCCTGACCGCGGCCCTCCTCGTCCCGCTCGCCGCCTGCGGCAGCGACGACTCCAAGAAGGACGGCGGCGACGCAAAGACCCCCGGGTCCGCCGCAGGAGCACCCAAGGCCGACCTGACTGTGCTGGCGGCCGCTTCGCTGACCGACGTCTTCAAGACCGCCGGCGCCGCGTACGAGAAGAAGAATCCCGGCACGAAGATCACGTTCTCCTTCGCCGGGTCTCAGGAGCTGGTCGCACAGGTCAAGCAGGGCGCACCGGCCGACGCACTGGTCACCGCAGACACCAAGAGCATGGACAGCGTGAAGGCGGACACCGGCTCCCCGGCCGTCATCGCCAAGAACCGCCTCGTCATCGCCACGGTCGAGGGCAACCCTCACAAGGTCGACGAGCTCAAGGACCTCGCGGACACGAAGCTGAAGGTCGTCCTCGCCGCCCCCGAGGTGCCGGCCGGCAAGTACAGCAAGAAGATCCTCGACGCCCAGAAGATCACAGTGAAGCCGGTCTCCCAGGAGCCGAACGTCCGGGCCGTCCTGAGCAAGGTCGAACTGGGAGAGGCCGACGCGGGTCTCGTCTACAAGACCGACGCCGAGACCGCCACGGACAAGGTCGACGCGGTCGAGATCCCGGACGCACAGAACGCGATCGCCGAGTACCCGGCCGCGACGCTGAAGCAGTCCGAGAACGCCGAAGCCGCCGCCGCGTTCGTCGCCTGGCTGTCCAGTCCCGAGGCCCGGAAGATCCTCCAGGACGCGGGCTTCCAGCAGCCGTAGTCGCACGCGACTGCTCTGAGGGGGCTGCCCGTTCCACGGAGCGGGCAGCCCCTGCCCCGTCCCTCACCCGCGCTCAATGGATCACCGATGAAACGAACACACCGTCGCACACCGGGCCCCCGCGCCCCGGTCACCCTGGTGGTCCCCGCACTGCTCGCAGTGGCATTCCTGTTGCTGCCGCTCGTCGGGATCCTCGTACGGACGCAGTGGGGCGAACTCGCGAACCACCTCACGGCTCCCGGAACCGTCGAGGCGGTCCAGCTCTCGCTGCTGGTCTCCTTCTGGGCACTCGGCCTGTCGCTGGGCCTGGGGGTGCCACTGGCGTGGCTGCTGGCTCGCGTACCGTTCCCCGGCAAGGCGTTCGTACGTTCGCTCGTGCTGCTGCCGATGGTGCTGCCGCCCACCGTCGGCGGTGTCGCGCTGCTGCTGGCCTTCGGCCGCCGCGGGCTGCTCGGCCCCTGGCTGGAGAACACGTTCGGCATCACCCTGCCGTTCCACACCTCGGGCGCCGTCCTCGCCGCGACCTTTGTCGCCATGCCGTTCCTCGTCATCAGCCTCGAAGGCGCGCTGGGCGGCCTGAGGCCCCGTTACGAGGAGACCGCCGCGTCCCTCGGGGCCTCGCCGGTTCGGGTGTTCTTCACCGTGACGATGCCCATGGTCGCCCCGGGACTCATCGCGGGTGCCGCCCTCACCTGGGCCCGGGCGCTGGGAGAGTTCGGCGCCACCATCACCTTCGCCGGCAACCTGCCTGGCAGCACCCAGACCTTGCCCCTGCAGGTGTATCTGCTGCTCCAGGACGAGCCGGAAGCAGCGACCTCGGTCTCCCTGCTGCTGCTCGCCATCGCGATGCTGGTGCTCATCACGCTGCGAGGCCGCTGGACGCCCGCCGTCCGCCGGAACGCGCCCGTGCCCCCGGTGGACGGGGTCGAACCCGTCCTGGCGCCGGCACCCGTCCCCGAGTACGCAGCCGCACAGGCCTCGGCTCCGCAGGAGCGCTGGTCTCTCCATGCCGACGTCAGCGGCTTCACCAGACTCGCCCTGGACGCCGAACCGGGTACCACGATCGCCGTGGTCGGGCCCAACGGCGCAGGCAAGACCACCCTGCTGCGCGCCCTCCTGGGCCTCACCCCTCGCGCCCACGCCGAACTCCGGCTCGGCGACCACGATGTCACCGCGCTCCCTCCGCACCGCAAAGGCGTGGCCTGGGTCCCGCAGGACGGTGCGCTCTTCCCGCACATGAGCGCGCTGGCCAACACCGCATACGGACTTCGCGCTCACGGCGTCCCGCGCGCCGAGGCCCGTCGCAGCGCCGAGGACTGGCTCGACCGGCTGGGCGTCGGCCATCTCGCCCATCGCAAGCCTGCTCAGCTGTCCGGTGGTCAGGCCCAGCGTGTCGCGCTCGCCCGGGCACTGGCCGCCCGCCCCCGGCTCCTCCTGCTCGACGAGCCGCTTGCCGCCCTCGACCAGACCACCCGCGCGCAGGTCCGGCACACACTGCGCCGCCATCTCGACGGTTTCGGCGGCGTGTGCCTGATCGTCACGCATGACCCCGTCGAAGCCGTCGCGCTCGCCGACAGGGTCCTCGTTCTCGACGACGGCCGCGCCCTGCAGGACGCCCCGCCTACGGACGTCACCCGCCACCCCCGCTCCCCCTGGGTGGCTCGTATGCTCGGCCGCAACGCCTGGCCCGGCACCGCCACCGCCGACGGCATCCAACTCACCGGCGGAGGCACACTCATCGTCGCCGAACCGCTCCCGGCCGGCACGAACGCTCTCGCGATCATCGCTCCGGAAGCCGTCGCCGTGCACCCGGACAGGCCCACCGGCAGCCCCCGGAACGTGTGGCCCGGCACTGTCCGGGAGATCACCACCAGCGGAAGCCGGCTACGTGTCCTGATCACCTCCGACGAGGCTCCGGACCTCGTCGCCGAGATCACCCCGAACGCACTCGCCGAACTCGGCCTCGCCGACGGATCTGCCGTATGGACCAGCGTCAAAGCGACCGAGGCGGCCGTGGTGGCCCTCTGACCGGTCCCTTCGCGTGCGAACCGGACGGACGACGGACAACGACTCCTCGAAGGGCGTGGGACGAAACCGTGTCGCTGCGTCAGTTGGAGTACCTGGTCTCGCTCGCCTGGGAGCGGCGGCACTTGCTCGACCCGGCACGGCCGTCGGCGGGGCCTTGCAGGTACGACGGCGGCTCTCCGCCGATGCCGGGCTCCACCGCAAGTCCCCGCCCGTACCGAGCTTCGGCCCTGCAAGGAGTCGAGGCCATTCACCGATCCGTGGCGCTCCAACTCGGCGGGCAGAGAGGGCCCGTCGGGCAGGTCCCGCGAACGCCCCGACCAGAGAGACCCGTTGGTCGTGACCATCCAACTCGGGATGCGGGGGACGGAGCCGGTCGACGACACGTACGAGATCCTGGCACTCCTGCAGACCCCGGCCCAGTGGCTCATGTGCCCCCGGGTCTCGGCGTCGTCCGCTGCAGCCGTGGAAGCCGACGATGAGGCCCTCGATGGCCAGGCCAGGAACTCTGCGCCCGCACACGAGGCATGATTACCGGGCCGACCCAATGGCATGAAAACGCCACAAATGGGTTATTGCAGACATGTGGCCCGTCGATCATAATCCTCCGTGTCATGTTCGACTCCCGCCTCCAGCATCGGCAAGGCTCCGGAGAGCACGAAGAGTGCAACCTCCCACCTCAACGTCCAAGGAAATGAGCTGACCAGGGTGCTGGGCAACGGCGGGTACTCGGCCAGGTTCAGGACTGCCTTCGCAGGGGGACTGCTCGTCGCCGGCTTCGCAGTCGCCTCGTGTGACGGCGACGACAACAAGACCGAGGCGAACGGCAAGGTCACGATCGTCTACGAGGACGACACGATCAGGCCGCAGGACCGGCAGGCCGTGGCGGTGATCCGGAAGTCCCGCGTACTCGAGCAGCTCGCCGGCTGGGTGAACAGGTCGGTCGCCCTCCCGCACGACCTGGTCGTGAAGGTCACCGACAAGGTCCCACCAGGGGTGACCGATGCGGTCACCCAGCCCGACGGCAGGACGATCTTCGTGCCCCCGCCGTTCCTGACCCAGGTCGAGGGGGTCCTCAGCAAGGTGGTCAAGACCGTCGAGCGACCCGCCCTGTTCCCCAGCAAGGGGTACAACGCCGACGCCCTGACCGCACTGTCGACGCAGTTCATCTTCGGCCACGAGATGGGCCATGCTCTGCAACGTCAGCTTCTGCTTCCGAATCTCGGCCTCGAGGAGGACGCAGCCGACGGGTTCGCGTCGTTCTACACCGTCAACGAGGTGGGACCGGGCCCGTCGCTGGCAGCCGCGATCCTTTTCGACGAGCTGGCCCGCGAGGAGGGCGAGCTGACGCTGGAGGGGCTCTCGAGCGATCACCCCGTCACTCAGCAACGGGTCTTCAACTTCCTGTGCTACCTCGAGGGGAGCGACCCGAAGAAGTACTACGGGCCTCTGGTCGACGCGGGTTACCTGCCGAAGACCCGTGCCCCGCTGTGTCCACAGGCATGGGCCATGCTGGACTACGGCTGGTGGACCCAACTCCAGCCGCATTTCAGCGGGGCGTTCAAGGACCAGGGTGACACGACGCAGGAGAAGGCACGCGCCCACCTCATCGCGGAGACGAAGGCCTTCGCGGAGGAGCTCGACAAGTTCCGCAGTGGGCAGTGAGCATGCAGAGCCATCGGCCCGCCCCTGCGACAGTGGTCATCCCGTGCGGCCAGGGACTTCGCACGAGCGCCAGGCGCATGGCCAGCTGCGCCCCGCAGTCCAGGCAGGGGACTGCGGGGCGGTGCGGGGTGACCGGAACGAGCAGCTCGCTCGGCTGGTCGCCGCCAGGCCGGTTCACGGACATCCCGGCGGCGCACGGGCCGCTGCCGTGGGAGCGCCGGGGGAAGACTGACAGGAGCTACCTGTCACGCATTGGGGTCGAAGGGGATGCCGGCCGGTTTGGCCTCGGCGAGGTGGCCCGCGAAGCTGCCGTCCTTGAGCCCGAAGTGGGCGCTGCCGAAGTCGGCCTGGCTGAGCTTGTCGCGCAGGCCTGCCGGGTAGCCGTTCCAGCCAACGAGCTTGGGGAACTGCCAGGTGTGCTGGTGGTTCTCCGGCGGTTCGTCGTTGGAGTTGGCCGGTCGGAAGCAGTGGGTGCTCACACCGTCCTTGTGATACACGATCTTCGGGTGCGTGCCGTCCCAGCGGATCCGGTCGCGCGGGTAGATGTCGAAATCTCCGTGGGCAGACGTGGCGACGTACTTCGCCTGGTTGTTCTGCACCCAGACCACGACGTGCTCCCAGTCGTGGCGGTGCCCGCCGAGACTGATGCCGGGGATGGCCTGGTCCTTCTCGAAGTAGAGCCCGTAGATGATGGCGCACCAGCCGTTGTTGCACTTGGCGCGCGAGTACCCGTTGGTGTTGACGAGGTCCGACGCGTCCCGGCAGTTGCCGTTGAGGGCACCGGTGGGCTTCAGGCCGGGGTTGATGGCGCCGTCGGGACCGATGGCCGGCGTCGAGTAACAGCCGTCGGTGTCGTAGTCGTAGGCCGGCTGGAACGTCTGGTCCAGAGCGTCCGCGTTGGCCGGCAGGGCGGCCAACGGCGCGGCGAGGGCAGTGTTCGGGACGGCGAGCACCAGCGCGAACGCACCGGCGAGGACGAGCGAAGTTCTGCGGATTCTTGCGCTCTGCTGCACCAAGTCCTCCTGGAGACCGCGGCGTGGGGGTACACGATCCATTGACATGTCCGCCACAGCTTTCAGGTGTTTCGGCGGAATACCAAGAGGGGTGAGGCAACTATGCGATGAAAGGTGGACCAAGAACCGGACGCAGTCCGGCAGATCGCGCTTCTTGCGTTGCCTGCGCGGCCCCGGCCATGCCTCCGGTCCGGTCTCCGGCCGGTTGCTCCTGCCCGGCTTCTCCTCCGTCCGGAGCCGTGATCGTCGGATTGCTGAGCCCGAAGTCGTTGTCAGGCTCTCCAGCCATGCGGACGACAGTTCGGCGCCGGCATGCACGCCTCCCGCAGCCCGACGGCGCACGGGAACCAACAGCTGTTTCGCAGCGGCCCCGCGACCGTCCATCCGTCGGCCGACAGGGCGACCGGGTGGCCGGGCGACCGTCGGCTGATTCGGCGGCGGCCACCTCACACCCTGCGGACGTGGCGACTCCCTTGGGCGTTCACCGGCCGTTCCGCATCGACGAACGCGCGCACCCTTCCGCGATCGGGACAGGGCATGGACGTCGGGCGCACAACGAGGCGTGTCGTCGGTGGTGGAGGTCGCAGCCGCTCTGCTCACCGCTCCCCGTCCGGCAGCGGACGACGGACGCCGGGCCCGAGGATGCGCCACAAGCCCACGGCACCGAGGATGGAAGAACCCAGAGTCTCTCGAGGAGCTGAACCATGACCACTCCACGGGACCTGATGATCATCGCCATGGACGCGGTGCCCAGCCGCCCTGTCGGCCAGGGCGACCTGTCGCTCGCGCTCGCAGGAGCCGAGGTGATCGACCTCTTCGACGCCCGGGCCATCACCCTCGACGGCGATCGCATCGTTCCGGGCCACCGCCCGGCCATAGCCGATCCCCTGTTGGATCAGGCCGCATCGTCGCTCGTTCTCGAAGCGCCCTACGAATCGATCGACGACTGGCTGTGGCGCAGAGGTCGCGACCTGTCGGCATCGTATGTGGCCGCCCTCGAGGCCGATGGGCAGCTCATTCGGCAACATCGTCGCGGGATGCCCTTCGGAGCCGGTCGGATCGTCCCGGCCGATTCGCCCGACCGACGCCGGGCGGCAGAGCGCTGGGCATCGCGCGAGCCTGTCCTCGCCGCCCTTGCAGCGGCGGTCGGGGTCGACACCCGCGAGGAAAGCCCTGCGGACTCCCCGGGCGTGGACGAAGGGGCCATGAACAACGTGAACAACGCCGATACCTCGGACACCCTGGACACCGTGCTCGCCGCCCTCCAGGACGCACTGTTGGAACTGGAGGCCGTCCGGCAGCGGCGCACCATCGAGAATGCCGCCTTCGACAACATCTGGCGAGGCGCATGACAACCAGGGTCGGAGTGGGTCCCGCCTGCCCACAAGTGCGGCGGCCGGCCGCGTTGTTCGTGGAACACAGGTGTCCGGTGGCGACCAGCACGGTGTTGTACGCCCACGGTGGGAGGCCGGCCGGTCGAGGACTCCCCCGGCCCCCTAGTGGGTGACGAGCCGGCGATACGACCCGCCGCCTGCGGACCCGGTCCACCGATCGCGCCACCGCAGGAATCAGGAGGGGGCGGACTCCTCGGCGTAGGAGAGACTGCTGACATCTCCCAGGTAGGGAGAGCCGGGCGGGGTGTACTCGTCGTCCGGTTCGTGATCGTCCATGTAGCCGAAGTCGGCAGTTCCGAACGGCTTCTTCAGGATGCCCTTCACACGGTAGAGCGGTGTCAGATCCCCGGCCGCCAACTGCTTCGTGCTGACGCCGGCGCCGCCCACCCAGTGCAACCCCGCGTCGGCGGTGAGCAGATCGACCCCCGTGACGACCGATGGATCGACCGCCGCACGGAGCTCCGCATGTCCGTTCTTCTCGTCGGAGATCAGCACGGTGGTGCGCCGGGCGCTCACCACTGCGGTGATGACGACACGGTTCTTGGGCCACTTGCCATCCTCGAACTGCTCGAGGATCGCACTCCGCACCGCGGCGAAGTTCCCGATCTCCGTCCATCGGCAGCCGACCGCCCGGAAGAGGAAGCCGCCCGCCTTGTCGAAGCCGATCCGCAGGCGCGTGGCCGCGCCCACCGGGGCGACGGAGGCCCTCGCGTTGGCACCGAAGTCGACTGTCGCCGCACGCTGGTGCTCCCACACCGAACGGGCATCGGGCACGTCCGACGTGTCGAAGTCGATGCCGTAGTCGGCCAGCGTCCCCTGGGAGTCGAAGAGTCCGTTCTTGCGGTAGACCCCGACCTCACCCACCCGGCGCTTCTCGTCGGGGGCCCAGGTGGCCTCCAGATCGAGCTCCTCGAGCATGGCCGCCACGTACCGCTCACGCTGTTTCATACGATTTCCCCCTCGCCGAGTCACACTGTGCGGTTACTGTAGGTCAAGGATGGTGACGCCGTGCGAGGATCGCGCCGATTGGTGCGACGAGCGCACGATCCCGTGAAGTGACCGCACTCAGGAGGGTGAATGGAGCCGGCGGTCGCTTTGTCGATTCGCCGTTGGGAGTGCGATCCCCGCACCGGCGGGCCGCTGCGCTGGGTGTGGACACTCGTCCTGCCCACCGGCAGGGAGGTCTCGCACCCGGTCCTTCTGGACCGGACGGCCGACGGGATGGGAACACTTGATACGGTCCATGGCTTCTCGGGGCGCGTGCATGCCCTCTTCGCGAAGGGTGCGCCGCCGCACCGGGTCGAGAAGGAACTGCGCCGGGTGGGATGCCTCGTGACCACCGCGCTACTGGGGCGCATGGCAGGGGTTCTGGCGGAACTGGGGCCGGTCAGCGTCGAGTTGCGCATCCCGCGCGTGCTGGTGGAGCTCGACACCGTTCCCTGGGAGCTCGCCCTGGTGCACGGTGAGTCCCTCGGCCAACGGCACATCACCTTCATCAGAGGTCTGGGCCCTGCGCCCGACCGTTCGAACGGACCCGTGCTGCCGGCCGATCGGCCTCGCCCCGGGGACACGGCGCTGCGGATGCTGGCTCTCTTCAGCCTGCCCACGAACACGGGGCCGCTGGACCTCGGCGCGCATCGGGCCGATTTGCGTTCGCGCCTTCTCCTGAGCGCAAGCCGGCATGTCGACCTGGATCTGACCACCCGGCAGTTCGCAGTGGGGCGAAGTGACCTCCGCACACTGGCGGGACATCGGGAAGGCTGGGACGTCATCCACATCGTGGCGCACGGGAAACCGGGCGAACTGATCCTGTCGAAGCCGGACGGCTCCAAGGACCCTGTCTCCGCACAGGACTTACTGGAGCTGCTGGAGCCGGCGCGCGGACGACTGGCTCTGGTGGTCCTCACCGCGTGCTGGTCCGGGGCCGACGTCCCCGCGGCGGGTGACCGCGCGCCCGGTGCCGACGACGTCCGTACCGATGGCCGGCCGGGCGGCCTGGCCTCGGTCGCGTCGGCGCTCTCGGAGAACCTGCGCTGCGCGGTGCTGGCCATGCGGTTCCCGGTCCGCAACGACTTCGCCCGCTGTTTCGAGGACACGTTCTACGAGGCACTGCTGGAGGCGGGACATTCCCTTCCCGGGGCCTTCCGCACCGCGGTGGAGGCCGTCACCACGAAGGAGGGCCTCCTGGAGCAGGAGCTTCCGTCACTCGCGAGCAGTACGCCCATGCTGTTCGCATCCGAAGCGTACGACTGGAAGGTTCTGGGCACTCGACGGGGCGCCGGTCCGTCGAACCGTCCTCACGCCCGTACGGCCCTGCTGCCCGAGTTCCCGTCCCGGTTCATCGGGCGCACCGAGGAGTTGGTGGCGTCGAGTGCAGCCTTTGACGCAACGGCTCCGGAACCCGGTGCGGTGCTCCACGGGCCCGAAGGGTCGGGCACCAGTACCTGCGCATCGGTTCTGGCCCATGATCTGCGCGACGCCTTCGGCACGGTGCTGTGGCATCCGAGCCCCTCCCCGGCCGCCCGCGATCACCAGGGGCTCGCCGTCGGACTGCTGCACGATCTGCAGATCACCCTCGGCGGCTTCGACGACCTGGTGCGGGAGGCCCGTGGGACACCCTCATCGGCGTGGCCCGGCATTGCGGCGCGGCTCGCCGACCGGCTGGCCGGCCGGGGCCGGATCCTGATCGTCGTCGACGGTATGGAAGAGCTCCTCGCGCGTGACGCCGGATGGTGGATGCTGATCGACACACTCGCCCGGAACCGGGGCGAGTTGAAACTGATGCTCACGGCGGCGGCCGATCCCGCTCCGCTGGCGCCACTGCTTCGTCGCTGCCCGCTCCATTCACTGACGGATCGTCATATGGTGCGTCTGGCGGCCGGCCTGCCCCGACTGGGGGCACTTCTCGGGCGCGCCGATCTGGGCCGTGTACTGGCAGCGACCGCAGGACGGCCCGGGGCACTGCTCGCGGCGGAGGCGGCCGCCGTCAGCGAGGAAGCCCTTTACGCCTGGGCCGACTCCCGGGCTTCGGAACAATGACCTCGCAGGGCAACTCTGTGCGTTCCTGCTGCACGGAAGCGCCTCGAGCCTTAGCCTTCATATCTGCAAAATTCGGTTCCTAGGGGGCAGGAACATGGGGAGTCCCACTGCGCCGTGCGCAACAAACCCGGTCAGTCTGGCCGTGGAGGACTTCGGGCGAGACAGGAGCGGGGCGCCCGGCTGGCGATGGCGACTGAACCTGCCCGACGGCCGGGAGATCACGCACAGGGTGGATCTCCGGGACAAGGACGTCCATGGCTTCTGCCGTCGCCCCTACGAGTGGTACCAGCAGCTTCCGGGGGACCGGGCCCAGCGGGACGAGCGGTTGCGGCAGATGTGCGGCGTTGTGCGGGCCGAGGTTCTCGGCGAGCGGATCACGGATGCACTCGTCGAACAGGCTCGCCCCGAGGGACTGGTCGCGGTCGTCCTGCGTCTGCGGGACACCGACGCCATGGAGATCCTGTGGTATCCGCTCGCCCTGGCCGCCGCCACGGACGGAAGGCCTCTGGCCTTCCACAAGGTCGTCATGGTCCACGACATCCCGTCGACCACGGCCACCCCGCCCTGGTTCGCCAGCGGGGCGCCCTCCGAGGGGGACCCCGTCCATGTCATCGGAGCGTTCAGCCTCACTCCTGCCGGTGCACCTCTCGATCTCTACGCCGAGCAGATGAGCCTGCGGCAGAACCTGAAAGCCGTGTCCGGGGGCTTCGACGTCAGCGCACACGCGCTTTCGTACCGCGTCACCCACGCCGGATTACGCAGCAAGCTCAGGAACAACCGGCGCCGGGGCGGAGCGCATCAATGGCAACTGGTCCTCCACCTCGCGGGACGGGGGGCCACCGGGGGCTGGACCGCCTTCGACGCGGACGGAGAGGAGCAGGCGCTCACCGCCGACGAACTCATCAGCATGCTCCAGCCGGAGAACCACCGTCGCCTGCGGCTGGCGGTCATCACCTCCAGACCCCCCAGCGAGCCATCTCTCACCACCCGGATGCGGTACTTCGACATCGCCCCCGCCCCCGCCCCCGGGGCCGGCGACGCCGTGCCGCAGGAGCCACAGGACGCTCGTGCCGAGGGCTCCTGGTTGCCGGCAGAACTGTCGGGACGGCTCGGCTGTCCCGTGCTGGCCTTCCGGCACCCGATTGCCGACGACGCGGCGCTGCTCGTGCTCGGGTCCGTCTACGAGAACCTGCTGAGCTCGGGACTGAGCCTGCCTCAGGCACTGGCCCTTGCGATCAGCGACCACCGGGACAGCCTTTCCCTGCTGGATGTGGCAGCACCTGTGCTGTGTGGCGAGGCATCGCTGTCGCTGCGACTGCACCCACCGGAGCGGGAGGCCGGGGCCGGTGTCGGCCCCCTGGGAACACTGGCCCGCCCGGATCGACTGCTGGTGCGGGACGAGACCATGCGCAGAGCGATGGCCGTGCTGTCCTGGGACTCGGAATCCCGTCCCGGCAGGGCCGGACACGATGCCATGAACGGAGTGATCCTCCACGGTATGAAGGGAGTCGGGAAGAGCACCTGCGCTGCGGAACTGTTGCACGCCTCCCTCATCCCCGAGCGGCGCGTGGTGTGTTTTCCCGGTGAGGGGCGTTCCATGCCCGACGACGACACAGAGGCCCTCAAGGAGTTCCTCAAAGTGCTCGGCAAGCTCATCAAGAAGCCCTACGAGCAGGAACACGAGGTCGCCCTGCCCTCCCCCGAGGATCTCCTGCGCGATCTGGACAACAACGAGTCGTTCGAACGCTTCTGCCTCCACCTCACATCGAGCCTCGTGGCGAACGAGGGCGGGACCGACTACCTGATCTGTCTCGACGACGTCGAACCGCTCATCGAGACCGACATCGGTGCGGACGGCTCCGCCCACTCGCCCACGGGTCCCTGGAGACACAGCGGCTGGCACCGGATCGTGTCGGCACTGACCGCCACGGAGGCCAGGAACGGGTTCAGACTCCTCATCACCAGCCCCCATCCCCTTGACCTGGGGGACCGCATGATGAACCAGCTGGTGCCCCTGCTCGGCCTGCCCGAGTCTTTCGTCTACGCCTCGCATCTGCAGCATCTGGGCCCGCTCATCGACGAGGCCTGTGCCGACGTACGCACGGGGGACACCACCCGTTCGCTGGTCAAGGGTGCACTGCAGGCGACCCTGGGGCACCCGCAGTTGCTCAACCTCGCCGATGCGGCACTGGGCCGCGACCGGGCCGAGTTCGAGAGACTGATCCGCAACGACCGTCGGCTGACGGGCGAAGAGCACGACAATGCCTGGGCGAAGATCGTCACTTGGGCGGACCAGGCCATCACCCGTACTCCGTACGGACACCGCCGCAGGCTGCTTCTCGAAGTGCTGTGCTGCCTGGAGCCGGTGCACCGGGTCATGCACTCGGCCAGGGGCGCCGTCCGTCCCCCCTGGCTGCTGGCCGAGATCTGGTTCCATTTGGGCGAGCGCATCACAAGTGATCCCGAACCCCCCCATGAGGCGCCCGTCAGTGAGGACATCGCACCGCTGCTGGCCGAACTGAAACGGGATGCGCTCCTCGACCTCATCGAGGTACCCGGGGCCGAACGCACGGTGATCCGCGTGCATCCGGCCGTCGTCGAGGCGGTCCGGGCGTCGTGCTCCGCCGGGATTGCGGCGAACGTCGACCGCATCGCGGCCAGGTACACCGCGGGGCTGGTGGAGGAGGTGGACCGGCACCGCCGCTACGGCAGATCCGCGGAGTTGCCGCGACTGATCACCGAGGCTCTGCCCTATCTGGAGAGAAGCACCCAGTGGGACACCGTCCTGCGCTACACCTGGATCCTGTACCAGCGCGCGTCCAGTCAGCACCTTGTCGAGGCGGCCCTGGACCAGCTGATACGCATGTGCGGCTCGGTATCGAAGGAGTCCGCCCACCATGTTTTGGCCAACGGCCTGCTGGACGTGATCAGGACCGGTTCTCCACCGGACCTGTCCTCCCTGTGCCAGGAGTCGCAGCGGCACAGCGGCGGCAGTTCCCTGGCATCCGTCATCAGCGCGGACTACGTGCGCTCGCTGCGGGACGCCGGGCGCCTGCAGGAAGCCAGGAACGCGGCGGAGAAGCACCTGAGCGGAATGGGGCCCGAGATCAGCACGCTGGAGGCCTGTGCCGTCCGCACCGAGCTGCTGCGTGTGCTCGCCGACCTCGGTGACTGGGACCTCGCTCTGAGCGGTGTCAGTGAGGTCCTGTCGATGCTGGTGGACGTGCGGTTCCGGGATCTGTCCGACCGTCCGCTGCTGCAACGGGTCGACGGTGAGTCGATGCGCAGAAAGCTGTTCGCGATCCGGCGGGACTGCCGCGCCATGCTCGCTGTGGCGGCCGAAGCGGACTCGCCCGAACGTCAGTTGCATCTGCGCGGCGCCCGCGCCGACCACGCCGTACTGGACCGCTATCTCACGCGCGAGGACGCCCATGCCATCGACCGGCACCGCCTTGTGTACCGGGCGTGTCTGCTGGGCATCGAGCCGGAGAACCCGGGATCGGCCCTGTCGGTCCACGAGGTTCTGGCGCGGCCCAGGGACGACGCCGAGAATGAGGGCAACACCGCCCTGCTCGCGATGGAGCGATCCGCGCGGGCACTCGTCCTCGAGCACCGGGCAGTCCGTGCGGACGGCCAGGGGCAGAAACAGGCGGCGCACGGTCTGCGCAAGGACGCCTTCGACTGGGAGATGACCGCGTTGCGGGGGCACTACGCGGCGGGCACCCCGATGGACATCGGCGCGTGCCACCGGCGCATCGGGAACGTCCTCCTGGGCTGTGCGGACGAGAGGGGTCAGCTGCACCATCTGTTCGCGGATCTCATCGGGCGGTTGACGCAGGCGCACGAATTGCACCGCGACTCCGCGGCGATCCGGGCATCGGTTCGAGCCGCCGATGCCGTCGGCAGTCTGCCCGCCACCGCTGCGCAATTGTGCGCGCTCATTCGCACCACCCTCGGCGAGGGCCAGAACCGGCCCGGGTGTTCGCCGATAGACCCGTGGACGCGGCTGCGCGAGGTCTCCCCCGCAAGGAGCGGCGAACAGCACGACCGGCTCGACGAGGCGTGGCAGAGCATTACAGGAATGCTTTAGTCCTATTGCCTGCGAGAGCTGTCGGAACATGGCTACGGTGATCACACCGGGACGGCGGAATCAATGATTTCCCGGCCGTGGCCGAGAACGAGGAACGGTGCAGGGTACCAATGGGGGAAGGGGTGTCGATGCACACTGCTGTGCGTTGCGGTCATGGAGCGAACCGGGTCGGTGCCGCATGAGCACACCGCCGAAACCCTTACCGCCCACCGCCCATGTATGGCTGCGGAAGGACGCGGAAGCACAAGGGGGCTGCACCGCGGAAGTGACAGTGTTCCATGCCGGCCGTACTACCGGGCGCACAACTGCGTTTGACGGCGCGTCGCCCGCGCCCGCCGATGCGCTGTTCGATCTGTTGTTCACCGCCCTCTCGACGGACGGGAACAATGAGGGTACCGAGAAGGACGACAACGACGAGAAGAAGGAGGAAAAGGGTGATGCCTGGCTGGCAATTCTGCGGATCGACGACGATCTGCCGGAACTGCAGGCGGTCCCCTGGGAATCGCTGCCTCATCTGGTGACGGGTTCACGTGACGGTGACACGGTCAGAGTGGTCCGCAGTATGCGAGGACCGGACAACTTCCGGCCGGAAAGAGTCATGACGTTCGCCGATCTACCCGTCCGGGTAATGGTCGTGGGGGCGGGGTCCGAGGCGGAAACTCCATGGCATGAGGATGTCGCGGTACACAGCGCGCTCCGCGACCTCGTGACCCGATGGGAGGTGGACGTGCTCCCCGGACCTGTTACGCGCGACGAGCTGGAGCGCCGCCTGGAGGGCGTCCAGCCCCACATCCTCCATCTGACCGGCAATGCATCGGCCGACCTGCGCGAGAGCGGCCTCACCGACTTCGATGCCTTCAATCTGAGCCACGTACGCCTGGTGATCTCCAGCTGCACAGGCATCGACGGCGAGGAGATCCTGGCCTCGGCCCTGCGCCCGGATGCCCAGGACCCGGCACTGGGGACGGTGATGCTGCGACCCGAGGAGGGCTCGTGTCTCTGTGCACCGGTCCACGATCTGTACGCCGCCCTCGCCAGGGGGCTTTGCATCGACCGTGCGGTGGCGGACGCCACCCGCTCGCGACCGGGTGCCACGGCCAGGGTCACGGTCAACTGCCACCCGGACCGAATACTTCCGGTCGAGGCTCCCCCGCCGCCCCCGCACCAGGACGTCGAGGCGTCTCAGGCGTTCTACGGGAGGGTGCGCGGAGCAGCCGACCGGGTGGCCCAGCGTCGGGTGGCTCTGGACCGTCTGCGTTCCGGTGCCGACATCAGCCGGCTGCTCACACTGTTCGCCTCGGAAGCCGGCGAGGACAGGCCGGCCCCCGGTGGTAAAGCGGGTGTCACGTTCCTGCTGCTGTCGCTGCTCCGGGCCTGGGAAGCCGACGGAGGGCGGGCCCTCTACGTGGACTTCGAGCCTCTTGCCACCTCTCGCCATCCCGGCCCTCCCAACCTCGCAGCCGAAATGTGCGCGCTGCTCGCGGACAGCGCGCGAAAAGGCAAGGAACGCTACCGCGACTGGGACATCGACGACGAGCTGCGTCTGATCGACGAACGAGTGGCCGAACTGCGGCAGTACCAGGAAACGGGGTCGCAGAGGCGCAGCATGGTGGGAGTCCGCAGTGACATCATAGACACGGCCAAGGATTTGATCGTCAAACTGGCGCCACGGGATGCACACCTCGTACTGGCACTTGACCAGTGCTCGACCACCCGGACCGCGTCGGACGAAGAACTGCCTTTGCTGCTCACACTGATTCGTTCCGTCCGGCGTACCGGCGCGGCTGTCAGCACAGTGGTCACTACCCGTTCTTCCACGGTCGGCACCTGGGCGGACGGCCTGGAAATGGCCACCGACCGCATTCATCTGGAGCACTGGCCCAAAGCGGCCGCGGCACCTCTCCTGAGAGAAATCGGCGCGCGGCTGGGAATCGACTGGCATACGGCCGACAGATGGCGTGCCAAGGTTGCGGAATGCGTCGAGCTGGCCGCTGACGGCCTCGGGCCGGCGCTGCTCGACAAAGCTCTCCCGGTCGCGAAGCTCTACAGCCAAGGAGGGGCGCGATGACCGAACTCACGGCATCACGGCCGTCTACCACCGCACTCGCGCTGCACAGTGAGTGGCGCAGCCTTCATACCTATGTGCACGGCGCTGACGAGGCGGCCTATTCCACCTTGAAGCTGTGCGGTCTCCTGTCCCGGTTCAGTGCCGCTCTCTACGACGAGGCGGTCGGTACGGACGGGTACACGCTGGGTCAGGCGCAGGACCGAGGACTGGTGGAGCCGTGCCGGGCGGAGCCGAGCCACTACGAGGTCGCATCGGGCTTCCGGCGGGGGGCCTGGGGCGCCTGGTGGTTCGAGGGCGTGCAGAACCTCGAGCGCGTGGGCGATTGCGTTCCCCCGGCGCTGCGGGAGACCGCCTCACGGCTGGCCCGCTGGCTGGAGGACAAGGGGGACGACACCTCGGTGGTCGAGCGGCTGAAGCTGCTGGTACTGGCGGACCAACCGGACGACGCCGTTCGGCTGTTCGACGAGCGGTACGCCCGCGCGCAGAAGACCTACTCCTTCTCCGTGTGCCGGCGCCTGGCACAGACGCTGGTGCCCGCCGAACTGACCGAGCTCCGGGGCTCGGAGACCATCGACCGGCGACTGGTGGACCGCAGGACCAGGGCTCTCAACCGGCTCGGCATCCAGGAGATGCACGCCTCGCACTTCGACCAGACCCGGGACTACCTGGGCCGGCCCTATCTGGAAGCCCCGCTGGAGGACGCACTCCTCAACGATGAAGGTGCACGGGTCGTTCACCTGCACGGTCCGGGCGGCATGGGCAAGAGCACGCTGCTCGCCTGGCTGGTCGCCCGGCACGGCCTTCAACAGGACCCGCCTCTGTTCTGTGCGCTGAGGGATCTCGACACTCTGGAGCCGGGCCGGCTGCTGCAGTTCCCCGAAGCTCTCCTGGTCGAGTTCGCGCATCAACTGCTGCACCAGCTTCCCGCCTACCAGGACGAATCCCGTATCGCCGGTCTGCGTGCGTTCGTCACCGAGAACAACGGTCTGCGTGGCTGGCTCGACCGGCGGTTCATCAGTCCCAGCATCGAGTCCTCGTTCCGGCAGAGCGCCCCACCGATCCAGCGGGGCGATGTCCTGGAGCAGTTCCGTGATGCCGTCACCCAGGCGACCGTTCGCCCCGGCCGCCCTCCTTTCCAGGTCATTCTGTGTCTGGACACGGTGGAGGAACTCCTCCGCGCGACCGACGAGGAAGGCCTGCGCCCACTGTTGTCCAAGTTCGCCACGCTGCTGCGCGAGACGAGCCACATCCGGCTGGTGCTCTCGGGTCGTGCCGACCTCAACTGCCTCCGGCCGTTCCACGAGGAGTTCGGTTCCGGCCGGGGTGCGCTCCACGGGCTCTCCCTGCGGTTACAGCCCTTCACACGGGACGAGGCCACGCGCTACCTCTGCGAGGTCCAGGAGATCAGCCGGTCCACCACCGACGCGATAGTGGCCGCCTGCGCCGGCGACTTCGAGGGCGCACCCGGGTTCACCCCGTTCGTCCTTGCGCTGCTGGCCGAGAACGCCCGCAAGAACCCCGACGACCTGCCGACGGTGTCCGGGGAACCGCTGGAGCTGTACGCCCTGGAGCGGGAGCTGCGACGCATCGACAGTCCTCTCATGCGACTCGCACTGCGTTACAGCGCGGTCGCCTGGCACCCCACGCGCGAGTACTTCATGAAGGTGCTGGTGCCCCTGCTCCGAGCTCCTGTCGAGGGCGGCAAGGAAGGCTCCGATCACCAACAGGATCCTGAGTACGACATCGACGACCAGGACGCGATGGATCGTCTCTGGGGTGACCTGCTCGACTATGCACGGCGCTCGGCATGGATCAAGATCTCCGAGAGCGACAGGCTGGTCGTGCACGTCAACATGCGACGGGCGCTGAGCGGTTACACACGCAAGAACGTCGACGGAGTGGCTTCCGTCTGGTGGAGCCTTCACGACGGCGGCCGGGACATGTGCGCCCAGGCGGCCGCGGAGGAGCCCCTCGCCGACAAGAGGGCCCAGTGGATCGCGGGCATGGTCTACCACCAGCTGCATGCGTCCGCCGCCCCGAACAGCGCCGCGGGCGAGAGGGTCCGCGAGGGCGCCGCCGACCACTGGCGCGCATCCGTGGCCGACGCCTGGCGGCGCGGGTCCGCCAAGACCGTGGCGGACATGGCCGAACGTCTGCTCAGTGTGGACTTCGAGTCGGACACCGCGGAGACCGGACTGCCCGACACCGAGGTGATGCCGCTCCAGCTGTGGTACGACATCGCGCTGGAGCGGGCCTATGCCGAGTTGCATGCCGTTCTCTATCACGGCGAGCACACCTGGGCGGATCTGAAGCGCTTCTGGGAGCTGGCGCGCAGGCGAGAGCGGATGACGGTCGAAGGGCAGCCACCGGTCCGTGCGGATGTCGAAAGGATGCAGGTACTGACGGCCGCGCTCGCTCTGCACAAGGCGATCGCGCCCGAGACGTACAGTGGCCCCGGCATCTTGCGGGCCCATGAGATCGTCAGTGCGCTGCTGTTGCCCGGGGCCGAGGACCGTGGCGGCCCGGGCGGCGCCCGCGCACGGGAGATGCATGAGGCCCTGTGGCGAACGGACGCCCGCTTGCTGCGGGCCAGCAGTCTCACCCGGATCGAGCGTGACCGGACGAGCGGTACCACGGGCCGGGCAGCCGACCGGACGAGTTCCGCCGAGAGGGAGTTCCTCGACATCCGCGAGTCGGCCCGCCGGCGGAAGGACCCGCGAACGCTGCCGATCACGCTGTACGCCCTTCAGGAGTGGCATGCCCTGGACCGGCCGGACCTCGTGCTGCGCTGGCGGAAGAAGTACGACGAGGACGCCCGCGTCTGGCCGTTGCAGGCCGAGGCTGCGGCAGGGCGGGTCGCTGTGGTCGGTGTCGAAGCCCGGCTGCGCCTCGGTGTTCCCGCTGACAGCCGTGGACTGGAGGCCGTCTCGTCCGTCGGCGGAGCACCTCGGCGTGATGTCCTGGGAGCGCGGTCCCAGTTGCTGCGCGGCGATCCGCTCAGGGCGGTGGAGGACCTGCGCATCGCGCTCCGGCCCCAGTTCCTCGACCTGGGCTCACGCGCCGACCTGAGGCTGCTGCTGCAGGCCGAGCTTCTCAGCTTTCGTGCCCTTTCGGGTGTTCTGCGGCTGGAGCAGGCGGAGCGGCACGCCCTGGCCGCCATGGATCTCGCCCGCACCGACGAGGAGCGGCTTCAGGTGATGGCCGCACGTGCTGCCGCGGCGTTGTCCGACGCGGGTGATGTCACCAGGGCGTCCCATCTCGTGGCCTTCGCGTCGCCGTTGCGGGAAGAACGCCGCGGGCCTGCGAACAGTGCCATCGCCCGCGCCGAGTGCGTGGCCCTGTACCTCGGTGGCCAGGGTGACGAGGCCGTCGAAGCGCTGTCCCGCTGGGAGGCGGCGCTTCGGGAGCGGGCGGAACAGCAGTCGGCCGGCCCGCCCCCGCCGCTGCCCGCGGAGTGGCTGGTGTGCGCACTGCACGGCCTGGTGTGCGGCCGGAGCGACGACGCCGAACGCTATCTGGACTTGTTCTCGGCCGCACTGCGGGAGATCCCCGACAACGGCATGCGCCATCTGCTGCTGGCGGAGGAGATCGACCTGTACGGCCCGCTGGCCGGCGTCTTCGACCTGTCACCGCCGTTGCGGCGGAAGGTGGCACGGCTTCTGGCCGCCGGCCAGAAGGGCGAGTGGAACGCGGAAGGCAGCCTGGGAGCCGCGTTGACCTGCCTGCGCAAGGCCGTGGTGACCGCCCGGCTGCTCAATGAGCCCGCGCGAGCAGCGACGCTGCTGGCCGAAGCGGCCAAGCACCCGGAACTCGGCTGGAACAACATCGGCGTGCGGTCCGTATGGCTGCGACTGCACCGGGCCCTGCCCGGCGCTCGACCGCCCGAGCCCTGGCCCGAGCCGTCGCCCGAGGAGGAACAGCTGCCGGAGTTCCGAGCCGCCGATCTGCTGGCCCGGGCCCATCGCATGACCGCCAGGCACCGACGGCGCTCCGCCCGGGCCATGGTCGAGGAGGCAGCCGGACTGATGGGCAGGCAGGAGCGGATGCCCACGGTCTGGCAGCTGGCGGCGGCTGCTCCCAAGGACGCGGCCGCGCTCGAACAGAGGCTGCTCCGACCCGGGCCGACGCCACCACGCCTGCGGTATCGGGAAGCGGCGCTGCAGCGGCTCGGTTCCGCACTCCCGGGCGATGACGGCGGTCTTGGGCACCACCTGCCGGTACGTGTGACTCCTCGTCGGCTCCATCTGCTGGAGATCGACGGCCCCGTCCACACGGGGGCGCCCCCTGAGCAGCCGGGCCCACCGCCGTCGCCGGCGGAACAGGTCAAGGGGCGCACCGCACCGCCCGGAGGCACGGGCCCCCTGCTGCTGAGTGGGGGAGGTCAGGACCCGGACCTGACGGCCCCGGTGGATGTCATCGTGCTGCGTGGTGCGATGCGCATGGGCCGCGGCGTCACGCTCCAGCGCTCGGGAGGCTCTCGTCCCATCAGCACCGAGGACGTGAACGCCGCGATCGAGGAGGTCTGCCGTACACGTCGTCAGACCGCCCCGCTGGTCGTACTCGACGTCGAACCGCAGCGGGTGCCGTCCCAGCACCAGGCGGAGCTCCGGGACTTGTTCGCCTACAGCCTGTACCGGCTCGGCAGTGCACCGGCGGTTCTCGCCACCGGGCCGGTGGCGAAGGACGACGAACGTGAGTGGCTCGAGCGGCTCGACGGGGCGTTCCGTTTCGGCCGGACCCCCGCCGACGTCTGGGGGTCCCTGTGCGACTTCGAGGACCGCTGGAAGGAGAACTCCGCACGCCGGCCTCGCCTGATGTCCCACATCCCGCCGGACGAGATGTTCGGCCTGGGGCTGCTGGTGTGAGTCAGCGGAGCGCGTACCAGGAAGTGACGGCGACGACCAGCGCCATCACGAGCATCAGCAGCGCCATCCAGGAGCGAGTGACCCAATCCGGCCGGGCGTGCTGGGGCGCGCCCTCCGGCACCGCCGCGACCGTGCCGTGCCCCGCGGGCGGGCCGGGGGTGGGCTGGGGCGCAACCGGTGGTGGCGCGGCGTGTCCACGCACCCGGAACGCCCTGGGCACCGCCCACGAGCCGACGGTCACGTAGAAGACCGGGTGCACATCCGCCTCCGGTGCCAGGCACTCGTTCAACGCCTGGCACAAGGAGTCGGGAACCCCCGGGGGCCGGAACTCGAGCAGCAACGCGCCCCACATGCGCGCAGGTTCCTCCAGGTGCAGAACGGGCAGCACCAGATATCTGAAGAGCCAGAGAGGAAACGCGCCGCCCGGGGCGCGCCACGAAGCAACAGACCGCAGCCATCGCGCGCTGCTGGACGGCTCGGGCAACCCCAGTCTCATACGCAACACCAGAAGGCAGACCTCAACGGCCTCCTGTTCACTCCAGGTTCGGGAACGCCGGTAGAGATCAATCAGCAGTTCCTCCCTCTCGTGCGGCCGTCGCAGCTCGACGACTCTCTGTGCCAGATGGACGCTGCTGGGGACACGAAACTCCACCAGGGGCACGGCCGGGCTCGGGGACCACTCCGGCTCAGCGGAGTGCGCCGCCGCGCCCGAGGGCGGGCCGGGGGTGGTGGACCTTGCCCTCTTCAGTTTGGACCAGAAGCCACGCCGTCTGTCCGCCGGAGGGAGTTCCTTCGACGGAAGGGGCGCGGGAGGCCGGGGCGACGGTCCGGGGAAGTCGCCCCTGTCCGGCTTCTCCGGCCACTGATCGAGACGGTTTCCTACGGACGGCGGAAACGACCGGGTCGTCCTCTCGTACGGAGCCGGTGTCGACCGCTCGCGTGTTGTCTCCTCGCCCCGCGGCGAAGGCACTGCTGCGGGGCCGTCCGAGACCAGCCCTGACGTGCGTCCGCCGGTCCCCTGGGCGGGTGGTTCGGTGACGGGGTCGTCGAGGAAGGGAGTTCCGGACGGCATCTGCGGGTGCGGACGGACGCACGGGTCACACTCCGACGGATCCACTTCGTGCGGTGGCGCCGCGGCCAGGGACCCGTCCTGTGCGGCCCGTGGGCGCGGCGGCGAAGCAGGACGGTCGGCCTCGTCCGTACCCGATCGGAGGCCGGCCGCACTGGCCTCGGGCTCCTCGGCGGCAGGCTCCGGGACGGGCACCTGCGTGGTGGACAGGACGGACCGCTCCGTACGGGTCTCCTCGTCGGGGTCGCATTCCGCGGCGGGTGAAGCCGGTGGTGCGGACCGGTCCACGAGGGTCGACGGCGTGTGCGGGTCGCGCGAGCCGGCCGGGTGGGACGGCACCCGCGGATCGGACGGTGTCTGCGGGTCGTGCGAGCGGAGCGCCCCGGGCTGCGCCGGCAACGCCGACGGCCCGATGGGATCGGACGGCCCGTCCGATCCCATCGGGCCGAGCGGGTCGGACGGGTGGGACGGGGCCGGCTCGGCCGGTCCGGGCAGTTGGGCGGGCAGCTTGTCGAGCAGCCTCTGGACGCGCTCCTCCGTGTTCAGCGCGTGCCAGCGTTCGCGCTCGGCGCGCAGTGAATCGACGAACCTTCCCGGCTCGCCGTCCCCGTGGTTCAGGTAGTGGTCGAGCAGCCGTCGGCTCGCCTCCAGGAACCGCCCGTCCGGAGATCCGCGCAGCCGCTTGCGTCCGTGACTGGACCTACCCGGGATGGGCCAGTCCGCCAGGACGACGAGCCAGTACGCCCCCGACTCGTCCTGTTCCCCGGTCGAGTAGGTCCAGGAGCAGTCGACCAGTTGCTCGGCGATTTCCAGGACGCCCATCAGCACCGCTCGTGGCGCGGTGCCGAGATCTGCATCGACCGTGGTCACGGGCCGCCCGGGCGCGCTGAGGACCCATGCCAGCAGCCGGCCGATCCTCTCCCGGTGCTCCTCCACACCCCGTCGCAACTGATGCAGCCCCTGCACGGACGCCTCGTACAGAGGATCGCGCCGCAGTGGAGGGAGCCGGGTCCCGTGGGTGACGTCCTGCGGGAAGCAGTCCGCATGCCTCAGGCCGAGTGCGAGCAGCGGCGAGAAGAACGGCGAGTCGTTGTACAGGGCGTACGCCTCGGTGTTGCCACGTCTCATACTGTCCCGGCCGGAGAGCCGCCAGACCACCATCTCGTGGCCGGTCCGTTCCAGCACACCGTAGGCGAAGGACGTCCGGGGCTCGGACATGCCGCCCCCGGGACGCAGGACGAGTCTGCCCAGGTTGAAGTAGCTCACGGCCTCCCCGTCGGTACAGGAGTAGGCCAACGGGCCGAACCCCCCGGTTTCCGCCGTGTTCTCGGGGCCGTGCGCGCAGTACATCCAATGGACGTCGGCGTTCATGAGCGGGCCTCACACCTCCATGAGCCGTGGCGGCGCCGGCTCGGACAGCAGGCCGCACATGTCGAACACCGACAGCAGGGGCCCGAGGACGCGTCGCGGTCGGATGCCCCCGGGAAAGGCGGCGGGACCCGCGTACCCCGCGTCGGAGGCCGATGCCGGCGGAGCCGCCGACATTCCGGTGGCCGAGACGAAGTGCAGCGTGCAGCGCCGGGACTCCGCGAAGGGCCGCAGCCAGGAGGTGGCCCCGTGATGGGTCAGGAAGGCGTAGACGTCCCGGCTCTCGTGGTAGGTCTTCTCCGTGTCGAGCCGCCCGTCCCGGGGGGCGCCGTCGTCGCGCAGCCAGCGGTCGATCGGTGCCTCGAAGCGCAGGACGTCGCACTTGTTCACGACCAGCGCGACCGGGACGTCCGACAGTCCGCGGCCCGTGCGGGCCAGCCGGTCCAGGACGGTGGTGAACGTCGGGTCGGGCACTCCGGCCAGTTCCTGGCGGATGCCGGCGGCGTCCCGTGAGGCGTTCAGCTGACGAAGGCGGAGCGCCCGCATGGCGTCCACCACGAAGATCAGCGCGTCGACGCCCGAGAGGAACTGCGTCTCGCTCCCGCTCATGACGAGCGACTCGCCGGCGATGTCGAAGAAGGCGACCGGCCGCGTCCTGCCGTTCACGGTCACCAGCAGGGCGTCCGTGAACTCCACGAACGCCGCGGGAGCGGTCCCGGGCAGCATCTCTCCGGCTTCCAGTTTGTTGACCGCCTCCTTGAGGTAGTGGTGGTGCTGCCCACTGTTGACCGAGCGACAACGGATGTCGAAGGTGTCCAGGCCCCCTCGCCCGATCTCCGCCATCATCGCGGCGAACAGATGGGTCTTCCCCGCCCCCGACTGGCCGACGAACGCGACGGTGAGCGGGCGTCCGAAGCTGAGGTACGGCACGGGAAGGAAGTGTTCCGGGGCATTGGGGTTGGGGCACTTGAGGAACGCCCGGCTCATCTGGTCCTGCCGACGGACCGGGTTGGGCTCACTGTCGGGATCCCAGGGAGTGGGTTCCGAGGTCTCGGGGTCGTGGACGTACAGTCTGCGCACGTCGAGATACAAGTCCTCCAGACAGCTGGGGCAGGGCACGGTGTCGACCTGGTTCGCCGGTGCGTCGTTCAGAGGTACGTCGTTCATCGCTCAGCTCTCTCCCACCCGGCGCCCTGCGCCGCCACGGGCCCTGCGCCTGGGCCAGCCCATGCCCGCCACCCGGCCACCGGTTCCGGCGCGCGGCGGCTCCGCATCCCCGACCGGTGATTCCGTCGGAGAGTCCTGCGGCCGGGGAGGGGCGGGCCACCCGCCCGGCCCCTTCTTCGCGAGCAGGTCGTCGAACCTCCGGCGTCCTTCCGCCAACGGGTCCTCGATCTCACCGAGTTCCAGCCAGGGATCCTGGCCCGACATCCGCCTGATGACGGTGAGGGCGTCCGGCCGCTCGCCGGCGCTCGGTGCGAACACACGGTCAAGGAGGTCCGTGAGGGCCTGACCGGAGGTGGACGGGGGTCGGCCGCCGGTGGCGGCCCGGCCGGTCGTGACGAAGTACACCAACTGGCCGGCGCTCCAGACGTCGTCCCGCGGGTCGACCGTGCCCACTCCGTCGCGCTGCTCCGGCGATGCCCAGGGGTCGGCCCCCAGCCTTCGGCGCGGGTATCCGACGTGTTCTGCCGACCCGAAGTCGGTCAGCTGGATCCGCGCCCCGTCCCAGCGGACGGTGGCAGGACCGACGCTGCGGTGGACGATCTCCGCGCGTTCCAGCAGCCGCAGCGTGCGAAACAGGCTGTACTCGAACTTGCGCTGCTCCCGGAGCATCATCATCCGGCCGGCCAGCTCCGACAGGGGTTGCCCCGCGCGCAGTGGTTCCAGCAGCACGAAGGGCTCCGACACATCGACGGCGTAGCCGGCCAGCCGGGTGAGTTCCGGCGGATACGCAGCCGTCCGGAACGTCCGGATGAGTGCGAGGCCCGTACGGATCTCGGCCTCCACGACCTCGAGTTGGTCGGTCCTTGCCGCGTACTCCCCGATCAGCCGCCGCTGCAGCAGGGAGCGACCGTCCTCCAGCCGGAGTGTGCGTGTCCGGAAGCCGGACCCGGGGGCGTACGGCTCGTCCCTGCCCGTCTCCAGCAGCCGCACGCGCTCCGGCATGCCGGAGGCGTCGACGAAGGTCAAAGTGTCGTTCATGTGCCGCTGCCTTCCCCTGCCTGCCGGCACTACGGTGCTTCGCCGTTCGCGCCGCGGTGCTCGTCGTACCGCTGCTGCGGAACACGCGTCGCATCCGTCGTCCTCGCCGGCCGTTCCTCGTCCTCGGGCCATACCGTGGTGATGGCTCGTTCGGCCAGCGGCACCAGGGCGAGCAGTCCGGCGAACCGGCCGGATCCGGTCCAGACGATCTCCGGAAGGCTCTGGGCCCAGCGGGACTTCGGACTGCCGGCGGACGTCGTCTCCGGCGCTCCGGCACGCGCACCGGAGGCGGAGGACGGTCCCTGCTCCTCCCCCAGCGTCCGCCAGAAGGCGCCCTGCATGGCATGGGGGACGAACCCGAACGTCCGTGCCGAGGTGGGTGACCGGTCCAGCATCCGCAGCTGGTCCGGCGAACACAATTGCAGCGCCCCCGACTCGTCCCCGGGCCTGACGACCTCCACCACCCGCCGCAGGTCCAGACCGACCAGTGTGGCCGGATCAGGGCGCTCGGCGGGGATCCGGGCGAAGGGCGGAGCCGGAGCGGTGCCGACCTTCACCAGATGCCTCTGATAGGCGTGGATCAGCTCATGGGTCCGTGCCGCCACGGGCAGACCCGTGGCAGCACCCGGGTCCCGGAGGACCACCTGCCAGTACGGAGTGAACACCTCGGCCACCAGATCGGTCAGATCCCCCACGACAGTGTCCTGGAGGGCCTGTCCCGCCTGTCCCACGTGCTCCACCGCGAACACGGCGTCGGCGCGCCCCGTCGACGGCCCGGTCTGCCCCGGCTCCTGGGTGCCGGAAGTCCCGTTCCATGCCGGGCGGATACGGCGGGAGAGCTGCTCTGCGAAGCCGGCCATCGTCTCACTGGAGGTCTGCACCACGGAGGCCAGAGCGCGTGCCTGGTCGGAGACGACGGCGCGGGCATCGGCCAGGAGCCAGTACTTGAGAACGCCTTCCTCCAGTGCGTCCCCGAGCCGGTCGGTGGCATCGATCGCCTCGTCGAGCCGCAGCGTGTCCCCCCAGCGGGACATCGACCCGGTCCACAGCTCACCGGCGGCGCACACCGCGCCGGTCGCCGCCAGCACGTACAGCACCGGCGCAGCCCATCCGGGTACCGGTGTCAGCAGCCCCAGTGACCAGCCGGACGCGGTGCCCAGAGCCCAGACGGCCGTCAGGACGACACCGGGGTGCACCGGCATGCGGGACCCGTCGTCCGGGAAGTCCTCCTCCTTGTCGCCTCGTGGCGCAGCGCCGGTGGTCCAGGCCACGGCGCCGAGCAGCAACAGCAGCACCACGCCGGCCACCGGCAGCCCGGCGGGAGCCAACGCGGCGAGAAGCCCGGCAGCAGCAGCACAGAGGCCGGCCCGACGGGTCACCCCGAGGGCACAGGGGCCAGGGCGCATGAGGGACTCCACCAGCGCGTCGGGGCAGAGTTCGCTCAGCCGCTCCGTCTGGGTGGCGCTGCCGGACGGCACTGTGCGGTCCGCGAAGTCCCGGAGCCACGAGACGATTTCGGGCAGGGGGCGACGCCGGCGCAGCCGGTCCAGTACCTGCTCGCGAAGTGCTGCACCCGTCTCCTCCGGCCGGGTCCCGGGCACATGGGGCAGCCGGACGCCCATGTTGGCCAGATGGTCACGGCTGTCCTGGTCGAGACCCGCCCGCCCGTCCACCCAGCTGAAGACGTCCTCCAGTTCGTCACGGTGGCGGGCCAGCGTCCCACCGGCCGACCGGAGGTCCTCCAGCACCTCGGGGACCAACCGTGGCGCATCCAGGAATCCGCGCCAGCCGATCAGCCGACGGACGTTCTCGTCCGCACGGCGCACCAGTTCGGCCGTCTCCCATCGGGTGGCGCGCAGCGGGCTGTCCTCGGTCAGGCAGTCCTCCGCCGCCCAGTCGTCCGGCTCCGTGAGTCCGGCGAGCACCGCGAGGTTCCCCTTGGGCGGGGCGACCCGCACGTCGGCGGATGGACTGGTGCACTGGTCGAACGCCTGGACCTGCGTGCGCAGCAGGTCCTCTTCGGGTACTTCATGGACCAGGAGGCGCAGAGCAGGACTGGCGACCGCCGAGGGGAGCTGGCCGAGGGCGTGCACGGTCTCGTCGAAGACCTCGGGCACCTGCAGCAGCTCGATGAGGGGTTCCAGACCGCGCACGTCATCGGGAGCGATGCCCGAGCGTGTCAACGAAGGTGAGTGGCTCTGGCCGGGTTGCCAGGCGATTCCCCGTACGTCCCCGACCCAGAGGACGGGGGCGGGGGGCTGCCGCAGGGGGGCGGGCAATGCGAGCACGTACGGGTCTTCTCCGTCGGGCGTCGCGTCGACCCCGGAGGCGACCTGTCCTGCCACCGGGCCCACCGCGATGCAGAGCACCGCCGAGATCCCCGAGTGCGAGCAGAGGCGCTCATAGGCGTCCTGGTGGTCGACGAGTGCCGTCGTCGAGTCGATGACCACCACACGGGACACGTCCGCGGCACCGAACGAACTGCTGCCGATGGCTTCCCGCAGCCGGGCGTCCAGGGCCACCGCGGTGCTGGCCTCGTCGAGGCCGGCACCGTGCCGCAGATCGAGGCGTACCACGATCCTGTCGTCGCGCATGCCCTTCACTGCTCCTTCCCCTCCGGCGTCGAGGCGCCGCTCTGCCCGAAGTTCGGCAGGCTGTCACCGCGGCCATGCCCTCGTTCCCAGCGTTCCCCTTCGTAGGACCGCGCCGGGCCGGGGCCGCGGGGGGCGGGTGTGGCCGGCGGGTGGAAGGAGCGCTCCAGCCGGTCGAGGGTCCAGCCCGACAGCCGGTGTGCCCGGGGGAAGGGCAGGACGAGGGCGCCGGGGAAGGTCTGCGTCCAGAACTTCCGCAGTTCCTCGTAGCCGGCGATCCGCTCGGCCTCTTCTGCCGAGAGGTTGGCGAGCAGGGACTGCTGCTGCGGGGCGACCTGGTCCACCAGGACCCGGTACAGCGGCCCCGGTGCCACGGGGGCTCCCTCCAGGCCGTGCGGGACGGTGGACATCAGCTGTTCGCAGAAGGCGTTGCGGATGCCGCCGCCGTCCTCCGCCAAGGTCCACGACTCGTACACCCGTAGGAGGCTGCCCCAGCTGGACAGTCCGGAGCCCGCCGCTTCGAGGGCGCACACCATCGCCGCGGAACCGCGGTCCTGCAGCCCGATCCGGATGCGCTGGGGACTGGTGACGGTGCCGAACACCTGGACCTGGTCGTTCCACAGGGCGCACAGGAGCCGGTGCAGAATATGGCGGCGGTCCCGTTCCGTGCCCATGGCGAACTCGAAGTCGTAGCCCAGTCGTTGACGCCAGCGCAGATGGTCGCCCGGCTGCTCTGAGATCAGCGATTCGGCCCACAGGGTGAGTGTCGACCGCACCTCGGGCACCTCGGTCAGGCTCATGGAGCTTCGGAAGAGGACCACGGAAATGGATTCGGTGGCCACGGGCCGGAATTCGATCTGCCGCTCGTTCTCCCGGGGCAGCCGCAGCTCCCGCTCCAGAAACCTCCTGACAGCGGGATCTGCGGAGGTCGCGGGGTACACGATCAGCACCTTCAGGCGACCGCTGCCTTCGGGCGCGAAGCCCGAGGGCAGCAACGAGGCCAGTTTGTGCCGGCATTGTTCCAGGACGTCGTCCCCCACCTGCTGGCTGTCCCCCGCGGCCGCGGCGGTGAGCAGGGCGCCGAGCGACGGGAGAAGCGGTCGCTCACCCGAGTCGCCGCTCTCCACGAAGAGCCGCTTCACCCGGTGCTGCAAATGGTCCTTGATCAGTGACACGGCGCGCCGCGGAGCGGGCCTCGCCTCGGCGAACGCGGCCCGCCAGAGCTCGGGACCCACCAGCCGCGCCAGAAGGGCGGTCTCGTCGTCGGTGTCCCGCATGCCCTCGGCCGTCAGCAGGCGGTGCACCACGGCTTCGTAGAACGTGATGAGGTCGCTCTGCGGTGGCAGGAGGTACGAGACTCCGGTACGCGGCCGGTACAGCTTCCTCGTTCGCTGGACGAACGAGTCGTGTTCGTCGTCCGCCTGTTCGCGGAACGCGTCGACCAGGGCGTTCAGATCCCCCCGCAGCGCTTTCATCGCCCGGTCCCAGCGTGGGGCGTGTTCCGCCCAGTGGCGGTGCCAGATGCGCCGTGACTCCCATTGGAACCACAGGTCCTGTGCCTGGAGCGTCGCCGTCACATCCGCGTCGTTCCACCGTGCCTTCACCAGGCCGAGCTTGCGGTCCCTGATTGCATGCGGTTGCAGGGGAAGGGTCAGGCCGGGTGGACGTTCCGGTTCGCGGCGCCGGCTGTCGAGCAGGCCCGAGCAGCCCACGCGTTCCACCGGGTCCTGGGCGGTCGGCTCGCCGTTCACCGCCTTGTACACGTCCAGGAGATCACCGCGCCCGAGCAGCTCCCGGACTCCTCGGACCGGGTCGAACCCGGCCGCCAGTTCGGCGGACCGCTGGCGCAGCTGCCGGTCCAGGTCCCCGAGCGCATCCTCCATGGCCAGCTGACGCATCGTCAGTGCCTCGGTGATCGCCTTGGCCCCGGTGGCCGGCCTGGGTTCGGTGAAGGTCAGGCCGGTGCGGCTCCACAAGGGGTCGATGTTGGACGCGGTGAAGAACTCCCGGACCAGCTCACGGCGGTTCCCGCCACGCGAGCCGGCGGGTCGGTTGCGCAGTGCGGAGGCGAGCAGCCGGGCGGCCAGGATCTCGGCCAGTTCGTCCACCGGCACCGTCATGGCGGCCACCAGACTCGTGGACACACCCCGGTGGCCGATGCCGGTCGGAGCGACGGTGGCCCGTTCGACGTTGGCGTTGATGAAGCTGTCGGCGAACGACTGGTAGAGATGGTCGCTGGCCTGGACACGGCCGTCGTCGTCGCCCAGTTCGGTGCCCAGCAGCGACATCACCAGGGAGACCACCGAACGGTGCAGGTCGTCGCGTTCGATTCCGGACGTGCGGCTGAACAGGAAGGCGGTCTGAGTGGTGGAAGGCCGCATCTTTGCGGTGATCCCGCCGGGGTACTCGATGCGCAGCTGTCCGGAGGAGCCGACGTCGTCGAGATTGTCCTCCACATCGGGGGCGTTCTGGTCGTCGACCAGCCGGAACAGGTCCACGAGGGCGCGGCCGGCATTGAGCTGAGCCGCACGACCGCCACCACGGCCGTCGTCGAAGGCCGACGGCATGAGCACCAGTGGGTAGATTTTCACCCGGTAGCGGGCCTCTTCGAAGGCGTGGCTGATCAGATGCAGATAGTCGTAGAAAATCCCCGAACCCGTTCCCCCAGCCACGGAGAACGCGACGAACACGTCGCAACTGTCCGCCAGGGTGCCGCCGAGAGCCGCCAGGTCGCCGCCGGACTTGCTGATGAGCGCGATGGCATCGCGGAGCGGACCGAGCGCCGGCCCCAGCCCGCTGCGGAAGGTCTCGAAAAGCGCGGTTCTTCCAACGGTGGGCAGTTGACCGGCACCTCGGATGAGTGGGGACACCCGGGGTTCGCCCGTCCGTGGCGGCACCCAGTGGCACACCGGACCGGGAAGATTCGTCCGCAGGCTCCGGGCCACCTCCGGATAGGAGTCGAAGCGCGGCAGCAGGTCGAAGGTCGCTCGGGCCGTTCTGCTGTACGCGGCTTTGAGTGCGCCGTCCGCCCGCATGTGCGGAAGCCTGCCGAGTTCGGCCTCGTTGAGATCCGCGTAGACGAACTGCAGGCAGTCCGGCAGCTGGTAGGGCAGGAGGTGGCTTCCGCGCAGCGTGGTCGCAAGGGCCGTGCCGTCGGGGCCGCACAGTGCCTCCCGCAGGCTGCGTTCCAGCTCCGCACCGATCAGGCAGCCGGTGCCGCCGAGCCCGACAAACAACATCGGCTGGTAGATCTTCATGGAGTCCCTCTCACACTGCCCGGGGCCTCGGCCCCTGTCCGTTGTTCTCCGTGACGGCCCTCCGCGGAGAGCCGGGCGGGCTCAGAACGCGTCGTCATAGGGCGTCCGGGAGGGGCCCGGAGGACTCTTGGGCAGCTGCGTGACCGGCGAGTCCTCTCGACGCCGGACTCGTTGCGCACGGCTGCGATCCGGCCTCCGGGACGGGGGCTGCGCTCCGGGCCCGGTTCGGCCGCCGGCCCGCGAACGGCGCTCGGCCGGCGCCGGTTTCATCGGCCGGTGGTCGGTGAAGCCCAGCGAGAGGTCATCCGCCAGAGGTACGCGCTGCCCGCGGCCGAGCAGCAGACGTCCGCCGTTCGGGACTCGGACCACCAGCCCGTCCCGGGAGCGCCGTACCCGGTATCTGCTGCCGGCGCCCTCCAGCAGCAGGCGGGACGCGCCGGCGGCACTGCGGAGGGTGAATCCGAACTCCCGGCCCGCGCGACCGGGTGCGCGGAGTCGGCTCAACTCGCTGTCCCCCCGGTAGAGGATCAGCTGAATCGCCGAGGCGTCCCGGCTTCGGCGCCAGTCCTGCCAGCGCAGGGCCATCAGTGCCACCAGGGCGATCAGCGCCGCGGCGCACACCCCGATCCATGTCCCGTTGCGCTCCACGAAGTCCGGTCGCGCGACGACCTCCACGGGGACGAACGCCTGACTGATCGTCCGGCCGTCCTCGTCCCGCAGCCGCAGCGACCCCGGCAGGGGGCCCGTCGGCGCATCGGCGCTCACCTTCAGGCTCAGTTCGAGGTCCACGCCGGCACCCGCCGGCACCGTGACGCGCCGGGGGCTGACGACGGACGCCGCCCGGCCCTCTTCCGTATCGGTGAGCTCCAGCAGCAGGTTGTGCGCTTTCGTGTCGGAGTTCCGCACCCGCAACCGACCGCGCGCCGTCTCCCCCGGATGCACCCGATGGTCGTCGAAGAGCAGGGAACCGGTGAGGGGCGGTGCCTTTGCCGCGATGGCCGTCTCGTACGGGCGCTGATCACCGGCGATGCCCTCCCCGGTCATGACTCCGCGGAAGGACATCGCCCCGGACGCGGACTTCGGAACGGTGAGGCGGGCGGAGAACTCACCGTCGTGGGCCCGGGGGTCGGGCCCCTTGCCGTCGTCCGCGAGTTCCAGTTCCACGGGGTCGAAGCCGTCGCCGGTCAGTCTGCATGTCACCGCGATGCCGTCGAGCTGGTCGGGATCGCTCAGTTCCACACCCTGTCTGGTCTGCATGGCGACCCGCACGGTGGTCTTCTGTCCCGGTGCCGGGACGGGGGGATCGAGGATGATGTACGACCGCAGCACGCCCTGCCACACCACATTGGCGCTCACTCGCTGCGCCGGTGCACTGTCGATCCTCTGGACATGCACACGCCATCGACCGGGCAGTGGATCACGGATGCGCAGGGCCTCCACGGGACCGGCCTGACCGACGAGTTCGAACGACGAGCCGTACGCCTTGCCGTGCAGCGGGACTCGGCGGCCCTTGGGGTCGAAGTAGGAGATGGCGACCGCGCCCGCCGTCTCCTTCACCACGGTGATGGAGCCGTCGGTGGCGACCGGAGGAATGGTGACGCTCAGATCGGCGCTCCGGGTCACCGTGGCCTCGGAGGTCTGCTCTCCGGTGCGGGCGCACCGGGCTCCGGCGAACGCCCGGAGCAGTGTGTGCGTCACCGCCGTCGAGTCGGGCGCGACCTGTGCGGTGGGCCGTGCGGACGGCAACGCACTGCATGTGCCCTCGTATCCGTCGGCCGCGAGCCGGTTCAACTGCTCCCGGTCGATGTCCGAGCCGAAGCCGAGTGGCCAGATCTGCACCTTGTCCGCTCTGGCACGCTCGACGGCCTTGTCCAGCGCCTTGACCGCATTGGCGTTGCGTGCCGCCGGATCGGCGCCGTACCCCGGGCTGTCCGACACGTCCAGGCGACCGTCCGTGAGGAGAAAGATCAGCCGAGGGGTGGTCGTGGGGGTGTCGTCGAGCATGTTCAGCGCCTGGGCGAGGGCGGCCGGATAGTCCGTGCCGTCGCCCTCGGCCGGGGTCCGGCGTTTGAGCCGCTGGACACACGTGCTCAGGTTCTCGCGGCCGGCGTCGTCGACCCGGGTCAGCGGACAGACCGTGTCGACCGGCTGCTGGCCGGGTCCTGTGACGCTGCCGAACCCGACCACACCGGCACGCGACCGCGTCGAGAACTCGCCGAGGGCGAGCACGGACGCTGCCGCGCGCTCTGCGGCAATGTCCTTGTCGGTCAGGCTGCCGGACTCGTCCACCAGCACGACGAAGTCGACGGGGGCCGGATCCATGCCGGTGGCCCGCGCCGCGTGGGACGTCTCCCGTAAGGCAGAGGGGCCGACCGGCTGGGACAACAGCCCGACTCCGCCGGCCAGCAAGGCGATCAGAACCAGCAGCCGCGTCGGTCCCCATGCCTGCAGACCTCTGCCGTTCCGGCGTAACGGGCATCCCGCCACGTCCGTGTCCATCGGACATCCCCCCACTCGCCCAGCCCGATGCGCCGGGACGCAGCCGTGCGTGCGCCCCGCTGCGGGCGGACTCGCCGCGTCCGCAGCGTGCTCTGGACGGCATTTGTAGCATTGGGCCGTGACACCCCGTAAGGAATTGGGGAAATAGCGATCGATGGTGTTACAGGGCAGCCGTATGTGCCTGTTGAGACACCGCCGCCGTCGCGCCGGAACCGGCGGAACCGGGCTGGAACGGCTGTGCTGCCTCGGCGATGTACGCCTTCACCACCGGTGCTCCCGACCGGAGGTCACCCGTCCGGGTGGCTCCCCGACGCCCCCGCCCGAGCGGGTCCGTGCGCACCTCCCGGGCCATGGGTGACCGGCGCCGGGATCCGGATCCGGGGTGGCCGGGCCCATACGTCGGCGGCTGCCGTCCCGCAATACTCCGGGCGCGGCGGGGACACGTCGAAAGACGCCGGTTCGGTCACTCGGACACGGCCACGACTTGCTTGCCCATCACACCGCCTCGTTCGAACGCCTGGTGCGCCGAGGCGATGTCCGCCAGCGGATACACGCTGTCGATCACGGGCCGCAGTTCGCCGGAGGTCACGTAGTCGGCCAGGGCACGCAGCACGACGGTGTCGGGGTTGGCGCTCAACGTGCGGATGCGGCGGCCGCCGTACACACTCGACGCGGCGATCGCGGCCAGGGAGGACGCCGACAGTGCGATGGTGGCCATCCTGCCTTCGCGGGTCAGTCGACGCCGGTAGCCGTTCAGTTCCGAGCCGACGGTGTCCAGGACGACATCGAACGGCCCGACCCGGTCCGGCGTGGTGGTGCCGTAGTCGAAGACCTCGTCGGCTCCCAGGTCACGCAGTGCTGCGGCATGGCGACCGCGGGACAGCGCGGTGACGTGCCCACCCATCGCGTGGGCGAGTTGCACGGCAGCCGTGCCGACGCCACCGGCGGCGCCGCGCACCAGGACGCGTTCACCCTTTGTGAGATGCAGCGTGTCCCGCAGCGCCATCAGCGCTGTCGTGCCTGCGACGACCAGGGAAGCTGCCTCCACCGGCGAGATGTCCGCCGGTGCGGGCGCGATACGGTCTGCGGGAACCACGACGTGTTCCGCAGCTCCACCGACGGTGTGCCGCTTGAGCGGCTGCACGGTGCCCCACACACGGTCCCCGACCTGGTAGTGAGGGACGTCGGCGCCGGTCGCGGCGACGACACCGGCGAAATCCAGTCCCACACCGATCGGGACCCGGCGGCCGGTGACGATCCGCAGTCCTCCTGCGCGAACGATCGTGTCGAGTCCGTTCACGCTTGACGCCTCGACCGATATCAGGACCTCACCCGCACCGGGGTCGGGGCGGTCGACGTCGTTGATGTGCAGGACATCCGGTGCGCCGAAACCGGTGATCTGAGCGGCCTTCATGTCATGTTCCTTTCGGTGGTTTGCCAGTCAGGGCAGTGGAGGTTGCGGGAGTGCCTCAGGCAACTGCTTTGATCAGCGCCTGCAGCCGTGGAGCGCACCCGTAAGGAAGCTCCGCGATGGCTGCCGCACCGTCCGAGGCCCCCGCCGGACGACCCGTGGAGGCCGGAGGCGGGACCGCCCGGCACAGCACGGGGCTGCTTTTCGGGGGCGCCGGATTGCCGACCGGGTCGGAGTCGCCCGCGAGGGTGTGGTGGACGCGGCGCCGCGTACGCCTGCCCGATGGACCTGGGCGCGGTGGACCAGGTCGGGGAAGGGGGACGCCCTGCCCTCGTTGCGGCGGAGTTCGTGGCCGGCGTGGGCCCGGGCGGCCCGCGCTCGCGGGTTGACGGTGGTCGTTTGCGCGTGGATGCGGACCCGACCCGGGCCCGGTTGGGGGGTGGCGACCCGGGCCGGGTGAGGCCCTCGGCCCGCCGTACTCGGAGAGGTCGATTGCAGTGGACATCAGGCACTTCCTGGAGGGGGAACCGCACACACCATGAATCATCCAGAGTGTGTGATTTCTTTGTATCACACACAGCGTATGATTCGCGGTTGTGGTTTCAATCACACGACCCGTATGATTGATGGGTAGGGTGGGTCCATGCAGCAGCCCCTCCATCGCCGTCGGCCGAGTCCTGGCAACCCGCGCGTCCAGCGCACCCGCAGCCGCGTCCTGACCGTCGCGCGCGAACTGCTGCCCCAGGTCGGACCGACCGGGCTGACGTACGCACTGCTGGCCGAGCACGCCGACGTCACCCGTCAGACCCTCTACCGCCACTGGCCCAACCGGGCCGCGCTGCTCTTCGACCTGATCCTGGAAGGACCCGACCTCGGCAACTACCCCGAGCCGGGCAGCGATGTACGCACCGTTGCCACCGATTGGCTGAAGAGCCTGCGCGCCGGCATCGGCGAACCGGCCATCCGCACCGCAGTACTGGCCGTCACCGCCCAGGCCGACCACGACCCCGAAAGCGCCCAGGCTCTGCTGCGCATCGGCCAGGACCGGCGCGCGGCCCTGAACAAACTGCTGGAACCCTCGGGCGTCCAGATCGACGAAGCCGAGTACACCCTGCTCTACGGTCCGGTCCTCGCCCGGCTCTTCCTCGACCGCAGCCAGGTGTCCGACGAGTTCATCGACGCCGCCGTCACGCAGTGGCTCACCACACTCGACAACCCGCGGCGGCCGGGAACTCGACGAGCACGAAAGGCACCGGGACCAACGGCGTGAGCGGAATCGGCGGCGGAGGCGGAGACGGCTCCGCGAACCGGGCAGGAGTCCGCCGTCCGGCCCGGTGCCGGCAGCGGTGGTCCGCCGCAGGGACCGCGCGGTGCAGGGCGTGCGCAGCCGGTTCAGCCGGGAGTCCTGCATACGTGGGTCGAGGTGGAGCTGCAGGTGCAGGCAGACGTCGTTGACGTCCCGCAGGTCCGGCCGGAAGTCCTCCCGGTAGGCTCGGTCGCTCCGGTACGGCCGGTACGGCCGGTGGTTGGTACGGCCGGTGGTTGGTACGGCCGGTGGTTGGTACGGCCGGTGGTTGGTACGGCCGGTGGTTGGTACGGCCGGCGTGGACCGCGCTCCAGAAGTCGCCGTCGTGGTCGAGCAGTTCGAGCCCGGTCTCGTGCATGCCGACCGCCTCGGTGAGCGCCTTCCCGCCGTGGACTCGGCGGTGGAGCGGCAGGCGCTCCCGAAGGCGACCAGTCGCCGCACCGGGTCCTTGACGAACGCGGCGACGACCGTGACGTCGAACGCCGACGGGATGCGCAGGAAGGCCACCTGGAGACCGGCGGTCCGGGCCTCGGCCACGGCAGCACGACGGGGCCGCCCGGTTCGGGGGCGAGGGCACTCGCCGGTGCACCGCTCAGCCACCACAGAGAGACGGCGTCACGCTCCAGCACCTCTGCCAGAGCAGCGCGTTGTGCCTGCTCGGGACTTGAGCCGGCGGCAGTGCCCGCAAGGATCGGGTAGTTGGTGGGCGGCTCGTCGCGGTGCGCACCGCGGAAGTAGTTGACGTAGGCCAACGACGCGGGAACGAGGACGTCCTCCCCGTCGACGAGATCCGTGCCCGGCACCCAGGCGATCTCCAGGTTGCCGCACCGCGCATGACGAGAAAAGCTCACCCGCCTCACCGCAGGCGGGATCCATGGCGTCGCGGCCGGATCGCCGCCGCATACGGATGGTCCTGGATCACCTCATTCCGAGAGGATCGCCGGGGATCACGGTGATGTGCGGTACCCCGGTACGGGGATGCGGTACGACTTCCGCATCGACGCGGTAGACCTCGGCGAGGAGCTCTGACGTGAGGACCTCCCCGGGGGACCCGGTGGCCACCACACGACCGCCGTCCATCACGCAGATGCGGTCGCAGAACGCCGCGGCCAGGTTGAGGTCGTGCAGGGCGACGACCGCCGTCACGCCGAGCCGGCGGACGAGGCGCAGCGTGTCGAGCTGGTGCCGCAGGTCCAGGTGGTTGGTCGGCTCGTCCAGCACCATCGTCCCGGCGCGCTGGGCCAGCGCACGGGCAATGAGCACCCGCTGCTTCTCGCCGCCCGAAAGCCGGCTGAAAGGGGCGTGCGCCAGCCCGGCGGCGTCGAGTTCGCCCAGCGCGCCCATGACGATGGCGCGGTCGTCGGCGTCGTCGCCCTCGAAGGCACGTTTGTGCGGAGTGCGGCCCATGGCCACGACGTCGTACACCGAGAGCTCGAAGTCCCCGGCCGACTCCTGCAGGACTGCCGCCAGCCGGCGTGCGAGGTTCTTCCCGGACATCCGCCGGACGTCCTCGCCGTCCAGCACCACCCGCCCCGAAGTGGGGCGCAGCGCCCGGTACACCGTGCGCAACAGGGTCGACTTGCCTGCGCCGTTGGGGCCGACGAGCCCCACCATCTCGGTGGGAGCCACCTGAAGTGTCACCCGGTCCACCAGCGTCCGCCCGTCCACGACGACCGAAACGCTCTCTGCGGCCAGCATGCCCGGCGCCGTGGTGGCCGTGGTCGTCCGCGTCATGCGGACCTCCGTCGCATCAGCCACAGGAAGAAGGGCCCGCCGACCAAGGCGGTGAGGATGCCCACGGGTATCTCCTCCGGGCTCACGACGGTGCGCGCCGCCAGATCCGCGGCGATGAGGAACGCGGCACCGAGCAGTGCTGCGGCGGGCAGCGCACGGCGGTGGTCGGCCCCGACGACCAGCCGCACCACGTGCGGCATGATCAGGCCGACGAAACCGATCTGGCCGCTGACGGCGACGATCGTGCCGATCATGACGGCGACCAGGGTGAACAGTGCGGCACGGAAGCGGTGCACGTCCAGGCCGAGGGCCACGGCGGCCTCCTCCCCCGCGAGCAGGAGGTTGAGCGGGCGGCAGACCCCGAGCAGGACGGCCGTACCGAGGAGGACGGCACCGGCGGGAATCCACACCACCGTCCAGGTAGTGCCGGCCAGTCCGCCGAGCATCCAGCGCAGCGCCGACTGCGTCTTGTGCGGGTCGTTGGACGTGACGACCAGGAGGCTGGCGAGCGCGGACAGCACCTCGGCCGTCGCCACGCCTGCCAGGACAAGCCGCACGGTCGTCATCCGCCCGCCGGACCGGGCCAGGAAGTAAACGGCGACCAGAGCTGCGAGAGCGCCGAGGAACGCGGCCACCGGCAGGGAGAACACACCGAACAGGGTGACGTTGAAGACGAGGACCAGCACCGCACCGACCGATGCGCCCGACGAAACGCCGAGCAGCATCGGGTCCGCGAGGGGGTTGCGCACAAGTGCTTGCAGCGCCATTCCCGACACCGCCAGGCCCGCGCCCACCACGCCCGACAGCAGCACCCGGGGCAACCGGACGTCGATGACGATCGTCTCGCGGACCGGTGTCCAGGTCGGTTCGGCGAGCGAAGGGTGCAGCCGGTGCAGCAGGATGCCCCAGACCTGGTCGGCCGGGACACTGATGGACCCGGCCGCGATCCCGAAGGTGGCCGCGACGGCCAGCAGCGCGGCGAGCAGTACGAGGACGAGCGGGTAGGGGATCCCCGGGCGGCGAACGGCGGCGGCACCCGCCGCCGTTCGCCCGCTCGTCGGGCCACGCGCCCCGGTCGTCCCTTGCGTATCCGTCGCCTCCGCCACACCCGTGGCGTCGGTCACTTGAACCGGTCCGGGTGAACCTGGCGGGCCAAGGACTCCACACCGGACGGCACCCGGACGCCCAGCACCGTGGACGAGAGCGGCAGCACCGCGAACCGCCTGTTCTTGACGGCGGGTACGTCCTTCAGCGCCGGGTTCGCGAGGAGGAACTTCTTCTTGTCCTCGACGGGTTGGTCGCCGTAGTCGTAGATGACGATCACCTCGGGCGCGCGCTCGGCCACCTGCTCGAACGACACGTCACCGAACGCCTTGTCCAGGTCGGCGAAGAGGTTCACCCCACCGGCCTGCTTGATCATCTCGTTGCCGATGCCCGCACCGCCCGCGGTGAAGGCGGTCTTGTCACCGCTGTCGTACACGAAGGTCTTCACCGGGGTGACTCCGGCGAGCTTGTCCTCGACCGTGTCCAGCGTGACGTGGAGCTCCTTGAGCTGCCGCTCCGCCCGGTCCGGCACGCCGAAGATCTTCGCCACGTTCCGGATCTCCTGGTCCATCGTGGCCATCGTCACCGGCCCGGACGGGCACTCCTCGATGTTCAGATAGGAGTTGACCCCCGCCTTGGAGAGGGCGTCGCGGCTGCGTCCTTCCTTCTCGTCGAATGTGCTGGCGAAACCGCCGTAGGCCACGTCCGGTTCGGCGGCGAGCAGCGTCTCGAACGAGGGGTACTCCTTCGCCAGGACCTTGATCCCGTCGTAGGCGTCCCGGTACTTCGGGAGGATCTTGTCATCGAGATAGGCGGTGCCCACCATCGAGTCCTGCAGCCCCAGTGCCAGCATGACCTCGGTCGCGTGCTGGTTCAGCGACACCGCGCGCTGCGGGGGACGCTGATAGGTCGTCTTCACACCGCAGTTGGACACGGTGACCGGGAAACCCTTGGCAGCGGAGTCCGCCGACGGGGCGTCGTCCCGGGTCACGGTGCCGCCGCAGCCGGATATCAGTACGGCAGCGGCCATGGCCGACAGCAGGGATGTCGGGCGCTTGCCCATCAAGGATCCTCTCACCGCAGGGTGGTCCTGAACGGTCCGGACGGTGGTCCGGTGGCTGGTCGGAATCGGGACTCGTCGGAGGACGCCCGGTCCGGCGTGGGAATGTGCGGGGCGTGTTCGGGTCAGCCGGCGTCGGGGAGTGCCCTGGACCGGACGCGCCGTGGCGGGGTGAAGGCGTAGAGCTCGAGGATGTCCGGCAGCGCGGCGAGGCCCGGTCCGCCGGCCCGTACCCAGGCGGCGATGTCCTCGGTCGCCGCCGCGTCGTTGACGAGACCGAACCAGGCCGGCCTGCCGCCCGCGGCGCGGCCCTCGGACGAGGGCTGCACGACGATCACGTTCGCCTGGTCGCACACGTCGAGACAGTCGGAGACACGAACCGGCGCGTCCATGGCGAGACGCGCGGTCTGCTCCCGATGATCGACGCCGGTCACCTTGGGGCTGCCGCAGCAGCAGTCCCTGCACACCACGATCCGGCACGGAACGGAACCGGCAGGTGACGGTCTCCTGGGCATTCCGACAAACGCTCCTCTCCGGGGAAATCCGCCCCAGTCACTTCGAGGAGGCGACCGCGTGAGTCTCCTGGCTCTCGGGTCAGTGCTCGTCCCGGCCTTCCCACCCGCATGGGGGCAGTGGTCTGTTCGGGATCCGCTCGCCGATCACAGTGGCGGGACCGCGCCGGATTCACACCGGCTTCCTCGTTCCGCCGTCGCCTATTCGCGGGACATCATGACAGAAAGACTCTCCACGTCATAAGTCCGCGGTCGGACCGCCCGGGGGGAACGGCGGCACGCGGCCCCCGGGAGCGAGCGACGTGCGCCTCCGTGGGGCTCACGCGCGCCCTGTACAAACAGGCCGGTCCGTGGTCACATCGAGCGGCCCGCCCCCTGCTCAGCCTGTCGGCCCGGCCCTGGTCGGTGGACCAACCCCGGCAGCTCCCTCGCCTGGCTGCCGGGCGCGCCCTTCACCGAACCATGGCAGCGCGGCATCGCCTTCGACTTCGCGACGTCACTGGGCCGGGGACACCGGGGCGGGCCATCACCGGCTTCATCCGCGTCACCTTCGCCGGGCCGGCTGTCCTGACGACCTTCCGCCGCACGGTCCGCAAGGCCCGCCTACAAGGAAGCGACCGAGCGCGGGTGGGTGCGCACACGGCCGGGACAACGGAGCGGCCGGGCGCGGGTGATGCGCCGTCGGCGCATCCCTGGCGCGGCGCCCCCTCCTGAGCCGTCGGCAGCGAGAGCCCGGTCCGGTCACCGGCACCTGAGCATGCATCAGTCCAGTCCGCGTCCGATCGGGGGAATGCGGACCCGCACCCGCGCTCCTCCAGCGCAGTAAGGGGAGCAATCCGACCATGACTGTTACCGCGAACATCGACACCACCCGCCGGGTGGCGACACTCATCAACGTCTTCACTGTCGCACCCGACCGCCAGGCCGAGCTCATCGCGCTGCTGGCGCGCGCCACCGAGGAAACGATGAAGCACCAACCCGGCTTCGTCTGTGCCAACTTTCATGCCTCCCAGGACGGCGAGCGCGTCATCAACTACGCCCAATGGGAGTCCGAGGCGCACTACCATGCGATGCTCACCGACCCGGAGGCCCGCGCCCACATGGACCAGGCAGCGACGATCGCGACGGACGCACAGCCGCGGCTGTACCGGGTCGAGTCAGTGCACGCCAAGTGAGGTGCGAGCACGGCATTCAGATCCCGTCCGGGAAGAGCAACCCAGCCGGTCGACGCTCACGCATGACCCTCAACGACCGTGCCACCGCCGAGCGTGGGGCCCGGAACATCACCGCATGACTGCGTGAGCACCGCCGATGGTGCCGCACCGCAGGAACTCGCCGCTGCCACCGGTGCCGGCGTCCCGTGAGTGACGGACCGGATCGTGCCCGCTGAGGCTCGCCTCGGCCCGACGCCGGGCCGATGGGCCGGGAGCCGACGGGGGCCGACGGGGCGGGGCATCGAGCGCGGTCAAGGCATCGACCGGAACTTGGCACGGCACGCCGCGAGCGAAGCAGGCGCAGGAAGGTCCGTGACACACGGGTGCTCCCCTCCCATGGAGTCGGCCACCAGCTGTCCCGAGTTCCCGGAAAGCCGTGACGGGCCGGGGCATTGAGGGCGGTGGAGGGAGCACGCAAGCACACCCGCCATGCCTCGTGCCCCGGTGGGCCGTGCCTGTGCGCATCGCCCCTCCGCGCACGGGGTATCCCGCAAGCAGTCCCTGCGGTCGCCGGCAAGCCGGTGCTCCGCACCCCTGGAGGTGGAAAGCATGACCGACATCAGCGGGCTGGAGCCTGTGGCGACGTTCTGCGGAAAGTGCGACTGCGGCTGTCCGCAGCTGTTCGTGGACCCCCGCGCCCCCATCGAGCGCCGGATCGTCCTGACCGACGATTTCGGACAGCGTGTGCAGATGAGCGCCGACCAGTTCTCCTCGCTGGTCGACGATGCGAAGAACGGCAAACTCGACGGCATCGCCCTGGCCTGACAACGGCGGGACTTACGAGACCGGAGGCCAGGACGTATGGGCCCGCCCTGGCCTCCACGCATGCCCCGGGGCAGGCTCGGTTCGACTCGAGCTCCGTTCGAGGCTCACGGCAGTGGCCCCGAGCAGCCGGCCGACGGTGACGGCGCCTGCTCGAGTACGGCCCCATGAGCACCGCCCCGTCCCGCGTCGGGCCGTCCCTCATGCCGTCGGCAGCCGCCTGCCGACGGTGTGGGCCACAGCCCTGGCGCGGGCCACCGGACGCGCGGTCGCCCCGCCGATCGCACGGCGCGCGGAACGATGTCCCCTGACCGCCGCATGACGCGAACGGTGGGCCAAGGACGGCTTGCCGTGCGTGTCGGCAACGGCGATCAGCAGGCCTCCCAGCATGGACAGGTCCGTGCAGAGGTGGCTCCGCAGCCGCGCACGTTCCTCCGGGTCCTCCGGCGTGCGGTACCGGTCCTCGGCCGACATGGTCGCGGCCAGGGTGAGGGCGAGAGCCGACGCGGACAGACGGGGGAAACGGCCCAGGGCCATCAGCACACCCGCGCCGACCTGCACGGCGCCGTTGATACGTGCCCATTGCCCGGGGTCCTGGGGAAGCGCCGGGATCCGTGCCGCGAGCGGCAGGGCCACCGGCACGAACGCCGGGGCCGCGGAGTCCGGGTGACGCAGCAGCTGAAAACCGCCCGTGATGAAAGCGGATGCCAGCAGCGGACGGGCCAACTTTCGGAGAATCGCCATACGGTGCGGATGCCCGGGAGGACTCTGGGCATGCACGGCCGGCACGTCCGCCCGCGTGTGCGTGCGGAGGGGCAGCCGGACGAAACGCGCCGGACGAGCGACCATGACTCGTGCACTGATCGCATGAACGATGTGGAGGACTGGACGGATGCTGAACGAGCGCGCGGGACAGCCGGCCCGACCGGAGGATCTCATTGATGTGGCTCGGCTGGTGACCGCGTACTACGCCCTGCACCCCGATCCGGCCGAACCCGACCAGCGTGTCGCCTTCGGCACGTCGGGCCACCGGGGGTCCTCCCTCGCCACCGCGTTCAACGAGGATCACATCGCCGCCACCAGCCAGGCGATCTGTGAGTACCGGGCCCAGCAGGGCACCGACGGGCCGCTGTTCCTCGGTGCCGACACCCATGCGCTCTCCGAGCCCGCCCGGGTGACCGCACTGGAGGTCTTCGCGGCGAACGGTGTCTCCGTACTCATCGACACCGAGGACGGCTACACCCCCACCCCCGCGGTGTCCCACGCCGTAATCACGCACAATCGCGAACATGCCTCCGGCCGCGCCGACGGTGTGGTGGTCACGCCCTCGCACAATCCGCCGGCCGACGGGGGCTTCAAGTACAACCCGCCGAACGGCGGCCCCGCCGGTTCGGAGGCGACCGGATGGATCCAGGATCGCGCCAACGAGATCATCGCAGGCGGGCTGAAGGACGTACGCCGGCTGCCGTACACCAGGGCCCTGGCCGCCGAGACCACCGGACGGTACGACTTCCTGGGCACCTACGTCCGGGACCTGCCGTCCGTACTCGACCTGGACGCCGTGCGCGCGGCGGGGGTGCGTATCGGCGCCGACCCCCTGGGAGGCGCATCCGTGGCCTACTGGGGACGTATCGCCGAGGAGCACCGCCTCGATCTGACCGTCGTCAACCCGGGCACCGACCCCACCTGGCGGTTCATGACGCTGGACTGGGACGGCAAGATCCGGATGGACTGCTCGTCCCGGTACGCCATGGCGTCACTGATCGAGGAGCGCGACCGGTTCGGGATCGCCACGGGCAACGATGCCGACGCCGACCGGCACGGCATCGTCACGCCGGACGGCGGGCTGATGAATCCCAACCACTATCTCGCCACGGCCATCGCCTATCTCTACACCCATCGCGACCAGTGGCCGGCCGGTGCCGCCGTGGGCAAGACACTGGTGTCGTCCGGAATGATCGACCGGGTGGCGGCCGACATCGGCCGCGAGCTGATCGAAGTACCCGTCGGCTTCAAGTGGTTCGTGGACGGGCTGGTCGACGGCACCCTCGGCTTCGGAGGTGAGGAGTCCGCAGGGGCCTCCTTCCTCCGTCGGGACGGGTCGGTGTGGACCACCGACAAGGACGGCATCATCCTCGCCCTGCTCGCGTCCGAGATCCTGGCCGTGACGGAGCGGACGCCGAGCGAGCACTACGCGTCGCTCACCTCCCGCTTCGGCGAACCGGCCTACGCCCGTGTCGACGCCCCCGCGACCCGTGAGGAGAAGGCGGTACTGAGCCGTCTGTCTCCCGAGCAGGTGACGGCCGACACCCTGGCCGGGGAACCGATCACCTCCGTGCTCACCCGGGCTCCCGGCAACGGGGCGGCCATCGGCGGCATCAAGGTGACCACTGCCAATGCCTGGTTCGCCGCACGCCCTTCGGGTACCGAGGACGTCTACAAGGTGTACGCCGAGTCGTTCCTCGGCACCGACCACCTGACGCGCGTGCAGGAGGAGGCCCGGTCCGTCGTGTCGGCGGCGCTGGCCGGCTGACCCCCGGCATCAGTGGGGGCGGCGGTCGCCCTGCCGGTCCTCGCAGCGGACCGGCAGGACGGCCGCCCGTCCCGAGCCGCAGGGCACACGCTGCGGTCCGGGACGGGCGGACGATGCCGGCGCGGGGCAGCGGCACCCGGGGGCGGACTCCCCTGCTACGGCGCCATCTCGTAGGCCCCGGACAGTGCCTCGACGCGCTCCCAGACGCGGGCCGAGCGGGCGTCGTCGACCACCGGACGGCGCACCGCGTCCAGCGCCCAGCGCTGTTGCTGCGCGGTGGCGGAGTCCTTGCCGTGCAGCTCGACGGCGTACGCGGAGAAGTCGCGCACGAGGACGGCGAAGAGTTCGTCGAGCACATCCTCCTCGAGCCCGGTCAGGCGTGCCTGCTCCAGGATCAACTGACCGTGCACCACCAGCGCGAACAGCTGACCGACGGCGAGGAGGAGATCGAGATCGCGGCTCTGCTTCTCGTCGGGGGCGGCGGTGGTGACGAACTCGCACAGGGCGTCGGCCTGTTCACGGAAGCGGCCGACGTTGGGCACGTGGGCATATGCGTCGTAGGCGGTGCGCCAGTCGTGGAAGCGTATGGAGCTCAGACCGCGGGCCGGTCCCTGACGGAAGAGGAACGCATCGTCGGCGTCGTCCAGACGCGTCGGTACCGGCGCGTACTCGGCCGGCTGCAGCAGATGGTTGCCCATGAACTTGAGGATCAGCGCCAGGTTGACGTGGACCGTGCCCTCGAGCTTGGGCAGTCCCCGGATCTCCGTGGCGGCCTGGGCGAAGTAGGTGTCCTTCTCGAAGCCCTTGGCGGCGATGACGTCCCACATCAGGTCGATGACCTTCTCGCCCTCCGTGGTCACCTTCATCTTCGTCATCGGGTTGAACAGCAGATACCTGCGGTCGTCGGGGCCTGCAGAGCGGAAGTAGTCGACGGCCCGGTCGCTGAACAGCTTCATCCCGACGAGGCGGACGTATGCGTCGGTCAGCTCCCGGCGCACGTGCGGGAAGGCGGTGACGGGGCGGCCGTAGAGGATCCGGTTGTGCGCATGGGTGACGGCTTCGTACATCGCGTGCTCGCAGATGCCGATGGAGGCGGTGCACAGGTTGAACTTGCCGACGTTCACGGTGTTGAGGGCGGCGTCGAACGCGGCGCGGCCGGTGTGCAGGATGTCGTCAGGACCGACCGGGTAGCCGTCGAGACGGAACTCACTGACGTACTTGGAGGAGTCGACGACGTTCTTCACGAGGTGGTACGCCGGGTGACGGCTGTCGGCGGCGAAGAAGACATAGCCGTCGGGGCCCTCGATGTCGGTGCGGCGGCCGAAGACGGAGACGAGTCCGGCGGCGTTGCCGTTGCCGATGTAGTACTTGGATCCACTGGCCCTGAAGTGACCGTCGCCGTCGGGCTCCAGCAGCATGTCGGTGGAGTAGATGTCGGCGCCGTGGGCCTTCTCGGACAGGCCGAACGCGAACACCTCGCCCTCGGAGAGGAGCCGCGCCGCGCGGGCGCGCGCTTCGGCGTTGTCGCTCTGCCAGACCGGGCCCAGGCCGAGGATGGTGACCTGCCAGGCGTACCAGTAGTCGAGCCCGTAGAACCCGAAGATCTCGTTGAGAGCTGCGATCCGGGCGGTGTCCCACCGCTTGTCCTGGTGCCCGTCGGCCGCGGACTCGGGGGTGAGGAAGGTGGCGAACAGCCCTTCCTTGGCGGAGAACGCGAGGAAGTCCGCCAGCCAGGCCCGGGAGCGGTAGTCCTCGATCAGCCTGCGCTTGCCGCGGTCCTCGAACCAGTCGACGGTGGCACGCAGCAGTCTGCGGGTCTCGGGGTCGAAGTGCGCCGGGTCGTAGGTGCGCGGGTTGAACAGCAGTGGGTCGGCCATGGAGGTTCGCCTTTCCGGATTGGAGTGCACGGTGCGGGATACGGGCCGGTGAGCCTCGACGAGTGGCTCGCCGGGGCGGTTCAGTGCTCGGGAGAGAGCCGGCGCAGAGTGGCGATCACATCGTCGAGCCAGGCCAGCGTCATCCGCTCGTACGCGATGCCACCGCGGAGCACGACGTGCTGAAGCTCCTGCCCGGCGTCGGGCGTTCCGGGTGCTTCGGAGCCGGTGAAGTCACGCTTCTCCCCTGCGAGATAGTGCGCGAGCCGGGCGGTGTGCACCTGATGGTGCCGCTCGACCTCGCGGATCAGCGCGGCCGGATCGTCGAAGGCCGCGCCACGGATCTTGACGGCGAGGTCGTGCCGCACGCTCTCGGGTTCGATCGGCTCGTGCAGCCACTGGGAGAGGGCTGCACGGCCGAGTGCGGCGACGGAGTACTCCTTCTTGTCCGGCCTGGCCTGCTGCGGCACATCGCGGACGTCGATCCAGCCGTCGCTCTCCATGCGCTTGAGGACGCGGTAGATCTGCTGATGCGTGGCGGTCCAGAAATAGCCGATCGACCGGTCGAACCGCCGGGCCAGCTCATAGCCGGAGCCCGGCTTCTCCAGCAGAGAGACGAGGATCGCGTGCTCGAGCGCCATGCCCCCGATCCTTCTATGCAACAAGTTGCATAGACAAGCGGTCGGGCACGGATGAGACGCGGCTCACCCGACGGCCGGGGCGGCTGCACGGGCGCGCCCGGGGCATGGTGCCCCGTGCATCCCGGCGCGGCGGGCCTTGCAGAGGCACGGGACTCCCGTCGTCCTCGGTCCCGACCGGCTGGTGGGCCGTCGTACACAGATGCGCACCGAAGCGGTCGACGTCTCCGGAACCCGGCGTCGACGGCTTTCGGCGACGGGGCCGACCCGACCGCGGCGACTGCCCGGGTCCCGGTGGGCGGCCTCGGCATCTGCCCCGCCTCCTCCGTACCTGCGAACGGGACGTCCCCGTGCGCCAGTGTCCGGTGGTCGTTCGCTGCGGCGAGCGGTGACGACTTCCGGCCGGAGGCGCGACTCGCATGCGAACAGTCACTCGGGAACCGTGCCGGTGAGTCGTCCGACTACTGGACCATGACGGGAATGCATCGTAGGAACCTGCTGGGCGCCACCATCTCGACGGGCGCGGCTGTCGCCGCCGGATGGGCAGCGAGCGGACCGGCGACAGCAGCGGACAGGCAGAGCGCAACCAGCCGGGACCCGGTGCCGGGCGGCGCCCCGGCTTCGCCGCGAGAGTTCCGCGTTCACCTGGTCGCATTCGACGGAGTCGAAGAACTGGATCTCTTCGGTCCGCTGGAGGTCTTCGCCCTGGCGGCAGCCCTCGGCCACCCTGTGACACCCACGGTCGTGAGCACCGGAAGGCCCGGGAGCATCACTGCGTCCTTCGGCACTCGCGTCACCGTGCCGGGCTCGTGGAGCCCGCGTACGGCGGATGCGATCGTGGTCCTCGGCGGCGGCTATCGCAAGCGCGACGGAGCAGGCGTCTGGGCCGAGATCAAGAAGGGGGACCTGGGCCGGGAGCTGCACCGCGCGGTACGGCCCGGCCTCACCATGGTGGGCGTGTGCACGGGCGTGTTCATCCTGCACGCCGCGGGTCTGATCGGGGACCGGCCCTGCACCACGCACCAGCGCGCACGGCAGGATCTGCGCGACCTCGGGGCCGATGTCCGCGATGCCAGGATCGTGGACGACGGCGACCTCGTGTGTGCCGCAGGTGTCAGCTCGGGCATCGACGCGGCGCTGTGGCTGCTGGAGCGGGAGATCGGCTCCAAGGCTGCGGCCGATGTCGAGGCGGTGCTGGAATTCGAGCGGCGGGGCACCGTGCTTCGCACCACCTAGTTGCCGCATCGGGCAAGGTTGGCCCTGTTGCGACGCGCCGTCTGGAGCAATCCGGTGAGGCGGTGGGCCGACCGACGAGAGGTGGAGGCTGTCGGCGAGCGCCGTGGTCGTGCGGTGCACCGCCTCGCGCCTGACCCACAACACCCGGCCCCTACCGCAAGAGCCTCCCCTGGCAACAGTCCCCGGCCGACCTCGGCGCGGCCGCCGAGCTCACCTGCGCCTACCGGTCCCGGACCAACGGCAGGGTCGAACGCTTCACAACGAGTGGGCCCACCTCCGGCCCTGCACCGGCAACACCGAACGCACCCAAGCCCTGCCCAACTCCTGCACGCCTACAACCACCACCGCTGCCGCACGGCCGGCCGGCCGGCCACCGATCAGCCGCGTGAACAACCCTCCAGGTCAATACAGCTAGTGCGCACGGGTGCCGGTGTGGGTGGTGAGGCGGTATTCGACAGTGAACGGGAGAGTGTCGAGGTCAAGTGCCTGACGGAGCCGGGGCAGACCGTGGGTGCTGAGGTGATGGTTGATCGTGGTCAGATCGCCGCGCTGTTCGGTGCTGATCACCATTGCGAGGGTGGGATTCTCGCGGGTTCCGGCGAGCGTGGCGCGGGCGTGGTGGACGCCGGGGTAGGTGGTGACGTCACTGAGGAAGGGGGCGGTGGCAGTGTTCGCGGCGAGTTCGGTGCTGCCCTGCTCGGGGTCCTGCTCGAGATGCCACGTGTGGGTTTTGGGGCGGCGGGCAAGTTGGGCAGCGAGCCAGCGCAGGATGAGCAGTCCCAGAATGATGGCGGTGACGGCAGTGACCCACAGCATCCAGGTGGGCGGGTCGGGGGCGGCAGGAATGAGCGTGGCGCTCGAGTCGACGAGGGTGAGTCGGCCGTAGTGAGCAGCCAGGGCGAAGGAGCCTGAGCCGAGCAGGAGGACGCCGACGAAGGCGAGCAGGACGCGGTTGAGGCGGGCTGGGCGATTGAGGCTGGTCATGACGCGTTCCGAGTGGCATGGAGCTGGATCTTCGTGGCCGGACGGGTGAGCGGGGTGATCTGGTCGAGGCGCTGATCGAGCGCGCCGCGGACGGCCTCGGTGAGTCCCGCGGTGTTGGTCCGGTCGGTACGGATGCGGGCGACGATCGTGCGGCGGCCCAGTTTCAGCTTCGCTCTGGTGACTCCGTCGACGCTCGCGGCGGCGTTCTGCAGGGCGTGGCGCAGGCTGCGCCTGGTGACGCCGGCGTTCACGTCACCCGTCAGCGGCAGGACGGTCGGTTTCCCCGGCAGGAATGCCGCAAGCAGCAGGACCAAGCCGAGGAGGACGGCAGCGACACCTGCGCCCAGGATGACGGTGTCGTTCCAATGGATGCTGTGCAGGGTGTCCGTGACGGATCGGTAGCTGATGAGCGGGCTCTGGCCGATGATCAGCTGGATGGCGACGACGGCGGTCAGGACGCACACGGCGAGGAGGACCAGCGCGGTGAAAGTGGCTGGGATGGTTCGGCGGGGCCGGCGTTTCATCGGACTCTCCTGGTCGGGGAGTCGGACGGGCGCAGCGCGGTGACGGTGATGTTCACGCGGGTCACGGTCAGACCGGTGAGGTCCGCAACGCGGCGGACCAAGCATGCGCGGGCGTCCTGGGTGGTGTGGGCGACGGATTCCGGATAAGCGACGGACAGGCGGACATCGAGCGCCGCGGCTGAGCCGCCACTGACCTTTGCGGTGACCCGGACCGGGTCTTCGGCGTGTTCCCCGGGGACCGTTACGCCGAGCACCCGGCCGGCGGTCCCGCCGATGTGCTCGACTTCCGTCAGCACCCGGGCGGCGATGTGTTCCACGGTGCGGTCGGAGATGGTCGTGCTGCCGCGCTGCGCCGCGCCGGTCTCGGCCTCAACGGACGTGGTGGTCGCGGTGTCCATGGAAGTTGTTCCTGTCACGGCCGGTGAGCTGGTCGAGGTCGAGTTTGCCGTCTAGGTAGCGCCCTACCAGCAGCCCGACCGTCCCCAGGACGAGGAGGATGAGGAAGGCGTCGAAACCTCCGAACGCGGCGGCGAGGCCGAGTACGAGACCTGTCAGCAGCCCCATCTGAGTGGACGTCATGTCATTTTCTCCATTGGTGCCATGTATGGACCGGACGGTGGCGTGCGGCGCTGATTCGGGCGTGCGAGGTCGCGCAGATGGGCCCTTTCGGTGCCTGGGGCCCGTGACGGGCGGCCTGCGCGTTTGTGCCCTTCGGGTGATGCTCCGCGTCGTGGGGAGTGCCGGTGGCTACTGGACGCGGTCGCCTGTGCCTCGGTCGCCGCTGTCACTGTCGTCGCTGGGGATATGGACATCATTGACATTGATGTTGACCTCGACGACCTCCAGGCCTGTCATCTGCTCCACTGCGTCGATGACGTTGTTGCGGACGTCCTGGGCGAGATCGGGTATGGACACGCCGTACTCGACCAGCATCTCCAGGTCTACGGCCGTCTGCTTCTGACCGACCTCGACGGAGACCCCCTGACCGGCGCTGGCGGAGGCTCCGGGGATGCGCCCCTTGACTGCGCCGAACGCACGCGCCGCTCCCCCACCCAGCTCGTATACGCCCGGCACCTCGCGGGCGGCGATCCCTGAGATCTTCTGGACAACGACGTCGGCGATGGCTGTGGTGCCCTGCCCGGACCCTTGTGCGGGGGAAGCTGCCGGCGTGCTGGTGGCGCTCTTGCCCGCGTCGCCGGCAGCGGAAGTGGACTGCTCGGCAGTCCTCGTGGGGGACGGGTTCGTCATGATGCTCTCCTCGGGTTCCTGGCCTGGACGAGCAGCTTCGCGCTCGTCACACCTGAAGGACCCGTGTCAGGAGAGAACGTCATGGCCCTTTGGCATCGGCGTCACGTGCATGATTGAGAGGCGTGAGGGCGGCAGCATCGATGTCGGTGACGACCAGGCGCAGCCGGGCGTCCTTCCACCGGGTTCCCCTGAGGGCCGCACGCACGTCGGCCTCGGCTTCGCGAAGGACCGGAGGCAGTGGGAGGGCGAGGGCGACGACGCGGATCTCGATGAGTTCGTCGTAGATGCCGACGGCCATGTAGTCGAGATTCGGCACGCGTGAGCCGATGTGGGTGGTCGAGGGGGTTGCTGGGCGCAAGCCCTGGATCCTGCCCAGGACGGCCAGGAGTGAGTGGGTGAGCTCTGTTCGCGGCGTCATCACGCGGTCCTGTACATGTCGATATCGATGATCGACACCACGGCGGCCTGCGGGGTGACACCGATGGCATCGGCGACCGCGCGCGTGACCTCACGCTGAACGGCCTGTCCCACCGCCGCCGCCTGGTCCTGCCCGGAGGTGATCAAGTCGACGGACACGCGCAGTATCGCGGGCACGGCTGAGCGATCGGCCGTGACTCTCACACCTTCGGTCGGGGCCGGGGCAAGACCGTTGATCTTCTGGCGTGCTGATCGGGTCACCTGGGAAACGAGCCCGGTCAGGCCGGGTTCGAGGCGCACAACACCAGGGACGCCGACAGCGGCCCGGGCGGAAATGGCCGCGATCACAGGCTCGGTTATAACCCACTGGGAGCGGGGAATCCTGGCTTTGCCGTCCGGCACGACCGTTGTCATGGCGAGCACCGTGTCCTGTGCTGCAGTCTCTCTCAACGGTCTGCTGCCCGATCCGGGGGTTGTCATGCGTCGTAGAGGTCATCCACGGTCAGGTCCACACGCACCAGGGTTATCCCGACCCGCGCTGCAGCTGCGGCATGGACCCGCTCACGCACCTCGTCGACAGCGTTGACGGAGAACCTGCGATAGGCGACCGCGAGGCTCATGGCCACTTCCATCGCGCCGCCTGTCTCCGAGACGGCGATCCTGCAGCGACGCGCGCGCACACCGTCGACGGAATCGGCGGCCCGGCGCAGCACCGCAGCGACCGCTTGCTCGCTGATTTGCACCCCGCCCGGCTCCGCGCTGGGCAGGGCGAGCATGTGGTGACGGCGGACCTCCGCACGTACCGCGGACATGATCCGTCCGGTCAAGCCCAGCGAAGGCCCGGTCTCCTCCGAGGCCAGCTCGCCCGTCACCTCCCGCAGCACCACCAGGCTCTCCCGTGCCGCAGAGCAGTACTCGCAGGTGAGCTCATGGGCGTCTGCCACGCCGGTATCCATCGGATCGAGCCGCTCCCACACCGTCTCGACATCGCGGCCGCACGGCAGCACGTAGCCCTGGGCGTCGCTCATTTCCATGGGGACATCGCCTCCGCCAACTGCGCTCGAGCGCGCGCTATGCGTCCACGCACTGCCGTCTGGGTCGTGCCCATCGCCCTCGCGGTCTCCTCGTAGGAGAGCCCGTGAACCTCCCGCAACAGCCAGCAGGCCCGCTGCTCGGACGTCAGCCGGGTCAGAGCCGCTGCGAGCGCGATCAACTGCTCGCTGACCTGTGCCGCCCGCTCAGGCGACCCCGCTGCATCGGCGGATTCGCGACTGTCCAGGTCGGCTTCCACGACCGGTCTGCGTGCCCGGATGACGTTCAGGCACCTGTTGGTCGTCGCCCGGTAGAGCCAGCCCAGGAACGCTGCGTCGTCCCGCAACTGTCCCAGCCGCCGCCATGCGGTCAGGAATACCTCCTGCACCACGTCCTCGGCGTCGCCACGGCTCGCAAGCATGTGCAGTGCAAAGCGGTACAACGGCCCCTGATAACGACGCACCAGCACCTCGAAGGCACCCATGTCGCCGTCGCGGGCACGGACCACCAAGGTGGCATCATCCAGTGCCACCTCCGGGGCGGGCGAGGCGGGCTGTGAACCAACACCGGCAGGCGATGTCATCGGCACAACCTTCCTGGCGCCCGGCATACTCGCAGGCCCCCTTCCCGGGCCTGCTGGAACGCCGGCCGAACCGCGGCGGGCAGTAGTAAGGACACAACGGCCGCGCCATCGTCACGGCACACATCAAGTATCTGCCGTCCACCGAGCCGCTGCAGCAGTCGGCGTTGTGACGTCCAGCGGCTGGAAGCTCTCTCCGGTCGAAGCGGGCCGCCTCCGCGGCAGGAGGCAAGCTTCTCGAGATGCGACCGACACGATCCGGGCGAGACTGGTGAGTACAGGACCGGCACCGAGTGAGGGGCGCCGAGGCGGTCGCCCGTCGGGGCGGGAATGGCCGGGCTCTGGATGGCCGGCCATTCCCGCCCGAAGTGAGCAGGAGCGGTCTCCACTTCGTTGCGCTCGCGGAATGTGCCGAGGCCACTGGCACCAGCAGTTCGCTGCGGCACAGGCGGGTCCCCGAGGGAACGATGAAGGTGACATACGCATGGACGATCAGACCAAGATGGCGCTCGCCGCGGCCATAGCCGGCGGTTACCTGCTGGGGCGTACGAAGAAGGGCAAGCTGGCGCTGAGCGTGGGGACGTACCTGGCGGGCAGGCGGTTCGGTCTCGAGCCGCGCCAGCTCGCTGTCGAGGGAATGCGCAGGCTGGGCGAGATCCCTCAGGTCGCCGATCTGCAGGACCAGCTGAAAGGGGAGTTCCTCGACGCGGGCCGCAAGGCGGTGACGGCTGCCGCCACTCGCGGTATGGGGACTCTCGCTGACACGCTGCGTGACCGCACGGCCAGCCTCGGCAAGGAGGAAGAGGAAGAGCCGGAGGAGGAGTACGAGGAAGAAGAGGAAGAGCCGGAGGAGGAAGAGGAACCTGAACCCGAGCGCCCGCAGCGTCGGAAAGGATCCCGGAGCCCGGCTCGGCACGGCAGGGGTACCGCGTCCAGGCATCACCGGGCCCCCTCGGCCCGGAGCTCTTCCACGGCATCGGCGAAGGAGCCCTCCCGGAGGAAGAAGGCCTCCGCGTCGAAGTCGGCCGCGAAGAAGACAGCCCCAGCCAAGAAGGCCGCCACGAGAAAGCAGGCTCCCGCAAAGAAGGCGGCGTCCTCAGGGCGGACGGCGAAAAGGACATCCAAGCGCACCGATCGCCGGAGGTAGCCCCCATGGCCCGGAAGGAGACGAAGCAGCCGGAGCAGTCGGGGATGGGCGGGCTGAGTGAGGCACTGTCGGGTTTCGTCGGTTCACAGGTCGAACGGCTTGCGGAGAAAGCCAGTGACAAGCTCACCGATGTCACTGATCAGCTCACCGATGTCGCCGACAACGGCGGGTCGCTGCTCAAGGTCGGCACGCGCATCCTCGGGGGCGAGTCCCCCGTGAAGGCGTTCCTGTCCGAGAAAGCCAAGGGCCTGAAGGACAGCGTCGTGGACAAGGCCAAGGAAGCGTTCGGCGGGGGAAAGGGCAAGTCCGGTAGCAGTAGTAAGAGCATGAACATCATTGAGGTCCTCGACGTCGGGGTGCCCCTTCGCACGGCCTATGACTACTGGACCCAGTACGAGGAGTTCAGCAGCTTCACCAAGGGCGTTCACAGCGTCTCGAAGAGCGACGAGATGACCAGTGACTGGAAGGTCAAGGTCGGCCCCTCCTCGCGCAGCTTCAAGGCGACTGTTCAGGAACAGATCCCGGACGACCGGATCGTCTGGACCTCCGAAGGTGCCAAGGGGTCGACCAAGGGTGCGGTCAGTTTTCACGAACTCGCGCCGACACTGACTCGGATCGTCCTGGTCGTGGAGTACTACCCGTCCGGGTTCTTCGAGAAGACCGGCAATCTGTGGCGGGCTCAGGGCCGCCGGATGCGGCTGGATTTCAAGCACTTCCAGCGGTACGTCACTCTCACCGATGAAGAGCCGGAGGGCTGGCGCGGCGAGATCCGGGACGGCGAAGTCGTCGTGTCACACGAAGAAGCCCTGGAAGAGGAAGAAGCGGAAGAGGCCGAGGGCTCGGAGTACGAAGCCGAGGACGACGAAGAGGGCGAGTACGAAGCCGAGGACGACGAAGACGGCGAGTACGAAGCCGAGGACGACGAAGACGGCGATACCCAGGGCGAAGAAGAGGACGTCGAGGAAGACGAATGGGAGGACGAGGCCGCCGACGAAGACCGGGAGGCTGGAACGACACCCGATACCCGGCGTCGGCGGACCGCCGGGAGTCGGCGGGGACGAGGATCTGCCCGCTGACCAACGGGAGTCCGGCCGCCCGAAGTGGGATGCCCTCGCAGGCACCGGTCTCCGCTGGTCGGAGACGTTTGAGCAAGCCGGCTCAGGGACGGTGGCGCCCGTCGCGAATCGGGGCGGCCGCTTGGCGGAGGCTCCTGAGGGCTTGCTGGTAGGAGGCGATGAGGCGGGTCCTGCTACTCCGTCGGTGACGACCGGATGTGGGGAATCAATCGGCGCCGCAAGGGCATCGACCACACGTGGGCGGCCTTGCGATCGATCCGCGCCGCCCGCCCGGACGGCGCCCCGATCTACGTGATCCTCGACAACCTCTCCGCCCACCTCAACCGGAAGAACCGCAGGTGGGCGACGAAGAGCGAGGTTGAACTGCGCTTCACACCCACCTACGCGTCCTGGGCCAACCCCATCGAGGCCCACTTCGGACCGCTGCGGCAGTTCACCCTGGCCAACTCCAACCATCCGAACCACACGGTCCAGACCCGGGGCCTGCACGCCTACCTGCGCTGGCGCAACCACAACGCCCGCCATCCCGACGTCCTGGCCGCCCAACGACGCGAACGCGCCCGCGTGCGCAGTGAGAAAGGCGTTCGCTGGGGCGGCAGACCCTACAGACCGCGGCCTGACCGACCCGTGCCGTCGAAGCCTGATCGTTGCCGCCGAAGATTGATCACCAGTAGGTTCGTGCCAGCGAAGTCTGAGCTATCTGAGTTAGTGGGGGATGCTGGGGGTGCTTACGCTGACGGAGGTCGCCGACGATCCGTTGACCCTGACACGCCGCCTGGCGCTGAATGACGCTTCGGACGTGGTATTCCGCCCTCTCGTCCGCGCCGACGCGGACCGTCTGGCAGGTTTTCTCGCGGGCTTGTCGCCTGAATCGAGGCGGCTGAGTACGTTCGATGGGTACGATCTCGCAACTGCGCAGGAGCTGTGTGACGCGATCGCGCGGTACGACAAGCTGAGGCTTGTGCTCGAGGAAGTGCCGTCCGGCAGGATCGTCGGCCTACTTGAGTTCAGTCTCGATCTCCACCCTGAGGACATAGCGCGCTATCGCGAGGCCGGCATCCACCTTGCACCGACCGATTGCCGGTTCGGCCCCACCCTGGCTGACGACTACCAGGGGAGAGGGGTGGGAACGCAGGTCTTCCCGCTCGTCACGGACGTCGCACGACGCTTTGGCAGGAAGAGGATCCTCCTCTGGGGCGGCGTTCTCGCCGACAACCCACGCGCCATTCGCTACTACGAGAAGAACGGCTTCCACTCTGCCGGCTCCTTCACCGGGGCGGATGGTGTGCGGTCGCTCGACATGATCCTGGACCTCGATTCGCTGCACGGGTAGTGCCGGTCCGGCAGTGGCCGGCCGACCGCGACGACCAGGCGGGTGTCGGCGTCGATGACGACCTGGTGATTGGTCGAACAGCGGTAGTTCTTCGACTGCTCGGCGACCTGGTGGTCGCGGGTGGGGACCAGAGTGCGGTCCACGATCAGCACGGCGGCGGCTGGACGCTGGTCTTCGGTGACAGCTCCCAGGACGCCCACCGCATCGAAGGCGCGGACGACCGCGACAAGGTCCTGGCGGACGTGGTGCGCGAGAGGTGCACGGACCTCAGCGGCAGGTTCGGAGCTGCTCAGTGGTACGGGATGAGCTGCGGTGACGACTGGACCGCCTGGTGCATCGCGGAGGGCGGCGAGGTGGTGCGCCACTACGACGCGTACGACGACGAGGAGAACGGTCACGAAGGGCCGTCGCACCCGGCCGAGTCCGGCTATCTCCTGCCGCACCAGAACGGTTTCCCCGAGGACGCCTTCGACGGCGTGAACCCTTCGGATCTCGCGGCCTTCGCGGCGCACCATCGCCGTGTGAAGGACGAGCTCGGCATCCCCGACACCTGCTACGCCAACGACATCGCAGCGCGGCTGTCGGTCGATCCCGGGGCGCTGGGGGCGGACACCAGGATGTCGGGGCACGGAGTCATGGCCCTCACCACGTGTGGCCGGGAACACGGTCACCCCGCGGGTGCGCTGCCCGTGTGATGTGCGCCGTCGGCCGGGAGCGGTGGCGGTGGAGCCGATGTTCGGCGGGTCGTGCCCCGGCCAGTTGGCGAACCGCAGAGGGCGCGACGGCCCACGGTGGCCGGCAGCCCGTCGCCGACCGAGGCCCGTGCGGCTATCGCCATGCGGTCGGACGATGCTTCGCCCGCCTCGCGCGGTTCCGTGCACCGCCACTCGGTTCGAGAGGACTGCCGCCGGCCCCCGTGCCCTGCGTGTTCCGGAAGCGGCATGCAAGGCGCCTGACGGGCCGATGCCCGTCAGGCGCCTCGGTCACGACCACACACCGGCTCCGGCCGGAGCCGGTGTCACACCGTCGGACGGTTCGTCGCTCGCCTCTGTGCTACGACGCGTCCCGCACCGTCCCGGTCGCCACGGGGCCCGGCTGCGGTTCCCAGTTCGCGTCATAGGTGTACAGCCGGCCGAGCAGCGATTCCCGCGGTTCCCTCACCCGGTCCGTGATGGTGGGCACGATCACGTCGGTGCTCAGCTTGCCGGCGGGAACGGTGGCCGACAGAGTAGTTCCTTCCGCCATCTTGGACAGGGGCCGGGCAGGGCTCGGAGACTGACCGAAGTTGTCCATGAGCCATCGCCGGTCGACGTCCTTGGTGGACAGCTCCGAGCCGTTGCTGACCGGCAGGAATCTGAACTCGCCCATGATGTCCGAGTCGCTGGCCGCTGAGAGCGACACCCGCCAGCGCAGGCGCTTGCCCTCGGCGACGTCGTTCGCGACCGGTGTGATCCTGACCTTGGGCATCTCGTCGTCGTTCTGCGCGGTCACTCCGCCTCGGTACGAGCCGACCACCGCACCGCGAACGGCCTTGACGAAGAACTCGTGCGAGACGTCGTTGCCGTAGCGGGTGTTGCCCTTCACCACGACGGGCACGTCGATGTCGTTTCCGCCGGGGCGCACGGTCACCGTTCGGTGTGTGAATCCGTCCGCGCCCTGCTTCGGGACGGACACCCGGACCTGCCCGCTGCCCTGCCCGGAGACTTGTACCGGAACACGGTACGTCCGCGCCCCGGAGTCACCCTCCTTGACCGTCAGCTGGCCGATGTCGACGCGCGGAAGCTCAGCCGGGCGTACCGCAGGAGTGCCGGGGCGCCAGCCCCATGCGTCCATCAGCCAGGCCCGTCCGGAGCGGTTGCGCGGGGTCAGTTCCAGAGCGCTCACATGCTTCAGATCCAGCCCGGCCCGCACTGCGGCAGACAGCGGTACGCGGACCTCGCGTCCCCAGTAGGAGGCGGTCCGCTCGCTTCCCGGCAGCCCGTCGACGCGCGCCCGGCCGAGGGTTGCACGGCGGCCCGCCGCGTCGACGAGGGCGACGTCGAGTTGAGTGCCGACGCTGTTCGGCGGGACGATCACGCGCAGCGCCAGTGCGCCGGTGCCCGCCAGGGAGACCGGCCGTTCGGTGCGCACCGTGGCCTTGGTGCCAGGGCTCGACCAGCGCATCGCAACGGCGTCGCGGCCGGGTTCCGGCAACACCTCCCAGGAGGCGAAGTGCGGCGACGCACCGGTCGTGTCCGGCGGAAGGCAGGCACGGGCCGGGTCGTTGCCGACCTGTGCGCACAGCCGGCCGCCGCTGACGGACACCGAGGACCCGGGCAGGAAGGCCGCCGTCCGGTGGGCGCCGACGGCATGGGTGAGCACTCGGGCGGGGTCCGCGGAGGGGGCGCGGCGGCCCGAGCCGTCCAGCAGCGGGCGAACCCGGTCGTCACCCGCGACGAACAACCTGGCCGCCGCGGCGATGTAGGTGGCGCCCGCGGACTGTTGCCGGCTGACGGTCAGGCGGGTGTTCCGGCCCGGCGAGCAGACCGGGTCCGTCGTCTCACCGTCCCCGAAGTCGTCGAAGGCCGGTGCCTTCGCCTGTCCCGGGGTCCACTCGCTGTTGAAGAAGTTGTGGTTGGCGCCGACCATGTACACGGCGCTGTGCAGAGCGGTGCCGCTGCTGACGCCGCGCGTGCCGTCGACGTAGATCTGGCCCTGGAGGTCGGAGACGTCGCCGTCGCAGCCCGGCAGGATGGTCATGGAGGGCACGTCGGGTGCCGGGTTCTGTCCGAACAGAGTAGGACCTATCAGGACGTTGCCGCGAACCTTCCAGCGCACCGGTCCCCCGTACCCGCCCTGGTCGGCGGGCGGCCGGTGGATGCTGTCGAGTGCGGCCAGGTTGACACCCTCACCGCCTCGGGAGTGACCGACCAGCAGTACCTGCGACAGGTCTGCCGCCGATGCGGCGCGCACGGCGGCGGGTGCACCGGTCCGGTCGCCGGCCCAGTCGGCCCAGCGGGCCAGATGCATGCGTACCAGGGACGAACGGGCCTGTGCGCCGCCGTCCGCCGCGAGGTAGTCCTGCGCGTTGATGCCGTTGGCGGAGATGGACACCGTGACATAGCCCTGTGAGGCCAGGAGCTTCTGGGCACGGAGATAGCCCTGGTGGCTGGGCACCGGCTGGGCACCGGGCTTGCAGGGCCAGTCACCGTTCACCTCGTCCCCGGCGCCGAAGCACGTGGAGTGCCGGCCGTGCAGGAACAGTGCCAGGGGGCGCTTTCCCGGCGCGTCGGCCGGCCCCACCACCGTGGCGCGCATCTCCACCTCGGCGGGGAATCCGGGCAGTCGAACCGAGTTCAGCTCGTACTCGCCGCGGACGGTGCGATAGGAGCCGGGAGTTCCGGGGTCGACCTGGTTCGCGGGAGCGGCGGCTCCCTGCTGAGACGGGACGGGACGGGGCCGGGAGCGCGGGGCCGCCCCGGCCGCGGCAGCATCCAGACGGCGGCCGCCGGCAAGCACCTGCAGCTTCGCCGACGGCTCGATGCGAGCGCCGTCGAGCCTCAAGTGGAAGGAGCGTCCGTCCCGGGCGGCCACCGGTCGGCCGAGCAGCCGGTTCCCGGCGTAGAACTCGACACGTGCATCGCCCATGGGCACCGGCTCCTGCGCGGTCCAGACCAGCTGTCTTCCGGCCCCCGTGCCGGTGAACTGCCAACCGGGCGGCAGGCCCCCGTCCACTCTTCCCGGCGGCGCGGCCGCCGGAGAGCCGGCAGGCATCTGCACAGCCTGCGCCGCCTGCGGCGATCCCGCTGCCAGCGCGAGTACCGCCATGGAGGCGGTCACCACGCGTATGACCCGTATCACAGTGGCTTCCTCATCATCGGTTCCGTGGGGCGCCTCAGGAGTCCTGGGAGCCTCCCTCGTTCCCGGAGGACGGCAACTGATCACGGTGGGTTGCCCCTTGCCGTGTCAGGTGTCTCAAACATGTGTCTGGAACGGCGAGTTGTACGGCCATGGCGCTCGGAGGCGGCGAGGGAAGGGAACACCGGGGAGGACTGGGCCCGCAGGCCGGGACACCAGCCCTCGGCCCCGGGGTCACCCGGGGCCGAACGGCGCTGTTTCGCGTGAGGGACGAGGTCAGTGCATCCGGTCCACGTTCCACACCGGCAGGGTCCGGAAGAAGTCGACCGCCTCGGCGCGCCAGTGCCGCGGCCAGTCGGCGGTCTCGGCTGCGGCCTCCTGGGCGAAGCGGCGCATGTCCGCCCGTAGACGCTCGTCCACACCATGCCGACGGGCCATGTCCCTGATCCGCTCGATCGTCCCGTCCGTGCAGCGGCGGTCGCCCAGTGCGCCCTCCAGCAGGGCGGTCTCGGCCTCCGTGGCCACGGTCAGGATCGCGCTGACCGTGTAACTGCGGCGTCCGGCGCGGATGTCGGAGCCGGTGGACTTGTCCAGGGTGCCCTCGTCCCCGAAGAGGTCGAGGTAGTCGTCCCGCAGCTGCCCGCTGATGCCGACCAGGCGTGCGTACCGGTGCAGCCCGGCGTCGTACGGTGCCGGATCCTCGCCGGCGGCGAGCAGCCCGAGGCGCAGGGGCGCCAGGATCGAGTACCGGGCGCTCTTGTACTCGGTCACCGAGTGCAGCAGGTCCTCGCCGGGTACGGCATGGAAGTCACGCTCGAGGTCGACGATCTGTCCGGAGATCGTCTCGGTGGCAGCACGCATCTGCACGTCCATCAGGGACTGGCGCAGTTCGACGGGCAGTTCCGCCTCCAGCAGGACGCGCAGTGACAGAAATGCGGCGAGGTCGCCGGCCAGCACGGCGAGTCCGAGTGCGGTCTGTTCGCGTCCCGGGAATTCCCGCCGGTAGGCGTAGTAGGTCGAAGGGCCGCCGCGCCGGACGGGTGCGTCGTCGATGATGTCGTCGTGGATGAGGCCGTGCGTCTGGAGCAGTTCGACGCTGAGCGCAGCCGCCTCGAGGGCGGGCAGTTCGTCGACGGTGATCAGCCGGGCCGCCTCGTGGAGCAGTGCGACCCTCAGGCGTCCGCCCCCGCGCAGGGACAGGTCCCGCACGAGTTCCAGGCAGCGGGGCGTGAAGCTGCTCAGCGGCGGTGTGTCGAGGCGTCCGGCCAGAGTGTCGAAGTACGCCTCGAAGCGGACGTCGAAATGTCGGCGGTGGCGATCGGCGCGTCGGATCGCGGCGGCTGTGTCGTTCATGAGGAGAGGTCGTTCCCGGGTGTGGTGTGGGAGGGGTCGAGGAGGTCGGCGCGTGGGTTCCGTGCGTTTCGTGCGCGGTCAACCGCTCGGTGGCAGGGAACTCCTCATGCACCTTGCAAGGGTTGAGCTCGCCATTCAACCGCAAGGGAACAACTTCACCCCCATGCGGCCGGGGCCGGAGAGCAGCCGACGCGAGGTCGGCGGGTGACCACGGCCGGCACCCGGGCTCAGCCGCGCATCGCCGACCGGCGCCCCGTTGCTCCGTTGCCCCACTGCTCCGTCGCCCCGTTGCCCCGTTGCCCCGTTGCCCCGTCGCTCCGTCGCTCCGTCGCCCCGTTGCTCCGTTGCCCCGTTGCCCCGTTGCCCCGTTGCCCCGTCGCTCCGTCGCCCCGTTGCTCCGTCGCTCCGTCGCTCCGTTGCCCCGTTGCCCCGTCGCTCCGGCGCTCCGGCGCTCCGGCGCTCCGGCGCTCCGGCGGAGGCCTGACCCGACGAGCGACGGCGAACAACTCACCACTTTTCCGCGCGGGATCGCCGAAATTCGGCCATCACATTCAGCAACTCCCCATGAACGGCGAGTGGTGATCGTCACAGCCTTCCGGCGTGAGACCTCGCTGAACCGTGCGCTAACGTCGTCGAACAGCGCACCCGTGCCCGGGGCTCCCGCAAGCGGAACCGGGCCCTCGGCGGTGAAACACGAATGTATCGAGGACTTCACCGCAAAAGAACGCGACGCAGATAGAAGTTTCCTGACACCTGTTCACTTCGCCTGCGTCAGTGCGCCGCGTGGACGAGAAGCAATCGGGAGAGGTTTGTGCACAGCAGTCGCTTAGAGTCCATCGGGGCCTACCTCCCCTCTGCGGTCATGAGTACCCCGGAACTCCTCGGCCGTATGGAGAAGACACCGGAATTCGACCTCTACAAGATTACGGGAATGGCCGAGCGCCGGGTCGCGGACGACACCGGGGACACCCCCGAGGACTGTCTCACCATGGCGGTCTCGGCAGCCCGCGACTGTCTGGAGCGCTCGCGCTACCTTCCGGACGAGATCGACATCGTGATCTCGTGCTCCATCAGCCGCACCACGGATGGCCGGCGCCACCAGTTCGAGCCGTCGTTCGCCCATCGCATCGCCCAGGAGCTGGGTGCGACCGGCGCCATTCACTTCGACGTCTCCAACGCCTGCGCCGGCATGATGACCGGCGTCTATCTGCTGGACCGGATGATCCGGTCCGGTGAGGTCCGCAATGGCCTGGTGCTCAGCGGGGAGCACATCACCCCGATCGCCTTCACCGCCGCGCGCGAGATGGAGGACAGCCGGGACCCTCAGTTCGCCTCGCTCTCCGTCGGTGACTCGGCGGTGGCAGTGGTCGTCGACCGCGCCACCGACGACGCGGATGTCATCCATGACATCGAGCTGATGACCTGCTCGGAGTATTCGCATCTCTGCCTGGGCATGCCCAGCGACGACACCGGCGACCTCGCCATGTATACGAACAACAAAGAGATGCACGCGGAGGACCGGCTCTCGCTGTGGCCGACATTCCACGGCGACAAACTGGCCGACGACGGCCGTCGATTCGCCGACGAAGGATACGACTTCGTCGTCCAGCACCAGGTCGGCAGCCGATTCGTCGACTACATGAACCATGTGGGTCAGACCATCTTCGGGACGCCGATGCCGCAGTCGCTGTCGGTCGTCGAAAAATTCGCCAACACCGCGACGACCTCGCACTATCTGGTTCTGCACCAGGCACTCGCGGAACGCCGAATACCCAAGGGTTCCAAAATCCTCCTGGTCCCCGCCGCCTCCGGCGTGGTGACCGGCTTCCTGTCCGCGACCGTGTCCTCGCTGGAGGTATGACATGGCAACCGTCATCACTTCCACCGCGCTCAGCCCGGCGGACGACGCCGGCAGTGCCATCGGCTACGCGGCCTCGGCCGGCAGCGCCTGTCTCGAGCAGGCAGGACTGACCCCCACGGACGTCGACGTCCTGATCAACGTCGGTGTCTACCGCGACTCCAACATCTCCGAGCCGTCCGTCGCCGCGCTCGTCCAGAAGCGCATCGGCATCAACCTGGACTATCTACACGCCACCGACAGGCGGGCGGCCTTCTCGTTCGACCTGATGAACGGTGCCTGCGGCATGCTCAACGCCGTACAGGCCGGCAGTGCGCTGCTGGCAGCCGGCAGCGCCCGCCATGTGCTCGTGGTCTCGGCAGACACACATCCGTCGATGGACCCCGCCAGGGCCGGCACCGTCGAGTTCCCGTACGCGAGCACGGGCGCGGCGCTGCTTCTGGAACGCCGGGACGACGCAACCGGCTTCGGTCGGGTACACCACCGTTCGGTGCCCGGCCCCCACGGCGTCAACGGCTATCTCCCCCTGTACGAGGTCGGCTCCGAGGGCCGCAACAGCATCGTCGTCGACCGCGACCCCGATGCAGTGGAGCGGATGCTCGATCTGGCCGTCGACTCGGTGCACGACTGTCTGGTGTCGGAGTACGGCACGGACAACGTCAAGGTGTCAACGGCCCTCGACCGCACGCTCCTGATCACCTCGCAGCCCACGCCCGACTTCCCCTCCCGCCTCGCCAAGAGCCTCGGTCTGGCGTCCGACGCCGCGGTGACCGTCGAAGGGCTGGTGGGCGACCCGCACACCTCGGCGCTCGCCCATGGGTTCCGGCAGGCGCAGGACACGGGCAGGTTCGCCGGCCACGACCGGATCCTCTTCGTCGCCGTCGGCGCGGGGCTGAGCTCGGCAGCCGCCTTCTACAGGCTGGCGGACGACACCGAGGGAGCCGCGCGCTGATGGCGGCCAGCACGACCGGCCTGCGCCAGGACGCGTTCCTGGCCGAACTGCTCGCCTGGCACGCGCAACGTACGCCCGACAGAACGGCCGTCGTCCATCCGGACGACCAGGGGCCGAAGGGCCGGCCCGCCTACACCTCCGTCGGCTACGGCGAGTTGGCCACCAGGGTCGCCGCATGCGCAGCCGGACTCGAGGAGCGCGGCGTCGGACGTGGTACCCGTACGGCTCTTCTGGTCACTCCCGGAGCGGATCTGCTGACACTGGTCTTCGCCTTGATGCACATCGGCGCGGTTCCGGTGGTGGTCGACCCGGGCATGGGGCTGAACCGCATGCTGGACTGCATCCGGCGGGTGGGTGTCCAGGCCTTCATCGGCGTGCCGTCCGCGCACATCCTCCTGCGTCTGCGGCCTCGCGCCTTCGCAGGGGTGCGCAGTGTGATCAAGATGGGCCGCGGGAGCGGCACCGGCCTCGATGAGCTGATCGAGCGCGGTGCGGAACTGCCGCAGTCGCCTCCGTTGGAGTCCGGCGCGGACGACCTCGCACTGATCGGCTACACCACCGGCAGCACCGGCCCGGCCAAACCGGTTGAGATCACGGTGGGGATGCTGCGGGGAATGGCGCACGGAGTGGAAAGCGGCCATTTCACGGCCGACATGACCAGCACCCTGGTCACCCTGCCTCTGATGGGCGTGTTCGACCTGGCAGCGGGCCGCACGGTCGTGGTGCCGAAGATGAACATGGGCCGGGTCGGCGCCGCGGACCCCGCGCTGCTGACCGATGCGATCCGGCGCTTCGATGTGAATGCCATGTTCGCCTCGCCCGCGTTGCTGGGCCCGCTGGCGGCCCATCTCGCAAGGGCCGGATCCGGTGTGCCGTCGCTGCGCCTGATCGTCTCGGGCGGCGCTCCGGTGAGTCCCGGGCTGATGAGTGCGCTTCGGGCCGTGCTGCCCGAGGAGGCACGGGTGTTCAGCACCTACGGGTCGACCGAGGCACTGCCGATGGCACTCGTCGAGAGCAGGGAGGCACTGGCGGGACCTGCCGACGGCCCTGCTGCCGGTCTCGGTGTCTGTGTGGGCCGCCCCGCACCCGGCACTTCGGTCCGCATCATCGGGATCAGCGACGAGCCGGTTCCTCACTGGACACCCGAGCTGGCTTTGCCGGACGGCGAGATCGGGGAGATCGTGGTCAGTGGCGAGGCCGTCAGTCCACGCTACTTCCAGTCGCCCCGGGCCGATGCCGAGCACAAGATCCAGGACGGCGAACGTCGTTGGCACCGCACCGGTGATGCCGGCTGGGTCGACCGCGAAGGACGCATCTGGTTCTGCGGACGCAAGAGCCACCGCGTCCGCACGGTGAACGGCGATTTGCACACGGTCCGATGCGAAGGCGTTTTCAACGCCCATCCGCAGGTGCAGCGCACCGCGCTGGTGGGCTTCGGCCCGGACGGCGAGCAGCGGCCCGTGCTGTGCGTGGAACTCGCTCCGGACGCGGAGCGGACCCAATGGCCCCGGATCGAGGAAGAGTTGCGTGCGCTCGGCGCGGACAACCCGGTGACCAAGACGATCGAGGACTTCCTGCCGCATCCCGCTTTTCCCGTGGACATCCGCCACAACGCCAAGATCCGCAGGGAACTGCTGGCCGGCTGGGCCGAGGACCGGCTGACCGGAAGCCGTCGGCCGACCGTCGGCGACATGGCGCTGCGTGCCGTTCCGCTGGTCGGCTGGGCCTACCTGGCGGCCTGGCCGTTGCTGCCCTGGGACCATGTGGCGCTGACGGCCCTCTGGTGGATCGACGCCTTCCTGAGCGTCGTCGTCCATGCCGCCCAGATACCCTCCGCGCTGCGCGTGGAGCAGGAGCTGGCCACCGGGCGGGCGCCGCGGGCGACCGCGGCGCTCACCATGCTCTACGGAGCCACTTGGTGGCGTCGTCGCAGCGTCAGGGCGAAGGGTGGTGCCGCGTGAAGGTGCTCGTGACCGGTGCGTCCGGCTTTCTGGGCAGCCACATCGTCGACGCCTGTGCACGGTCCGGCGACCAGGTGCGGGTGCTGGTGCGCGAGACGAGCGACCTGAGCCATCTGCGCACTGTTCCCGGAGTCGAGTTCGCCTACGGCGACCTGCGCGACCCCGCATCGGTGCGCCGGGCGATGGACGGGGTGGACGTCGTGCACCACAGCGCGGCCCGGGTCACCGACCGGGGCACCCGCGCACAGTTCCGGGAGGAGAACGTCGCGGGCACCGAGCGGCTCATGTCGGCGGCCCGGGCGGCCGGGGCACGGCGCTTCGTGTTCATCAGCAGTCCCAGCGCGCTGATGGCCGTCCGCGGCGGCGACCGGATCGACATCGACGAGAGCGAACCGTTCCCCGCGCGCCATCTCAATCTCTACTCGGAGACCAAGGCAGCAGCGGAGCGCCTCGTCCTGGCGGCGAACCGCAGCGACTTCACCACGGTGGCGCTGCGCCCGCGTGCGGTGTGGGGGCCGCGTGACCACTCGGGTTTCATGCCCCGGCTGATCGCGAAGATGATGACGGGCAGCCTGCCCGACCTCTCCGGTGGCAGGAAGGTCTACGCCTCGCTGTGTTACTGCGAGAACGCCGCCGATGCCTGTGTGCGTGCGGCGCGCGCCGACGGGGTGGGCGGCCGGTCGTACTTCATCGCCGACCGGCAGCCGGTGGAGATATGGAGCATGCTTGCGCTCCTCGCCGAGCGTTTCGGCGGCAGGCCCCCGACCAAGCAGGTCTCCCACGGTGTGTTGCGTGCGCTGGCCTTCACGGCAGACATGATCTGGAAGCTGCCGCCCCTGGCCAAACACACGTCACCGCCGCTCTCGCGCTACACGCTTGCCCTGCTGACCCGTTCGGCGACGTACGACACATCGGCGGCGTGCCGGGACCTGTCCCCGGCACTGGTGGATCACGACACGGGGATGAGCCGGCTGGAGGCCTGGATCGACAGCATCGGCGGCGTCGACGAGTTCATCAGGAAGGTGAAGTAGGCATGACCGCTCAGCTTGGTGCCACGGGCAGCGGTGCCGCAGACGGCCCTCGCCGCCGGACTCTCTTCCACCGGCCCGTCTCCCCGACCGAGTGGTCCTATCTGGGCGCCACGCGGCTGGGTGAACTTCTGGTGCTCCAGCTGGTGATCGAAGGTGCTGGGGCCGTCGATGCCCTGGCACTGGGCAGGGCCGTGGCTGCTGCATCGGCGTCCTGCCCTGGCTCCCGGCTGGTGCGCCGCGGCAGAATGTGGGTCGACAGCGGACGTCCGGCGAGGATCGTCGTCGCCGACGGAACGGGCTTCGACCGCGCGGCGCTCACCGGAGTGCCGGAACTCATGGGCGCGCTGGCCGAGTCGGAGGGCCGGCCCGCCTGCGAAGTGCTGCTGCTCACCGGCGAACCGGGCAGGGTGGTCTTCCGCGTCTCCCACGCCGTGATGGATCTCAAAGGCGCGACGATGTGGGCGTCCGAGGTCTTCCGCGCGCTGCGCGGCGAACCGCTGCTCGGCGCCGCCGACCCACTGGCCGACCACTCGCTGCTGAACACGGTGGGCCGGGCCGGCCGGCGTCCTCGTCTCGGGCTCGACCAGCGCTCACCACTGGGCGGAAGGGCGGGTAACAGCTCGGTGTGGCTGCGGCGCACGATTCCGGGACGGCACGCCGCACTGGCCGCGAAGGTGGCGGTCGCGGTCGCCGGCGCCGTCGCGGCGCCCGCTGCCCGCATCATGGTCCCGGTGGATCTGCGGCGCCATGCCCCCGCCGTGTCGTCGACGGCCAACCTGGCCCTGCCGTTGTTCCTCGACATCCCGGCCGGCCAGGGCACGGACGCCGTCCATCGGCGGTTGCTCGAAGCACTGGCCGCCCGGCAGGAGCTGGCGGCCGGGGTGGAGGCGTCACTGGCCCGACTGCCGCTGCCTGCGGCCGCGGCCCTGCTCGGCGCCTCGCGGGCGGCGGCTGCGGCACGGCACCGGTATCTGGCGTCGGCCATCGTGTCCAACGCCGGCCGGGTCGAGCCTGCGGACTTCAGTACCGAGCAGTTCACCGCTGCGACCGTGTACGCACTGCCGGTGCACGCGCCGCTGGTTCCGGTGAGCATCGCGCTGATGGAACTGCCCGAGCACACCGAACTGGTGGTCTCCGCCCGCGGGGCGGAGGATGTCGGCGAGCGCTGCGCGACACTGCTGGACCGTGTCGAGTCCGCACTGGGCTCGGCCGTCCCCGTCTCGTACCCGCCGCCCTTCGCACCACCACGGCCCCGAAGCGCCGCCGAACTCCTGCTGGCGCCCGGCCCCGGAGGGCTTCCGTCGCTGGACACGACGGTGGTGCAACTGTTCCGTGCGCAGACCGCGCGCCGTCCGGACGCACCCGCTGTGCTGGGCGACGGTCCACCGTGGTCGTACGCGGAACTGAACCGCCGTTCCGACTCCGTGGCTGCGGCCCTGCTGGCCCATGGAGTGGGGCGGGGCGATGTCGTCGGCGTCCTGGCGGACCGCTCGGCGCTCGGCCTCGCAGGAGTCTGGGGGGTCCTCAAGGCGGGCGCGGCCTTTCTGCCCATCGACGTACGCAATCCCGCCCGCAGGGTCGCGGAGTTGCTGCACGATGCTCGCGCCCGTTTCTGTCTGACCGAGCCGGCCTGGCGCACCGGCGCCGAAGGTGGCGACTGCGGCATTCTCCGCCTCGAGGACATCGCAGGCGACGACACGGGATTCGACGAGGACCAGCGGGCGGCACTCGCCGCTGCCGCCCCGGGGCCCGACGATCTGGCCTACGTCATCTACACATCGGGGTCGACCGGCAAGCCCAAGGGCGTACAGATCGAGCACCGCAGCCTGACGAACGTGGTCGGCTGGATCTCCCCCTTCATGCGGTGCGACGAGGAGACCCGCGTCGCGTACTCGTTCTCCCCCGGCTTCGACCTCTCCGTCATGCAGATCTTCCCGCCCCTGCTGCACGGGGGCGCCGTCGTACCCGTGCCCGGCGAACTGGACCACCTGAAACTGCGCGAGATGTTCTCCGGACGCCTGGCCAACACCCTCGGACTCACGCCGACCCATCTCGACCTCGCGGCGCGGCTCGGCATCCGGCCCACCGGTATCCGGGCCCTGCAGGTCGGTGGTGAGAACCTCACTGCGGCCAGCAGCAGCCGTGCACGCGCATCCTTCGGACCCGACTGCCTGTTCGTGAACGTCTACGGCCCCACCGAGGCCACCGTGGCGTGCACTGTCGCCGTCGTGGACGACGGCGCACACGATCGCGCGTCCGCGCCGATCGGCGTCCCCGTCCACCGCACTTCCGTGGCCGTCCTGGACGACCGCGGGGACGAGGTGGCGGACGGCGAGCCGGGCGAGCTCCATATGACCGGTGTTCAGCTGGCCCGCGGATATCTCGGCCGCCCCGACCTGACTGCCGAGCGCTTCATCCATCTTCCGGACGGCCGACGCGCCTATCGCACCGGTGACCTCGTGCTCCGCCTGCCCGACGGGCAGCTGGAGTACGCGGGCCGGATCGACTCCCAGGTGAAGATCCGCGGTCATCGGGTCGAGCCGGGCGAGGTGGAGGCGGCACTCACCGCCCTGCCCGGCATCGCCCAGGCCGCGGTGGTCGCACGCCGCAGGAACGACACGGGCGCGCAGGCGCTGTGCGCGTTCGTGGTTCCCGCCGAGGGTGGGGGGGCCTTCGACGAAGTGGCCCTGCGATCGGAGTTGGAGCAGTTCCTGCCCTCGCATCTGGTGCCCACCGTGATGCGACCGGTCACCGGGCTTCCGGAGACGGCGAGCGGCAAGACGGACCGCAACGCACTGCCGAATCCCTTCGAGCACGGTACCGCCGAGCCGGAGGTGCCGGAGCCGCACCCGGCGGGAGCGCCGCTTCCGGAGGCCGGCGTCGTTCCGGTGCCCGGCGTCGCAGCTGTGACGGCGGATATCTGGGCCCGTATCCTGCACTGCGAAGCCGGCGACCTGGATGCCTCGTCCGACTTCCATGCACTGGGCGGGGACTCGCTCGCCGTCCTGGAGATGCTGGCGGCACTCGGCGACGAACTGCTGGGACGGTCGGCTGAGCAGCAATTCCTCGACCGGCTTGGCTCCCTGAGCGGGAATCTCACGTTCGGCCGGGTCGTCGAGACCGTCGAGGCCCTGCGGAGCAGGTCGTGATCTTTGTCGGAGAGGGCGCGCTGCTCTGGCGTGCCGTACAGCACACACTCGAGAACGACTGGCCCGTGGACCTCGTCTGCGGCCCTGCCCCCGCCGCGGACACCACCCGGCCCGACGTGCCCTACCGTGTCGTCGCGGACATCAACTCCGTCGCCGGCGAGTTGGTCTCCGCCGGGACGGACGGCATCGTCTGGTCGCTCAACAACCGGATGATCTTCCGGGCTCCTGTGCTGTCGTCCGGGCTGCGCATCCTCAACATCCATCACGGTCCGCTGCCCACCTACCGGGGGCTTCCCGAAGTGGCTCTGGTGTATGCGATGCTGCGCGGCGAGCGGGAGTTCGCTGCGACACTCCACGAGGTGGACGAGGGCATCGACACCGGTGCCACGCTGGCTGCCGACCGCTATCCGATCGGTCCGGACGAGCCGTTCCACGTGGTGTTGCGCCGTGGCCTGCAGGTGTGCCAGCAGCTGTTCGAACGCTGTGTGCCGCTCGTTGCGGCCGATCCGGCCTGGGCCGGCGAGCCCACCGTGCCCACCGATGGCGGGGGCGGCGGCTACTTCGGGGCCGAGGCGCTGGCCCGACTGCCCCGGCACCGCGCTCATCCGCACTTCGGCCGCGCCACCGATCTGGGCTTCCTGGCGGGCTATCTCCCCGAACTCGCGGCGGCCCTGAGATGAAGCGTACGGTCGGCGGATTGCTCCGTGAGCCCGTCGCATGCCGTGCCGCCCATGGCCCCTGCGCATAGGCGGGAGGCACGCACGAGCCGCGCACAGGGCCCACCGGCGCGTGGACGCGCGGCGGGCACCGGGCGGATGCCGGTGGGCGCGGTGGCGTCCCCCGGGTCATCGGGGAGGGTCGTGTCGAGTCGCCCGGCCTGCAGGTGCACGAGGGCACGAGGACACACGGACGGGGCCGGACGCCGCGAAGGCTCCGGCCCCGTTCCGTGGTTCCGGTCCCGGACGATCAGTCCTCGGTCTCAGCCCTCGGTCCAGCCGTGCTTCCTGCCGAGCTGCACCATCGCACGCCGGATCTGCAGAATCTGCTCTCCCGTGAGGGACGGCGCGGCCTCCAGCAGGAGTTCGGTGATCTCTCGCGTGAATTCCGTGACGTCGTGCACATCACCGCCGACCGCGGGCGGCAACTGGGCTCCTTCGGGGAGCCTGACCGAAGACGCCTTCGGTCCGCGGTCGCCGTCCTCGATCTCGAATTCGACGACAAGTCCCGGCCGGATCGAGGCTTCAGGAATCAACAGGTCATTCGCATGCAGAAAGACATCCTCCTGGCCACTGTCAGGAGTGATGAACCCGTAACCCCGAGCAACGTCGAACCGCACCACACGACCAACAACCACGTCAACCCCCACACCACAACGGCTCGGGCCCCTCGCCCGAGAATTCCCCGATGAAACGATCATCTCATACCCCCACGGCCGGACGAGGGGTGGACAGCGCCTACGGGTCCGGTGTCCCGGCCGCATTCAGCCGGATCGCGGCACAGTGCATCGCGGGGTTCACCCGTCCACGGCAATCGCCCCTCGGATGCCGAACCCGCTCCGCGCCCGTACGCGGGGCACCGGCGTTCCGCCCACGGCGTCGACGATCACCGTCCGTCCACGGGACGACGATCGCCAGGGGCGTGGGCCCCTGGCGATCGTGAGTCGATACCGTTCCCCGCTTCGCCGGGTGCGAGACGATCGCTCACGGCGAGAACGCATCGGTGATACGACCCCTCCCTCATGAGGACGCGCCCGGTGGCGACGAAGCCACCGGGTGCGGTGTCCCCTCGAGTCGGAGCTCGCCAAGGGAGTTCGCCCGGTCAGTCGTCGATCATCTCGGCCAGGACCGAGCGGCGGTCCTCTCCCGGCAGTGCACGCAAGGGCGCCGCGAGACGTCCGCAGTCGTAGTGCCAGTGGTGGTCCAGGTCCTGGTGGACCCGGTCCGTCTCGTGGATCACGCCGTCACCCGAGAGCAGTGCGGTCAGGTCGGTGACGAGGTCCCGCCAGGAGACATGACCGCTCACCGCGTTGGCGACCCCGTGCACCGGCGTGTCCAGGCAGGCGGTCACGGCCCGGGCCAGGGCGGCGGCGTGCACCCACGCCGCCCCGTACCAGGCATGCCCGCCGGTGCCGGGCCGGGGCAGCTCGATCGGCCTGCTCTCCCGGACCGCCTGGTAGAGCAGGCCGGTGGCTCCCCAGCGCAGTTGGTCGCGCAGCCGGTCGTGCGGGCCCCACACGATCGGCGAGCGCACAGCGCTGGCACCGCCCCGGCCCCCGGTCCCGGCCGCGCGCAGCAGGAGTGCCTCGCAGTCGAGCTTGGCCCTGCCATAGGAACTGAGGGGTTCCCGGGAAGCCGACTCCTCCGCGACCTGGTCCTGGGCAGGATGCCCGTAGGCATCGACGCTGCTGACGAAGACGAACGGGCCACGGCTCCAGGCGGCGGTCATGGCCTCCATGGCCGCCACGTCCACCTCGGGCCGGGTGAAGGTACAGGCCGCATGGACGACCGCGTCCGCGCCGGCGACGGCATCGCTCAGTCCGGCCAGGTCCACGAGGTCGCCCTCGATGACTTCGACGCCTTCCGCGGCGACCAGATGCGCCGACTCGGGGCGGGCCAGGGCCCGTACCGGACGTCCCTGCGCGGCCAGTTCCCGCAGGATGAACGCTCCGACCCCACCGGTTCCACCGGTGACCAGGACCGTGCCCTGCCGGGTGCGGCGCGGTCGTGCGGGCGTGGCCGCGGCCTCGGCGGTGGCCTTGGCGGCGGCTCGTTCCGCCTCGCGGGCGTCCAGCAGCGCGGTGACGGCCCGGGGGGTACGGGCCTGGAGGATGTCTAGCCCGGTCAGCGGCAGCTTCACCGCCGCCCGCAGCCGCTCGGCGAGTTGGACGGCCACCAGTGAGTGCCCGCCGAGGGCGAAGAAGTCGTCGTCCGGTGCCGGGACCCGCCCCAGGAGCGCCGTGAAGCCGTCGACGACGGCCTCTGCACGGGGTCCTTCGAGGGCGGAGGCGACCGGCATGCCGGGCAGTCGGGCCGGATCGAGTGCGCCGTCGGCGGTGCGTGGCAGTCGGTCGAGGAGGACGACGGCGGCCGGCACCGAGCGGGGCGCCAGGGTTGCCCGCAGTCCGGAGCGGAGTTCGACGGGGGTGGGGCCGACGCTGCTGCGCAGAACCGCATACGCCAGCAGCGGCCCGCCGGGCGGCTGGACCACGGTGGCGTCGGCGACCGAGGGGTGGGTTCGCAGTGCCGCCTCGGCCGGATGCACGCCTGCCGGTTCCCCGTTGCCCCCGGGCTCCGGGGCCACGCGGTGGCCGTCGCCCTGGGCGTCGTCATTGCCCCGGGGCATTCGGCTGCCCTTGCGACCCCGGTCGGGTGCCGTCGTCGTTTCCGGCAGTTGTGGCAGCTGCGACAGCCTCAGGTGCGGATCCGACGCCACGGCTTCGAGCAGTGCCGCGTAGAGCCGGCCGAGTCCGGCAGTGGTGTCGCCGTCCATCGCGGTCGTGCCGCCCTGGACGAGCGCTGCCGGTTCCCCGGTGTCGACCAGGCCGAATGAGAGGTCGAACTTGGCTTCGCCGACGCCGACTTCCACGTACTCCCCCACCAGGCCCGGCAGACGCAGCGTCGTCGGTTCGCCGAGGACGTCGGCGGTCACCCGTACCAGCGCCGTGCCGTCGGTGTCGCGCGCCCCGGCGCCGAGCCGTTCCAGGACGAGGTCGAAGGGCACGTCCCGGTACTGCTGGGCCTCCAGCAGCGCGTCCCGCACCCGCACGAGGAGAGCCGCGAACGAAGGGTCGCCGGAGGTGTCCACCCGTATCGGCAGGGTGTTGACGCACAGCCCGACCAGGTCACGCATGGCCGTGCCCCGGCGGTGGGTACTCGCGACACCGATGACCAGGTCGTCGTCTCCGGTGATACGGCGCAGGGCGGCGAACGCAGCTGCGAGGACGACCGTGAACAGGGTCGCCCTGTGCTCGCCGCCCAGGGCGCGCAGCGCATGCGGCACCTGCCGGCCCAGCGGTCCGGTGTGCACGACGGCGGGTCGGGCGCCGGTGGGGGCGGTGGCGTCCGCGGACCTGTTGACGGTGCCGGGCAGGCGTGGGGGCGCGGCGCCCGCGAGGCGTCCGGTCCAGTGGCGCAGTCCCTCGTCGAGGCGTTCGGCCTCTGCCAGTTCGCGCCGTGCGAAGTCGGCGTACTGCGGCGGTGCGGTCTCCGGCCCGGGTACGGTCCCGGTCCCGTGGGCTGCCGCGGAGTAGAGATCCGCGAGCTCCCGGGCGACCGTTTCCAGCGATCCCCCGTCGATGGCGATGTGGTGGAAGGTCAGCAGAACCGTGTGGTCCTGCTCCCCGTGGCGCAGCACCAGGGCGCGTACCACGTGCCCTGCGGCGAGGTCGAAGGGGCGGCGTGCCTCCTCGGCCAGCAGGGCGGGGGCGCCGAGCTCGTCGGTGTCCACCACGGGCACGGGGATGGTCCCCGGCGCCGGAAGCATCTCCTGGTACGGCTCACCGTCCCGCTGTCCGTACCGGGTGCGGAGGATCTCGTGGCGGCGCACCAGCGTGGTGAGTGCGGTGGCGAGCGCGGTCACATCGAGCGGGCCGCGCAGCCGGGTGGCGAAAGGCACGCTGTAGGTGGCACCACCGTGGCCGAGCCGGTCCATCAGCCACATACGGCGCTGGGCGCGTGAGAGCGGAGCGGGCTCCCCGTGGGCCGTGGCCGGGCCGGGCGCGGGCGCGTCGGTGGGGGATGCCTCGCGTCCGGCGGCGCGGGCACGCGCCCGGCGCAACAGCTCTTCCTGTCGGGCGAGCGCCGTGCGTGCGTCAGTGGACATCGGTGTGCTCCGGGACGTCGGGGTGCAGCTCGTCGTGCGCGTCGAGGAGAGCACGTTCGAGCAGGGCGGCCTGTCCGGCCACCGTGGGGACACGGAAGAAGTCGGCGAGGGCGATCTCCGCACCGAGGTCCTCGCGGAGGTCGTCGGTGACGACGAGGGCGAGCAGGGAGTGGCCGCCGAGGGCGATGAAGTCGGCGTCGGGCCGGGTGACCTCGCTGCCCAGGGCGCGGCTCCAGGTGTCGGCGACGGCCTGCTCGAGCGGTGTCATCGGCTGGGCGGTCGCCCGGGTGCCGGTCATGTCGACGAGGCCCGGCAGTGCGCGGCGGTCCACCTTCCCGGTGGGGGTGAGCGGCAGCCGCTCGACGACGACCACGCTGTCCGGGACCAGATGGGCGGGCAGGACTGCGGCGAGCCGGTCGCGCAGGGTCTCGGAACGGGGCAGTGGCCCGGGTGCGGCCACGACGAGGGCCATCAACCGGGTGTCGTCGTCGGTGGGGCGGTGGACGGTGACGGCCGCGTCGTCGATCTCGGGCTGTTCGCGCAGGGCGTGCTCGATCTCGCCCGGTTCGATGCGGAAGCCGCGGACCTTCACCTGGTCGTCGGTGCGTCCGTGGAAGTCGAGGACACCGTCCGGCCTGCTGGACACCAGGTCGCCGGTGCGGTAGAGCCGCCCCAGCTCGGCGTGGTCGATGAAGCGTTCGGCGGTGAGCTCCGGCTGCCCGGTGTATCCGTGGGCCAGTCGGCTGCCGCCGATCCACAGCTCGCCGCGCTGTCCGGCGTCCACGGGGACGCCGTCGTCGTCGAGTACGTGAACGCTCGCGCCGGCGATCGGCCGGCCGATCGGGACCTGTCCGTCGCAGTCGGTGTCCGTGACGCGGTGGGCGGTGGCGAACGTGGTCGTCTCCGTCGGCCCGTAGCCGTTGACGAGTTCAAGCCAGGGAAATGCGCGCAGGACGTGGCGGGCGTGATGGGCGGCGAGCGCTTCGCCGCCCACGACGACGGTGCGCAGGAGCGAGAAGACGCGGGAGCGGCGCGCTGCCAGCTGGTGGAAGAGCGCGGTGGTGAAGAAGGCGACGGTCGCGCCGTGCCGTTCCACGTGCTGGGCCAGGTCCTCGAACGAGGGCCGTTCGACGCTGCACACGACCACGGCGGCGCCGTTGGCGAGGGGCCCCCACACCTCGAAGGTCGATGCGTCGAAGGTCATGGGTGAGTGGAACAGGACCCGGTCGCGGGGGGTGAGGGTCACATAGTCCGGATCGGAGACCAGCTCGGCGATCGCGCCGTGCGCAACGGCAACGCCCTTGGGGCGGCCGGTGGAGCCGGAGGTGAACATGATGAACGCCGCGGCGTCCGGGTCGGTTGCGGTTACGGCCCCGGTCACCGGGGCGCCGGTGAGCAGCGTTTCCCCCGGCAGCGACAGTGTGGGGCCGCTGAGGGCGGCCGATTCGAGCAGTTTGCGGTCGCCGACGACCAGGGTCACGCCTGCCTGGGCGGCCATGGCCTCCATGCGCGGCCGCGGATGGGCGGCGTCGAGCGGCACACACACGGCGCCCGTCCACCACAGCGCGAGCTGGACGACGACCGTACGGGCCGAGCGGGGCATCAGTACCGCCACCGGGTCGCTGCGGTGTACGCCCTGGTCGCGCAGATGGGCGGCGAGGGCGCGGGCCTCGGAGACGAGCTGTGCATAGGTGAGGGTGGTGTCGCCGTCGGCGACGGCGAGGGCGTTCGGGGTGCGTTCCGCGTGCCGGGCCACGAGCTCGGGCAGCCCGGTACGCAGCGCGGTCGGGATGGGGCCGGCGGGCACGGAGCCGTCCTTCCGGGTGTCGAGCATGTGCGGGTTGAGGAGGGCCATGTCAGGCTCCTGCCGGGCGCGCGGCGGCACGGCGCTCGTCGACGACGACGGCGATGCCTCGCAGGTCGGGCTGGCGAAGCAGTTCGGGAGCGCGCAGCCGGATCCCGGTCTCCTTCTCGAGCAGGGTCAGCAGCCGGGCGGCGTCCACGGAGGTGCCTCCGGCGTGGGTGAAGTTGTCGGTGAGCGCGGTCCCGGGGCGACGAAGGAGGTCGCGTACCGCATGGAGTACGAGCAGCTCGGTCGGTGTGGCGTCGGCAGGACGCTCCTCAGCAGGGGGGTGCTCGAGGTCGGTCGCCCGGCGGGTGAGTTCGGCGCGGTCCACCTTGCCGTTGGCGTCAAGGGGGTAGGCGTCGACGATCCGGACGGCCGAGGGAACGGCCTGCTCCGGGAGCCAGGCCCGTACTGCCGCCAGGACGGCGTCGACATCCGGCGCAGCGCCGTTGGCCGGCCGTATGTGTGCGACGAGGCGGGCATGGCCGTCGGGGTCGCGGGGCGCGGTGACCACCGCGCTGCGCACTGCGGGGTCCTGTTCGAACGCGGCTTCCACTTCGGCCGGTTCGATGCGGACGCCGCTGATCTTCACCTGGTCGTCGAGGCGGCCGAGGAATTCCAGTTGTCCGTCGGCCGTCATCCGTACCCGGTCACCGGTGCGGTAGAGCCGGTCGATGCCGGGGAGGGAAAGACCCTCGGGCGGGGCCGTGAAGCGACGGGCGGTGAGTTCGGGATCGAGGTAGCCGAGCGCCAGACAGGTCCCGCCGATCCGGAGCTCGCCTTCGTCGCCGCGGGGAACGGGGCGGCCGTCGTCGCCGGTGACGACGACGGTGGCGCCCGGTACGGGGACACCGATCGGCGGCGCGGTCCGCTCGTCCGCGGGCCGGTCCGGGCCGTGCATCGCATGGGTGGTGGTGATGACGGTGGCCTCGGCCGGACCGTAGGCGTTGTGGACGGTGGTGGTGACGTCGCCACCGGGCCTGCGGCGCATCCGGTCACCGCCGACGACCAGATGACGCAGTTTCAGGTCCTGCGGCCAGGGCCGGTCCAGCATCGGCTCGATCATCGGGGTGGCGGCCACTGAGACCGTCACCGCCGCATCCCGCCACCAGTCGGTGAGCACGGCGGGGTCCCAGCGGACCTCGTCGGGGGCGGGGGCGAGCGCGGCGCCCGAGGAGAGTCCGGCCCACAGCTCCAGCAGGTGCGGGTCGAATGCGACACCGATGAGCAGGGACTGCCGGTCGCCTGGGGCGAGTCCGGTCTCGGCGCGGTACCAGTCGAGCAGTGCACCGAGGGAGGACTCGGCAACGGCGAGCGCCTTGGGGCGGCCGGTGGATCCGGACGTCAGCACGGCGTAGAACGCATCGGCGGGTGCGCGGCGGGCATCGGGGCCCGAAGCGGCGAAAGCCGCCACCACCGTGCCGGTGGCGTTGGCGCCCTCACCGGGCAACGTCAGGGGGATCCGTTCGGACGTCCGGTGCCGGGGCGGCAGGACCTCCGGGTCGCCGATGAGGCAGACGACGTCCAGGTCCTCGGTGACGGCATCGGTGCGACGCTCCCCGGGGCGGGGACCGAGCGGCAGATACACGGCGCCGATGCGGGCGAGTGCCACGGCGGTCACCACGAGGGCGGTGGAGCGGTCGAGGCAGACCCCGACGAGGTCCCCGGGGTGCACCCGGTCGCCCAGTTCGGCGGCGAGCCGGGTGGCGGCGGTGTCGAGGTCCCGATAGGTCCAGCTGTGCGTGCCGTCGACGACGGCGGGAGCGAGCGGCGTGCGGCGCACCCATTCCTCGAAGCGGGCGAGCACCGCACCCGGGGCGGCGACCGGCCCGTGCGCGACGCTGAGCGCTGCGTCGGTGGAGAGGTCGGCCCGGGAGGAGGTGGCGGTCCCGGAGGCGTGGGTGGCTGTCAGGGGCTGGGTCATCATGACTCCGTCGAAGTGGTGGCGGTGGCCGCGAGGGCACCGGCCTGGTCTGCGAGTACCGGGTTCCGGAAGAGCAGGCTCAGCGGCGGGCGCTCCCCGAGCCGCGGTTCCAGCCAGGCGGCGAGATGGGCGGCGAGGAGAGAGTGGCCACCGGCCCTGAAGAAGTGGGAGGACTCGTCGAAGCGGTTGTGTCCCAGCACTTCGCGCCATCCCTCCGCGACCAGTGCCGTCATCGGGTCGGCGGAGGTGACCGTCTGACGGTCCGGCTCCGCCACGACGGCGGCCGGCTCCAGCGCAGCGGCCCTGCGGGTGAGCGCACCCCGGTCGGGTTTGCCTCCGGGGAGGACCGGCATCGCGTCGAGCCGTGACCAGCGGGCCGGCACGAGAGCGCCCGGCAGCCGTCGGCTCAGTTCCGTGTGAAGGGCCTGCTCGTCCCACGACCCGTGCTCGTCCATGCCCTCGACGAAGCCGACGAGCCGGGGTCCGCCGGCTGCTTCCCGGTCCAGCACGACGGCGCAGGACCGTCCGCCGAGCGCGGCGGACGCCGCGGCCTCCACCTCCTCCGGCTCGATGCGGTGGCCTCGGAGCTTGATCTGGTTGTCGCGTCGGCCCAGGAAGTACAGCAGCCCGTCGAGGCCCCGGTAGCCGAGGTCCCCGGTGAGATAGACCCGCTCGCCGCCCAGTGCGTCGAGGGAGACGAAGCGGGCGGCCGTGACCTCCGGGTTGCCCGGGTATCCCTCGGCCAGACCGGGTCCGGCGATGGCCAGTTCACCGACCGCGCCGGGCGGCAGCGGCCGGTGGTGTGCGTCCAGGACGTGGACCCGTTCGCCGGGCAGTTCGGTGCCGAGGGGGATCTCGCCGCCGCCGGCGAGTTCGTCGCGGGTGATCTCATGAACGGTGGAGCTGATCGCCGCTTCGGTGACGCCGTACACATTGAGCGCCGTGGCGTCGGTTTCGGACAGGAAGTCCCGCATCACATCGGCGGGCAGGCGCTCGCCGCCGAGCACCAGCAGGCGCGGCGCCCAGCGGCCGTCGCGCAGCAGCGGCCGCATGTCCTCGCGGGTGGCGAGGAAGTAGCTGGTGGGCAGGTTGGCGACACTGACGCGGGCGGCGGCGAGCAGAGCGCTCAGCTCGGCACCGGTGGGCACCTCGTGCTCGGGGACGACGAGACAGGCCCCGGCGTGCAGCGATGGCAGCACCTCTTCGAGGGCCACGTCGAACGACGGCTGGGCGAAAAGCAGGACCCGGTCGCCCGGGGCCAGGCCGAAGCGGTCGGCGGCTGCGGTCATGTGGTGCTCCAGCGCCGCGCGGCCGACGGCGACCGGCTTGGGGACTCCCGTGGAGCCGGAGGTGTGGATGATGTACGCGGTTGCGGGCACCACGTCGGCCGCACGCGCCCGGGGCAGCACCGGGGTGTCGACCGTTGCGGCGGGCAGGCCGTCGGGGACGGTCACTGAGCCGCCTGCGGAGGTGAGGACCAGTGCCGGGCTCAGCCGGTTCAGCAGCAGTTCCAGCCGGGCCGGCGGGTCGGAGGGCGAGAGCGGGCAGTAGACCGCACCGGTCCGCAGACAGGCCAGCAGCGTGACGACCGAGTCGACGCCGCGCGGCAGTACCGCGGCGACGGGCTGTCCGGCCGTCACTCCGGCGGCGGCCAGGCGCTCGGCGAGCGAGTCGGCCTGGGCGTCCAGATCGCCGTAGGTGATGCGCCGTGCGCCGGACAGCAGGGCGGGAAGCGTCGGGTCGTGGGCGGCAACCGGATCGAGTGGCCGGTGCTCCGGCCTCTCCGGCGCGGCCTGGTGGTCGGCACGCTCCTGCGCGGCCGCACCTCCCGGGAGGTCGTCGGTGCGCGCGGCGGCCAGGTCGGCCAGGGCCGCCGACGGGGTGTCCAGATAGGCACGCAGCAGTTCCAGGAACCGCCCGGCGAGCAGCTCGGCCACATCTTCGCCGAACAGGTCCGCGTCGTAGTCCCAGACGAGCGTCATGCCGGCGGCGCCGTGGCGCGGGGTGACGCCGCGCCGGTCGTCCGGCAGCAGCACCACGTCGAGGTCGAAGCGGGTCGTGCCGGTGTTGAAGCCCTCGAAGAGCGTGATGTCCAGACCCGGCACGTCGATCTCGGGCAGCTGTGCGTCGTGCGCGCTGAACATGACGCTGAACAGCGGGTTGTCGGCACCCGAGGTGTGCATGCCGAGCGCACGGGTCAGTTCCTGGACCGGCACCTCCTGGTGCGGGAGGGCGCGGATGAGGGTGTCGGTCACCTCGTCCATGGCGTCCTCGGCCGGGGTGGTGGCGTCCAGCCGGAGCGGGATCGGGATGGTGTTCACGAACATGCCGACGGCGTCCTCGAAACCACGGGGCCGGTTGCCGACGGCGGTGCCGATGACCATCTGCGGCCGCCCGCTGTGCCGGCGCAGCAATTCGGCGAAGAGTCCGAGGAGAGTCGCGAAGGGCGTGAGTCCGCGTGAGCGCGCGTGCTCGCGCAGACGCCCGGCGAGGTCGGCGCCGATCGACTGGCGCAGCTGCCCGCCGTGGTGCCTGCGCCGTGCGCCGGGCCGGGTCAGTCCGGGCAGGGGCATGTCGTGGGCGACGTCCCGCAGTTGGGCCGTCCAGAAGTCCAGGCTCTCCGACGGGACCGGGGACCCGGCCCTGGCGCGCACGTGGTCGGCGTACGAGGAGGCGGGAGGCAACACCGCCGGTTCGCCCAGGACATGGCCGCGGTAGACGCTGAACACGTCGTTCAGCAGGATCGCGAACGAGTGCCCGTCGTGGATGAGGTGGTGCTCGACATGGATGAGTCGGTGGCGGTCGTTCCCGAGCCGGACCAGTGTCCAGCGCAGCAGCGGCGCATCGAACGTGTCGAGCGGTGTCTCCGCCTCGGCGCGCAGCAGTTCCTGGAAGGCGGCGTCGGGATCCTCCCGGTCGGAGAGGTCGACCGTACGCAGGCGCGGCGCGCAGCCCGCTGCGACCCGCTGTCCGGGTATCGCTCCCTCGACGGGGACGAGTTCGAGGCGCAGACCGGGGTGCCGGTCGAGGGCGGCCGCGAGCCCGTGGCGCAGGGCGTCGGTGTCGAGGGTGCCCCACAGGTCGAGTGCGGCGGTGAAGTTGTAGGCGCGGCTGCCCGGTTGCACCTGTTCGTGCAGCCAGACGATCTCCTGCGAGGAGGAGAGGGGAAGCATGGGCGATCCCTGAGGTTGTCGGGTCGGTGTTTCTGGAACCGGGCACGGTTGTGTCCGGCGGTGGTCGCACGGGCGGCCCACGGATCGCGCGGCGTGGCCCGGCTGTTGGTTCGGTAGGGGCATGTGTCGGCCGGGAGGTGCACGGACGGAACCACCGGCTGCCGGGCGCGGGGCGTCGGTCACCGGTACCGGTTCAGCCCGCTGCGCCGGCCGGTGGTCCGACCGCGTCGGCCAGGGCGGTGAAGGCGTGTTCGGCAGTGTGGTCGTCGAGGACCGCGCGGTCCCACACCATGCGCAGGTGAAGATCGGTGCCTTGGGTGACGGAGACGGCGAAGGGGCCTCGTACCGCCCGGCCGTCGATGTGGACCTCCCGCCCCGTCACACCGCCCAGGTGGAGCGGGGGCCGTCTGCGGGCGTCGTCCACGGTGAGCAGGCCGTCGAGCCGGCCGGTCCAGCCGGATCCGCCGGCCCGGGCGGCATGCACCACCACGTCGAACGGGGTGTCGGCCCGGTCCAGGTCGTCCCACCAGGCGTCGGCCGTCGCCTCCCCTTCGGGGCTGTGCCCGGTGCCGGCCGGGAAGACCACGGTGTTGAGGAAGCATCCGAGGACGGGTGCGGCGCCGGGCGGGCGACCGCCCCACGGGTAACCGAGGGGCACCACATGGCCCGGTCCGTACAGCGCCCGCGCGGCCGCCCGGCAGGCGTCCAGCAGGTCGGGGAACGGCACTCCGGCGGCGGAGGAGGGCAGTCGCAGTTCGGCCGAGCCGCTCGGCAGTGCCCCGGGCGCGGGCAGGCCCGGCCGGGACGCGGGTGACTGTTCCCTCACGGTGCGGAGCCGTTCGCCCCAGTAGGCCAGGGCGTCGGGCGAGCCCGCGCGGTCCTCGGCCTCGAGCTGGAGCAGGACGGCCTCGCGGTATGCGGTCAGCTCGGCGGCGACCTCGTCGGGGGACGGTCCTTCGGCGTCGGTGCCCGCGGCGTAGGCGGCGCCGAGCTCCTCGACGATGCGGGCCAGCGACTGGCCGTCGCAGGCGGTGTGGTCCAGGACGACGGCGAGCACCTCCTCGTCGCTGTGCGGATCGTCCCGGGTGAGGAACATGCGCATCGGCGAGCCCTGCGGGGCCCACTCGCCGAGCTCCCGGCGCAGCGCCGCGGCCGCGTCCTCTCCCGGGGCCACCGGCACCCGGGTGAGCGGGACATCGGGCCGTTCCGGGCGGAGCACCGGCGTACCGCGAACGACGGCCGTCCGGGCGCGCAGGACGGGGTGCCGGGCGGCAAGACGGTTCGCCGCCGCTGTGAGGCGCACCACGTCGACGGTGCCCTGCGGGAAGGCGAAGAACATCGGCACCAGGTCCGGCCGCCCGGCGGCGTCCAGGGAACGCACCAGTACGAAACGGCGCTGGGCACCGGTGACGGGGAGTGGAGCGTCGGGCCCGTTCCCTGTCACGAGTTGCCGGTAACGGGCCAGGTACTGGCTCGTGATGCTGAGCACGTGGTCCTTTCTGTCATGGGCCGGGACGGCGGCAGGGCAGGGGCCCCGCAGCGGTTCCCGCGAACGAGGCGGGTTCGCTGCACCGTCTTGAGGGTGAGGTGATCAGTCACCGCCGATCGCGAGGCGGAGCGCTCGGTCGTGGCGGAGGGCTGGGCATCGGCACGTGGACGAGGGAGAGCGCGGGAGAAGGCGTCAGCCGACGGCCGTGGCCTTGTCCTCGACATCTTCGGCAACGGTGTCCGAATCCTTTTCGGGAACCGGGAGTTCGCGCATCCGGCGCAATGGGGACAGCAGCAGGGGCAGCGGTACGATCAGGAATCCCGCTGCGCACCAGGCCAGCGCCGTGCGCGGTCCGGAGGCGTCGGCCAAGAGACCGCCCAGCAGGGCGCCCAGCGGAAGGGTGCCCCACATGAGGAAACGCAGCGTGGCGTTCATCCGGCCGAGCAGCCGGGGCGGGCACAGGGCCTGTCGGAAGCTCACCTGGGCCACGTTGTAGACGACTGCTCCGAAGAACACGACGCCGGAGCCGGCCGCGAACAGGGCGGCGCCGACCGTCCCCTGCCCGGACAGTGGCCACAGCAGCGCGAACGGGCCGGTGGCCAGCGCGGACAGCCAGATGATGCGTGCCTGGCCGAGCCGTGCGGCAAGGGTGCCCGCACAGAGCGCACCGGCGAGCCCGCCCACGGCCGAGGCGGAGAGCACGAGGCCGACGGCGCCGGGCTCGAGCCCGAGCACCCTGACCAGAAATACGGTCTGAGTAGCCATCAGAACGGCGGCGAAGAGGTTTCCCAGCCCCGTCGAGAGGGCGATGACGCGCAGCAGTGGGTGCCCGAGGACGAAGCGCACGCCCTCGCCGATGTCCTTGCGCAAGGAGGCACCCGGAACCGGCTCGGGGCGGCTCTCCGGCTGCTTGATCCCGATGAGGAACAGAGCGGACAGGGCGTAACCGACGGCGTCGGCCACGATCGCCAGGTGGGCACCGAGCAACTGGACGAGACCGCCGCCGATGCCTGGGCCGGTCACCTGCGCCGAGGAACGAACCGTTTCCAGGGCACCGTTGCCCGCGACGAGCTGCTCCTTGGGCAGAAGCTGGGGCAGGAAGCTCTGGTGGGCCACGTCGAAGAAGACGGTGCAGACGCCGGTGATCAGAGCGACGGCATACAGCTGAATCATCGTCAGGAAGCCGGTGACGGCGGCAATGGGGATGCTCGCCATGGCCACGGCGCGCACGACGTCGGCCCTGATCATCAGGGGCCGCTTGCGCAGACGGTCGGTCCAGGCCCCGGCCGGCAGTCCTATGAGCAGGAACGCAGCGGTCTCGGCAGCCGTCAGCAGTCCCACCTGAAGGGCGGATGCTTCGAGTTCGAGAACGGCCACGAGAGGGAGGGCCACGAGGGTGACGTGGGCCCCGAGCTGTCCGGCGGCTGCTCCGGCGAGCAGAAGACGGAAGTCGGGCATGCGCAGCGGACCGCTTGTGGCGGCTCGGGGTGTTACGGGCATGTGAACGACATTCATGGGCGGCCGTCCAGCAGTCAAAAGCCAATGGACACTTTCGGTCGATTCTTTCTGCGTTCTGACGTCAGATCAGTAAATATTCCGCCAGGATCGCGCTACGGCCGGATGAATGCCATGAGCGCCACCCGCGCCAGGACGGCCCCGCTCGCCAGAACCACGCGACGCAGCCAATCGATTACGCACCGGAAACCACCGGTCGCACTATGGCCGAAAACAGTCACTTCCGTTCACCTATTGTCGGAATCGCTCATTCCGGCAGCTATGGGTGCCGGAGAGGCAACCGTGCGTCACCACCACGGCCGCAGGACGCTCGACCCGGCCGCTTCCTCCGGCGCCGTGCAGTCACTGTGTTCCTCGTCCCGCCTCCGCCGACGGGAAATCCGACCCGGGACTCTGGCTGCGCGCCACGGAGCGGCGGTGTCCTGGACCCCGGATTCCGGCCTCGTGCAACCGCGTTGCAACGTGGGAACAGGTGGGCTGGGGCGCTGCCCCCGGCACGGACGGGCGCCCGGGCCCCAGCAGGTGTCGGGTCTGCTCGCCATCGGCCGGGGAGGGGGCCGTCCCACCTGCCCGATCGAGAGAGGAGCGGCACATGAAGCAGCCGGATTCGAGCGCGTCGGTGAGTCGATCGCCGCGGAAGCCGGGCGCGTTCTGATGGGCGCGGCACGGGCCCCGCTCGTCGAGCTCACCGACGCTGCCGCCGAACTGATACGACGACTGCGGTCGGTGCACGGTCCCCTGATGTTCCATCAGTCGGGCGGCTGCTGCGACGGAAGCGCGCCGATGTGCTACCCGGAGGGTGAGTTCCGGACCGGCGGTTCGGACGTACTGCTGGCGGAGCTGTCCGTCGACGGGGTGGCCGAGCCGGTGTCGTTCTGGATGTCGGCGAGCCAGTACGAGGCATGGCGGCACACACGTCTCATCGTCGACGTCGTCGAGGGCCGCGGCAGCGGGTTCTCGCTGGAGGCGCCGGAAGGAGTGCGTTTCCTGATACGTTCCCGGCTGGTCGGTTCCTCGTGCTGTGACCGGCAATGAACCCGTGGCAAGACCTGCGCCCGAGCCTTCCTCCGCCTCGCCCGCCAACGCATCGGCGTCCCGTTCGCATGAGAGACGCAGGAGGCGTCGACGTGTTCAACCCGGACGGCGGCTTTCGTCTCGACGCTGGTCGCGCGGCTGCGGGAGGGAGCACAGTGACCATGCGTAACCGCCCGAGCGCCGGAGCCGAACGTCCGGCTCCCCATGGCATCGACGTGTCCTCCCGCAACCCTCACGACTCCGAGGGCTGATTCGCGGTGTCGTCGCGCGCCTCGGCCGTGCCCTGACTAGCGTGGTTCCCGGGCTCCACCGGTCCGTACCGTCCACGGGCCCGGCGGCCACACCCCGGCAGAGCACACCGGACCGCAGACAGCAGAGAGAGTCAGTCATGGCTGCAGAACCTGAAGGCAAGCCGATCTGGGCCGACGCGATGTTCTCCGATGTGGAGGGCGCGAAGAGCTTCTACGCCGAAGTCCTGGGCTGGACGTTCGGCGAGGAGTCGTCGGAGTACGGCAATTACACACAGGCATACGCGGACGGCAAGGCCGTTGCCGCGGTCGTGCCCCCCATGCCGGGCCAGGAGGGCCAGTCGCAGTGGTGTCTGTATCTGGCGTCGCCGGATGCCGCCGCGACCGCCGAGAAGATCCGCCGGAACGGTGGCACCGTTCTCATGGAGCCGATGCAGGTCGGCGAGTTCGGCACCATGTGCCTGGCCCAGGACCCGGGCGGTGTCACGTTCGGAGTCTGGCAGGGCGGCACTCACACGGGGTTCGAGGCCACGGGTGTGCCGGGAGCCTACTGCTGGGCCGAGGTGTTCACGCGCGAGCCCGGCAAGGCCGACGCGTTCTTCCCCGCCGTCTTCGGCTACACCACGAAGACGATGGAGGACGAGAACATCGACTTCAAGATCTTCGAGCTCGGGGACGGGCCGGTCCTGGGCCGTATGGCGATGCGTTCCGAGGACTTCCCCCCGGAGGTCCCGTCGTACGTCCAGGTGTACTTCACCGTCCCTGACTGCGATGCCGCGGTGGCCACCGCCCAGAAGCTGGGCGGGAAGCTGGTGTTCGGACCGATGAGCAGTCCGTTCGGCCGGTTCGCGGCACTCGTCGACCCGCAGGGTGCGGCGTTCGCCGTCATCGACGTCACGACGACCGAGGGCGAGATGCCCAAGCTCACCTGACGTTACGGACGGATGCCCGGGACCGTCCTGACCGGTCCCGGGCATTCTGTGTCGCGCCGGAGTGTCAGTCCTCGCCGTCGCGGACGGCCACCATGCCGTTGAAGACGCCCGCGTACGCCGTGCCGTCCGGACCGATGGTGACCGGCGCCCAGTTGTTGTCGTAGAGCGGCCCCGTTCCGGTGAGCCGGCTCCAGCGGCGCTCTCCGGTGCGGAAGTCGACGGCGGTGAGGTACCAGGCGTCGATACCGAGCTTGTTGGGCTGCTTCTCGTAGAAGTAGAGCAGACCGTTCGCCGTGGAGAGCTTCGGGACGGTGGAGGGCGAGCGGACGTCGCTGTGCCAGACGGTGTCGCAGCCACTGCCGTCCCTGCGCACGTCGATGCGAGTGGCGCCGCCGACGACGCTGCGGCCGAGGACGAGCGAGGCCGGGTTCTCGTAGCCGTAGTTGTTCTCGACGACCAGACTGTTGCCCCAGCTGATGAGGGAGTTGTCGGTCGTGGAGGCGCCGGAGCCGAAGACGGGTACCCTGCACACGAGGCGCCGGTCCGCCGGAACGCCCGAATCCCGCCGGAAGACGAGGACGTTCATCCGGTCGTCGGCATTGTCGGTGATCGCGACATAGGCGCCGCCCTCTCCGAAGAGATCGGGCGTGGTACCGGAACCCTGGTTGATGGAACCGGGCTTGGTGCCGGTCCCACGGTCGTACGTCTGGCGCCACTCCACCCGCGGTGTTCCGTCGGTATCGGCCCTGAAGCTGTACAGGGCGTGGTCCGACACGATGGACACACCGTCCTCGGCGACGGAGAAGGAGTTCTGGATCTCCTCTCCGGCGAGCTGGACCGACCGGACGGCCGAGGTCTCGGGGTCGATGGTGCCGACCCGGCCGAGCCTGGTCACCCACCAGATCCGGCCCTGCCAGTCGGGCATCACCGAGGTGACGGGGTCACAGGTTCCGCTGGGAAAGAGGTTGGTCCAGCTGATGCAGTCATGGGGAACGTGCGGTGTCAGATCCCAGTCGTTCTCGGGGATGAACCGCCAGGTGCCGTCCGGGGATTGCCTGTGTGCGATGCGCAGGACGTGCTGACGGGAGTCGGCGAGGACGACTCGGTCCCGGTCGTCGAGGTAGAAGTAGGCGCCCCCCGAGGTGTCCTTGAAGATCTTCGAGAAGTCGAGGCGGGTGATGGCCTCGACGGTGGACGAGCGCTGTGGCAGCCGGTACTCGGTGAGCGTGTCCAGTGTCCGCGGGTCGAGGAGCTTGAGCAGAAATCCCGAGAAGGTGCCGCAGACGGTGATGAGTCGGCCCGCTGAGTCGAACGTGGCCGTGGCACATTCACCGCCGAGCGGTGCCATCCGCCGGCTGGTCACCGAAGGACTGCGGCCGAGCGGGCCGGTATAGGGATGGGTGCCGCTTCCGGCCGCGTCCGCGTGCATCCCGCTGCGTCCGCTGGGGGCGAGGTGGGGGTGCTGCGGCACGGGCGCACCGGGAACGGGGACGGCCGAGGCGGGTGCGCCCTCGTACGCGTTCACCAGGCGGTGGCCGGGGGTGCGGGGGATGTCGTCCGCCTGCGCCGGGGCCGGCGAAGCGACCGCGCACGCGGACAGAACGAGCGTCAGGGCGAGTACGCGGGCGAGCGCGGTTCGGGACAATGCGGCTCCTCGTCGGTCATACGTGGGTCGCGCCGCCGCCCGACGCTAGGGCCGCTCCCGTGAAGTGTCCATGCACCTGCGTCCGGTTTCATGGATGCTTCATGATCGCGCAACACCCGCTCGGGGCCGGCCGTGCCCGCTCACGGCTTTCGCACGCGGGTCAGCCGCGTGTGAACGTGCCCAAGCCGTTCTCGTCGAGATACTCGACGCGGAAGGTCCCGGCCTTGCCGTCCTCGCCGACCGTGAAGGTCACTCCGGTCGGTCCCACGGCGTTCTCACCGGTCGTCTCGAAGCTGAAGGTGTCGCCGTCGTAGTGGTCGAGGTCGAACTTCTTCGGCTCCGGCCCGAGTTCGAGGACGAGCCCCTCCCGGTCCGTGGTGACGACGGCAGTGCCGTAGTAGGAGTTGCGGTACGTCCCCGTGTACGCACTGTCGGCACGGGCGGCCTTCGCGTCCGCGGGCGGTTCCGCGTAGTCGGTGGGCGACACACCGGCGTCGTCCTCCTCCTCGTAGACACGGGCGACGACGGGCAGCCAGTCCGTCGTGGGCTTGCCGTACTGAACGGTGTCGAAGAAGTCGAGGGCGATGGAATCGGCCATGCCCACCGGCTCACCATTCGTGAGCACGATCATTCCGAGCTGCTCACCCGGCAGCATCGTCACATTGGTGTTGGCCCCGAGGTCGAAGGCTCCCGAGTGGCTCAGCCGGAGCCTGCCCTGGTCGTCGTAGCCGACGTTCCAGCCCAGGCCGTAGAAGCCGGTGCGCGCGGCGGGTGCGGTCGGCGGCATGGAGACGATCTCGGGGACATGGGTGTGCTCAAGGGCTTCGGCGTCGATGATCTGTTTGCCGTCGAGCTTTCCGTCGGCGAGCTGGAGGCGCAGCCAACGGGTCATGTCGGCAGCGGTGGAGCTGACCCCTCCGGCCGGTGACTGTGCGTCCGCGTCACGCACGAACTTGGCCTGCCAGGCGCCGTCGGGGGTCTTCACATGGGTGACGGCCTTGTTCGTGGCCTTCTCGTAGTCGGCGAAAGTGGAGCTGGTGGAATTCATACCGGCGGGTCCGAAGAGGGTGTCCTCGCTGAGCTTCTCCCAGCTCACGCCCTTGGCCGCGGCCACGGCCTCCGCGGCTGCGGTGTAGCCGAAGTTGGTGTACGCGTAGGTCGCGCGGAACGGGGCGAGCGGCTCGTAGCGCAAATGGCCGAGAATGTACGCACGGTCGTAGCCGAGGTCCTCCAACAGGTCACCGGCATGGTCGGGCAGGCCACTGCGGTGGGACATGAGGTCCGTGACGGTGACGTGACCGGTCACCCATGGATCCTTGAGTGCGAAGCCCGGGATGTGCGGGGCCACGGGTTCGTCCCAGCGGACGACCTTGTCGCCGACGTTTCCGGCGACGACGGTGGAGCCGACCGGCTTGGACAGCGAGGCCAGCTGGAATACGGTGTCGGGTCCGACCTGCCCGGGCGCGCCGACCTTCCGCTCACCGAAGCCCTCGAGGTAGACCACCTGACCCTTGTATACGACACCCACTGCCGCTCCGGGGACCCCGGTGCGCTTCATCATCTTCGTGACGACTTGGTCGAGCCTTGCGACCGCAGCTTTCACATCAGCCCGGCTGAGCTGCGGCGGAGGTTGTGCCGGGGGCGGTTTCGGGGCGGGCTCCGAGGGGGGCGGGGTGGGGGCAGGTGGACCGGGGGCGGCCACGGACGAGGTCAGCGCCGTCGCTCCCGCGAGCACGGCGACCAGACCGGATACGGCGAGCGCCCGGCACCTGCCGAGTCGCACGCCCTGTGCGGCAGCCATGGATCCATTGAACGCCCAGGGGCGGGGGTCGGCAGCGCGGCGGTGTCGACGGACACACCTCGGGGGCGACGGAAGCGTCACTCAGGGCTTGAGCCGGCTCACCACGTCCGCGGTGGCGGACACCCCGTTGTGGATGCTGGGCGCCATGCTCGTGCCTGCCAGGAAGAACCCGAGCAGGGCGCAGACCAGCGCGTGCGAGATCTTGAGGCCGCCGTTGCGCAGATAGATCACCGCGAGAACGAGCAGCAGCAGTACGACTGAGACGGACACGGCCATCCCTCAACCTCCTTCGCCGCCGCAGCGGAACTGCGGCATTCGGCGGCCAGTTTGGCGGAGTGGAGGCGCCGGATGGCCGACTGGCGTGCCCGCCGATCGGGTGGTCGTTGACGTGGTCGCCGACCGGGGTGCCCGTCAGAGGCGGCGGGTGCGGAGGAAATGTTCCAGACCGGCGAGGTCGTCGGTGTTGATGTGGTCGACGTCTGCGGCGAGCAGTTCGGACCAGAGCGCCTCGCGCGCCGCGCCCGGGGTGTCGGGGGTCGCCCAGAAGCGAACGCGCCGCCCACGGTCGTGGGCCCTCGACACGATGCTGTGCAGCCTCGCCCGTTCGGTGTCGGGGAACCGCCCGTGACCCTGCCACTCGAAGCTCTGCGTCCAGTTGCCGGAGATCAGGGGGATGAACGAGGCCGGAGCGGGCGCGGTGAGGTCGTCGGGACGGCCGTCGTAGAAGGCGTGACGCACACGCTGCACCTCCATGGGCCCGCGGGCGGCCCGGTCGCCCGAGACGACGGGCATCACCGCGCCATGGTGCACGGTGCCGTGCGCACAGGTACTCAGGATCGAGCGGTAGTCGTGAAGTTGGCGGTGCAGTGCAAGGTAGGCGTTCTCTCCGTCGTTCTTGAGGTCCACGAGCAGCTGGACCGGTCGTCGGTAACCGCGGTACACCGCACCGTGGTTGGCCCTCACCCGGGCGAGCAAGGGGTCCAGGTAGAGGGACCGCAGGGTGCGCGCGGGGTCGAGCCCGCCGGGTTCGTGGGCGACGAGGAGCTCTCCCTCGACCAGGAAGACGTCGGCCTCGAGGCTCGTGAATCCGTGCTGCAGCGCGTCGTGGAGCGGCCGCGTGTGCAGATAGTCGTTGTGCGCGTGAGCCCGGCGTAACGGACGGGTCCTCCCCGGGCGTTCGACCGCCATGGCCCGAGTGGCGGGTGGGACGACGGTGGCGGCCAGTGCGGCGGCGATCGCGGTGACGGTCGCGCGACGGGTGGTGCGATCCATGGTGCCTCCGGGCTCTGCGAAACTCGGCAGGTGCGGGACACGGCGAGTATCCGTGCCCCACGCCTCCACCGGGCAGGCCACGGGCAAGAGTTCGGCCATCGGCCACCCGGCGGTTGCCTTCTCCGACGGGGCCCACGTTGCCTCCGGAACCGCGCCTTCGTCCGGCCGCCGGCCCGGAAAGGGCGGCCGGGGCGCGTATCCTCGCGTGATCACGGCAGAGCAACGGGCACACGGGCTGCCCGGTCCGCGGTACGGACGGGGCAGCCCTTCGCGGCTCAGGGGGCCCGCAGGTCCACCAGCTCCGCGATCGCCGCACGGTGCGCCCCTGGCGTGCCCAGCGCGATCTCGTCGGCCTTGGCGCGCTTGAGGTACAGATGCGCCGGATGCTCCCAGGTCATCCCGATCCCCGCGTGCAACTGGACGCACTCCTCGGCCGCGTGAACGGCCACACGGGAGCAGTACGCCTGGGCCACGGCGACCGCGAGCGGCACCTCGGGGCTCCGGGTGGCGAGTGCGTCCGCCGCGTTGCGCGCGGCGGCACGGGCGTTCACGACCTCGAGCCACAGCTGGGCCATGCGGTGTTTGAGCGCCTGGAAGGAGCCGACGGGCCGGTTGAACTGGTGGCGTTCGCGCGTGTACCGCACGGTCTCCTCCAGACACCATTCGGCCACACCCAGCTGCTCCGACGCGAGCAGACCGGCGCCGGCGAGCAGACCGCGGCGCACCGCGGCCCGGGCGATGCCCACGTCCGCGATCCGGATGCCGTCCGTCCCCCCGGCGGAGACGGACGCGAGCGGGCGGGTGAGGTCGAACGCGGTCTGCGGTGCCACGGCCGCGTCGCCGCGCTCCACCGCGTACAGCCCGTCGGACCTCAACACCAGCAGGACGTCGGCGATCGCGGCGTCCGCAACGGCGTTCACAGCGGCGCCTTCGGGAAGGTCGGCGCCGGGAGCGCAGGCGAGCGGGTGCGCCAGGACCGCGACCGTGCGGCCGGTGGCCATGCCCTTGAGCAGCGCGCCGACCGCGTCGGCCTCGCTGTCGAGGGCGAGCAGGGTCTCAGTCGCGATCACGCTGCTGCTCAGGTACGGCGCGGGCACGACCGCCCGGCCGAGCTCCTCCAGCACCACCGCGGCCTCCCGGTGGGTGGCACCCTGACCGCCGAGGTGTTCGGGCACCAGGAGACCCGCGGCGCCCATGTCGGCGGCGAGGAAACGCCACAGCTCCCGGTCGTACGGGCTTCCCTCCTCGATGCGCGCGAGCAGCCCCGGGGTGTCGGCCCGGTCGGTGAGCAGGGAACGCACGGCGGAACGCAGGTCGTCCTCGGTCTCGGAGTAGAGCAGGTCCGGCTGAGGGCTCTGGGCGGGCCTCGTGGTCATCGGGTCAGGTCCTTCCAGGCGACGTCCTTGTCGTTGCGCGGCTCGGCGGGCAGCCCGAGGACGCGTTCGGCAACGATGTTGAGCAGCACTTCGCTCGTGCCGCCCTCGATGGAGTTGCCCTTGGAGCGCAGATAGCGGTAGCCCGCGTCCCGGCCGGTGAAGTCGACGAGTTCGGGCCGGCGCATGGTCCAGTCGTCGTAGAGCAGGCCCTCCTCGCCGCGGATTTCGACCTCGAGTCCGCTGATCTCCTGGTTGAGGCGGGCGAACGCGAGTTTCATACCGGATCCCTCCGGCCCCGGCTGGCCCGCGACGAGTTGCTGGCGCAGCCGTTCGCCGGTGAGCCGGGCGACTTCGGCATCCACCCACAGGGTGAGCAGGCGCTGATGCAGATCGTGCGTGCGCAGTTCGGGCCGTTCGCGCCAGGTGCGGGCGACGGGGCCGATCATGCCGCCCTCCCGCGGCAGCCGCATGCCTCCGATGGAGACGCGTTCGTTCATGAGGGTGGTCTGTGCGACCTTCCAGCCGTCGCCGACGGGGCCGAGGCGGTGGGCGTCGGGGATCCGGACACCGGTGAGGAAGACCTCGTTGAACTCGGCCTCGCCGGTGATCTGGCGCAGCGGCCTGACGTCGACCCCCGGGTCGGTCATGTCGCAGATGAAGTACGTGATTCCCCGGTGTTTGGGCAGGTCCGGGTCGGTGCGGGCGATGAGGATGGCCCAGCGGGCGATGTGAGCGCTGGACGTCCACACCTTCTGGCCGTCGATGACCCATTCATCGCCGTCGCGTACGGCGCGGGTGCCGAGCGCGGCCAGGTCCGAGCCGGCCCCGGGCTCGCTGAACAGCTGGCACCACACCTCCTCGCCCACCCACAACGGCCGCAGGAAGCGGCGCTTCTGCTCCTCGGTTCCGTAGGCGAGGATGGTGGGCGCGGCCATGCCGAGGCCGATGCCGATCCTCCGGGGGTCGTTGTCGGGGGCGCCGGCGGCTTCCAGTTCGGCATCGACGACGGCCTGGAGGGAGCGGGGCGCATCGAGTCCGCCGAGTCCGACGGGATAGTGCACCCAGGCCAGTCCCGCGTCGAAGCGGGCCTTGAGGAAGACGGTGCGTTCGGTGGTGGCGGCAGGGTGGGCGGCAAGCAACTCACGGGTGCGTGCGCGGAGTTCGGTGGCGTCCGTCATGACGCGGCTCCTTCCGGGACGACGACGAGCCGGCCCGTCGTGGTGCCGTCGGCGACGCGCTGGACGGCATGGGCGGCGTCCTCGAAGGCGACGCGCTCGCTGATGAGGGGCTTGATCAGGCCCTTGGCCGCGTACTCGGTGAGAGTCTCGTGGCAGCGCAGGATCGCCCGGGGGTCCTTGTAGTTGTAGAGCCCCCAGTGCAGTCCCACGATCGAGTAGTTCTTGACCAGAGCGTGGTTGAGCGCGGGGCTGGGAATCGCGCCGCTCGCGAAGCCCACGATCACGATGCGGCCCTCGAAGGCCACGCATTTGGCGGACTTGGCATAGGCGTCTCCACCGACGGGGTCGTAGACGACATCGGCTCCCCGGCCTTCGGTGGCCTCCTTGACGGCGGCGACGAGGTCGTCCGAGCGGCGGTCGATGACGACGTCGCAGCCCAGCTCGCGTGCGACGGCGGCCTTCCCGGGCCCGCCGACGACGCCGATGACCTTGGCACCGGCTGCCTTGCCGAGTTGTACGGCCGCGCTGCCGACCCCTCCTGCGGCGGCATGCACGAGAAGGGTCTCGCCCTCCTGGAGGTGCGCCCGTCGGTGGAGTCCGAACCAGCCCGTCTGGTACCCGATGTGCAGGGCCGCGGCCTCGGCGTCGTCGAGCGCCGCAGGCGCGGGGAGGACGCCGGCGGCCTCGGCGACCGCGTACTCGGCGAGGCCGCCGTGCGGCAGCGAGACGGTGGCGATGACACGCCGGCCGTCGTCGGTCTCGCCGCAGACCTCCACCCCCGGGGTGAACGGCAGCGGCGGCGTGATCTGGTACTGGCCACGGCACAGAAGCGCGTCCGGGAAGTTGATGTTCGCGGCACGGACCTTCACGAGGATCTGTCCCTCACCCGGCTCCGGGCGGACGGTCTCCTCAAGGCGCATCACCTCGCTCGGCTCGCCGTTCCGGTGCACTCGCCATGCCTGCATTCGGGGCCTCCGCGGTTCTCGGGCGTCCACTGCTCCGATCGCATACTAAGCGGTCGCTTGCCCTTCTGTGAACAGTCTTCTCAGCCGCTCTTCGGCCGTGCCCGCACATGCATCCGCTCGCCCTGTGGGCCGAAGAGGCTCAGGAACTCCACCGGTCCGTCACCCGTCGGGCCGAACCAGTGAGGCACACGGGTGTCGAATTCCGCCGCCTCCCCCGCGCCCAGCACCAGATCGTGCTCACCGAGAACCAGGCGCAGCCGCCCAGAGAGCACGTAGAGCCATTCGTAGCCCTCATGGACACGCGGCTCGGGCTCCGGGCTCCCGGCCTGCTGCACCACCTTGTACGCCTGCGGCCCGCCGGGCCGACGGGTGAGCGGGTACATGGCCCTGCCGTGTCGAACGATCGGCTTCATTCGGACGCGCGGGTCGCCGACGGGCGGGGCCCCCACCAGCTCGTCCAGCGGAACCCGGTGGGCCCGGGCGATCGGCAGCAGCAGTTCGAGACTGGGCCTGCGGCCACCGGACTCCAGCCGCGAGAGGGTGCTCACGGAGATCCCGGTGGCCTCGGACAGGTCCTTGAGGGTGGCTCCTCGCTCACTGCGGATGCGGCGGAGGCGTGGGCCCACCTCGCCGAGCACGGCCGCGAGCGATCTGTCGTCATCGGTGTCCGCCATGGAGCCCATTGCAGAACCGGCAACTCCACTTGTCAATCACGCCACAGCAGAGGTCCTGGCGCGGTCACCAGAGGGCACTGTGCCGGTGCCGGGTCGGCGGAATGTCGAGGTCGGTGTCCGCGCCGGCGCGGTGGGCACGCCGGATGTCGTCACAGCGCATGCGCACGGCGCGGCGGGCGCTGCGTTCGGCCTGTTCGGCGGCGAAGCCCGTACCGGCAGTGCGGTGGGCACGGTCGTAGGCGTGGATCGCGAAGCCGGTCCGTACGAGTCGCGGCAGGGCGCGCCGACCCTCGTATTCGGCGGCCGCCCGCTCGCGGCGGTCGTAGCGCAAGGAGTGGAGAGTGAATGCGCGGAACGCCCGCGAAAGGGAACGCTCCTCCCAGGTACGACCGAGATCGTCGTAACGGCTGGGAATGTGATGGGCGGTGCGGGACACGGGTGCCTCCGTAGACGCCCCAGGACGGTCCTGGGGTACCTACCGGAAGGCGAAGGGGCCGACGGCCCGGGATCCATTCACATGCCGACCCTACCTGCCTCCGTCCGGTCCATCTCCCCTACGGCAGCGGTGGGTTCGGCGGAAGGCGGACGGCCACCGCATACGGATCCTTGCGGGCCGGGCCACGAGGGCCGACGGCAGCCCCTGCTGAGCCCGGTGCGTTGCGGCAGGTGTCGCCACCTCAGGTCCGTCGCGCACACGCGAGGACGACATCCCGCAGATTTCCGGTCCGCCGCAGCAGTTGCCGTTGGACACGTGCTCCGTTTCCCGCCGTCAGCAGTGTCCCCAGCGCTTCTTCGGCGGCTGTGGTGTCGCCGCTGTCGTCGAGGGCGTCGCGTACGTGATCGAAAAGGTCCCGCACCACCCGTTCCGCCGGCGCGGGCCGCATGGTCCGAGGGTGGACCAGCTGCTCCTCCAGGCCGTAGCGGCCGGCGCGCCATGCGGCGAGACGCAACAGGCCGACGCCGTGCCCGGCCGGCGGCTCTCCCGCCCGCCACTGACGGGAGGCCGTCTCCACCAGGGCGCGGGTCAGCGTGGCCAGCAGCACGGTCGAGGCCGGATCGAGACACACGTCCGCGACCCTGATCTCGACCGTCGGGTAGCGGTGCGAGAGCCGGGCATCGAAGTAGATCATCCCCTCGTCCCGGAGCACACCGGTACCGATCATGTTCCGCACCTGCTCGCGGTACCGGCCGGCGGAGCCGAAGACCTCGACCGGACCGGCAGAGGGCCAACGCCCCCAGACCTGACTGCGATAGCTGCTGTAGGCGCTGTCCTGTCCCTGCCAGAAAGGGGAGTTCGCACTCAGTGCGAGCAACACGGCCAGCCAGGGCCGGACCCGGTCCAGTACCGCGACGCCCTCCTCGTCGGAGTCCACCGAGACATGGACATGGCAACCACAGGTGAGCTGTTCCTGCACGGTGAGCCCGAAGTGCTCGGCCATCCACCGGTAGCGGTCCCCGAGCCCCACGGACGGGCTGACCGGAAGGGGCGAGGTGGCAAGAGCCGCGACCGCCACGCCCAGTTCCCGGGCGTGGCGCGCGGCCTCCGCGCGCCACCGCTCGATCTCCGCCGCGAGCTCGGTCATCCCGGTCCGCGGACTGGTGGCGAACTCGAGCTGCTGGCGCTGCAGCTCCGCCTCGAAGACCTCACCTGCCCCGCCCTCCGCGCCCTCCCCTGCCGCGTCACGGGAGGCCGCGGCCAGCACCGCCGCCGACACCGCCCGGGGCTCGCCTGTCTCGGCATCCACCAGGAGGAGTTCCTCCTCCACACCCACGCTGCGCACGATCACCGCCCTTCCACGGCCCGCGTCGGGCATCCCGGATATCTGGAGAGTGGGCCGCCACCGGAGCGTCCGCAACAGAAGCGACGGCGGCCCGCCAGGCAGGCGGCCCCTCGGCTCCTCGCGCGGCTCCGGAACCTTCGCCCGCGATGACGGAGAGCGGGGGCCCGGGGCTGTCGGCACGGGTCCCGTGGTTGAGCGGAACCAGGCAAATTTGCCTGGTTCCGCTCAACCACGGGCTGCACTGCGGGGTCAGTGCCTGCCGGGTCCGTGACCCAGCCGGGAAACGAGCCAGGGACCCAGTACCGGCAGCACGTTCGCGGGCTGCATGGCCTGAGTGTGGTCGAGCCCCTCGAGGACCCGCACGTCCCATCCGGCGTCCGCCAGTTCGGTGCGCCGGGCCTCGACCGCCGCCGCGATGCTCACGGTCACGCCTCCCCACCGCTCGCCGTAGGGGATCTCGTCCGCCGAGCCGACGAAGCACAGCCGTGGGCAGCCGACCCGCGTCTGTGCCCGCGCGTCGTCGAAGTCCTGCAGCGCCTGGTACAGCGTGACGAACTGCCGGGTCTGCGCCTCGGTCATCGACACTTCCACCGTGGACCAGTCGTGGTCGTCGGCCGACTGCGCGGAGGGCCCGGACCGTCCGGGGTCGACGGGCGCCGATGACGCCATGGCGTGGGCGGCGGTGGTGACACGCAGCATCTCGGCGTACGGGCCGCCGATCGGCGGAAAACCGCCCATGACCAGTGCGGTGAGGCGATCGGTGCGCAGGGCGAGCTGGAGTCCACTCAGAGCGAGCCATGAGTAGCCGTAGTAGGCGAACCGGTCGACGCCCGCGGCGTCGGCGACCGCCAGCAGGTCCCCGGCGACATTGCCGGGAGTGAGGGTGCCCGGCTTGGGGGTCGCCATGACGTGGCCTTCGTAGTCGAAGGCGACGACCCGGAACGCGCCACTGAGGCCCTCGATCAGGGAACGGCCCAGCGCGGGGTCCACGCCCCATCGGCGCATCTCGTCGGCCTGCCGGCCCTCGGCCGGCCGAGGGTTGACCGGAAGCAGCAGAGCCGGTCCGCTGCCGTGCATCTCCAGTTCGAGGGTGCTTGCATCGTGCAGCTTCGCTTCGGTCATGGATTCTCCCGGTGGGCTCTCGCCGCCCTAATTCCGTAGGCTGTAAGGTAATAACCTCACGACAATAACGTACGGCATAAGGGGATCGGGTCTTGAGCGTCATCGCCGGCCAGGGGGACGCCGCCGCGTCGATGGCCCTGCTGTGGGGCACGCGGAGGACGCAGGCCCAGGGGAAGCCACCGGGACCCAAGCCCGCACTGAGCGTCGACGACGTCGTCGAGGCGGCGATCGCGGTGGCCGACGAGGGGACCATCCAGCGCCTGTCGATGCGCACGGTGGCCGAGCGGTTGGGACGCTCCTCCATGGCGCTCTACACCTACGTGCCGGGCAAGGCGGAACTGCTCGACCTGATGTACGACCGGGCACACGCCGAGCTCTCCGCCGGTCATGCCGCGAGCGGAGACTGGCGTGCCGGGGTGACTTCATGGGCCACGGAACTCCGGGCGTTCTATCTGCGGCACCCGTGGGTCCTCCGGGTGTCGTTCGCCCGCCCCGTACTGGGCCCCCATGAACAGGCGGTCCTGGAGACGCTGTTGGGCATCCTGGAAGGGACGGGGCTACCGGCCGGGACCCTGCGTGGCATCGTGAGTTCACTCTTCCACCTGGTTCGCGGATCCGCGCAGACGGTCGCCGAATCCCGCCAGGCGGCGGGAGCGACGGGGGTGTCGGACGAGGACTGGTGGTCCAGCCGCTCGGGCCTGCTGGACGAGGTCGCGCCCGACTTCGCCGAGCGGTACCCGCTGTCGGTCCGTCTGGCGAGAGAGGCCGCGCCCGTCGTTGAGGGTGGGGCCGCGTCCTCGTGGGAGCTCCAGGTCGACGACACCTTCACGGTCGGACTGGCCGTTCTGCTCGACGGGATCGACGCGGCCAGGACCAAGGCGCGGGCCCCGTCACCCCCAGCCCCGGCCGCCGGACCCCGCCGGGCCGGCTGACGGTCTATGTCCCGGTGCCCGGAGTCCCGTGCGCCGGCCAGCCGGACGGACCGTGCGCGGCCGCAGCCGGGGGCGGGGTGCGGGCCGACAGGGGTGTGGCGATGGACTCCAGCGACCGACCCTCCGCTCGGACCGCGAAGAAGAGCGCCACCAGCCCCGCCGCGATCATCAGGGCCGCACCGGTGCAGAACGCCACCACGGTGTCGCCGACCACGCCGCTCGACGTCAGCTCGGCGAAGAGCAGCGGACCGGAGATCCCGCCCGCCGCGGTGCCGATGGCGTAGAAGAACGCGATGGACATCGCACGGGTCTCCATCGGGAAGATCTCGCTCACGGCGAGGTAGGCGGAGCTTGCGCCGGCGGAGGCGAAGAACAGGACGACGCACCAACAGGCGGTCATCGTGGCGGCGTTGAGCGACCCCCTGCCGAACAGCCACGCCGTGACGAGAAGCAGGCAGCCGGAGATGAGATAGGTGCCCGCGATCATCGGTTTGCGTCCGATGGTGTCGAAGAGCCGGCCGAGCAGCAGCGGTCCGAGGAAGTTGCCGAACGCGATGACCGTGAAGTAGTAGCCGGTCGCATCGGTGGGCACGTCGAAGAACGTGATCAGGATCGATGCGAAGCCGAACGTGATGGCGTTGTAGAGGAATGCCTGCCCGATGAAGAGGGCGAAGCCGAGAACGGCCCGTCTGGGGTACGAGCGGAACACCGTCCTCGCGATCGTGCCGAAACCGATGCTCCCCCGCTGGTCGACGGTGATCGCGCCCTCCGGTTCCGGCAGCGGTTTCCCCGTTTCCGCCTCGACTTCACGTTCGATTCCGGTGACGAGATCCTCGGCCTGTCGGGCACGGCCGTGGATGAACAGCCAGCGCGGGCTCTCGGGCACGTTGCGGCGTACGAGCAGAATGACGAGGCCGAGGACGACCCCGAGGGCGAAGGTCAGCCGCCAGCCGATGTCCTTCGGGAAGACGGCGGTGTTCAGGGCCACGACGGACAGCAGGGCTCCGGCCATGGCGCCGAGCCAGAAGCTCCCGTTGATGATGAGGTCGACGCGTCCCCGGTACTTGCTGGGGATCAGTTCGTCGATCGCCGAATTGATCGCCGCGTACTCGCCGCCGATACCGAAGCCCGTGAGGAAGCGGAAGAGGAAGAACCACCAGGCCGAGAACGACACGGCCGTCAGGGCGGTCGCGGCGAGATAGACCGCCAGAGTGACGAGGAACAGCTTCTTCCGGCCGAACAGGTCCGTCAGCCGGCCGAAGAAGAGCGCCCCGGCGCACGATCCGGCCACGTACAGGGCCGCCGCGACTCCGGTGACCTGGGCATCGCTGATGGCCAGTCCACTGCCTTCCTCGGAAAGCCGTCCGGCGACGTTCCCGACGACGGTGACCTCGAGGCCGTCCAGGATCCAGACGGTTCCCAGTCCGATGACGACCATCCAGTGCCACCGGGACCACGGCAGCCGGTCGAGCCGTGCGGGGACCTTCGTGGTGACGGTCCCGGTCCCTGCCGTGCCCGACTCGCCCATGGGGCCGCTCCCCCGTCCTCGACGTCGCTGGTGCGGCGGGTACCCGAGGGCATCCCGGCCAAACGGGGGCGGTTCCGGTGCGGCGAGGGCAGGTGCGTCCCGTCAGCGACCGCCGAAACGGAAGACCTCGAAGGCCACTGCGGGCCGCCCGCCGAATCGGGGTGCCGCGGCTTTGGCGCTGCCCGTCAGAAACTCCCGGCAGTACTCCTCGGGGTCCTTGTCCGTCAGCACCTCGAGATAGCTGCGGTGTTCCAGCAGGGACGCCACGGAACGCTCCAGTCCCGCGGTCGCGTCGACCGCGTGCGTGGGCGTGCTGGAACCCGCGACTGCCACCCAGCGCACGCCGCTCCACGGCTCGAGGCCGTGCTCGGTGAGGAGTTCGGGAAAGATCCAGCGATTGCCGGCATCGGCGGCCGCGTCGAGAGTGGCCCGGCCGACGGCGCGGTGGTCCGGGGTGTTCCACGCACCGCCGACGGCGGAGCCCCAGGTGTCCCGGTGGTTGAGGGTGATCACGAGCTCGGGACGGTGCCGGCGCATCGCCCCGGCGATGTCCCGGCGCAGCGTCGTGCCGTACTCGATGACGCCGTCCCTGTGGTCGAGGAACTCCACCGTGGACACTCCGACGACTGCCGCACTGGCCCGCTGCTCCCGCTCGCGCATCGGTCCGCAAACGGCGGGCTCGATCGTGTCCGTGCCCGCCTCACCACGGCTGGCCAGCAGATACACGACCTCCTTCCCGGCGTCGGTCCATCCGGCGACGGCCGCGGCACAGCCGTACTCGAGGTCGTCCGGATGGGCGACGACGGCGAGGGCGCGCGTCCAGTCCTCGGGCATCGCTTCGAGCTGAGGTTCGGTCATGTCCGCAGCGTAGCCGCCGGATCCGGCACCAGGGTCTTTCGTTCGGATCGGGCTGGATCGGTGAGGGGCACACGAGCCCGGCAAGATCCGAACGAGAGGCCCTAGTGCTGTGACCGGATAGGTTCACCGGCTCGCGACGCCCTGCACGGCGCCTCGCTGCGTTGTCGCATCACCCGAGTACATCCAGTACGAGGGCGATACTCCGCCTTGCGATGCGTCCCCGCGGCCCCAAGGGGCCGGGGGAGACCCCATGCACCGGACGCCGCGAGCTTCCCGGCAAACCTATCCGGTCACAGCACTAGACCTCGTCGCGTACCAGGGCGAGCAGCCGGTCCAGGACACGGGCTCCCGAGGCACGGACGCCGTCGTGCTCGTACTCGTCGGTGACCCAGGTGCGCAGTCCGCGGACGGTCTGCGCCGTTGCGAGGGAGTGGGCGGTGTCGACGTACATGTCGTCGTGGTAGACGGCGGCGGCGACCGGGACCTCGTTGGCCGCGAGGCGCTCGGCGTCGTACAGCCGAGGCCAGTCGGTACGTGCAGCGAGCAGCTCGGCGGCTTCGCGCAGAGGGCGCAGCGCCGGATCGGACTCGAAGTGCCAGGGGTGCACGGACTCCCCGGTGAACAGCAACGGGCCGTCCCCCTCCAGTGTCTTCGCGGCGTCGAACTGGGGGAACTCTGCGCGCACGCGCTCCGCCGCCCATGCCGTGGGCGCCTCTCCCTGCGCGTAGATGGCTTCGTGGAGAACGGCGTACAGGGGATGCGCGGTGTAGGAGAGGGTGGCGAGCACTGCTTCCTGGAAGGCGTCGGACAGCTCCTCCCCGCCCGCCCCGCCGATGAACGCGTTCTCCATCAGATAGTGCAGTTGATGGCTCCCGTCCCCGGTGCCGAGCTGAATGCCCAGGGACTGGAAGGCCTCGGGCGTCAGAACGTATCCGTTCGGCAGCACGGGCCGGTGCTCGGCGAGGTACCCGGCAATGCGGCGGGCGCGTTCGACGTCCTGCGGATAGCGCGCATAGTGGGCCTCGACCTTGCGCTGGACACGCGGGTAGGCCGCCCGGTACACGTCCTCGGCCCGCGCGTCCAGCGAAGGCAGCCCGCCCGTGATCAGTACGGTGCGCAGGCCTTCCGGTGCCGTCGAGAGATAGTGGGTGGCGCAGAATCCGCCGAAACTCTGGCCGAGCACGGTCCACCGGGCACCACCGGTGAGCTGGCGCCGGACGGCCTCGCAGTCGCGCACGATGCTGTCGGCGCGAAAGCCCCGGAGGTATTCCGCCTGTTCCTCGGCACCGCCGCGCAGCGGAACGGTCTGCCGGTTGGCGGGGGTGGACAGCCCGGTCCCGCGCTGGTCGAGCAGCAGGACGCGGAATTCCTGTACGGCGCGGCCGAGCCAGGCCTGCTTGCCGGGGAAGCGGCGTGCCCCGAAGCCGGGGCCGCCTTCCAGGTACACCAGCCACGGCAGCTCGGCCCCGGCCCTGGCACTCGACACGACCTCGCGGCCGTACAGCCGAAGCTGCTCCCCTGCCGGGTCGTCGTGGTCGAGGGGGACCGTGAAGTGCCGGTCCGTGAGGACGAGACCCGGCTGCCGGTAGCTGGTCAATGGTCCTCCCGCTGTGTGTACCTGGTGGTGCACCCCCACACGCCCAGTGCACCACATGGGCGCGCGGAGGTCGTGCGGAGTGCGGTCAGCCGGCCGGGAAGCGCTGCTCGTTCCTGATGCGGTCGCGGACCCAGACCCCGGCGGGCTTCAGCGGCCCGGTGCCGGCCCAGGGGCCGTCGTTGTCGCAGGTGCCACCCCTGAAGACGGCGCCGGTGCGGTCGTCGTCGGAGTAGTTCCAGTTGACCCAGCTGATCTTCTTGCTCGCCATCAGGTCGAGATAGCGCCGCGACATGGCGAAGTCGTTGCTGCCCTCACCGGCGTGGTTCTGGGTGCCGAACTCGGTGACGAACACGGGCAGCCTGTCCGCCGCACGGGCGAGGGTGTCCAGATACTCGTCCCGGTGCGAGTGGGCGTAGAAGTGGAAGGTGTACATGATGTTGGAGGCTCTGACCGGGTTGCCGACGACCTCCGACTCGTCGGAGCCTTCGGAGACGCCGAACGACGACCAGGCTCGGGTGCCGACCAGGACGGGGGCGTCGGGGTCCTGCTGCCGGATGACGGGGATGAGCTGTTCGGCGTAACTCCTGATCCGCGACCAGCCGACACCGCTGGGCTCGTTGGCGATCTCGTAGAGCAGGTTGTTCTTTTCTGCGTGCCGCTGCGCGATCTCGGTGAAGAAGGTCCTGGCGCGGGCGAGATTGTGGTGGGGGTCGCCCGGGTCGAGCATGTGCCAGTCGACGATGGCGTACATACCGCGGGCGGTGGCCTGTTCGATGATCGCGTGGACCAGGTCGGTGAACCTGCGGGGGTCGGTCTCGTAGCCTCCCTCCTGGATGTACATGGAGATGCGCAGCACGTCCGCTCTCCAGTCGTCGGCCAGCGCGTCCAGTGAGGCCGAGGTCACGCACTGGCCGTACCACTGCAGACCGTGCGTGGACATGCCGCGCAGTTGGACGGGCTCGCCGTACCGGTTGCACAGCTTGGTGCCGCAGACCCTGAGCCGGCCGTTGATCCCGACCGGGGTCCTGGTGCCGGGGGCGGACGCTGCGCCCATGGCGGGATGGCCGCTGCTGGGACCGGCGTTCGCGGTGGTGGTGCCGACGGTGGAGGAGGGGCCGGCGGTGCTGTCGGTGCCGGCCGGGGAGGGAGCCGCAGGGGCGGTCGGGACGGTGGTGAGCCACAGCAGCAGGGCGACCACGGCCACGGCGGGGGCGCGCAGCGGGAATCGTGCCGGTCTCATGGGGATCTCCATGGGAGGGGACGGGCAACGGTAACTGGAAGGAAACTTTCCTAACCAATGGGATAGCAGTCCCGTTCCGAAGCACGCAAGGGCCACGACGGGAGAGGGAGTCCGGTCCGCCGGTCCGCCCGTCCGCCGGTCTGCACGGCGCGGATCTCGTCGGGCCACGTCCGGGCGGGGCCCGTTATGCGCCCGGCGCAGTGCGCGCCTAGCGTGGACCCATGATCCGGTTCGAGCAGGTCAGCAAGGTCTACCCCGACGGCACGGCCGCCGTGGACGGCCTGACCTTCGAGGTGGCGGAGGGCGAACTGGTCACCCTTGTGGGCCCCTCGGGGTGCGGAAAGACGACCACGATGATGATGGTCAACCGACTGATCGAGCCCACGTCCGGACGCATCCTGGTCGACGGCGAGGACATCTCCGCCGTCGACCCGGTCAGACTGCGCCGCCGCATCGGCTATGTGATCCAGCAGGTCGGTCTCTTCCCGCATCGCACGGTCCTCGACAACACCGCGACCGTGCCCTCCCTCCTCGGCTGGAAGAGGACGAAGGCCCGTGCCCGGGCCGCCGAACTCCTCGACCTGGTCGGGCTCGACCCCACGACGTACGGCGCCCGCTATCCCGCGCAGCTTTCCGGCGGCCAGCGTCAGCGCGTGGGCGTGGCCCGCGCCCTGGCGGCCGATCCACCGGTGCTGCTGATGGACGAGCCGTTCGGCGCGGTCGACCCGGTGGTCCGGGAACGGTTGCAGAACGAATTCCTCAATCTGCAGGCGACGGTCCGGAAGACGGTCCTGCTGGTCACGCACGACATCGAGGAGGCGGTCCGGATGGGTGACCGCATCGCCGTGTACGGGCAGGGCTGCATCGAACAGTTCGACACCCCCGGAGCCGTACTCGGTACACCCGCCACCGAGTACGTGGCACGGTTCGTCGGCGCCGACCGCGGGCTGAAGCGACTCTCCGTGACCCGGATCGAGGCGGACGACCTGGAGCAGCCGGAGGTCGTGCGCCTCGACGAGCCTGCCGGTCCGGCAGGGGCCCGACTGCGGGCCGGGAACGCGAGCTGGGCGGTGGTGCTCGGCCCCGAGGGCGATCTGCACGGCTGGGTCTCCGCGGAGGCGCTGTCCCTCGCGGGCGAGCAGGGCACGGTCGCCGATCTGGCGCGGCGCATGGATGCCTGGGTTCCGCTGGGCGCTCCGCTGAAGCAGGCGTTCAGCGAGATGCTGCAGTATGACGCGGGGTGGGTCGCGGTGGTGGACGGGACCCGATTCGCAGGGGTGCTGACACCGGCGGGACTCCACGAGGCGCTGCGCCGTTCGGTGGACGCGGACGCGCAGGGCGTGGCGCGCGGCCAGGTGGACTTCGATTCGGTGTCGGACACCTGAGGGAAGGGGTCCGCCCCGCACGCACGTCGCGCCCGTCGCGCACGAAGCACACGTCGTGCTCGCTCCCATCCAGACCTCGCGCTCGCTCCCATGGCCCGGAAGGCGGGCCGCCGGCCGGGCGCGATCGGTGTGAGGACGGGCGTTAGGGTGAGCCCGTCGGCGGCACGTCCGAGGGGCACGTCGCGCGGCCGACTCCGGCGGTTCGAGGAGGCTCGGCATGGGACACGCAGGAGCCCGGACATGGCGCACGTGCCGTGGGATCGCCGTCGTCTGGGCATTCCACCTCGTGCTGTGCATCCTCGCGTTGTGGTGCGTCGGCGCCCGGTGGGAGCCGGCCCTGCTGATCGGCGCGAGCACCGCAACCGCCGTCACCCTTTGGGGGCTCGTGGCGGATGCCTTCGCGCACCGGCGCTGGATGAGGCACATGGCCGAAGCCGGTGTCTTCGACGCACCACCCCCGCCGGCCGAGGAGGCCGGCATTGAGGCTTCCGAGGTGTCACCCGATGCAGAGGGCCCGGAACCCGAGCAGTCACTCCGGTGGGATGTGTGGCTGAAGGGACGGCTGGGCCGGACTCCGTTCTCGTTGGTCAGGTCCGACGGGAAGGACCTGCTCACGATCGGCGACTGGGAGGCCGTGATCGGCCCCGGAACGGCGGTACGGCACAAGCAGCGTGTCCTGTGGATGACGCTCACCGTCGACCATCCCGGCCGGGCCCGCTTCACGCGCCGATACCGGCTGCCGTGGCTCCTGCAAGTCGCGCCGCTCTGGGAAACGACGTACGACGACACCTCGGCCGAAGCCGACGACGCCGGGCTGGTCCTGACTCATCTCCTCGGTGGCACCTCGGACTGGATCACGGAATCCGTCCCGCGCCCGCCGTACTTCTGACTTTCGCCCCGCGTCCTCGGCAGCAGCCCCTCGGACTCCAGATACTGTCTGGCGACGTCCTCGGGCAGGCGGCGCCGGCTGTCGACCTCCTCGTTGAGCCTGGCCAGGTCCGCCGTGGTCAGGACCGAGTTGAGCTTGTCCAGGGCCTTGGTGACGCCCGGGCTTCCCGCCCGGGCGCGGTTGACGACGGGCACGACGTAGTCGGCGTTCTGGAGGTGCCTGTCGTCGTCGAGCAACACGAGGCCGAACTCGTCGAGCGTCGCGTCGGTCGTCGTCGTCAGGACCATCTGGTCCTTGCCCGACTGGACGGCCTGCTTGGCCTGGGTGGTGCCGACGCCCTTCGGGTCGATCGCGGTGACGTCGATTCCGTACGTCTTCCTCAGCCCGGGGGCGCAGTAGGGGCGCTCGACGCACTCGTCACCGGCGGCGAGGCGCACGGGCAGCTTGGAGCGTCCGAGATCGCTCAGGGTCTCCAGGTGGTGCCGGTCGGCGAACGTTTTCGTGACGGCGAAGGCGTTCTGGTCGACGGCCTTGCCCGGGGGGAGGACGTCGATGCCGCGGGGCTCCGCGAGGGAGCGCAGTGCAGTCATGGTGGCGTTGAGGTCGGGCGAGCCGACCGCCGGCGCCTTGGGGCCGTTGTCCCTGGCGTTGAGCCAGTCCGCGAACGTGGCCGCGTACTCGGGCACGACATCGATCTGACCGCTCTCCAGGGCGGGTTCGTAGATCTCGCGATTGGTCACTGAAATGATCTTCGTGTGATATCCGGCGTTCTCGAGGAGCAGGGAGTACATCTGTGCCAGCAGATCGCTCTCCGTGAATCCGGCGGAGCCGATGGTCAGATGTCTGCTGTCGCCGGGTGACTGCGTCACCTCTCCCCGGTTCTCCAGGGAAGGTCCCGTGGTGCACGCGACCAGGGCCAGCAGAGGGGCGGCGGCGAGGAGCCCCGGGAAGCGACTCGGGACGAGCTGCCTCATCCGGCCTTCCCCCGTACCCCCTCCGGGGACAGTCGCTCCACGATCTCGAAAACCGCCTCGACCAGCAGCGCCAGGAGGGCCACGAGGACCGCCCCTGCAACGACCTGGGGGGTGGAAGCGAGGTTGAAGCCCGCCGTGATGATCCGGCCGAGACCGCCGCCCCCCGCGAGTGCGGCGATCGTCGCTGTGGCGACGAGCTGGACGGCGGCGATCCGTACACCGGTGAGGATCAGCGGTGTGGCGAGCGGGAGTTCCACGCGCAGCAGCATCTGCGTACCGGTCATACCCATCCCCCGGGCAGCCCGTACGACGTCCCGGTCCACGCCGCGCATCCCGACGTACGCATTGGTGAGCAGCGGTGGTACGGCGAACAGCACCAGCGCCACGATCGTGGGCCAGTCTCCCCATGTGCCGATCGGGCTGAGCAGCAGCAGGACGAGGACGGCGAAGGTGGGCACCGCACGGCCGACGTTGGAGACGTTGACGGCGAGCGCGCCGCCCTTGCCGAGGTGGCCGAGCACGAGGGCGACGGGAAGCGCGATCGCACAGCTGATCAGCAGACCGACGGCGGTCAGGTACAGATGCTGTCCGAGCCGGACCCAGACGCCGTTGGCGCCGGACCAGTTGGCGGAGTCGGCGAACCAGTCCCAGGTCTGGGCGAGCGTGTTCATGCGGAGGCCCGTCCGCTCTGCTTCATCCAGGGGGTCAGCAGCCGCTGCACGCCGAGGAGTACGACATCGGCGGCGACCGCAATGGCGACGCAGAGTACGGACGCGGTGAGCACCTGGGCCTTGAAGTAGGTGTTCATCCCCGAATAGATGAGGTTGCCGAGTCCGCCGAAGCCGACGATCGCACCGATGGTGACGAGCGAGACGGCGGAGACCGTCGCGATCCGGAGCCCGGCCATGGCGGCCGGCAGGGCGAGCGGCATTTCGACGGTGAGGAGCAGGCGCACGGGCCCGTACCCCATGCCCCGCGCGGCCTGCCGGGTCTCCTCGGGCACCGCGCGCAGTCCGGCGAGGATGTTCCGTACCAGCAGGGTGAGCGAGTACAGGACGAGACCGGCGATGACGAGCGACGCGGACAGTCCGTACAGCGGGAGCAGCAGGGAGAACATCGCGAGCGAAGGAATGGTGTAGAGGATCGTCGTCACTCCGAGGACGGGACCCGCGGCCCACCGCCAGCGCCGGGCCATCACGGCAAGAGGTACGGCGAGCAGCAGCGCAAGAGCCACCGAGATCAGGGTCAGCTGCAGGTGCTGGAGCACCGCGTCCCAGAGGATCTCGCGGCGGGTGGACAGGTACTCACCGCAGATCCAGTCGTTGCGCGCGAGACAGTCGTCGGGAGTCGCGGCGGGCACCCGAGTCACGGTCACCCGTTCATTGCAGCCCGGGAGCCGGCCGCCGCGCGCGTTGTGCTGGCCTGTTCGTGTGGGGCTACCCGCCCGCGTACTGCCCGGCGAACTCCTCGGTCGGCGCGATGGAGGTGATGACGTCGATGAGCACACCGTTGGGGTCGGCGACGATGAAGTGCCGCTGCCCGAAGTCCTCGTTGCGCAGTTCCAGCTCGGGCCTGAGCCCGCCGAGGACGACGAGGCGCTCCCACTCCGCATCCACGTCCGCCACCTCGAAATTGAGCAGGAGCCCGGTGACGGGCCTCCGGTACGCCTCGGGGAGCGTCGGGTGGGTGTGGTCGAGGAGCGCAAGCTCGTACGGCATCGCGCCCGGACGCTTCAGGCTGACGTACCAGTCGGCCTCGAACGTCGTCTCGAACCCCATCGGACCGGTGTAGAACTCGCGGGACTCCTGGAGCCTCGAGGTGCAGATCACCGGATAGAAACTGGTCAGCACAACATCCACCCTTCTCGCGTACCATCGGTATGCGAATCAGGCTATTCGCATACCACCGGTATGTCAAAGGAAGGAGCAGAGCGCGATGGCGCAGACCACCCGGGCTCAGCAGCGGGAGCAGACCAGGCAGGCACTGCTCGCCGAGGGCAGACGTCTGTTCGCGACGGTGGGCTACGGCGAGGTCGGGCTCCCGGAGATCGTCGGCGCGGCGGGGGTTACCAAGGGCGCGCTCTACCACCACTTCGACGGCAAGGCCGATCTGTTCAGGGCCGTGCTCGAACAGGTGCAACAGGAGGTGGCTCGACGGGTGACGGCAACGGCGGAGACCGAGGAGGAGCCCTGGGCACAGCTGATCGCGGGCTGTCAGGCGTTTCTCACGGCAGCCACGGACCCGGAGCTGCAGCGCATCATGCTCGTCGACGGTCCCGCGGTGCTGGGCTGGAACGAGTGGCGGGCCCTCGACGAGGCGAACTCCGCCCGCCATCTGGAAGAGGCGCTGACCGCGTTGATGGAGGACGGCACCATCGCCAGGCAGCCCGTCGCGCCGCTCACCCATCTGCTCTCGGGTGCGATGAACGAGGCAGCCCTGTGGCTGGCCGCCTCGGGTAGCCCCGGGGATCTGGCCGACACCCGGGCCGCCTTGTCACGGATGCTGGAGGCGTTGCGCGTGCGGGATCCGCAGCACCGTTGAGCCTCCCCTGGCCCCCGAAGGGGTGGCCGCGGGTGTCACCACTCCGGGCGCTGCGCGATGTCGAGTACTTCTAGGACATGATCAACAATCTGACTCGTGGCGCTGTGGTCGCCACCCTGGGATGCCTCCCTCTTGCCCTGCCGGCATCGGCCTCCGCCGTGGCCACTCCCACGCACGCCGCCATCGAGTGCCCGGACGCCTATGTGTGCATCTACCCGGAGATCAACTTCGGAGGGCAGCCGTGGGTGCGGCGGGCTGCCGACGGAAGCGTCAAGGACCTGCCCTCCGAGATCCGTGACCGCGGCAGCTCGATCAGGAACAACTCCGACCGCACCGCACGGGTCTACGAAAAGCGGAACCATGCCGGCCGCTGGGTGTGCGTGACCCCCAGCGGAGGCTCCATCCACGACCTCCGGTCCTACAACCTCAACGACCAGACCCGCTCGCTGAAGATCAACCGCAACGACTGCGGCTGACACCTCTCACGAAGTCTCCGGGCCCCGTGACCGAGGCGGACGCTTCGGCCGTGCAGTGGGTGTCGGTCCGGCACCTGTCGTACTGCCGGTTCCCGCGGCACCACCGCCCGGGCGCATCGGCCGGGGTCCGGGGATAGCGTGGAAGAACGGCAACCGGCAGGTGACGCCATGACGAACAGGACCTACGACGCCATCGTCGTCGGAGCCCGGTGCGCCGGTGCACCATGCGCAATGCTGCTGGCCCGCCGGGGCCACCGGGTCCTCCTGGTGGACCGTGCCCACTTCCCGAGCGACACCGTCTCCACGCACCTGATCCATCCGCCGGGCCTGGCGGCCCTGGAGCGCTGGGGTTTGCTGAGCCGAGTGACCGCCGGTGATCTGCCGGAGATCACGACCTATTCCTTCGATCTCGGGCCGCTCACCCTGGCGGGCTCCCCGGCCGGGTGCGGGTTCTCGGGCTCGTACGCACCACGCCGCACGGTCCTGGACAAGGTCCTCGTGGATGCCGCCGCGGAGGCGGGCGCCGAGGTGCGCGAGAGGTTCTCCGTCGAGGAGCTGGTGACCGAAGGCGAGGGTGCGGACAGGACCGTGACCGGGATCCGGGGCCGCGAACACGGCGGCCCTCAGGTGACGGAGCACGCCCGGGTGGTCATCGGCGCGGACGGCGCCCACTCGTTCGTGGCCCGGATCGTCGACGCGGACTCGTACGCCGAGAAACCGAAACTGCAGACCAGCTACTACACCTACTGGTCGGGGCTCGGCCTCGAGCACTTCGAGGCATTCATCCGGCCCGACCGTGCGTTCGCGGGCTGGCCCACCAACGACGGTCTGACCCTGCTCATCTGCGGCTGGCCGATGCGTGAATCCGAGGCGAACCGGACCGACGCCGAAGGCGAGTACCTGGCCACCATCGCTCTGGCCCCCGCCCTCGCCGAACGGACCGCCTCGGCCACTCGCGTGGAGCGGCTCTTCGGGGCCGCGGTCCCGAACTACTTCCGCACGCCGTACGGACCCGGCTGGGCACTGGTGGGGGACGCCGGCTACCTCAAGGACTTCATCACCGCACAGGGCATCCAGGACGCCTTCCAGGACGCGGAGCTGTGCGCCCGGGCCGTCGACGAGACCTTCACCGGACAGCGCCCCTTCGAGGAGGCCATGCGGGACTACCAGGAGGCCCGCGACGGGCGGGTGCGGGAGATGTACGAGTTCACCGCCGACTTCGCCCGCCTCGACCCGCCGACCCCGGAGATGCAGCAGAGATTCGGCGCCATCGCACAGCGGCAGGAGGCGATGGACGGCTTCGCCCGGGTGATCGCCGGGGTGACCACTCCCTCGGCGTTCTTCTCCGACCCGGCCCTGACACCCGCGGCGGGCTGAGCGGCGCTCGCCGCGGCGGCAATCCTCCTGCCCAGGCCCGCCGCTGGTCGGCGGGGAAGCCCGTCGCCTCCTCGCCTCGGAGCACGAGCAGCGCGCGGAGGCACGAGCAGCGCGTCGGCGGTCTTCCCGCACCGCCGTCGGGGCCATGGGTCACGACGGCGGGGTCCTCCCTGAAGCGGCGTTCCGTCCAGGGAGGGGCCGCCCCGACTTCCGGCCGTGACCACCCGGCACACGCCGGCCGAACCGCCCCGGGACAATCCGGTCGAAGGCGATGGTCCGGTCGAGGGGAGCCCCGGGGAGCCCCCATGCCGCCTCCGTTGACGACGTGCGGTGTCGCTCAGCTCAGGAGCTTTTCCTTCGCCTTCTGGAACTCCGCCTCCGTCAGATCGCCCTTGGCCTTCAGTTCGGAGAGCCTTGCCAGCTCGTCCCCCGTGCTGCCGGTCTTGGCGGTCTGCCGTATGTACGAGTTGAAGGCCTCCTGCTGCTCCTGCGCGTGCTTGATCTCGCGCCTCCCCATGTCCCGGCCGCGCACGATCACATAGACGAGCACGCCGAGGAACGGGATGATCAGCACGAAGAGCAGCCATGCCGCCTTCACCCATCCGTTCATGTCGTGGTCGCGGAAGATGTCCACGATGATCCGGAAGAGCAGCACCAGCCACATGACCCAGAGGAAGATCCACATCACGGTCCAGAACGCGCCCAGCACCGGATAGTCGTACGCGAGGTAGACAGTTCCGTCCATCGCCGTCCTCCTGCCGTTCCCGCGGACGCCGGAGGTCGGTCGTCCGCTCGCCGTCAGTGTGGGGTGGGGCCGCGGCGGATCCCTCACCCGGCAGGGGTGAATCGGTGCGTGCGGCCACGGACCCCTGCGGGGCCCGGTCCCGCCGGGCCGTGTCGGTGCCGCGCACAGTCGCCGGGCTCGATCACGATGGGCGGGCCGTGATGCCTTGTGTACTGGTGGGTGATGTATGGCGGACGAAACGGTGTCCGGGCCGGGGGGCGATCCCGTTGTGGGTGCGTACGCCAGGGAGGATGCATGAGCGGCGGAAGTGCCTGGGCCGGTGTTGCGGTGGCGGTGGCCACCGGGGGCTATGCGCTGATGTCGAAGCGGCTGGCGGCCGCCGCGATCACCGCGCCGATGGTGTTCACCGGCTGCGGCGTGCTCATCGGACCGGTCGGGCTCGGCATCCTCGACCCGGAGCGGGACGCGGGCCCGATCCTCGTTCTGGTGGAGGCGGCGCTCACCCTGGTCCTGTTCACCGACTCCGCCGAGCTTCGCGGCCGGGATCTGCACCTGGGCCGTCTGCTGTCCGTCCGGCTGGTGACGCTCGGTCTGCTGCTGACCCTTGCGGCCGGGTGCCTGTTGGGGTGGCCGCTGCTGCCCGGGCTGACCGGCTGGGAGCTGGCGCTCGTCGCGGCGATCCTCGCGCCGACCGACATCGCCGTGTGCAGGGCGGCCGTGGCCAACCGCCGCGTCCCTGCGCCGGTGCGCCACGGCCTCACGGTCGAGACCGGGGTCAATGACGGCCTGGTCCTGCCGTTCTTCCTCCTCTTCCTGGCCGCGGTGTCCGGCACGGCCTCGTCGGAGGAGGGTCTGGTGGGCATCTTCTGGCGTTCGCTGGTCCTCAGCGCGGCACTCGGCCTCGCCGTCGGCGGTGCCGGCGGCCGGCTTCTGCGCCTGGCGCGGAAGGCGGACTGGGTCAACCGGGAGTGGAGCCAGGCAGTGGTGCTGGCGGTGGCACTGGCGTCGTACACGCTCACCGCAGCCGTCGGCGGCAGCGGATTCGTCGCCGCCTGGACCGCCGGCTTCGCCTTCGCCGCGCTGTTGCGGCGCGGGGCGCCGCCCAAGGACTCGGGGGAGCACGGTCATGGCGCCGACCTGCCCTCCAGGTTCACCGACAGCATCGCTTCCCTGCTTGCCGCGATGAGCTTCCTGGCGTTCGGCGCCGTCATGCTGGGGCCCGCGCTCCAGCACCTCGACTGGCGGGTGGCGGTCTACGCGGTGGTCAGCGTGGCAGTGGTACGTCCGGTGTCGGCCGCCCTTGCCCTCGTGGGCAGCGGACTGCGGTTGCCCACGGTGGCGTACGCCGCATGGTTCGGACCGCGGGGGCTGCCCTCATTGGTCTTCGGCCTGCTGGCGGCGAAGGAGCATGTACCCGGTGCGCGCACACTGCTGGAGGTCGTGGCCGTGACCGTGGCGCTGAGCGTGCTGCTGCACGGGGTGTCGGCCCTGCGGCTCAGTGAACGGTACGGGGCATGGCACGAGAAGGCGGCCGCGCGCGATCCGGGGCTGCGGGAGGGTCCGGCGTCCCCCGAACAGTCCCGGAACCGCTGAGACGGGCCCGGCGTCCCGGCACGGGTCACGGGTCACGGGTCACGGGTCACGGGTCACGGGTCACGGGTCACGGGTCAGCCGGACGGGTCGGGCAGCCGTCGCATCTCCACGACGTGCAGCCCCACGTCCTGGAAACGCGCAAGCAACCCGTACAGATGGGCTTCGTCCGTGACCGGGCCGTACAGGACCGTCTCCTCGGGCACCTTCGCCTTCTCCAGCTCGGGAAACGCACCGGCGACAGCCGTGGACAGATGACCGGAGACGCGGAACTCGTATCGCATGCCGACACTTCCCCAGGGACCAGTACCTCTTCGTGCCGCAGGGGCCTCTTCGTGCATCCTGCGCGGGTACGGGGGGCGGCGCATCACCCGGACGAGGTGAGCTGCCGGAAACGCATCACAGCAGACCCGCCTCGCGGGCACGCCGTACCGCCTCGCTGCGGCGGGACACGGACAGTTTGCGGTAGATGCTCTTGAGGTGGGTCTTGACGGTGTTGACGGACAGGAACATCTCCGCGGCGATCTCCTGTGTCGACATCATCTGTGCCACATGCCACAGCACTTCCCGTTCCCGGCTGCTGATGTGCTCGATGAGGGCGGGACAGCCGTCGACGTCCACCGGGCGTTCGGTCAGCCAGGTGTGCTCGGCGGCGAGCGCGGGCGCATGCGCGAGGAGATGCCTCAGCCAGGGACCGCTCTCGCTGAACGGAGCACGCAGGAGCTGCGGGCGTGCGGCGTGGAGGGCCTGGCCGAGGAACACCGCCGCTGATCCGCCGTCCTCCTCCAGCGCCGCGGACTGGGCATGGAGGAGCCGGGCGCGGACCCGGTCGTTGGGGCCGGAGCATGCTTCGTCGACGAGGGGGGCGAGCAGCCGGCGGGCACACTCACCGTCCCCGGCCGCCAGATGGGCGGCTGCCGCTACCACGGCGTGCCCGGAGCCGACCCGGGGCGCCTCGCGCAGTACGGCGAGAGCCGCTGACGGGTCTCCACGGGCGATGTGAACGGCAGCGCGGGCCACGGCGAGCCGGCCCGCTGCCTCGGTGCCGCCGGCCGTGCCGCCCTGGGCTGCTGACGCCTGCACGGCGTCGAGGGCCCTCAGGGCAGCCGCTGTACGGCCGTGGGCGAGCTCGAGACGGGAATCGAGGACGGCGGCCTCGACGGCGCCCATCGGATCGAGACCGGGGCTGCCGGAGGCCGCGGCGGCGTCGAGGTGGCGCCGTGCCCCCTGCAGGTCCCCTCTGTCGGTGGCGACGGCGGCCAGCGCCAGTTGGCAGAGCCCGGTGCGCTGATCGGCCGGGATGCCGTGTTCCTCGGCGGACCTCAGGCCATCCCGCGCATGGGCTTCGGCCTCCTGCAGCAGGCCGTCGACCGCCTCCGTCAGGGCCAGGGCACCCAGGCAGTGGTAGCGGACGGTCCGGGTCCGTCCCTCGGCGCCGGCCGCCAGGGCGGCGGCGAAGGCCTCCCGTGCCGCGGCGCGCCGGCCCGCGGCGAGTACCGCCCGGGCACGGCCGTAACGGCACAGGGCCTCGATCTCGGGTTGCTGCTTGAGCTGGGCCGGGGGAACCAGCGCCATGAACTCGCGCACCTCGGCGTCGGCGTCGGAGCCCGCGCCCCCGTCGGTACCCCAGGCTTCGTCGGTCCTCCCCTCACGGTCGTCCGTGCCGGCGTGGGTGCCCGCGGCCCGGTCACCGTCCGTGCCGTGGTCCGTTTCCGGGTCGGGGCGCCTGTCGGCTTCCGGGTCGGCGGCTGCGCCGGTTCCTGCGTCGGCAAGCAGCCGCAGCAACGCATGGGTGAGCCGCAGTTCAGGAACCGCGCCGTGAGGACCGGGCATTCCCACGCCCAGGAGCTGCCTACGGCTCTCCTCGCCGTCACCGCGGGCGAGGGCGCAGGCGGCCGCGACGAGTGCCGGCGCGTCGCCGGGCAGGCCGGAGGGCATGGCCCGGAAGAGCCGCTCGAGACCATGGCTGTCCGGTCCGGTGAGGATCCGGCCGATCGCCAGCCGTTCGACGAGGAGGGTTGTGGCGTACTCCCATTCGTCCGCCTCGACGGCGTGTTTGAGTGCCTCGGTCAGCCGGCCCTCGTCGGCCAGCCAATGCGCCGCACGACGGTGCAGGTCCGCCCCGAGCTCAGGGGCACGACTGCGCAGATGGGCGCGGAGTACCTCGGCGAACAGCGGGTGGCTGCGGTACCAGTCGCTGTCGTCGATCGGCTCGACGAAGGCGTTCTCGCGGGCGAGTCGTGCGAGCACCGCCTCGCCGTCGTCGCGTCCGGTGAGGGCATCGGCGAGATCGGGGTGGACATGGGCGAGGATGCTCGTCCGCATGAGCAGATCCTGGGTGGGGGCCGGCTGGGCGTCGAGGACCTCGGCCATCAGGTAGTCCGCCACGGCGTTCTGCGACGCGGCGAAGGAATGGGCGAAGCGCTCGGCGTCGTCGGTCCGTTGCATGGCCAGGGCACACAGCCGGAGTCCGGCGGCCCACCCCTCGGTGCGCTCGGTGAGGGCGTCGATGCTCTGCTGCGTGAGCGTCAGTCCGTGGGTGTTCAGCAGTTGCACGGCCTCGCGCCGTGTGAACGCCAGCTCCGACCGGCGGATCTCACAGATTCGGGCCTCGGCACGGTAGCGGTGCAGCGGGAGTGGCGGATCCACACGACCGGTGAGAACGAGCCGCAGGGAGGGCCCGGCATGAGTGAGGACGAACTCGAGATCCGCGGCCACCTCGCGTGCGGCGCACCGCTCGAGCCCGTCGAGTACGAGGACGACGGGCCGGGGCAGCTGGGCCAGCGCGGACGCGATCCTGACGATGAGGGAGTGGTCGACGTCGTTGGCCCTGGGCGGGCTGACGACGCCGTCGGGCAGCGGGACGCAGTGGTACCGGAAGGCACCGAGGACGTACGACCAGAACAATCCCGGGGCGTTGTCGTCGCTCTCGAGCGTGAGCCAGACGGCGGGATCCGAGGCGGCCCGCGAGCGCAGCCAGGAGGCGGCAAGAGTGGTCTTGCCGGCCCCCGCCGGGCCGGTGATCACGGTCAGCGGGCCCTGAGTGCCTTCGGTGAGCCGGTCGAGGAGACGCTTCCTGGCCACGAAAGTGGGCGGCGGTGCGGGTACCGCGAACTTCGCGGCCAGCAGCGGATCCCCGCCCGGGTTCAACTGGTCGTCATCGGCCATGGCCTTCCACCGTCGTAGGGTCCCGTTGTCCGGTCCACTGACGGGACCATGATCCCAGCGCCCCGGCATGATCGCCATTGACGCCGGGTGGGACGGCCTGCCGGGAAGGCCGCGGGGCCGACGGCCGTACGGGCTGGGAGGCGATGCGCGCCGCACGGTAGTGCAATGGCCATAGGTGACATCCGACCGGAGGTGCCATGAACGCGGACGGCGGAGACCGGCTCCGTACCCGGCGCTGGGCCGCGCGGCTGGCGATCGTGGCAGCGGTCGTGGCCGTGGCGCTTCTCGTCCTGGTCGCGGGACTCAGGGGCATCGGTCTGGTGGCGGTTGCGGTGGCGGGGACCGCGGTGACGGCCGCAGCGTTGTGGTGGGCGCTGACCCGGCGAGGAGCGCTGCGGGCCTGCGCGATCGTGCTCGCGGTGGCGGTACCCGTGGCGGTGATCTGGCTGCAGGTCGCCTCGGGGCTGTTGTGGCTGCTGGCGCTCTGCCTCGCGCTGGGTGCGCTCGCGGCTGCTGCCGGCTGGGAGGCTCTGGCGGAGTACGGGCCCAAAGCGCAGCCCGTGGCCGAGGCTCCCCGGCCCGAGAGCCCCTTCCTGATCATGAATCCCCGGTCCGGGGGCGGAAAGGTGGGGCGGTTCGGCCTGAAGGAAAGGGCCGAGAGTGCCGGGGCCCGGGTCGCTCTGCTCGATTCGACGCGTCGTATCGACGTGGGGGCGCTCGCGCGTCAGGCCGTCGCCGACGGGGCCGATCTGCTCGGGGTGGCGGGCGGGGACGGCACCCAGGCCCTGGTGGCGGCCGTCGCCGCGGAGCACGGCATCCCGTTCCTGGTGGTCCCGGCCGGGACCCGGAACCACTTCGCGATGGATCTCGGGCTCGACCGCGACGACCCTTCCGCGTCCCTGGATGCCTTGACGGACGGCGTCGAGCTCCGGGTGGATCTCGGTCTCATCGGTGAGCGGGTGTTCGTCAACAACGCGTCGTTCGGGGCGTATGCGGCGGTGGTGCAGAGCGATGCGTACCGCAACGACAAGGTCCGCACCACGCTCGACCTGTTCCCGGACGTGCTGACGCACCGGGCCGGGCCGCTGCTCACCGTGTGGGCGCCGAGCACCTCGATCGACGCTCCGCAGGCGGTGCTGGTCAGCAACAACCCCTACCGGATGGGCGACTGGGCGGCGCTCGGGCGCCGGGACCGGCTGGACTCCGGTGAGCTCGGCCTGCTGTGCATCAAGGTCGACAGTGCAGCGGAGGCGGCGGACCTGCTGCGCGGTGGCAGGGCTCCCGGACTCACCGTGGTCACGACCCGCGAGGTCGTCGTGGACGCCGAGGCACCCGAGGTGAACGTGGGACTGGACGGCGAGGCGCTCACCCTGCCCACGCCCGTGCGCGTCACCGTCAGGCCGGGCGCGCTTCGGGTGCGAGTGCCTCGCAACCGGCCCGGGGTGCCCCGCGCCCGGCCGCGACTGAACTGGCGCAGGTTGGCGATGCTGGCGCTGGCTCGGTGACCAGGTCCGGGATCCGCGCCGTCATGGCACAACGGTGGAGCCGCCGGGATCGGGCTGCCCGGAACCGCCCGCCCGGGGCGCACGGCTCCCGGGTCCGGACGCGAACGGGGGGCCCGCTACCGGGAACCCGGGAGCTGCGCCGTGGCCCTGCGGTCGCCGGCGTCGAAGTGGGCGAGGGCGAGCGCTCCTGCGTGCAGTGCTTCCGCCAGGGGCCGGCGGAGGTGGTCCTCCAGACCGCCGACCGCCTCGGCGACCTCGTCCACCACGTCACGCACGATCTCGGCGGCCACGAGCTCCGGAGATGTCCGGGGACCCAGCTTGCTGACGGCGGACGCTGCCCGTGCCGGGGTGAGGAGCGCCGCCACCTGTGCGACGAGCCAGCCGGGGACGCCGGCGGCGCCACCCGCCGGCGGCCGGTAGGGCAGGGAGCCGTCGAAGCGCTCGTCCTCGGCGAAGGCCGGCTGTTTGAACTTGGCCACGGGACGCGCCACCGGCGGGCCGTCGGCCCCGTCCGTGACCCACCATTCCCCGGCGGGTCTGAGAACCAGCCCCTCCGCGAGATTCCCGGGCAGGGCGGGCAGCCCCAGCAGACCGGGCAGCCTGGTGGGGAACACCGGTGACAGCTCCTGGACCTGGGCGAGTGTCCCCTGCGCGAGAAGCGGCACGCAGCGCAGACCGGCGCCGCCGGCCGCCTCCCGCAACGCCCGGTCGGAGACCCAGCACACACCGTCGGCGGTTCGGACCGTGGCGTCGAACGGCAGCCAGAGCAGCTCCGGCGCATACCAGACCCCGGTCTGTACGGGATCCGCACCCGGCACGGGGGCGACATCCCGATGCGGGTAGCGTCCGCCCGCCAGTTCGCCGTACACCGTCACGGCGGAGGAGGCCTCGGCGCCGTAGCGGCGGCGGAGCGCCTCGGCGCACCGGTTCGCCGCGACCGCCAGTTCGGGCCAGATCCGGCCGACGCCGAAGAACTCGTCCAGACCGCTCTCCCCCAGCAGGTCTCTGCGTTTGGCCGCGTGAGCCCCGGAACTGTCGCACACGACGGCGAAGTTCGCCCCGTGGACCTTTTCCAGTGCGACCCAGTTCCGGACCCGTGCGCTGCCCAGCCGCGCCCCGGCAGGAATCTTCGGATACGGCGACCAGTGGCCCTCAGCCATGGTCACCGCCGTGCTGGTGCTGCTCGGGCAGACGGCTCTCCGGGTGCACCCACGGCAGCACGTTGTCGAGCCGCTCGTTCCTGAAGAACGCGAGCACGTCCCGGTCCGAGTGACGCAGGCTGAAGTGGGTCAGGACGAACAGGGTGTCCGGGTGGTCCTCCACCAGCGGCCGCAGCCGGCTCCAGACGGTGTGTCCGACCCGGTCCGCCCGCTCGAGCTCGGTGTCGTCGAGGAAGGTGCACTCGGTGATGACCACGGGGTACTCGAGGAGCCACGGATTGCGCTCGAACACGCTGACGTGCGTGTCGCCGAGGAACGCGAACAGGGGGCGGCGCACCTCCTGTTCGACCGTGACGCCGTCCGCTCGACGCTGCGCGACGATCCGCCCGAACTCCGCACCCCTGCCTTCCTCGACGAGCGAGCGCCGCAGCTCCTCGTACTCCGGCAGGAGCGCCTTGCGGCGCTCGGCGAAGGCATATCCCACGCAGGGCACCTTGTGGTCGCACTCCACCACCCGTACATGGTGTCCACGGCGCCCGAACGTGAACTCGTCACCGTCCCTCACCCCGTGCAGGCGACAGGTCCCTGCGAGAGCCGGATCGAAGGCCGGGCCATGGTTCAACTCGGCCGACGCACGCAGATAGGACTCGGCGTACGGCACGGCCGGGGCAGGCAGATGGATGACGGCTCCGGAAGCCTTGGACGCGAGATGGTCGAGGTCCTTGGAGTGGTCGTGATGGGTGTGGGTGAGGAAGACGGTGTCCGCCTGACGTCCTTCGCACAGTCCGGCGTCAAGGCTGCACCGCAGCTCCGGGATGTGGAAGAACGTCTTGTCATTGGCGCGGGAGTATCCGGTGAGTGTCAGCTCGGTGCCGGGTATCCGCCATGTCTTCCACTGACGGAACGGATGTCCGCGCTCCAGACGCTCGGGGTGGTCGGCCTGCCGGGCCGGGGCCTGCTTCATCGGTGCCTCCGTCGACAACCGTTGGGGCAGCGGTTGTCCGACCGCCGTGATCAGGTGAAGGTGCCCGATCGTAGCGGTCGGCCCGCTCGCGGTGCGCGGCGTTTTCCGCGTCGCTTGCCCGGCTCCGGACGCCCGGCGAGCGGCGGGCCCCAACCGAACGCCCGTCAGGCGGGCTTGGTGTCCGTTGATCACGACGGGTTCCCCGTTGGGCAGCACAGGGGCCGCCACTGCGGTCCGGCAGACGACCGCTCCCACAGATGCGTCCCTCGCCGAACGGCGGGCCCGTCGCCGTCCGTCGGTGGCCGACAAGGCGATCGCGGGGTTTCCGCCGTCCCGCGCCCTGCGTTCGACTGCGCGGCGACGGCGCTGCCGTTGCGGCATGTTCTGCAGCCGGGCGCGTGGCCGTGCGTGGGATCGGCAGCAACCGGGCGGCCGGGAGCCACTCCGGCGCACCCGGCACAGACGGAGCCGCACCGGCCCTTGCGCCGGCCGGGCGCCACCGACGGAGCGGACGGACCCGGGTCACCACTCACGCAGGACGACCGTCCCCCACCACGGCCGCGCATACGGTTCGGTCGGTCCGACCAAGCGTGCCCGGCCGTGCCGGGCACCGGCACCCGGGCGTCTGCGGACCGGCAGCCCGGCCCTGCCACAGGACCTGACCTCCTTTCAGCCGGCCGATGTGTGCCCGGCCGACTGTCCGCGTGGGAGCCGGGCCGCCCGTTCTCCCAGAAGCAAAGTCGTCCCCTCCAGCCTCCAGGGAGCATCTGTCGGGCCGTCAGGCTGCCCCGTCGCGGTGATCTGTCGGCCCGTCAGGCCCCGCCCCCCATGCGGCGAACGGCGCGCGACACGACACGACCACCCATTCGCCATATTAATCTGATATTCCGTCTTTAGGACTACTGCGCCCCGTGCGACCAGTACGAATGGCTCGACAGGAATCCGGGGAGCATCCGCCCACTCGTTCCGGACCGGCCGTCAGGGCCCGGTGAGCTGCTTGTCTTGAGCTCTCGAGCGCGGCGTCCCCGCCAGGACAGCACGTCCTGCCCCGCGCTCCTCGGAAGTGGTGAAATGCGCAGAGCACGTGTTCTCGCCGGTGGCGCCCTGGCCGTGATTGCCTGCGGTCTCCCCGCTGCTGCCGCGGTCGCCGACGAGTCCGATGTCCGCGTCAGCCCCTATGTGGCTCCCCCGGGCTCGACCATCACGGTCACCACGGCGGAATGCGGCCCGGACGAGCCGTACGCCAAGGGCCAGGCGGAGGTCGGCGGCCAGATCAATCTGACCGAGAGCCGTCGCGAGGGAGAGCTGGCGGGCGAGTTCACCGTTCCCGAGTCGGCCGAGGACGGCATCTACTCGATCACGGTCAAGTGTCCTCCGGGCATCCGCATGGAGACGAGCTTCGAGGTCGCCCGCCGGCCGAACGGACCGGTGCGCGGTGGCTTCGGCGGCACCGGCGGGCTGATGAACAGCACCGAGATCGCGGTCGGATCCGCGCTCGTCGCCACTGCGATGGTCGGCGGTGTGATCGTCATGCGGCGTCGCGCCACCGGCGGTTCCGCCTGACCGGCGGACTCCGGAACCGCCCGGATCTGCCGCCTCCGCGCGCCCGGACCGAAACGCGCAATGCCATGACACGCATGCGACCACGCAACCGCTCCGGCCCTCTCGGGCCGATCAGGACCCTCGCCGTCATACTGCTGATCGGTGCCTATGTGCTGATCCAGGGACTGCGCGAGGAGTCCGCCCCGCAACCGTCGCCCGCCCAAGCCCTGGCCCCACCAGGGCCGGTGGGGCCGGTCCCACCGGCCGTCCGGCACCCGCCGCAGCGCGGATTGACCGGCCCTCGGTCCCTCGCCGTCCCGGTCCGGCTGCGCATTCCCGCCATCGGCGTCAACGCGCCGATGACGAAGCTCTCGCTGGACAAGTCCGGAACGCTCGAGCTGCCGTCCGCGGGGAGGGCGGGTATCGCGGGCTGGTACGCCAAGGGCCCCGCCCCCGGGGAGGCCGGTACGGCCGTGGTGGCGGGCCATGTCGACACCCCCACCGGCCGCGCGGTCTTCTTCGCCCTGGGCCGCCTCACCAAGGGAAGGACCATCGAGATCACCCGCCGGGACAAACGTGTCGCGGTGTTCACGGTCGACGCGGTCGAGGTGTACTCCAAGAAGAAGTTCCCCAGCGACAAGGTCTACCGCAGTACCGCCGCCCCTCAGCTGCGGATCATCACCTGCGGTGGCGGGTACAGCAAGGCCGCCGGATACCTCGGCAACACCGTCGTCTACGCGTCCTTGACCCGCACGCGATAGGGCACGCATGGTTCCGCCGGGGACGACGAGGAGGCCGTCGGTCTCGGCGGAGCGCCGGAGGCAACGGTGGGTGCTTGCGGCGTCGAGCCTCGCCCTGGCCATGACGTTCGTGGACGAGACGGTCGTCGGGGTGGCACTCCCCACGATCAGGGACGACCTGGGGATGAGCGTATCGCTGTCCCACTGGGTGCCCAACGCATACATTCTCGCCTTCGCCTGCCTGGCCGCCGCAGGGGGCAGGTTCGGCGATCTCTTCGGGGCCCGGCGGATGTTCATGCTCGGCACCACGGGCTTCGCCTTGGCTTCACTGTTGTGCGGGCTCGCGGACAGCGGCAGCACACTCGTGGTGGCGCGGGCGGTCCAGGGTGCCGCCGCGGCCGCGATGCTTCCCCAGACCATGGCGGTCATCACCAACGCCTTCCCGCCGGACCGGCTCGGCAGAGCCATCGGGACGTACGTCGGCAGTGCCTCGGTCGCCCTCGCCGCCGGACCCCTGCTCGGCGGCGTGCTCACCGAGAACCTCGGATGGCGCTCGATCTTCTTCCTGAACCTGCTGCCCGCGGCGGCCGTTCTCCTCATCGCGTATGCGGCGGTCGGCCGGCGCCCGGTCGGTGCCGCACCGGGCGGCTTCGACGGCTGGGGCCTGGCCACCTCGGTCGCCGGTCTCGGGATGGTGGTGACCGCCGTGATGCAGTCGGGCGGAGAGGGGTTGCCCGCCGGGGCGCTTCTTGCCCTGCTCGGCTGCGGGCTGGCGATGCTGGGCGCCTTCGTCCGCATCGAAACCCGGCGCAAGGTGCCCCTGGTCGATGTGGGCCTCCTGGCCGACCGGCGGTTCCTCGGATCGGCGGTCATGGTCTTCTGCGCCCAGTTCAGTTTTCTGACGGCCGTGGTCTACGGGGCCGTCTATGTGCAGGACTCACTCGGCCTCGGCCCGTCGGCCGCCGGTCTGGCCATGCTGCCCGCCATGGTTCCCACGGTGGTCCTCGCTCCCGTGACCGGGTCGCTGGCGCGGCGTTTCGGCGCCCGGGCACTGACAGTGGCCGGCGCTGTCGGAGGAGCGCTCGGGTTCGCCCTGATGGGCGCCGCTGTCGAGAGCGGCGACTACTGGCCGTTCGGCGCTGCCCTGCTGATCTGGGGCGCGTCGATCCCCCTCGTCTACAACCCGGCCATGTCGGTCGCCATGACCGCTCCTCCACCGAACCGCCGCGGCGGAGCGTCCGGGCTGCTGGAAATGTGTCTTCAGGTCGGCGGAACCCTGGGCACGGCACTCATCGGGTCCACGCTCGTCCGCGGCCACTCCGGGACGGCGCCCCTGCCGGGCGGAGCGTTCGCTCCCGGCTTCTACCTCACGTCCGCGGTGCTGGCCGCCGGCGCAGTCGTTCAGACACTGCTGATCGTCTCCCGGCGCAACGGGCGGCAGGCCGGGAGGCGGTGACGCGCGTGCCTGAGGAGTGCACGCCCCGGGGGGCCGTGGCCGCGGAACCGACCGGCCCGATCGCGGACGGCTGCGCGGCCCGTCCCTGCCGCCGGCGCGGCTGGGACGGGCCGCCCACCCGCTCGTGCTCCACAGCGGTGGAATGACGTGGTCCACGCACGGCGTCCGCCGCGGTACGGCACGGCCGTGGCCGTTGGAGCGGTCCGGTCAAGCCGGCCGGGGCGGCCCCGGGGAGGCCGCGCTCGGCTGCTCCCCGGGACCTGCGGGACCCCTGAGACCCGTGGGACCCGCATGGACAGGTACGCCTAGAAGGTCAGGTTCCAGGCGTCGATCCTGCCGGTGTCCTGGGAGGCCAGGTCACGTACACGCAGCTTCCAGGTGCCGGCCGCCACCTCGGAGGAGGCATTCACCGTGTACGTCTTGGCGACGTTGTCGGTGCCGTCGTTGTTCGGGAAGTCCTCGAGTGTGTACACGGTGCCGTCGGGGGCCACGAGCGAGAGCACGAGGTCACCGCGGTAGGTGTGCTTGATGTCCACACCGACCTTGAGGGCCGCCGGGGCGTTGCCACTCACACCGGTCACGGTGATCGGGGACTCGACCGTGGTGTTGTCGGCGACGGCGACATCCGCGGTGTTCTCGAAGTACGCGCCGGGCGGCGGGGTGCCACCGACGGCCTTGAGCGCATCGACCTGGCCCTCTCCGAAGAAGGCGTTGTTGCCGGTCGTGCCTGTGCACCGGCTGTCGGAGGGGCAGGCCGTGTCGGTGGCCTGTGTGGCCAGCTTGGCCCGGAGGTCCGCCGGCGTGTCGGTGGGATTGGTGCTCGCCAGCAACGCTGCCACGCCCGCGACGTGCGGGGAGGCCATCGATGTGCCGTTCATGTTCCCGTACTTGCCGCCGGGCAGCGTCGAGTAGACACCGGACGCACCGTCGCCGCCCGGGGCCGCGACGTCGATGATGTTCCGGCCGAAGTTGGAGTACGAGGCCTTGACGCTGCCGTTGCCCATGGCCGCGACGGTCACCACGCCCGGCAGTTCGGTCGGGATGTCGATGCAGGCGTTGGTGATGGTACGGGTGACCGGGGTCGAGTCGTTGGGGCTCTCGGTGTCGGTGCGCTTGTTCGCCAGGTCGTAGTTGGCGTTGCCCGCGGCCGCGACCTGCAGCGAACCCTTCCTCTCCGCGTACTCCTGGGCGCGCTCGACCCCCTCGATGATGGCCGCCTGGTCCACGTTGTCCGGGCAGTTGAACTGCCATGGATCGGTGTAGTAGCTGTTGTTGGTGACCTTGAAGCCGTGGTCACCGGCCCACATGAAGCCGCAGATCGTGTTCTCGGCGAAGAACAGGTTGGAGTTCGGTTCGGCGATCCGGACGGAGGAGATCTTCACACCGGGGGCAACGCCGATGACGCCCTTCCCGTTCTTGGCCGCGGCGATGGTGCCCGCGACATGCGTACCGTGGTCGTCGACGTCGCGCCAGGCGCCCGGCCGTGTGTCCGCCTTGCCGTAGGCGCAGGAGGCGGAGTCGGCTGCGTTGAAGTTGGGAGCGATGTCCTGGTGCAGGTCGTCGACGCCGGTGTCCAGGACTCCGACCTTGACGGCCGAGGAACCGGTGGTGACGGCCCACGCCTTGTCGGCCTTGATCTGGGTCATGTCCCAGCGGTTGGACTCGGTGAGGGTGGTCGTGGCCTGCCCGGGGGTGGTCGGCAGCACGGGGTTGTACGCGTCGGCGGGAATGTCCGAGGTGCGAGTGGCCCCCACCTGCTGCACACCGCTGACCGCACGCATCGTGCCGGCGAAGGACGTGGACGCCGAGTGCGCCACGATCACGCCGATCGCGTCGTAGTGTGCGAACACCGTGCCGCCGTTGTTCGTGATCGCGGTCCGCACCGCCGAGGTGTCGCCCGGCGCGGTGATGACCAGATAGGCCCGGATGCCCGCGGCCCACGAGGCCGTCGGCGCCGAAGGTGCGCTCGGAGCGGCCTGGGCCTGTCCGACGGGGGTCACGAGTGCGACGGCCGCCCCGAGAGCGGCAGTTGCCACGACCGAGCGTCTGAGCCGGCTGGATATGAGGCTGAGCAAAACGTCCTCCAGAAGCCCGGTGGCGCGGGTGGCGCCGACCGGGCCGAGTGTGGGAAGTGGTGGACGCAAGATGTCAGACTCCGGCCCGCATTGGGAAGAGTTTGATCACACAAGTGGGCCTCGCCGAAGGATTGTTGGGCACGGATGCTTCGCGCGAGGAGGGAGTGTGCCGCCGCGACCGCGACTGCGGTGGTGCTCCCCCGGTGAACATCCCTGATCCGGCCGGGCAATCGGACTGACGGCGCCTCACCGAGGAGCATGACGTCCGGCTGGACGGATCAGGGCGAACTCGGTCGGCCGACGGCGGAGCTCGTGGCCCGGGAATTCGCGCGGGGCGCCTGGCTGATCGCCCAGCACGCGGTCCGGCAGCTCGATGTACGGCACCGGGCGGCCGAGTTGACGGAGCGAGCCATGGTGGCGGGCGGCGACGGCTCGCGTGAACCGGTCTGCCTTCGCGACCGGGTGCCGGTGAACGACGGACGCAGGCAGATCTGCGGCACGCGGATCGCGGGGGTCGACGGACCTGTGCTGTGGCCGTGTGAAAGGCCGGACCGTGTCGACGAGTTGCATGTGGAGGGGGATCGAACCGCTCGCCGATCACATGGCCGGCTTCCCGTTGAGCTGACTGCACCGCGGGCCCAGCGGCTCAGGGGTGAACCTCGGTGCCGATGCGGGCGATGAGCAGGGCGATGTCGTCGTCGGCGGAGGCAGGCACCAGATGGGTGACCAGTGTGTCGCACAGATGGGCGAGATGCCGTCCGGGCCGTGCCAGCAGATGGACCAGATCAGTGAGGCGTTCGTCGATGTCGCTCCCCCGGCTTTCGACGAGACCGTCGGTGTACAGGACCAGCAGGCTGCCGGGCGTCAGTGTGATGTCGGTGGTGGCGAACTCGATCCCGCCGATGCCGAGCGGCGCACCGGGCGGAAGATCGAGAAGGCGGGCGGTGCCGTCGGGGGTGACGACGACCGGCGGCGGGTGCCCGGCACGGGCGATGCGGCACAGGCCGGTCGAAGGGTCGCAGACGGCATAGAGGAAGGTCGCCAGCATCGGCTCGGCGAGGTCCGCCAGCGTGGCCTCCAGCTGATGCAGGAGCTCAACGGGAGACAGGTCGAGGCGTGCCAGTGCGCGCACGGTGCTGGACAGCCGGCCCATCACCGCGGCGGCCGAAATCCCGTGCCCCATCACATCCCCGATCAGCAGGGCCGCCTTCGCTCCGGCGAGGGGGACGACGTCGTACCAGTCCCCGCCGACCTCGTTGACATCGCTGGCCGGCAGATAGCGATGGGCGACCTCGATGCCGGGCGGTGCTGTGATGTGCTGGGGCAGCATGCTGCGTTGGAGGACGACGGCGGTGTCGTGCTCGCGGTGGTAGAGACGGGCGTTGTCGACGCAGACAGCGGCCCGGGCGGCCAGATCGCTTGCGAGAGTGACGTCTTCGGCGTCGAACGGGCCCAGTGGACTGCTTCGGTAGAACGTGGCCAGTCCCAGCACCACGCCTCGGGCCATCAGCGGCGCCATCATGAGTGAATGCACGCCGATCCGCAGGAGTTGCTCGGGTTTGTCCGTGTGACGGGCAGCCGGCGCCACGGTGCGTGCGTCGAGGCTGGCGATGAGGAACGGTTGCCGCTCCGCGAGTGCCTGGGTGTACGGGGCGCCTGCGGGAAATGAGAGCGTACGCCCAAGTGGGGCGAGGGTGTCGGCGACCTCGGAACCGGTGAGCGGGGCCTTGCCGAGTCGGCGCAGCGCAGCACCGGCGACCAGCCCGACGCCCGGGTCGCCACCGGCGGCGAGCGCGTCCAGCACATCGACGGTGACGACGTCAGCGAGGTCGGGAACGGCGACATCGGCCAGTTCCTGCGCTGTGCGCTCCAGTTCCAGCGTCGTTCCCACCCGGAGGCTGGCCTCGTCGAGCAGGGCGAGCCGGCGCCGGCTCGCATCCGCCTCGGCGTGTGCCCGCTGCTGGTCGGTGATGTCGATGATGGATGCGGTGATGCCGATCGGATTCCCCGCCGCGTCCTCCAGGCGGACGTAGGAGCACGACCACACCCGCTCGCGGCGGGGGTCGGCGGGGGTTCGGCCGGTGCGACGAAAATCCCGGATCGGCTCGCCGGTGGCGAGAACCCGGCGCATCGCCCTCTCCATGTCCGTGGTGTTCGTCTGCGGCAGAACCTGCGCCAGCCTCCGCCCGAGATGCGCTTCGAGCGGTACACCGTTCATCTCCTCCAGGGCGGGATTCACCTGGAGGAACCGGAGTCTCGTGTCGAAGATGGCGATTCCGACCGGTGAACGCGAGAACACCCCGTCCCACACGGCCGACGAGCCGCGGATTCTGCGGGCACCGTGCGCGTCGGCGGCGAAGACGAGGACGGTGTTGCCGCTGTGCCGGCCGGACACGGGACATGCCCAGACCTCGAGCTCCATCGGGTGCCCGTCGCGGTGCCAGGCCGTGACCGTGCCCATCACACCGCGGCCGGACGCGGCGGCCTCCCACAGTGACCGTCCCAGTGTCCGATCGGACCCCGGATGCAGCAGACGGGCGATGTGCCGGCCCAGAACCTCCTGGGGCTCGTAGCCGAGCAGCTCCCGCGCCTCCTGCTCCCAGCGCACCACCGTCCCGTCGGCACTGGTGGCCACGAGTGCCACCGGCAGCTCGCCCAGCCATCCGCCCGCGTCCCGCGCGGCATCCTTGCCGCCGGTCGCGTCGCCGCTCGGCACGCCCTCGTTCATCACCCGACATCCGCATGGCCCGGCATGATCCGTATGTTCAGTATGAGCGCGCGCACGGACGGCGGCACGGCAAGGGGCGTCCCGCCGCCGAGCCATCCCCCCACAGGGGGCAGTGGGACCGTCAGCGAGGCTCCGGCCTGCGGCTTTGTGTCCGGCCCGCCCGAGCCGATTCCCGTCCGGCGTCCGGAGCAGTCAGGAGACGGGCCGGACGGTCTCCCCGTGCCCGGCCCGCGGGAGCAGGGCGGCCAGCGCAGCGGCTGTGGCACCTGCGGGTTCGGCCTGATAGACGACCAGCTGCTGGTGGGGAGCCGCATTCACGGTGAAGGCCGAGAACCTGATCTCCAGATCGCCCACCCGCCCGTGTCTGAGGCGCTTGCTCCGGAAGGTCTTCGCCCCGACCTCGTGCCGGGCCCACAGCGCCGCGAATTCCGGGCTCCGGTCCGAGAGCGTTTTCACGATCTCACTGATCCGCGGCGATTCAGGGTCGTGCCCGTGGGCTGCTCGGAGCTCGGCGACGCACGACCGGGCGGCCTCGGCCCAGTCCCGGTAGAACCGGCGGGCTGCCGGGTCGACGAAGATCATGCAGGCCAGGTTGTCGAACCGCTCGAAGCCTGTGTGCAGGGCCGCGGCGAGGGCGTTGTGTGCCAGTACGTCCAGGGCCGGGCCGAGGACGAAGGCGGGGGCGTCGTGCCAGCTGTCCAGCAGCCGCACCAGCTGCGGGTCGACCCGGTCGTGCGCAGGAACGGGGCTCCGGCGTTCCCGGGGGGCCCGGTTCAGCCTCCGCAGGTGCTCGGTGGCCTCGGCGTCGAGACGGAGTGCGGCGGCAACGGCCCCGATGACCTGGGGCGAGGGACTGGACTCACGGCCCTGTTCCAGGCGTGTGTAGTAGTCGGGACTCACGCCGGCGAGCAGGGCGACCTCCTCGCGACGCAGGCCCGGGACCCGCCGTCGGCCGTAAGCGGCCAGACCCGCGTCCTGGGGCTTGAGGCCTTCACGCCGCGCTCTGAGGAACTCACCCAACGCAGTGCGGTCGTTCATGCTGCCAGGCTAAGGGCTGTCCCGTAATCCCCGGCGGGCGCACGACGACTGCTACGGCACTCCCCCAGCTGCCGCTGGGAGGCACCCCCACGCTGCGTTGTCGGAGTTCCCGAATACGCCCAGTATGAGGACACCCCTCCGCCTTACGATGCTTCCCCTCGACCCTGGCGGGCCCGGGGAGACCCCATGCATCTGACGCCGCGCGCTGGTCCACCGGAGATTACGGGACAGCCCTTGGTCGAGGCCCCTGCTCGGGTGTTGTCGGTCCTGCCGGGCATGAGGGCGCAGCCGCCAACTGCCGTGGGACGCGGGTTCATCGACGCCCGCCGTGCCGCACGGGCCGACGACCTGCGCCTTCTGCTTGACTCGGAGCATGCTGAGAATCGGTTCCGTTGTGCTGGGCGTGTCCGACGTGCCGCGTGCGATGACGTTCTGGACCGAGGCCCTGGGATACGTGCCGCGGGAGGCGGCCACGGACGACTGGGTGGTGCTGGTACCCGCGGACGGGACCGGGGCCCGGCTGTCGCTCGGTCTCAGCACGACACCGGTCCAGGAACATCCGCGGATCCACCTGGACCTGTACGCCGACGACGCGGCCGACCAGGCTGCCGAGGTCGAACGGCTGGTGTCGCTCGGTGCCCGTCACATCGACTGGGACAGCTATCCGCAGGACGCCGACTTCATCGTTCTCTCCGACCCCGACGGCAACCGCTTCTGCGTCGTCGACACCGGTCACGGCCGACGACTCGCCGGCCCGGCGCACGACCGGCCCGGCAGCAGATCGGCTGGACGGCGGGATGCGGCATCCACGATGACGATGCCGGAGTGGCGGCCCGCTCATCTTGACCATGGCTCGTTCCGGGCGACCTTGCGTACGGCCCGGGTCGCCTGACCTGCCCGCCCGGCGAGCAGACCGGCACTCGGCATGGTTGCGTCACAGGACTGGGGCCGGCACCGGGAACGGACGCTGGGGGTCGATGGGCTCGGGCAGCCGCAGGTGCTCCGGCGGCTGCGGACCATCCGCACGCCTCGGGACGGCATGAGCCGACCGGAAGGCGAAGGACCGCCACCCGCTCGTCACTGCAGCCGGCGGCACCTGGAGCCGATACGCGCCAGGTGTCGCGAGCGCATTGCGGTGCCGGCCTGTGAGGATGGCGGGCGAGGCTGCCGTACGGGCGGCGGGCAACGCGTCGAGGGAGTCGCGAGGATGTCGCCGCGAGCACGGGACCCCATCCAGCGGATGGAAGATCACCAAGTGGCGATCTACGTGGCCGCGATGGGCGTCGGAGCCGTCCTCGGGCTTGCCGTGCCGGCGGCCGGGCCGGGCCTGGAACACGCGATCAATCCGGTCCTGGGCGCCATGCTGTTCGTGACCTTCCTCCAGGTCCCTGCCGGGGACCTGCTCCGGTCGGTGAAGGACGGCCGTTTCCTCATGGCCACGCTGGCGGTGAATTTCGTGGTCGTGCCCCTGGTGGTTGCCGCAATGTTCCCCTTCCTGCCCGGCGACCAGGCGGTTCGGATGGGCGTCCTGCTCGTTCTGCTGTGTCCGTGTGTGGACTACGTGATCGTCTTCAGCGGCCTGGCCGGCGGTTCCAGCCGGCGCCTGCTGGCCGCGACTCCGATGCTGCTGGTCGTGCAGATGCTGCTGCTGCCGGTGTTCCTCTTCGCGTTCATGGGCCCGGAGCTGGCCGGTGCCGTCGATGCCGGCCCGTTTCTGGAGGCCTTTCTCGTACTGATCGTCATCCCCCTGGTCCTGGCCTGGGCCGTCCAGGGATGGGCCGGACGGGTCGCGGCCGGGCGCAGGACAGCGGACGCGCTGACCACCACGATGGTGCCGCTGATGGCCGCGACCTTGCTGCTCGTCGTGGCGTCCCAGGTCCCCCGACTCGGTGCACAGCTCGGCGACGTGATTGCAGTCGTTCCGTTCTACATCCTCTTTCTGCTGGTCATGGCCTTCGCGGGGAAGGCCGTCGCCCTGCTCTTCCGGCTGGACTCCGGATCCGCCCGAGCCGTGATCTTCACCGGAGCGACGCGCAACTCCCTCGTCGTCCTTCCACTCGCGCTGGCCCTGCCGGGCGGCCTCGGCGTCGCGGCCGTCGTCGTGGTCACCCAGACACTCGTCGAAGTCGTGGGCATGGTCGTCTACGTCCGCCTCGTCCCCCGTCTCGCCCCGTCGGACGACGGAGTTGCCGAGCGGATCTGAAGGCGTCCGCCAGGAAGGCCGTCAGGGCGCGCAGGATCTGCCGGGACGCCCGGATCATGGCCGACCGCTCGCGATGCCACCGAAAACAGCAGGCGGTGCTCTGCCGCCTGGCCATAGACTCACGTTCATGAGCCGACGACATTGATCCCCCGCCGCAGGTCCGGGAACGGGCTGTCGCGGGCCACCGCGTGGGTGAGCGCCCCGGTGACCCGCCCGTTCTGCAGAAGGACCAGTGTCCATGCTCGTCTCGTCGTCATGCCCGCCCGCGCCCGGAGTGCGCCGGCTGGAGCGAACTCTTTACGCTTACGCAGGACTTGAGGATTTCGTCCTGCTCTATCCCGTCTATGCACTGCTGTTCGCCGAACACGGCCTGAGCACCGCCCAGATCTCCTCGCTGTTCGCCCTCTGGTCGCTCACCGCACTGTTCGTTGAGGTGCCGTCGGGGATATGGGCCGATGTCGTGTCCCGGCGTCTGATGGTGGTGGTCGGACCGCTGCTCCCGGCGGCCGGCTTCGCTCTGTGGGTGGTCGTCCCGTCCTACGAGGCCTTCGCGGCCGGGTTCATGCTGTGGGCCGTCGGTGGGGCGCTGCGGTCCGGCGCCATGGAAGCGCTGGTGCACGATGAACTCGACCGGCTCGGCGCGGCATCGCGATACGGGCGCGTGATGGGGCGTGCCGCTGCAGCAAGCATGGTCGCGACAGCTGCGGCAACGGCCGCCGCAGGCCCGGTGTTCGCATGGGGCGGATACACCGCAGTGGGTGCCGCCGGAATCGCGGCATGTCTGCTCTGCTCCGCCGTCGGACGGATGCTGCCCGAGCACCGTGACACCGGCCGACCCACCGGCGCCGGAACACACGGCGCCGGGTCGTCGGCGGGCTTCGCCGGTACGTTGCGTGCCGGTCTCAAGGAGGCAGGGGGCAGCCGCCGGGTACGCAACGCCTTGATCCTTTCCGTGGCGGTGACATCCGTCTGGGGTGCCCTCGACGAGTACGTGCCACTGCTTGCCGCCGCCACGGGTGCCGCCACGACGACCGTTCCCTGGCTGGTCCTGATCGTCTGGGTCGGGGTGACGCTCGGGTCACTGCTCGTGGGCCCCGGCGAGCGCCTCACCTCGCGGGCCCTCGGCGCGGCCGTCGCGGCCGCGTCGGGTGCGCTCGCGGGCGGGGCGCTGCTCGGCAGTCCCCCGGGACTGGTTCTCGTCGGCGCCGGGTTCCTCGTGTTCCAGCTGGCGGACGTACTCGCCGACGCCCGGCTTCAGGAAGCCATCACCGGTCCGAGCCGGGCGACCGTGACGTCCCTCGCCGGTCTCGGCACGAGCCTTGCCACGCTTCTGGTCTACGCAACCTACGCCGCGCTCTCCACCCGTGTGTCCCACGGCACCGCGTTCGCACTGTTCGCCGTCCCGTATCTGGTGATCGCCCTGCTTCTGAGCGGACCGCGCCGTGCAGCCCGGAGCTCCGGGGCGAACGGGGAGTGAAGCGCCCGGGCGGCACGGAGCTGCGGGTGGAGACACGACCGGGCGGCACGGAGCTGCGGGTGGAGACACGAACCGGCCGGCGGACAGCGGCACGGAGGGCGGGCGCATCAGGGGCTCGGGCGGGGCCGTCAGGACGGCGGGACACCGTCCACGGCCGTGGTCCGGTAGCGTCCCCGGAACTCGGTGAGGAGTTCGTCCGTCACCTCGGCCCCCGCCGCGACGGCCGCATGCACATCGCGGAAGTAGCCCTCGTAGCCGGCCGGGGTGTAGAGGCACAGCCCGCGGACGGTACTGCCGCCCGCGTTCCGGAAGCCGTGCGGAGTGCCTCGCACGGCCGACAGCAGATGCCCCGGGCCCACCGTCACCTCGCCCTCCCCGTTGTGGAGGGTCAGCATCCCTTCGAGCACGTAGAAGTACTCGTCGTGCCCGTGGTGAACATGCGGCCGCGCGCCGACGGTTCCCGGAGCCAGGGTGAACTCCTCGAAGGCGAAACGTCCTTCGGTGTGCTCGGCGGTCAGCCGGAAGAAGTGCTCCACCCCGGCCACGTCGATGAGTTCACCGTCCTCGGGACGCAGAAGCAGCGGACGTGGGGCGGGTATCGGTAACGGTCGCTCCATCATCACTGCATCCTGGCAGACGTGGCCCGAGTGCCGGGAACCGACGTCATGCCGTGACGTCGGCCCCGGCCCTCCGGCCGTGCAGAACGCCGAGTGCGGTGACGGCCGCGGCGAGAAGTCCCAGTGCGAGCAGCGCGGGCATCAGGGCGACCAGCGGACCTGCGGCCAGGCAGCCGAGTCCGCCCACGACGAGGACGAACGGCCTGCGTCCACTGGTGCGCAGCAGCCAAGTAGCCGGTACGCCGCCTCCGCCGGAGGACCACCAGTTCGGCCAGGACGGTCACGACGGCCACCGAGGCGACCCGGATCAGCCGGGCGCCCCGTCCTGCGACCCGTGCCGACACGTCGGCCGCTGTTTTGCCGGCGTCGGCCCGAGCCATGAGTTGATGCGTCAATCAGTGGAGAGCTAATCTCCACCAGTGACCGAACCCCGATGGCTGGACGAGACGGAACGCCGCGCATGGCAGGGTCTCGTGGCCATGAGCCAGCTCCTGGAGGAGCAGGTCAACCAGGGGCTGCGGCGGGCCGGCGAGCTCTCCATGGCCGACTACCGTGTGCTCGTTCCACTGTCGGAGGCCGAGGACCACAGGCTGCGGATGCAGGAGCTCGCCGCACAGGCCCGGTGGGAGAAGAGCCGACTGTCCCACCAGGTGCGCCGGATGGAAGGCCGGGGCCTGGTACGCCGCGAGGAGTGCCCCACCGACGCCCGCGGCGCCTTCGCCGTGCTCACACCCGAAGGGCTGGACGCCATCCGCACCGTCGCGCCCCTGCACGCGGCCAACGTCCGCCGCATCTTCGTCGATGCGCTCTCGCGCGAGCAGCTGGCAGCCCTTGCCGAGATCTCGGAGACCGTGGTGCACCGCCTGGGCGGCCGCATCGGCACCGAGTAGTCGCCCCACCCCGGCATCGCACTCGCGTCGCACCGCCCACCGCACACTCGTCCACTGCCCGTTCGTCGCGGGCCCGGCGTCGCCGCAGCGTCACCTCAGCCATTTAGTTGACTCATCAACTTTCCGGGTCTAGCGTGGAATCCAGTGGTTGATACGTCAGCCACATTAGGTGACGCGTCAACCTCATGCGTCGTATCACCCCGGGCACAAAGGAGACAGAAGCCATGTCGACAGCGAACGACAAGCCCGAAACCGCCGCCACCCCGCCGAGCCGACGGAGCATCCTCCGCTACTCCGCGGCAGCAGCTTCCGTACCCGCCGCAGCAGCCCTCCTCCAGCCTCTTCTGCCCTCCGGGACGGCACTGGCCGCCGACGGCACCCCCGCCGCCTACGCCCCTGTCCCGCCGACAGCGCGAGGCCCGCGCATTCCCGAGAAGGGCTACCTGGTCCAGGAGATCCGCGACGGGCTCCACTGGATCACGGACGGCACCTACCAGATGATCTTCCTCGTGACCGGGGCGGGCGTCGTGGTCGTGGACGCACCGCCGACCATCGGCCACAACATCCTCCGCGCGATCGCGGAGGTGACGTCACAGCCGGTCACCCACGTCGTGTACTCGCACCACCACGCCGACCACATCGGCGCCGCCGGGATCTTCCCGCGGAAGGCGGTCCGCATCGCCCACGAGCGCACACGGCGACTGCTGGCGGAGACCCGTGACCCGAACCGCCCCCTGCCGACCCGCGTCTTCTCCGACTCACTGCGACTCGAGGTGGGCAACCAGGTCCTGAAGCTGCACTACAAGGGCCCCAACCACAGCCCGGACAACATCTTCATCCACGCCCCCGAGCAGCGCGTGCTGATGCTCGTCGACCTGGTCTTCCCCGGCTGGGTGCCGTTCAAGAACCTGGCCATGTCCACGGACATCCCCGGCTGGACGGAGGCACACGACCAGGCCCTCGACTTCCCCTTCGAGACATACGTCGGAGGGCACCTCACCCGGCTGGGCACTCGCCGGGACGTCGAGATCCAGCGCGAATACGTGCGCGACCTCGACCGGCACGCCCGGGCGTCGATCGCCGCGGTGGACCCGACCCCGATGTTCGCCCAGTACCCGGACAACCCCTGGGCCGTGTTCAAGACCTACATGGACGCGGTCACCCAGCGGACCTCCGACGCGGTGGTACCCGCCTGGGTGGACCGCCTGGGCGCCGCCGACGTCTTCACCTACGACAATGCCTTCGCGATGTTCGAGGCGCTGAGGATCGACTACGGCGTCCTCGGACCGTTCTCCGTGCGCCCCTGATCACCGCTCGGAGCGCAGGTCACCGCGCGAAGCCCGCTTGCCCCGGCCCATCGACCGGAGCAAGCGGGGCAGCCGGGCAGCCGGGCAGCCGGGCGCGATCTCTGCACACATTGGTTGACTTGTCAACCAGCAGTGCTACGGTGAAATTCAGTGGATACATCAACCGATATGTCCACGAACCTCTGATCGGTGCGAACCATGAACACCACTCCAGTGAGCACCCGGACGGAGGAGCGACGCAGGGCCGTCTTCAGGCTCCCCCGGTCGGCCACGGCACCACGATCCGCCCGTCGGCTCGTCGAGAACGTCCTGGCCGGCTGGGGCGCACCGACGGATCTGGTGGACACCCTGCGACTGCTCACCAGCGAGCTGATCACCAACGCCGTCGCACACGGGCGCGGCCGGGTCGGGCTCGAGCTCCGCCTCCTCCCGGCGCCGGGAAACCGTCCTCAAGCGGTTCTGCGCATGGAGGTCGCCGACGCTTCCCCCGAGCCCGCACTGCGGGAAGGCCCCCGGGAGGACCGGGAGCACGGCCGGGGGCTCTTCCTCGTGGATGCACTCTCCGACCGCTGGGGCCAGGATCTTCTCGTGGGCGGAAAACGCATCTGGTGTGAGTTCGCTCTGCCGGCGCGCGCCGATGAACGGGGCCCGGGCCGACGCTCGTGAGCCCGGACGGCAACGGGACAGGCACGACCAGAAAGGCACGATCATGACGGACTCCCCCCGCTCGCACGAGGACACGGGCGCGATGCCCGCCCCTGGCAGCCGGGAAACACTGCGGGTACTGGTGCTGTCCGGATCGTTGAGGACAGGCTCGGTGAACTCGCGGCTGGCCGCGCTGGTCGCCTCGCTCATCGGCCGGACCGGTGCGACGACCGACCTGGCACGTCTGCGCGACTTCGACACCCCCTCGTACGACGGAGATGCCGAGGAGGCTCAGGGGCCGCCCGAGGCGGCCGTCGCCCTGCGGGACCGTATCGAGGCGGCTCACGCATTGGTCATGGCGTCACCCGAGTACAACGCCTCGGTCCCGGGCGTGGTGAAGAACGCCATCGACTGGGTGTCGAGATTCCGGCCCCAGCCCTTCAAGGACAAGCAGACCCTGCTTCTCTCGGCGTCCCCGTCCATGGTGGGCGGCAACCGGGGGCTGTGGGCGCTGCGTGTTCCCCTGGAGCACCTGGGCGCCCGCGTCTATCCCGACATGTTCAGCCTGGCGCAGGCCCATCAGGCGTTCGACGACAACGGGGACCTGATCAACACCCGGCTGCAGGACCGGCTGGCCGTGACGGTGAGCTCCTTCCTGGATCTGGTCGAGGCGGACACGCTCTACCCCTGTCTCCAGCGCCGCTGGTACGAGTTCCTCGGCGACAGCACGAGCGCCCCCGTCACACAGCGCGCGGAGTACTGAACGGCGCGCGGGCGCCACTCGTCCGAAGCATCACCGATGCATTCAGGGGACCGGAGATGACGAACGAATTCCCCGCCGGAACCGAGCTGACCCATCTGCTGGTGGTCGCCGACATCGACCGCTCGCGCGACTTCTACCGCGATGTCGTGGGCGCCGAGGTCGTCCGGGAGTACGGCGGAACCAGCGCGGTGCTCAGTCTGTCGGGAACGTGGCTCCTGCTGGTCACCGGCGGTGGGCCGACGGCGGACAAGCCCCACGTGACGTTCGCCCCGCCCGGCGACGCGACCCGGGTGAGCCATGAGATGACCTTCCGCGTCGCCGACTGCCGCGCCGCCTACGAGACGCTTCGCAGCAGGGGTGCGCACTTTTTGACGCCGCCGGTGGATCACGACGCCGAGATCCGCTGTTTCTTCCGCGACCCGGACGGCCATCTGCTCGAGCTCAGCGAAGCTCGCTGACCTCCGGGACGGCCGCAGGGCCACGCGACCGCCCCGGAGGTGATCAGGCGCTCGGCACAGGGCTGAGAAGGCCGGTCACCAGAGCGGCGAACTCGTCGGGGGTGATGACCGCGACGGCGAGCTGTTCGGCCTTGACCCGCTTGGAACCGGCTCCCTCTCCCGCGACCAGCAGGCTGGTCCGTCTGGAGACGCTGGAGGACGACCGGCCTCCGGCGCGTTCGATGAGTTCGTTCATCTGGTTGCGGGAGAGCTCTTCGAGCGGGCCGGTCATCGCCCCGGTGACGACCACGGTCATGCCCGCCAAAGGGCCCGCGGCCGCAGGATCGGCATCGTCCTCCGCCTCCCCGGTGGGGGAAGGGGGAACGGCGCCCGGCTCGGTCATGTTCACGCCGGCGACGATCAGCTTGTCGATGACCGGCGCGAGTTCGGCGAGCTCGGCGACGATCACGGGTGCCTTCTCCACGCCGATGCCTTCCACCTGCTGCACGGCCTCGGCGTCGGCCTGCCGAAGCGCATCCATCGTGGCGAAGTGGCGGGCGATGCGACGTGACATGGAGCGGCCCGTGCCACGGACACCGAGCGCACACAGCACGCGGTTGAGCGGACGGGTTCTGGCCTGCTCGATCGCGGCCAGCAGATTGTCGGTGCTGGTGGGGCCCATACGGTCCAGTTGCAGCAGCTGGTCGCGGGTGAGGGTGAAGAGATCGGCGATGTCGGCCACCAGGCCCGCGTCCACGAGCTGCACGATCCGGGTGGTCCCCAGACCTTCGATGTCGAACTGGTCGCGGCCGACGGCGTAGGAGAGCGAGGCGACCAGATGGCAGTCGCGGCCGCGTATGCACCGCCACCGCTGCTCGCCGGTGTCGATACCGGAGCCGCACTGCGGGCACACCTCGGGAAAGGCGATCGTCTGTTCGGCACCGGTCCGCAGGTGGGCGACGGGTGCTTCGATGCGCGGGATGATGTCGCCTGCCTTGTACACCATCACCTGGTCCCCGATGCGCAGATCGCGGCGGGCGATGTCGGCCGGGTTGTGGAGGGTCGCGTAGGTGACGGTGGAACCGTCGATCTCGACGGGCTCGAGGACGGCGCGTGGGGCGATGACGCCGGTACGGCCGACCGCCCACTCCACGTCGAGCAGCCGGGTGATCTTCTCGACGGCGGGCAGCTTGTACGCGGTCGCCCACCTGGGCGCGCGCGACCCGGCACCGGCATCGCGCTGATCGGCCGCCAGATCCGCCTTGACGACGATCCCGTCGATCCCGAACGGCAGCTCCGCGCGAAGAGCGGCTATCTCCTCGACACGGGCGAGGACTTCCTCGGTGGTGGTCACCGTGCTGCCGGGAACGGCGGTCGCCGCGGTGGTGTTCACACCGAGAGCCGCCGCCCGCCCGACCAGCTCACCATGGGGAAGCCGGGCGAGTTCATCGGCGAGCGCCCGGCCGCAGGCCGGCAGCGGGAGCAGCCCGTACGCGAAGAAGGACATCTCCACGGTGTACGCGCGATCCTTCGCGCGCAGGGTGCCGGCCGCGGCGTTGCGCGGATTCGCGAAAGGCTCTCCCCCGTGCCTGACGCGGACGGCGTTCGCGGTCTCGAACTGGGCCGTCGTCATCAGCACCTCGCCGCGCAGTTCCACACTGACCGGCTCGGCCAGCACCGCGGGCAGGCCGACGATGGTGCCGACCGCGTGCGAGACGTCCTCGCCGGCACTGCCGTCCCCCCGAGTGATCAGGCGGGTCAGTCTGCCGTCCTGGTAGCGGGCCGCGATCGCCAGCCCGTCCAGCTTGGGCTCCACGCTCCACGCCGCGACCGGGCGGCCGATCCGCCGCTCGAGGGAGGCGGCCCAGACCCTGAACTGGTCGGCGGAGAAGACATTGTCGAGCGACAGCATCGGGACGATGTGCGGCACGTCTCCGACCGTCGCCCCGCCGGCGACCTTCCCTGTCGGCGAACCCGGCAGCACCTGGTCCGGGTGGCCGGCCTCCCAGGCGATGATCGCTGCCACCAGGCGGTCGTAGGCGTCGTCGTCGAGCGCGCTGTCCCCGCCCGTGTAGTAGGCGGCCGCCGCTGTGGTCGCATCCTCGACCGCCTGCGCATACGCAGCGGCATCGGCAAGAACCGGAGTCTTCGTCATGTCCGACATCGTGCACCGCGGCACTGACAGTCCTGCGCACGCCCACTCGCCCACGGGCCGGCCGGACGGTCTGTTCGAGCGATGGCCGAGGTGCACTGTCAGACCCCTCTCGTAGCGTCGAGGACATGGGCCATGCCCGACCGGGTGGCCCAGTGAGGGAGCCGGTCATGGGAAACATCAGCGTCAACAGGCAGAGCCTGCACAGACTCCTCGCCGACAGCGAGCACGAGCCGTACGGCATCACGTACCAGCGGGATTTCACCGAGATCGCCGCCACCCACCAAGGACGTCCACCGGCCGAGATCGTGCCGCTGCTGCGCCGCGCCGCCGACCGGGCGCTGCTGGAGTTCACACCGTCGGACCTGCGTGCACAGGCCCAGGCAATCAGCGCGGGTACGCCGTACGAACTGCGGATCAGGGTGACGTGAGGCCGGGACGCCGGACCACGTGCCCCAGGAAGCGGTGGCGGGGCCGGCTGCACACCGTTCTCACGCTTGCAGGCGGAACGTCCTGGAGGGGTTCCATCCGTCGTCCGGCACGACTGCGGAGGTCGGGCCGTCCGTGGCCGCGCTCCCGCCTCAGCTTCGCAGGAGCCGTCGGGCAAGAGCGGTCTCGTCGTCGCGGACCTCACTCGCGAGCGCCTCGCGGAGCCGCCAGCGCACCGTGTTCCCCTCCGGGTCCTCGAGGCTCCCCCGGTGCAGGGCCGCCAGGACACGGCGGCGGACCTCTGCCTCGTCCTCGGGCTCGGCAACGAAGAGCACCCGGAGGCGGACCTCGTCCTGCGACCGGTCCGTGGCGGTGTGGTGCGGGGACAGCGGGCACGGGGGCTCGTGGGCCCAGTCCCCGCACAGGGCGACCGTGACGGCTGCGCCCGGTGCCCGGGCATCGGCACCGGGTTCCATGGTCACCCATGCTTCCATGGCGAACGCCAGTCGCATCGGACCAGCATCCCACATGCCCCTTCCGGGCCTTCCGTCGGATTCTGCGCCCGCCCGCGCCCTCCAACTCTCCGTTGCGCAGTTGCTCCACGGACGACGGCGCCGGCAGTCCCGGGGCCCGCACTCCCCCGGCCCGGGCCCGTCGGAGCCGCCGGACGGGCGGCCGGTGTTGGCGGGTTTCCATCGACCGGGAAGCACATTGCCGCAGGCACCGCCCCTGCCTAGGCTGGCGCGACGTTGCCCAGGGGCCCCCGACCGGACGCTCCGGAGCACGGCGAAAAGGCCCCTCCTCTCCCCCAGGACTTCCCCCGCATGAATGACGTGTCACTCGACGAACGCCGGTGGCTGAAGCGGTTCCAGCCCGCAGACGAGGCACAGGTACGGCTGTTCTGTTTCCCCCACGCGGGCGGCTCCGCCGGATTCTTCGTGCCTCTCGCCCGCGCCCTCGCCCCTGCGGTCGAGGTCGTCGCCGTGCAGTATCCCGGTCGCCAGGACCGCGCCGCGGAGCCCTGTGTCGAGGACATCGCCACCCTGGCCGAGCAGGCGGCCGGAGTACTGGCGGGCCGGACGAGCCGCCCGCTGGCCCTGTTCGGGCACAGCATGGGGGCCGTCGTGGCCTACGAGGTGGCGCGCAGGCTGCTGCGTGACCAACTGCCCATGCCCGTCCACCTCTTCGTGTCCGGCCGCCGCGCGCCCGACCGGTACCGCGACGACTCCTTCCGGCACCACAGCGACGAGGCGATGCTGAGGGAGATACACGGGCTGGGGGGCACGGACCCACGGCTGCTGGGGGATCCCGAGTTCCGCGCGATGATCCTGCCGGCCCTGCGCAGCGACTACCAGGCCATCGAGACCTATCGCTACGTGCCCGGTGGGGCGCCGCCATGCCCCGTCACCGCCCTGGTCGGCGACTCGGATCCGTACACCACCGTGGACGAGGCGAGGGACTGGGAGGGGCACGCCCCCGAAGGCGCCTTCGAGCTGAAGGTGTTCCCCGGCGGCCACTTCTTCCTGGACGACCACAGGGCCGAGGTTCTCGCCGCCGTAACCGAGCGCCTCCTCCCCGGCGCCGGAGCCACCGTCGACACCGCACCCTGATTCCGAACGACCGGACACGCGCCCGGAGTACAGCCTCTCGGAGGACGGCAGGCAGTCGTGCGAGGTTCCGTCGTGGAAACCTGTGTGGGTATGGTCTCAGGCCGCGTGCGCCGTCTTGCGTTCGTGATCGACGCCGTATGTACTGAGGCCGATCCCGACCTGGATCGAATCGCAAACGCCTGCCCGGGAGATACGTTGGACATGGGTTTGAAGGTGTTCTCGGAGCTGCCGCACGACCACGACGGTTTCCGGTACGCAATCACCCGGTGTACCCCACAGGGAATTCGGATCCCTCATCCCTCGCATCCACAGCAGGTCCCCGGGGCCTCGACCACGATGACGACCGTTCGCGCTCCGGCCGTATTCACTGTCGCCAACCGCAATGAGCCCAGCTCCCCTTGCCGCTGAAATGGTTCCGGACCCCGGGCAGCCCTGACAGCCGGCAACGCTCTCTCACGGGGGAGGGATTGGTCCCCCTTTCCCGGCACGACGCATCCCAACTTCCGCCGCCCGCACGGATTCCTTTTTTGCCGGTCGGACAGGAAGGCACCGAAAGGACCATCGAACATGTTACGCGAGCCGATAACGCCGCCGGAAGAGCGGTCCGTCGTCGGGCGGGCCATGAGAATTCTCGCGGCCTTCGACGCCGAGAATCCCATGCTGACGGCCAGTGACCTGAGCCGGCGCTCCGGGCTTCCGGTCGCGACCGCCCACCGCCTGGCGACCAAGCTGGTGGCCCTGGGTGCGCTGGAGCGCCGCAGCGAAGGCATGTACTGCGTCGGTATGCGGCTGTGGCAGGTGGCGTCGCTCGCGCCGCCGTCGAACAGGCGCCAGGCCGCGCTGCCGCATCTGCTCCGGCTGTCCGTCCAGACGCGCTCGACGGTGATGCTCGCCGTCAGGGACGGGACCGAGATGGTGTATCTCGAGGTCATACCCCGGCAGTTGGACCCCACTGAGTTGCCCCGGCCCGGCGCGCGATGTGCCCTGGACAGCAGCAGCATGGGCATGACCCTGCTGGCTCACGCCGACCGTGCGACGCAGCTCATGGCAACGTCGGGGCAGGGTGCGGAAGCGGCGGTTCTACGGGACTGCCTCGCCCGAGTGCGGAGCACGGGGTACGCCCTGGCCGAGGCCACGCCGTGCGAGTCCACCGTCGAGGTCGCCGCGGCAGTGCGCGACGCGGAGAGCCAGGTCGTCGCGGCCGTGGGCGTGGCGAGCACGGTCGACCGGGCGCATCTGCTGGGCATCGTCGATGTCGTACTCCGGGCGGCGGACGCGCTCTCCGGCAGGAGTTACTGAGTCGTCAACATCCGGTCCGCCGTGTCTCCCGCGACACAGCACGGCGGAAACGTCCACCTGTTCGAACGCCGGCCGTGGCATACAACCCGACACCCCTGCCCCCGGATAACTCCTGACACGGCGCCAGGAACCATCAAGAGCGCGCGCGGGGATTGTGCTCCGCGAGGGGTCGATGCTCAACCTTGTGGTCATAGTGTTCGCCGCCTTCCGCACGGAACTTCCCGCTCCCGGGCGCTTACCGGCCATCTTTTCCATTCGCTGAGAACGCCTGTTGCCGCAACGCCGTGTTGTGAAGAGACTGTGTGCGCACCAACTCCGAGCAGACCCTCACACAGCTGTTCGCAGTGTTGGGTGTGCGGCCTTCCGCCAGAGGCAACGGAATTGACCGCATGACAAGTTTCCCTGCACGAAAGAAAAAGAGGGTCTTCATGACACCCAAGATTTCCGCCCGTGCCGTCGTACGCTGCCTCGGCGGCTTTTCACTGGAAATGATGGGCCGCCCCGTGAAGCGATGGCGGGCCGGCAAGGCACGCGAACTATTCCTCTACTTACTCATCAACCGGGGCCGGACGGTCGACCGCGACGAACTGTACGCCGCGCTCTGGCCCGACCGCGCATGGTCCGCGCGGTCCAGCTCCGTCAAGGTCGCCAAGCACGCGGTCCACCAGATACTCAGCGGTCAGGAGTCGGCAGGAGACCAGCCCGCTGCCGAGATCGTGTTCAACGAGTGCGGGTACACCCTCAAGGTCTACGACGCCTGGCTGGACTTCGAGGAGTTCGAGCGGCTCTGCAACGACGGACACAGGGCGGCGGCCCGCGGGGACCGACCGATCGCCACGGAGCAGTATCGCCGGGCGCTGGAACTGCACGTCGGGGACTTCCTGCACGGCGAGACCGCCGACTGGGTCCGGGAGCAGCAGGACTGGGCAAGATCCCTCGCCCTGGGAGCGGCGTACTACCTCCTCCAGGACGCCCTGTGCCGGGGCGACATGCCGGAGGTCATCGACCTGTGCCGCCGGACGCTGGACATCGACCCGTATCAGGAGGACATCTACCGGACCCTGATCCAGGTCCACGGAGAGCTCGGTCAGCTGGGCCAGGCGAAGTCCTGGTACGACCTGTGCAGCCGCCGGATGTCGGGTGATCTGGACATCGATGTCAGCCCCGGTACCCAGCACGTTTTCGAGCGGATGATGCGAGTCCGCGACGTCTCGGTCCGAGCCTCTGGCCAACGCGTAACCACTCCGTAACCGGCCTTCCTAGACTCAGGACCTCGCCTGGCCAAGGAGGTTGGTGTGACCGTGCTGGAGACGGAACCGGGTCCCGGTCCCTCCGCGGAGAAGCCCGACGGAGAGGCACCGCTCGACGGCGGCCCCCTGATCGTCGGCATGGGCGGCACGATCCGCCCCGGATCCTCGACGGAGCGGGCGGTCCGGGCCGCACTGGCGGCCGCCGCATCCGCCGGCGCCCGGACCGTGCTGCTCGGCGCCGCGGATCTGCAACTGCCCCTGTACTCCCCCGGGGAGCACCGGCGTACCGAGGCGGCCCGACGACTGATCGACACCATCACCCGCGCCGACGGCCTGGTGATCGGGACACCCGCGTACCACGGAGGCGTGTCCGGACTGGTGAAGAACGCCCTCGACTACATCGAGGACCTGCGGGAGGACCACCGGCCCTATCTCCACGGCCGAGCCGTCGGATGCGTCGTCACCGCCCGCGGTGCACAGGCCGCTTCGGCCCTCGCCGGGCTCCGTTCGGTGGTGCACGCCCTCCGTGGCTGGCCCACCCCGCTGGGCGTGACCGTGAACACGGAGGAGGTCACGCTCGCACCTGACGGCACCAGCACCGACGTGCGGGTCGCCGCGCAGCTGACCGCTGTCGGGCGGCAGGTGGTCGAGTTCGCCCGGATGCGGACCCAGACCGGCTGATACCCGGTCCTGACCCTCGGTCCTCTCCCCCGTCCCTTCTCCCCTACTCCCCTTCTTCGGACTCCCTGGTTCCGGCTGCCCTTTTCCGGACCGTCCGCATGTCCCCGACCGACCGTGATCCCGAATGGAGCACGCACATGGAAGACACCACGCTGTCCACAGAGCCCGAGTCGCAAGCGACCGCGGCCGCCGCCCCGCAGTCCGCTGCACGGACCGAGGACATGCCCGCCGACACCGGTGCACAGGACACCGAGGCGCAGGACGAGAACGCCCAGGACATGGAGGCCGAGGACACCGAACTGGAGGGACTCGACGACCTGGACGACGTCGACTTCGACCTGGACGAGGTCGAGAACAAGATCGCTCCCCTCGCCCTCGCAGCCACCGAGCCCGCTCGATGGTGACGCGGGCGGTCGACGCGGGCCCCGCCTCCGGCAGCGCCGTCCGGGTCGATGTGAACACAGGTCCCGCAGCCTCCTACACAGGTCTGCGGGAGAGCATCGGCGCGCTGCGCGCCGATGGCGCCGACTTCAGTGAACTGGCCACGCGCCACGCCGCGGAATGGGCCGAACTCTTCCCCTCCGAGGCCGTCTCCGGCGTCGTCCCGCTGGAGGAGATCGCCCTCGCGCCCTCCGAACGGCGTCTGCACCGGGAGAGCGAGCAGGTCTACCGAGTGCTGTCGGTGGCAGCTGCTGCCCTGTGCTCGGGAACGGCGCAGCTGGGCAGGCCACTTGTCGTCAGTGGGATCGGCGGCACCGATCTGTCCTCGCTGCGCGGCTTCATGCGGGCCGTGGAGCATGCCCAGGTCGTCGAAGGCGCAGAACTGCTGCTGCACGCACCGACATCGGTTCGCGCACCGGTCGGCCGGTACGCCGACTACCGCGGAGAGCGAGTGCGCTGCCTGCGCCGAATGGGGCTCCTGGTCACCGAGGACGATCTCGTCATGGACCTGGGACCGGCCCGGGACACCGGCTTCGTCCCCGTTTCGGAGGAGGGAGAGCTCTACCTGAGGATGCGGGACGCCGAGAGCTCCGCCGTCGACCGGGTGGCGGCGGCCCTGGCGTACTGTCGCAAGGCGTTCTTCTCCGCGAACTGGGAGGGCATGGCAGCCGTCGCCGACGAGGCGATCGGCCTGCTGGCCGGCATACCCGAGTCCCGGATTCCCGAACTGCTGGCCAAGGCCGAGCGGGAGAAGGAACTCGTCCACGCCATCGAGTTCGAGACGGCGATCCTGCGGAGCACCGCGGACGTACGCGGCTTCCTCCTCAAGGTGCTCGGCATCCAGGCCGGATTCCGCGGCGACCAGGACACGGCCGTCGCCTGCTTCCGCGCCATCCGGGAGGACGCCGAAGGGCTCTCCCCCGAAATCCGTGCCCAGTCGCATCTGTACTCCGCGCTCACCCTCTCCAAGCGCAAGCAGCGGCTGGCGGAGGCCGTCGCCGAGGTGGAGCAGGGGTTCGAAGTCGTCAAGGAACGCCCGGACGAGGCCGAGAGCGTACGCCGCGAACGCGGATGGCTGCACAATCTGCGCGGACTCACCCTCTTCTCCGAGCGTCGGCTCGTCCCGGCCTTCGAGCACGAGAAGCAGGCACTGGCCTGCATGGCCGGGCTGACGGACGCCAGCTCCGCCCATCTGCGCATCAATTTGTACTCCAACATCAGCGTGCTTCAGGAGAAGGCCGGCAAGCACGGCTCGGCTCTTGCGACCTGGGAGAAGTTCAAGCAGGCCACGGGCTCGTCGAACGCAGGGTTCCGCAAGCACCACGCCTACCGCAGCGCGGGGCTGCGTCTGCTGGTCGGGGAGCGGGAAGCCGCTCTGCAGGATCTGGACACCACGCTCGTCAACGCAGCGGATCTGGGTGACCTCTTCCACGAGAGCGAGGTTCGTCTCGAGCTCGGGATGCTGCACGCAACAGGCGGGGACACGGAGGCCGCCAACGAGCAGTACGAGCGGGCGGAGAGCGCAGCGCGGCTGCTGGGTGACCCGTACCGCATCGCGCTGGCGCAAGCGGGGCAGGTGATGGCGACCGGATCCGCGACCGCTGCCGAGGCCGTGGGCCCGACCGCCGCGCTGAGTCTCACCCGGCCCGGAGACGCGGACACGCTCGCCAAGACCGTCGCCGAAGGCGGTGAGCTGGGAGAGCTGCTGCCCAAGCCACGCACCAAGCTCAACCGTCCGTTCGACCTGATCAACTTTCAGGACTGAGGCCATGGCGGACGAAGCGACTGGATGGCAGCTGTACCCACGGCTGCTGCTACGGAGGGCGGGCTTCGGCATCGAGCTGCTGACCGCCCTGGGTGACGGTCCCGCCCTCACGGCGGCGGCGGAGTACCGGGAGGCGGCGGGGCGGTTCGAGGAGAGCCGTACCCGACTGCAGGAGGTGATCGCCAAGACCGTCGCACGTGCCGACCGCGAGACGGACCGGGCGCAGCTGCGTGAACTCTCGAAGCTGCGCAGCCGGGTGGGCCGCAGGCTGCTCGTGGAGCCGGGTCCGTCCACCGGCGGCCTCGCCTCGGCGGTCTCGGACTACCGTGCGGCGCACTCGATTCAGCAGGAGGCCGCTCGGCGCATGACGGGAGCGCTGTCCGAGGAGGCGCTGCGGCGACCGGAGCGGGTTCGTGACCTGCTTCGTGACGAGCGGGTGTGCGACGCCCTGTTGCAGCTGTCGCCCTCGTTCCACACCGAGGTGGTGCGCTGGATCGACGGCTGGGAGCAGCGGGACGCCCCTGCGGGCCGCAATCGCGCCAAGGACCGGTCCTTCTACCGCCGGGTCTATCTCTACGGTCAGCGGCTCGGGGCGAAGAACGAGACGACCAGCTACTTCGGGCCGCTGGTCCACGGCAGGATCGATCACGCGGCCGCAGGGACGGCCCTGGGGCCGGAGACCGATTCCGGGTTCCACTTCCTGGAGGCCCAGACCGCCTTCTGGGCCGTGTGCGAGCTGGCCAGGCTCATCGGCACCGATCCGGATGTCCGGGACCGTCCGCCCGTGATGTGGCTCCCTTCCTGTCACAGGGAGCCCGCAGCCACCGGTTCGGGAACGATCCGGACTGCTGATGGCCGTCGGATCGGATTGTCGGGCGCTCGGTGGCGGCTCGCCGAAGGGGTGGACGGCCTGCGGTCCGCCCAGGATCTGGCGGCGCTGGCGGACATCGGCCTCGTGGAGGCACGCCGCATCCTGGACCGCCTGCGGCAGGCCGGGGCCGTACGGCTCTGGCCGGAACCGCCGTCCACCGCGGCCCGCCCGCTGGACTGGCTGATCTCCTGGGCCGAGCGGTACGCGGACGGCACCGACTGGCCCGACCGCCTGCGCGAACTGCGTGACCTGGCCGATGCGTACGCCGCGGCCGGGGGCCATCGCGCCAGGGCCGCTGCCCTGGCGCGGGTGGAGGAGTGCTTCACCGCGCTCACCGAGGTCGACGCCCGTCGCGCCGGCGGCCGGATGTACGCCGACCGGCTCGTGGTGTCCCTGGACGCCAAGGGCGACCAGAGCCCCGTGGTGGTCGGCGGTGACGTGGCACGACGCTGGGAGGACCAGCTCGGGCCCGTGCTGAACGTGGCCGCGCGCTTCGGTGAACTCCAGCAGCATGCGGCGGCCGAGCTGTGTGCGCAGATCATGCGCGCGGCGGGTACGGACTCGATGCCTTACGACGAGCTGATCCGCCGCGTCCACACGTCCGTCGAAGCGGGCGGACTCGATGCCCTGGCCGGCCCGCTCACCGCATTCGAGCGGACCTTCACGGAGCTGGTGGAGGCCGGTGTGCACGGGCAGGAGGCCCGGCTCACCCCGGCCGAACTGGCGGATCTCGGGCCGGAACCGGGCCGGCACCGGTTCGTCAGCCCGGACCTCATGCTGGAGACCCGGCCCGACGGCACCGAGCTGCTGGTGCTCGGCGAGCTGCACCCGTACGTCTTCGCCTGGGGCTCGCAGGGGCTGTTCAACGACGAACAGGACCGAATGCTGGACGACTTCGCCACAGGACTGGAGCCGTGGGGCGGTCGGGAACGACTTGCCACGGTGATCCGCCGGAGACGCCACAAGGGCCTCGTCGCCGACTGGTTCCCCGGACGCTTCGTCGAAATCACGTCGGTGGCCACCGACGACAGGGACCGGACCGTGCCGCTCACCGAGCTGACGGCCGTCCTCGTCGACGGTACGCCCCGGCTGCGCACCCCGGACGGCGAACTGACCCTGTACGCGGGTGAGGACGACCATGTCCATCTGCGGGCCTTCGCCGCCCCGGGAGTGGCACTGCCGCTGGTCAGGTTCGGGAACTTCGCGCCACGGATCAGGGTCGGCGATCTGATCGTTCAGCGGGCCCGCTGGTGGTTCGACCGCGCAGACCTCGGTGTCGACGCCGTACGCGACCCTGCCGCCGCCTTCCTCGCCGTGCAGTCGCTGCGGGCACGGACCGGCCTGCCCCGGTTCTGCTTCGCGTCCCTGGCGCACGAGCCGAAGCCGGTCGGGATCGATCTGGACAACCCCTTGGCCATCGACGCGCTGGTGGCGATGGTGCTGGCCGGCGAGAGCCCGACGGTGTCACTGGCCGAGATGCGGCCCGCGCCGGACGCGCTGTGGCTGCGCCACGGCGGGACACCCGTGACCTCGGAGTTCCGGATTGCCATGAAGAGAGCGTCGTCGTGACTGAATTCCCTCGTTCCTCCGGCTCCTCCGGTTCTCCCTGCTCCCCCGGCTCGGCGGATTCCAGTGGTGCCGCCGACTCCACGGTTTCCGCCGGTACCGATGCAGCTGCGACTTCGGGGCACGGCTGGGACCTGCTGCCCACCGTTGTGCTCCGCAGCGCCGGGTTCCCCTGGCAGATGGTCGAGGGACTGGCCTACGAGCAGACCCGCCTGCTCCTCGACGAGCTGTTCGCACTCGAGGAGCAGGCGGCCGAGGTGGCGTCACGACTGCACCCCTCGGGGCGCCTCACCCGGGGTCAGCAGAGCAAGCTGCGCAATCTGCGCGAACTGCCGCCCTCGGACACGTTCCCCGCCGACTGGCTGGCCGAGTGGAACGCCACGGCCGAAAAGGTGACCGCGGCCCGTGCACGCATCTCCTCCACGGTCGAGGCCGACGCCACAACCGTGGAAGAGGCTCTTTCGGCCATCCGCACGGACCCGCGCGTGAACGATGCCATCGTCTGCTCCTCCCCCGCCGTCCACCGCGATCTGGTCAGGGGCGCGACAGGCGGCCGCATCCGCCGACAACTCGCCTCGTACGCACAGCGACTCGCGTCCAAGAGCGAGACGATGAGCTTCTTCGGACCCATCAACTACGGCCGGATCAGCCCCCGGTCCGATGCTCCGACGACGCTCGTCTGGGAAGGCCACAGAGAGATCCGGGTCCGCCAGGCCCACACCGCCGCGCGTGTCAACGATGGTGTGCAGGCGATGCTGCTGGGCGACGAAGCACTGGCCGGGCACCTTGTGCCGGTGCGCAAGACCACGTCGCGCACGCCCCGGGGTACGGGACTCTCCGCCGTGCTGGTCCGGGAGGCCGACGGCACACGCACCGTGGCCGACATCGCGACGGCGGCCGGCGCCGGAACGCAGGAGGCGGTTGAGGCGTTCGTCGCTGCGGTGGCGAAGGGGGTGCTGACGCACACGCTGTGCCCGCCGGCGACCGTGGTCGATCCGCTGCGCTGGACCCTGGAGCGCATCGACGCCTCCGATGCCGAGACAGCCGGCCGCGCCGCCGCGGTGAGGGCTCTGCTCGTCAAGGTGCTCGAACTGCTCGACGGCTACCCGTGGGCGCCACCCGAACGGAAACTGACCGTCCAGGCGGAACTGGAGTCGCTGCTGCCGGTCGGCGAAGGCCCGGCGAGCCGCAGTCGCTTCTACAACGACCGCGTCATCATCCACGAGGCCGCCGTCGGCACGGCCGAGCTGGACGTCCGTGGACGGCTCGCCCATGACATGTGCGACGCGGTCGCACCCGTCCTCGGTCTGCTGGCGCATGAGGCCGAACTGACCCGCGCACGCACCAACCGGGCGGTCGCTTCCCGGCTCGGACCGGGCAGGATCCCTCTCGTGCGCGCCCTGCGCGACTGCGCCGGGCTGTCCATCGAACCGGGCGGGGCGCTCGGCGCCGAGCTCGGCAGGGTCGTCGCCGCTGCCGGCGAGGACCTGGACGAACTCGACGTGGCGGGACTGCTGTCCGTTCCGCCCCCGCCCTCGGCCCCGGTCCTGTGCTCCATCGACGTCCTGATCGCCGCGCCCGATCTGGCGGGGTACGTCCCGGGGTCGACCCCGCTCGTGCTCGGTGACATCCACGACGCGGCGCTGCTCACTCCCTGGGCGCTGCAGTTCCATCCTGACTCCGCCGAACTGCTGGCCGGGCGGGACGCAGCTGTGCGCCGAGCACTCGGTGACCAGGTGGCCGTCAATGTGATCTCGCGGCGCACTACCGGTCTGCCGCCGCTGGAGTTCCCCGGTGTGGTACTGGAACTGGGCGGCACGGCCACCGCGGACCGGGAGCGCATCGGCCTGGACCAGCTGTGGCTGGACAGTGACGGGGAACGCGTCGTGCTGCGCAGCGACGCCCGTCCGGGGCAGAGCCTCCTGTTCCACAACGGTGAGCTCGACACCGCCGTTCACACCGCGCTCGCGCTCCCCCGGATCCGTCGTCCCGTGCTGCCCGATCTGCCGCACGTACCGCGGCTGCGCTGGGGCAACGTGGTGTTCTCCCGGCGCCGCTGGACACTGCCCAGCTCCGTGGTTCTCGACGCCCACAGCAGCCGGCGGGAAGACGACCGGCTGCTGGAGTCGGCCCGACTGGTGCGTGCGCGCGGCCTGCCCCGGCGCTTCTTCGTGAAGTCGCCGGCCGAGCGCAAGCCGGTGTACGTGGACACCGCGAGTCCCGAGTTGCTCAAGGGGCTGGCCCGGCTGGCGGGCACCGCCGAACAACTGGTGGTCTCCGAAGCCCTGCCCGCGCCCGAGGACGCCTGGCTCCGTGACGGTGAACTGCGTTTCGCCTCCGAGCTGCGCTGTGTGTACCTGCGGGCCGGAGGTGAGCAGTGATGCGGCATGTGGTGATCCCTCCACTGTTCGATCCGAGTCTTGAACCGGAAACGGAGCCGGGGGACGAACTGCTCGACCTGAACGCGGAGTTCATCGACCGCATCGCGGGCGTCGACAGCCTCCGGGCACTGGCCGACGCATACGGCCTGGAGCCGCGCGCCGAGGACGAGGCCGCCGGGAGCCGTACCAAAGCACTGTTCGCGCGGGCAGCCGCTGTGATCACGGCTCGTGGGAGCCATGACGCGGGCCGTCTGCGGGCCATGGGCATGGCACTGCGGCTGGCCGGTGAGAACGACCCTGCGCTGCGGCTCGCGGCGGACGACGTGGAGATCGTCGACGGCACCACCGAGTCGGGCGCGGATGTGGTGTCCGCCGCCGCGCGAACCGCGCTGCTGGGGGCCGAGACCGTGCGGGCCCGCGCCCTCGCACCCGGGCGCCGTGTCCATCTGCTGGTCGAGACGGATCAGCAACTTCCTGCCGCCGCAGCCCTCATGAAGGCCTTCGGCCCCGAACGAGTCGTGCTGTGCGGACGGTTCGCCGCCGAGCACCGGGAGGCACTGCGAGCTCTGGACCCGTTCTCAGCAGCCGCAGGTTTCGACGACTGGACCCCGTCATGGCGACTGCGCAAGCAGTGGTCCGGCGACGGCACTCCGGTCGGCTGGGTGCGCCGCGCCGCCGACTGGCGGGCCGAGGGGCCATGGGCGGGGTGGCTGGAGCCCGAGGAGGCCGCGCTGCTGCCGGAAGAGGCGTGGCGGGAGTGCCGTGGTGCGGCGCTGACAGTGGCCCGGCTGTCGTCCTGGGACGCGGTGACGGGTACGAACGGCACCCGCACCGACCTGCGGCGAGTCCTGGAAATGGCCCGGGAGGAGAGACTGGCCGTCGAACTGCTCGTCGGCGCCCCCGGTGTGGGCGCCGACGAGGCCGGGGCCACCGCCCGGTGGCTGCTGTCCGGCCCCGGCCCGCGGCCGGCAGGACTGAGCCCGTTCCGGTTGCGTGCGGCGCGGGGCCATGACGTCCCGGACACCTGGGACGGAGTCCCGCTGACCCGCATCGGCTCCCCGGGCCATGACCTGCCGCGCTGGGACCGGTTCAGCGCCCCGGGGTCGCTCGACTCCACCGATCGCACCACCACGATCGGCGCTCTCAACGCCGAACTCGGCACACGGACCGAGCTGTATCCGGGCCGCTTCGCCTGCTGCGTCCTCACTCCTGCGTCCGAGCCCCCCGTATGGGAGCCGTCGGCCGCCGTGGTGGCCGAGGAAGGGCAGGGTCCGGACGGCCAGGGGGCCGGTTCCTTCGTGGTGAATCTGAGGACCGGCAGCGCCTTCCGGCTCCATCCGAAACTGACGCCCGTGGTGGAGCGGCTGGCGTCCGGCGACACCGCCGTCCTGGACCGGCTGAGCGCTGCGGTCCGTACGAAACTGACCGGCCGGCTGATCCAGGCCGGTGCGATGCGGAGGGACCAGTGAGCCGACAGTGGCGTATCGGGCGGGAGTTCATCCTGCGCCATGCGGGCATGCCGTTCGACTGGCTGGAGGACCTGGGCGCGCCCGGCTCCCTGCTGGAGCTCGCCGACGAGGTCCTCGACCACGAGCGCACCGTGCTGGAACTCGTGGAGACACAGTTCAGCGGTCAGCGGGCGCAGGCCCTGCGGGCCGATGTGCTGCGAGGGCGCGTGCAGCAGCTGCCGGCATCCGGCGGGCCGGGCTGGAGCGCGGCGGTACGCGCCTGGGGTGACGCGCAGGGGCGCTATGCACTCGCCTACCGGCAGGCCGACGACCGGGCCGGCGAACAGCTGCGGCAGCTGCTGGCCACCCCGGGCATCTCCGAGGCCGTGTTCCTGTCCAACCCTGACGCGTACCGCAACATGCTGCTCCCGCTGCTGGCGCACGACGGGGCGCTGACCTCCCGCTGGCGCCGGGTGCGGCGGCAGATGTACACGTACGTGCAGCGGTTCTGCGCGAAGAACGAGACGGTGAGCTTCTTCGGGCCCATGGCCTACGGCTCGGTGGGTCCCGGCGACGGGGCCGAACTGCGCGAGGACGTGCCCCGCGCGCGGAAGGTCTTCTTCTCCCACTGGGCGGCGCGTGCGCTCACCACCGCCATTGCCCGAGACCCCAAGATCCTGCCGCATCTCGCGTTCCACGCCACCGGCCGGGGCGACCCATCGGCCGAGCCGCTGCTGTCCCTGATGGCACCGGGCGGCACCTTCTTCCGCGATCTGGTCCGTACGGATGGGCAGCCGGCCCGCGAGGTGGCGCGGACACTGATGCGGCTGGTGGCCACGGAGGCCGTCACCGTCGGCCTGGGCGGGGGCGACTACGATCTGGAGCCTCTCGCGACCTTGCACGGACAGCTCTCCGCGCTGCCCAACTCACCAGCGCGCGAGCGGTGGCTGGGCCGAATCGGCGAACTGATGGCTCTGCTGGGCGAATTGGCGGAGCAGCCGCTCGAGCGCAAGGCCGCCACGGTCACCGCGCTGGAGAAGCTGTTCACGGAGGTCACCGGCAGGCCCGCCCGCCGGGGTGCGGGCGCCGCGTATGCCGACCGAGCCGTCTTCTTCGAGGAGTGTGCCTCCCCCTTCTCCCTCACCCTCGGCGCCGGGCTGATCCGCCGCTGGGAGGAGCAGCTCGCACCCGTGATGGAGGTGTGCGCGGCGCACGGTCATGCGACACAGGCCGCTGCGGCCGGAGCGGTCCGTGCCGCCTTCATGGACGGGCCGGACGGGCCGGCCGTGGAGCTGGATCTCCTCGCGTACGCAACCCGGGCGGCCGTCAGCCGGTCGGACTCCACGAGTACGTTCCAGGCGACGCACGCCCCCGGTTACCCGGGCGCCGACTGGCGGGCCGAGGTCGAACGGCTGACCAAGGAGGCCGAGGCCCTCGACGGCGACCGGTACGCGGTGGTCGACCTGTGCCCGGGCGCGCGGGACGCCGACGGACTCGACGGCGCCCCGCTCGTTCTCTCCCGCGCACATCACCATCTGCTCGTTCGCAGCTGGCTGGGCACGATGCACCCGGATCCGGCGCGCCTCGGTGCGGATGCCGCCGAGTGGACGGCGGGACAGGAAGGGGCCGTCGTCGGACTCGACTTCGGCCGCCGCAACAAGGGCTACTACCGCTTCCCCGGCCGTGAGGTTGCGATGCGCCCGCTGACCTGGTCGGACCACGGCTCTGCGGATCTGCTGAAGCCCGAGGACCTGCGGGTCCGCATCGGGCCCGACGCGATCACCCTGAGCGATCCGGAAGGCCACCCGGTCACCGCCTACGTGCCGTTGAGCGACTTCGTCAAGTACGCGCCGATCGCTGCTCTTTCGCATCCCCAGGTGCTGCACCCCACTTTCACCGCCGACGGTGCACAGCCCGAAGTCGCTCTGGGGGGTGTGGTGTTGCAGCGCTCACGATGGCAGGTGCCGGCGGGGACGCTGGTGGCACCGGAGCCTTCCGCGCGCTTTCTGGGACTGCGGCGCCTGGCGCGTCACACCGGTGGCCGGTTCGTCTTCTGCCGCAGTGCACACGAACGCAAGCCGTATCTGATCGACCTGGCCTCCCCCCTGGCGGCCGACCTGATCGGCCATGTGGCGCGCGGCGCGGACCGGCTCGGCGTGGAGCGCATGGCGCCCGGGCCCGAGGATCTCTGGCTCCGTGACGCCGAAGGACGGCGGTACACCAGTGAGTTGCGGATGCAGATCATCGGCAGGAGCGAGCAGTCATGACGCACACCACCCTCTTCGCCGAGCACTCCCTGCGGCTGCGCGCCGATGTCCTGCCGGACGGCTCCACCACCACCGGGCGGTCCTCGGTCCGGGGCATGAGTGTCGAGAGGCATCTCGGCGACGGCTTCACCGAGCACCGCTTCGCCGACGACGACGCCCTGCTGGGCTCCGGATCCGCCGAGGCCGGCACCGAAGCCGCAAGAACCCTGCGCGAGGTCCAGACGCGGCCCGTGTTCGACCTGACGCCGGAGCTCCGTGCCGAACTCGCCGCGATCGCCGCCGAGACCGGCGCCGCGCTCACCCTCGGTGTGGCCCAGCAGCATGTCGCCGCGGGCAGCCCGGAGCGCATCAGCACCGCGGAACGGATCGTCACGACCCTGGAGGTACGGCTGACGGGCGGCGACGGCACCGCCCACTCCCGGTCCGTCCTGTGCGAGCAGGCGGGAGGGGGTCCACGGGGACTGCGGGAGACAGCCGTGCGTACGGCGGACGCGATACGCGGCCGGCTCGCGCTGCCGCGCGTGAGTGAACTGCCCGAAGGAGCCGACCTCGTGCTGCTTCCGGGCCTCGCCGGGGCGTTCTTCCACGAAATCGTGGGCCACCCCATGGAAGCCGATGTGGTCGCCTCGGGCACCAGCTATCTCGGGGCTCTGGCCGGTCAGGACGTGGCCCCCGCATGGCTGTCGGTGCTCGACGGCGGTCGGCAGTCCGGGCCCGGGTACCGCAGTCCGTTCGACGACGAGGGCACGGTCTGTCGCACGGTCCGGCTGATCGACCGGGGCACCGTGGGGCAGCCGATGACCGACCTGGCCCTCGCCGCCCGGCTCGGCACGCCAGGCTCGGGACACGGACGCAAGCAGAGCTACCGGCATCCGGCCATCCCTCGGATGACCCACACCGCCGCCGTGATCGAACCCGGTACCGATGTCGAGCCGCCCGCGGGCGACTGGATCGCTCCCTATGGGCTGCGACTGGAGATGATGAACATCGCGTCGGGCGCATTCGTCTTCCACGCCCCCTTCTCCCTGCTGCACCGCGCGGACGGCAGCGCCGCCCGGCTCGGCCCTCTCCGGGTGACGGGCAACGGGGCGCGGGTGCTTGCCGGGCTGCGTCCGTACGAGCACCGGACCGCCGCATATCTGCGTGCGACCGGAGGGTGCGGAAAGCTGGGGCAGTTCCCGGTTCTCGTGTCGTTCGCCAACGCGGGGTTCCGGCTTCCGGCGGGGCTGGTCGATCTGCGGGCGGTGGCCCATGCATGAGACACGTGTGCGCGCCTCCGGTCTTCTGACGCCCGCCCCCGGCGCGGACCGGCTGACCGTATCGCTCGACAGCGTGCGGCTGAAACGCGACGCATCGGGCCGGGTCACCGGCTCCCGGCGGCCGGCCGCGCCCCTCGCCGACGAGGTCGGCAAGGACGCGGGGCTGCTGCTGACCGAGGCCGCCGCCCGGGCCGCGTCCGAGGTCACAGGGCTGCAGAGCGCAGTGGCCACGGTCCACGAATGGCGCGACGACGACGGCCTGTTGGTGGCGCGGCGGGCCGAGCTCCTGGCCCGCGTGGAGACGTCCGGCGGGCCGGTGCTCCTCGGGACGAGCGGTTACGGGGATCCGACCGGGCTGGGGGCTGCGCTGCCGTGGAACGGACTCGCCGCGCTGCCGGAGCCGTTCGACGACGCCGGGCCGCCGGACGACTGGAGGGAGAGGCCACTGGTGCTCCGGCCCTCCCCCGCCGCAGTGGTCGTCGCCGGAGCCGCCTTCTCGCTCACCTCGCGCGGGGGCCGGGCCACCGCTGAACGGCTCTCCGGCCGGCGTGTGCTGCCACCACTGACGCTGCGCGATCTGCCGGCGGCTCCGCCCGGGTCCGCACGGGACGACCTCGGCAACCCGGCCGGCGCCACGACGCTCGTGGACGCCGGCAGGATCTGCCCGCCGTCTGCGCTCAGCGAGGGGATCCCGCTCGGTCGCGCCGTCTGGGACCACGACACCGCCGCGTTCGGTCCGCCGCAGCTGGCCCGGCTCGAACTCACCGGACCGGCAACCGGGATGCCACCGGAGGCGGTGGAACTCGTCTGGTGCGTCGAGGGCCTTCAGCGCTACCACGGCGACGGCACCGTTCGCCTTCAGTGCCTGGCCAGGACCGCGGACCGCCCCGACGCCTGGTTCTCCGTCGTGCTGCGGGGCAAACCCGTCCATCTGCTGCGCCAGGCCCGGGGCCTGGCCGGCCCGCCCATGGCTGTCCACAGCGACAGCGACGTGACCACCCGCTCGCTGGTACTCGCCGGCGCAGCCGAACTGGAAGGTGCAGGACATGCCGTCGTCACCGTCATCACCCCATGACTTCGCGCTCGTCGGCGGCGGGATCGTCGGGGCCTGCCTCGCGGAGGAACTGAGCAGCCGGGGTGCTTCGGTCCTCGTGCTCGACTCCGGCGAAGTGCCGGGGCACGCCACCAACCGGGCTGCCGGAGTGGCCGTACCCTCACTGCGCTACCTCGGTGACCGGGAGTTCTACGACTGGCTGCGGACGGCGAAGCAGGATCTGGACGCCGATGTCGCCCGGCTGGAGCCCGAGTACGGCGTGTTCAGCGTCGCCCGGCCCATCCTGCGCGCGCTGCGCGAGACCGATGTCGAGACGTACGGCGAAGTACTGGACGGCCTGGGCGTCGGTGCCTGGGTCGAGGGGGACGAGCTCACGGCCGTCACACCCGGGCTCAGGCTTCCCCCCAGCAGGCGCTATCTCCTCGACGAGAGCGGTCTGATGATCGACGGCCGCCGCTATCTGGAGGCCGTGCGCCGCCGCTGTGTCGACCAGGGCGTCGACTGGCGGCAGGGCAGCACGGTGCAGGACGTGCGGGAGGACGGCACGGGCGTCGCCGTCGTGACCGGCAAGGGGACGGTCCGTGCCGACCGGGTGGTGATCACCGCCGGGGCATGGAGCTCCGGCAAGGGTCTGGCCGAGGCCACCGGAGTCCGTCCGCAGCGGGGCCAGATGGCCGTACTGCGTACCGATGAGAAGCTGACCTGCATCCTCTCCTCCGCGTACTACCTCGCGCCCGGTGTCGGTGACGACGTGATCGTCGGGGCGACGGAGGAGGACGCCGGCTTCGCCGAGCACGTGACCACCCAGGGCATCGCACAGTTGCTGAGGTTCGCGACCACCGCCATGCCCGGGCTCGGGGATTCCGTTCCCGTGGAGCTGCGCGCCGGACTGCGGCCGGTGTCCGGTACCGGGCGGCCGCTGGCTGGGGCGCTGCCCGGAAGCGAGAGGATCTTCCTCTCTGCGGGCCACGCCGGGCACGGGCTGCTGTCCGCACGATGCACCGGGAAGGGCATGGCGGCCGGACTGATCGGCGACGACTGGGAAGCCCTCCCGTACAGCATGTGCCCCTCCCATGCACTGGGTGGTGCCGCGTGATGCGCATCGACCATGTGATCCTGGGCGCGCGGACCGTCGAGCCGCTGCGTGAACTGCTGTGGGAGCAGTATGGGTTCGGCATCACGGACGGCAGTCCCAACCCGGACGGCACGGCGAGCTGGGTGGTGCCCTTCGACACGCCGGACGTCCAGTATCTGGAGCTGCTCGTCACCGACGACGAGGAGAAGCTGGCCGGAAGCGACTTCGGGCGCCTGTTCCTCGAGCGGACCGCGAACGGCCCGGCCTTCCTCAACTGGGCTGCTCTCACCAGCGACATCGACTCCACCGCACATGAGGTGGAGCAGGTCACGGGGACGGATCCGGATCTGTTCCGCGGCGAGTCCGTCCGTGCGGACGGTGGACGCGTGCCGTGGGCGGAGGCGGCGTTCGACCTGTCGTGGCGCAGCCGGGTGCTGCCGTTCTTCCTCAGCTACGGCAATCCCGAGGCGCGCGCGGCACGGGTGGCGGGCGATCTCAAGGCCGCGGGACACCGGGTGTGCCCGAGGGCGCTGCGACGCCTTGAAACGGGTCCGGCGCAGGAACAGGGCTGGGCGGAGCGATGGCCCGGCCTCGGAACACTGCCCGTCACCGTCGACCGGGCCGCCGGGCCACGGATCTCCGCGGTGCACATCGACACCGCCGAGGGCGAGACCGTGGTGCGGCTGCCGTGAATCCCGGTCATTCCGATCGTCATCGGGACGAGGAGTCCCCGCCGACGCTGCCCGGCCGCGCAGGCCGTGGCGCGCGCGTCGCCGGCGACTCCCGGCGACGCGGGTTCTCCCGCCTGTGCGGCCATGGGCGGCCGGGGGCCGGCGCAGCGTCCCTATTCCGGTGCGCCTTGCGCCGGTGCCCCCTCCGCACCGAGGCGTTCCCGGTGCCCTGCCAGGAGCCGTTCCCTGGTGCGGTCGTCCTGGGCGGCCTGCGCCGCGGTCCAGGCGAGCGCGACGGCTCCCTGCAACAGTGCACGGTCGGCGCCGGGCGTCACGCACGCCGCGGCGAACTCGGGCTGATGGTTGACCGCGTCCCCGCAGTCGATGGCGATGCTCGGATGCACGCTGGGCAGGGTCCGGCTCACATTGCCCATGTCGGTGCTGCCGGTGGGCATGGTGCGCTCCTCCTCCCTGGACACCAGGGGGCGGCCCAGTTCGACGGCTGCCGCCCGATAGGCCTCCACCAGGAAGGGGTCGTGCACCAGTTCGGCGTACGCGGGCGTGGACAGGATCTCGTGCGTGCAGCCCGTGGCGACGGCCCCGGCCTCGAAGCAGGCCTTGATACGGGCCTCGAGGCGACTCAGCGATTCCATGTCGGCTGCGCGCAGGTTGTAGAGGGCGCTGGTGTGGGCGGGCACCACATTGGGCACCTCGCCGCCCCGGGTGACGATGCCGTGCACCTGCTGCCTCGGCTCGAAGTGCTGGCGGCCCACACCGACGGCGACCTCGGCGACGGTCAGGGCGTCCGCCGCGTTGATGCCCAGGTGCGGGGCGAGCGCGGAGTGCGACTCCCGGCCGGTGTAACGGACTTCGAGCTCGACCAGCGCGAGCGGACTGGGGGCGCAGTTGTCCTCGGGGGCGGGGTGCACGAGCATCGCCATCGACACCTCGTCGAAGACCCCGGCCTCCAGCAGCGTTATCTTTCCGCCGCCCTCCTCCTCGGCCGGGGTCCCCACCACCAGGACGGTGATGCCGAGTTCGTCGGCCACGTCACGCAGCGCCAGGGCCGCGCCCACCGAGGACGCGGCGATGATGTTGTGTCCACAGGCATGGCCGAGGCCCGGCAGGGCGTCGTACTCCGCACACAGTCCCACCGTCAGCGGACCACTTCCGAAGCGGGCGGTGAACGCGGTCTCCAGGCCCCCGACGCCGGCTTCGACCTCGAATCCTTCCTTCCGCAGCAGGCCGCTCACCTTGGCCGCGCTCCGATACTCCTGAAATGCCGTTTCCGGCTCGGCGTGAATACTCCTCGACAGGGCGATCAGCTTTTCCTCGGCGCGGTTCACCGTGTCGCCGCAACGACGCATTGTCCGAGGCGAAATCCTCATCTGCACTTTTTCCTCCGGAATACCGGTAACAGGCTCGCCGGCAACTGTGGGGCCGGCAGCTGTGCGAGTCATCTATTTCCTACCGGAGCTGCGGGCGAAAAGCGAGACCAGTCAGGAGATTTGACATGGCTTCACTGACGTGGAACGTGCGCGCGGGAAGCGGGGAACTTTCCGTCGAGACAATGCCCTGGTCGCTGCTGCGGGCGACGGGTTTTCCGGTCGGTCTCCTGGACGGGCTCGCCTCCGCGGAGCTGCTCGACACCGCGGCCGGGGTGCTGGCGGCGGAGGACGCCGTGGCCGCGGAGCGCATGCGCTTCCTGGACGATCTCTGGCCGGGGCTGCGTGAGGCCGTACGCGACGTGGAACCGCGACAGCGCTCGCTGCGGGCCCTGCAGAGCTGCCGTCGGCTGGTCGAGGAGGGTGCACCCCTGGACGAGCGGTGCGCGGGGATTCTCGCAGCGACCGGGAGGCCGGACTGGGCCTCTGGCTGGAACACACTTGTTGCCGCCCTCGGCGAGCAACTGGAAGGAGCCCGGGACGAGTTCGGCGCAGCGCTGCACCGGGCCCGGCTGCGTACGGCGCAGGCCGCCGGCCTCGATGCCTTCGGGCACGCCGTGTTCGTGTCGAATCCGGCGTTCTTCCGCACCGCGCTCGAAACCCCGCCACTGGCCCATCCGGGGTGGGCCGACGAGCAGAACGGGGCCGTCCTGCCACGTGCTCTGCGCCGACGGGTGGACACCCTGCACCGCTATCTGCGCCGTTTCGCCACCAAGTGCGAGACGGTGTCGTTCTTCGGCCCGGTGCTCTTCGGCCGGCTGCTGCCGGAACAGGAGCAGGCCGTGCTCGTCGGCCCGCCGGGCCGGGAGAAGGTCGTGGTGGAGGCGAGTGCCTGGCTCGTGGAGCAGCTGCGGGAGACGGCCGCCCGCGAAGTCCCGCTGACGCTCCAGCACGTCTGGCCGAGCCCGCTCTTCCGGCAGCCGGATTCCTCCCGGGTACTGGAACGGGCCGTGGACGGCCGCAGGTTCAAGGTCGCCGCTCCCGCGCTGGCCCTGTGGCGCGCTGCCGCGGCCGGGCCGGGAAGCCGTCTGGACGTGCTCCTGGTCGCGGCCGGAGTCGCTCCCGGGCCCGGGTCGGCCGAGGCATCCGGGGAGTACGCGGCGAAGCTGGTGAAGGCGCTGGGGCCGGCCCTGGTCGTCTCACCCTGGCGCCTCCCCGCGACCGAGCTGCACGCACTGACCAGGCTGGCCGCCGATCACCCCACGGCGACGATCACCGAACTCGCAGAAGCCCGCGACAAGTACGCGGAGGCCGGTTGGCCCCAGCGTGCCGGGCACCTGTCAGCGGCACAGGGCGCCTGCGAACAGGTCGGCGGGGACGTCTCCCGCAACAGCGGTCAGCACTACGCCGACCGTGAGCTGTTCCACGAGGACAGGTCGAGCCCGCTGAGCGAGCGGGTCGGCTTCGGTGCACCCGTCGTCGACCGGATCCGCCAGGTCACACAGGCCGTGTTCCCCCTCTCGTTCCTCGCGGCCCTGCTGGCGCGGGAGGACGCCCGCGACGCGTTGCGTGACACGCTCCGGGGCGCTCCCGCCTCGCTGGCGGCGCTGGCCACCCGTGAGATTCCCGCACGCACGGACCGGCGGGACCGGCTGGATGCCGTGCTCCGCCGTCTGGTCGCACAGGCGGCCGAGGCAGTCGGCAGGGACGGTGGCCGTCCGCCCCTCGTCGAGCTGAGCCGGAGCGCACTGGAGGAGGCACTGGCGCCGCTGTGGGACACCGTGTCCTACGGTCCCGAGGACGCGTGCCTGCCCAGCCCGGACCTGATGGCCGCGGGTCCGGACCCGGCCACTGCCACCTGGGTGCTCTCCGAGATGCACGACGACTGCAGCTCCGTCTTCGGCGGTCTGGAACGGCCGCTGCACAGCGACCCGGACGGGCTGTGGGCGGAGTTCACCGGGCGGGTGGAACGCATCGTCCCCCCGGGGACGGCCGCGACCATCGTCTCCCGCCGGCGCAGCGCCCATGTGACCCCCGAACTGCCCGGCGTTGCCATTGAGTTGAGTGGTCTGTCGGACAAGGACCGTAGCGAGGTGGTGCCGATCGCCGAGGCCGTCGTCCCCGCCTCGGCGGACTCGGTGCTGGTCGGTGGACGGCGGCGGCTGCTGTACCCGGGGGATCTGTCGTCCACGCTGCACCGGGCCGTGTCCCGGCCCGCGCTGGTGCCGGTTCCGGTGGACCTCGGAACGTACACCCCGAGAATCGTGGCGGAAGGGGTCGTGCTGCAACGTGCGCGCTGGCGTGTGCCCATCCCGGAAAGAGCAGGCGACACGTTTGCGCAGTGGCTGGCCGTGCAGCGGCTTCGGACCTTCCACGGCATTCCCCGCCACGCCTATGTCAAGCACCCGGCCGAACCGAAGCCGCTTTACGTCGATTTCGCCGATCCGCTGTCGGTTCTCGACATCGCCCGGCTTCCCGAGGGGGAAGTCGTCGTATCCGAAATGCTGCCCACACCGGATGAGTTGTGGTGGCGGGTGGACGGCATGCCACATTGTGCCGAATTCCGTGTCGGCTGCCTTGTGCAGCCGACGGCGAACAATCCACTGAATCAAGAAGAGAGCGCATCATGACTGAGGACATCCGCATCACCTCCCTGGTGAGGGACGCCTACGACAAGTCCGCCGAGCAGTACGAGTCGGCAGGCCAGATGATCTTCCATCCGCTCGGCAAGATGGTGGCCGACCTGCTGGATCTGAAGCCGGGCGAGCGGGTGCTCGACATCGGCTGCGGGCGCGGCGCCTGTCTGTTCCCGATCGCCCATCAGGTCGGCCCCGACGGCCTGGTCCTCGGCATCGACCAGGCCCAGGGCATGGTCGACGCATGCGCCGCGGACATCAGTGCCCGCGGAGTGTCGGGCTGGGCCCGTACCGAGCTCGGCAACGCCCAGGACTTCGCCTTCGATGAGCACTTCGACGCGGCGAGCGCGGGCATGGTCCTCTTCCTGCTGCCGGAGCCGGAGAAGGCACTGGCCTGCGCCGCTGCCGCGCTCAGGCCCGGGGGCCGGTTCGCGGCCACGACGTTCCCCACCGAGAACGGCGGACTCGCCGCGGGCTGGGAGTCCGCGGAGATCCTCGCCGGGGTGCTGGCCGGGTACCTCCCCGAGGGCGTCGAGGACCCGTGGAAGGTCGTCCTCGGGCTCGGTGGCCCGCTGGTCTCGGAGGAGTCCACTGCGGCGGCCTTCCTGGACAGCGGCTTCAGCGACGTCCGGATACGTCATGTCCCGGCGAAGTCCCGCTTCGAGACGATCGACGACTACCTCGACTGGACCTGGACGGTCACCACGCGCATGCAGTGGGACCTGGTGCCCTCGGAGCGGGTGGCCGAGGCGACCGACGAAGCGCGCGAGGCACTGAGGGTCCTCGCAGGCCCCGACGGCTCCCTGGAGTTCTCCTGCCCGACCAGGACCGTTCTCGCCGTCCGCTGACGGCACGGCCACAACTGCCGACCAAGCACTGAGCACAAAGCCGAGAGGTGCGTTGACATGCCTACTGAGATGATCCGGCCGCTGTCCGAGCTGCTGGGTGGACACGCCGGCCGGATCGGGGACAAGGTCGCCTTCACCGACGCCCGACGCAGCGTCAGCTACCGCGAACTGGACCTGCGGACCTCTCGGCTCGCCGGGCATCTGGCCGCCCTGGGGCTGGAGAAGGGCGGTCGTGCGGCTGTCCTGATGGGCAACAGCGTCGAGGCTGTGGAGAGCTGTCTCGCCGTCATCCGGGCGGGCGGCGTCACAGTGCCGCTCAACCCGCAGGCGTCCGACGCCGAGCTGGACCATTTCCTGGACGACAGCGGGGCGTCGGTGGTGCTGTGCGATCCGGCGCGGCTGGATCAGCTGCTGCGCGTGCTGCCCGGCCGCCCCCGGCTGCGGATCGTGCTCACCGGTGATGCCCCACCACCGGAGCACGCGCCCCTGGACGTCGCCGGATACGAGGAACTGGCGACCGCCGAGCCGGAGGGACCGGCCCCCGAGGAGAATCCGCTCGACGCCCCCGCGTGGATGCTCTACACCTCGGGCACCACAGGCCGGCCCAAGGGCGTCCTCTACTCCCTGCGCAGCTCTCTGTGGCTGGTGGCGTCGTGCCATGTACAGGTCCTCGGGATGACGCAGGACGACCGGCTGCTGTGGCCGATGCCGCTCTTCCACGGGCTGGGCCAGAACCTGTGCGTCATGGGTGTGACGGCCGTGGGTGCCAGTGCGCGGCTCATGAGCGGTTTCGCCTCCTCCGAGGTGCTGGACGCGCTGCGCGAGGACGGGGTGACGTTCCTCGCCGGTGTGCCCACGACGTACCACTATCTGCTGGACCGCTCGCGCGAGGAGGACACCGCTCTCCCGGCGCTGCGGCTCGGATTCGTGGCGGGCTCGGCCGGCGGTGCTTCCCTGGGCACCCGCTTCGAAGCGGCCTTCGGAGTCCCCCTCGTGGACCAGTACGGCTCGACCGAGACCGGCGCGATCACCTCCAACGCACCGGCCGGTGCCCGGGTCGCCGGATCGGCCGGACCTCCCGTTCCGGGTGTGGGCATTCGTCTCGTCGATGCCAGGTCCGGCCGGGACGTGCCCACCGGGGAGGAGGGCGAGGTCTGGGTCAGCGGGCCCAACCTGATGCTGGGCTATCACGGACAGCCCGATGCCACCGCCGAGGTGCTGCGCGACGGCTGGTACCGCACGGGCGACCTGGCCCGCCGGGACGCCCTGGGGCATGTGACCCTGACCGGCCGGATCAAGGAGCTGATCATCCGGGGCGGCGAGAACATCCACCCCGTCGAGATCGAGGAAGTACTGCTCGGTGCGGCGGGCGTGGCCGACGTGGCAGTGGGCGGCGAGCCGCACGACGTCCTCGGCGAGGTGCCCGTCGCCTATGTGGTGCCGGGCCCCGAGGGCGTGGACGCGGAGGCGTTGTTCGCACACTGCCGCGGGCGTCTGTCGTTCTTCAAAGTGCCGGAGAAGCTGTACGCCGTCGAGCGCGTGCCCCGGACCGCCTCCGGGAAGATCACCCGGCATCTGCTGGCGGACGCGGGCCCCCGGCTGCTCGGTGTGGCAGCCGGTGCCGCGCCCTCCACGCAGTCCGGTGACGCGGACGAGGGTGACCCGGGCGAGTGGGCGCGGCGGCTGTCCGCCATGACGGCAGCCGAGCGGACCCGCACGGTCCTCGAACTGGTCCGCACCGAAGTGGCCGGCGCCCTCGGCATCGAGTCGTACGAACAGATCGCCCCCGCACGGCCCTTCGTCGACCTCGGGCTCGGCTCACTGGCCGTCGTGGCGGTGGGGCAGAGGCTGTGCGCCGCGACCGGGCTCCGGCTCCCGGCGACGGCTGTGTTCGACCACCCGACGCCGGCTGCGTTCGCGGACCGGCTGGTCGCGGAGCTGAACACCGCATCCGGCACCCGCTCGACCACAGCCGCTCCCTTGGCCACCGGCGTCGCCCGGTCCACGGACGAGGACGAGCCGATCGCGATCGTCGGCATGGCCTGCCGGTTCCCCGGCGGGGCGGAGTCACCGGAACAGCTGTGGGAGCTGATCGCCGAGGGACGGGACGTCACCTCGGACTTCCCGGACGACCGGGGGTGGCCGCTGGACACCCTGATCGACCCCGACCCCGACCGGCCGGGAACCAGCTATGCGTCCCGCGGTGGCTTCCTGACCGACCCGTCCGCTTTCGATGCAGGATTCTTCGGCATCAGCCCTCGTGAGGCCACCGCGATGGATCCGCAGCAGCGACTGCTGCTGGAGGTGGCGTGGGAGGCCTTCGAGCGGGCGGGCATCGATCCGACCCGACTCGCCGGCTCACAGACCGGCGTCTTCGTCGGTACCAAGGGTCAGACCTACAGCACGCTCGCCGCGCCCGGGTCCGAGTACGAGGGCTATCTCGGCTTCGCCACATCGGGCAGTGTGATGTCGGGCCGGGTGTCCTACACCCTGGGCCTTCAGGGCCCCGCGATCACCGTGGACACGGCCTGCTCCGCCTCGTTGGTGGCCCTGCACCTGGCCTGCCGTTCCCTGCGCTCCGGCGAGTCACGGCTCGCGCTCACGGGCGGTGTCACGGTGATGGCCACCCCGGACGACATGATCACGTTCAGCAGGCAGCGCGGCCTGGCCCCGGACGGCCGGGTGAAGGCCTTCGCCGAGGCGGCGGACGGGACGGCCTTCGGAGAGGGGGCGGGCGTCCTGCTGCTGGAACGGCTCTCGGACGCGCACCGGGCCGGCCACCAGGTGCTTGCGGTGATCAGGGGCAGCGCCGTGAACCAGGACGGCGCGTCCAACGGGCTCACCGCGCCCAACGGCCGCGCGCAGCAGCGGGTGATCCGCCAGGCTCTCGCCGATGCGCGTGTGGCCGCCACGGAGGTCGACCTCGTCGAGGCCCACGGCACGGGCACCACGCTCGGCGACCCGATCGAGGCCGAGGCGATCCTCGCCACATACGGGCAGGGCCGGTCCTCGGAGCGGCCGCTCTGGCTGGGGTCCGTCAAGTCGAACATCGCGCACACCCAGGCCGCGGCGGGCGTCGCGGGCGTCATCAAACTGGTGCAGGCGATGCGGCACGCGGTACTCCCGGCGACCCTCAATGTCGACCGGCCCTCCCCTCACGTCGACTGGACGTCGGGAGAGGTACGTCTGCTGACCGAGGCACGAGCCTGGGCGGCCGACGGGGCACGCCCGCGGCGCGCCGGCGTGTCCTCCTTCGCCATCAGCGGCACCAACGCCCATGTCGTCCTGGAGGAAGCGCCGCCCTCACCCGCCGCCCCGGACGAGGGTGTTCCCCCACGCCCCCACGCCGCCGTGCCGTGGCTGCTGTCCGCCAAATCGCCCGCCGCGCTGCGCGAACAGGCCCGCCGCCTGGAGTCCTTCCTGCGGGCAGCGCCCGAGTTCCGCCCCGCGGACGTGGGCCGGACCCTGGCGCTTTCCCGGGCCGGCCTGGAGCACCGGGCCGCCGTGGTCGCCGACGACCCGGAAGGGCTGCTGCGCGGCCTGGGCGCGCTCGCCTCCGGCAAGCCTGCGGCCGGGCTGACCGCGGCGCTCGCGGGGGCCGGCCGGACCACCGCGTTTCTCTTCACGGGTCAGGGTTCCCAGCGGACGGGCATGGGCCGCGGACTGTACGAGGCGTTCCCCGTGTTCGCCGACGCGCTGGACACCGTGTGCGAGCATCTCGCCCCGGAGGTGAGGGAGCTGCTGCTCGCCCCTGCCGGGGCGGCGGACGACGGCCGTATCCACCGCACCGCGTTCGCCCAGCCGGCTCTGTTCGCCCTGGAGGTGGCCCAGTTCGGGCTGCTGCGGTCCTGGGGGGTGCGCCCCGACGCGCTCGCCGGTCACTCCATCGGCGAACTGGCCGCGGCGCATGTGGCCGGAGTGCTCTCGCTGCCCGATGCCGCCGGGCTGGTCACCGCCCGCGGCGAGCTGATGCAGGCGCTGCCCGGGGGCGGTGCCATGGTCGCCCTGGAGGCCACCGAGGAGGAGGTGCTGCCGCTGCTCGCAGGGCAGGAGTCCCGGATGGGGATCGCCGCCGTCAACGGGCCGCGGTCGGTCGTGGTCTCGGGCGACGAGGACGCCGTCTCCGGGCTCGCCGACACACTGACCGCCCGGGGCCGCAGGACCGGGCGCCTGACGGTCAGTCATGCCTTCCATTCACCGCGTATGGACGCCGTGCTGGAGGAGTTCCGGTCCGTCGCTCGTACGCTCGCCTTCCGTGCTCCGGCCGTTCCGATCGTCTCCACGGTCACCGGGGCGCCCGCGGGCGGGGAGCTGCTGACACCCGAGTACTGGGTCGGGCAGCTGCGCTCGACCGTCCGTTTCGCCCCCGCGGTACGGACCTTGCGCGACCAGGGCACGGACACCTTCGTCGAGTTGGGTCCCGACGGCGTACTGACGGCGCTGGTGCGCGACATCCTCGGCGACGACGATCACCACGCGCTGCCGCTCTCCCGTCGTGACCGGCCGGACGCCGGCACCGCGGTCGGCGTCGCCGCCGCGCTGCACACTCTCGGTGCCCCTGTCGACTGGGAGAAGTTCTTCGAGGGAACCGGCGCCGAGCACGTCACGCTGCCGACCTATGCGTTCCAGCGCAGGCGCCACTGGCTGCCGGTGACCACCGCCCCCGCCGCCGTGGCCGCACCGGCAGCCGTGGCGGAGCCGGCGACCCTCGGGGAGGCGGATCCGGCCGGGCCGGCACTCAAGCCCGGCCAGCAGCCGGCCGTTGCCGCCGCCCTCGCCGCCGGTCTCGCCGGGCTGGACGGGGAGAAGCAGCTCCTCCACATGATGGAGCAGGTGGCGGCCCGGGTGGCGGCCGTCCTCGGTCACGCCGACGCGGGCGAGATCGATCCCGATGTGCCGTTCCTGGACATGGGCGTCGATTCCCTGATGGCTGTGGAAATGCGCAACCAGATCAGCGACTTCTGCGGCGTCAGCCTGCGCCCGACCCTCGTTTTCGAGCATCCGACCCTGGCAGTCCTGGCCGACCATCTGCTGGCCAAGGTCCTCAGCGAGGCGTCCGCCGCAGCGGGTGCCGACGACGACACGGTGGACTTCGCCGCCGAGGTCGCACTCGCCGACGACATCGTCCCCGCCGACGAGATCATCCGGGTCTCGGACGACCCCCGGGAGGTGTTCCTCACCGGCGCGACGGGATTCCTCGGCGCCTTCCTGCTGCGCGATCTCCTGCGCACGACCCGTGCCACCGTGCACTGCCTGGTGCGCGGGGCCGATGAGGCGGAAGCACACGAGCGGCTGCGCAACAACCTGGAGTGGTACGAGTTCTGGGACGGCATCGACACCTCGCGGCTGTCCGTGGTCGTCGGCGACCTCACCCGGCCCCGGCTGGGTCTGAGCCCGGAACGCTTCGACGCCCTCGCCCGCAGCGTCGACGCCGTCTACCACGCGGCTGCGACCGTCAACGGTCTGTACCCCTACTCGGCGCTGAAGGCTGCGAACGTCTCGGGCACCGAGGAGATCCTGCGGCTGGCCGCCCGTCACCGGACCGTCCCCGTCCACCATGTCTCGTCCACGGGCGTGTTCGCCGCGGAGGCCGTGCCGGGGGTGGCCCTGAAGGTGTCCGATCCGCCCGGCCCGGCCGAGGCGTTGTCCTCCGGATACCGGCAGACGAAGCTGGTGGCGGAGCAGATCGTCGGCCTCGCCAGGGACCGGGGCCTGCCGGTCTCGGTCTACCGGGTCGACGAGATCTCGGGCGATTCGGAACGTGGCTTCTGCCAGACCCATGATTTCGTCTGGCTCAGTATGAAGGGCATCGTTCAGGCCGGAGCCGTACCCGCCGACCCTGCGGGCATCTTCCATCTGGTGCCGGTCGACCACGTGAGCGCGGCGATCCTGCGGCTGTCCCGCGACGCCTCCGCCGCGGGGCGCAACCATCACCTCGCGAACCGGAGTCATCTGCCGTTCTCCGAGATGACGGCCTCCCTGAGGTCCCTCGGCTACCGTCTTGACGAACTGCGCTGGGACGCCTGGGTCGAACGCATCCGGGCCGGCCGCGACAATGCGATGATCCCCATGATCGACGCGTTCGAGTCGACCATCCACAGCGGCCGCAACCACTATCTGACCGTCGACACCACCGAGACGCGGGAACTGCTGGCGGGAACCGGCATCGACTGCCCGCCGATGACGCGTGAACTCTTCGAGAAGTACGTGGAGTTCTTCGTCCGCGTCGGCTACTTCCCGCAGCCGGGCAGTGCGCCGGACGACGGCGGCGGAGCAGCCCCACGCGTGAGGGAGGCGACCCAGGACGACCTGCCACGGATGGCCGGCATCTGCTTCGACGCCTTCAACTCGCTGAACGCGTCACTGGGCCTTCCGCCCGAGTGGACCTCGGTGGATGCGGTGGCGGAGATGTTCCGGGACCGGCTCGCCGCACCCGGCTGTATCGCCCTGGTGGCGGTCGACGGCACGAACGCCGTGATGGGCTCCAACTTCCTCGTCCTGGGTGAGTCCGTGGCCGCCTTCGGCCCGCTCAGTGTGGCGCCCGCTGCACAGAGCGGCGGGGTGGGGCGGCTGCTGATGGACGAGGTGATCGCGGCGGCCGACCGTCTCGGCCGGGAGTCCGTCCGGGCCGTGCAGGTGACCAACAACCTGAGTGCCTACCGGCTGTACACGTCGCTCGGATTCGTACCCTGCGAGCAGCTCTCCGTGGTCGTCGGCTACGCACCGCCCACGCCCGGGAACATGGCGGGCCACGAGGTCCGTGCGATGACCGAGGCGGATGTCTCCGCATGCCAGGAGCTGTACCGGAGGGTCACCGGCCATACGCGGGACGGGGAGATCCATATGGCCGCCAAGCGGGCCTTCGCATGGTCGGCCCCGTACGTCGTCGTGGACCGTACGACCGGCGAGGTCTCCGGTTACACGACGGGACTGTCCGACCTGGGCCATCTGACGGCCGTCTCGGAGGCCGCGGTTCGCGCCCTGTACACGGGCGCCGGTGAACTGATGCGCAGGGACGCTCCGCACGGCCCCGCCCCTCGGCTGCGCATACCGGGCCGGCTGATTCCCGGAACGCTGAGCTGGGCCGTCCGGACACGGGGCATTTCACTGGAGCGGCTGGAGACGCTCGTCGCACGCGGCACGTACACGGCGCCGGAGGGCGGGGTGTACTGCCCGGGGCTGTCCTATTAGAACCGCATCGGGCCTCGTTCGCCCTGCTGCAGTGTGTTGCGTCCGGCGGCGCGTGAGCCGCGCGTACGCAGACACAGACAGCAGGGCGGCTGGGACCCGGCCGCACCTGACCATCCGTTTCGCACGTTCCGACGGCATGCACTCGCTGCTTGCTCTTCATCACCACGGCAACGGCACGGCAACGGCACGGCCATCGGCATGAACCGGCGGCCCGGGCTTCGTCGACGACGAGGCCCGGGCAGTCCCCTCGCGATGTGACGACCTGCCCGCATCGCGCATCGGCCCTGGCCACAACCGTCCCATTGGCCGGGCACGCGGTGGCGTGCGCGTTCCGTCGGATGATGCAGCCGCGGCTCGGCCGCACGGCGGTGGCCGCCCACGGTGCGCAGACCGAGAGTTCCGGCCCCGCACCGCGTCGACCGGAACGTGCCACGTCGACCGGAAACGGGTTGCGCAGGGCGCTCACCCGACCCGTTGGGCAGCCCCCGGCGTGCCGGAGAGGACACAGGGGCCCGGCCACCGTCCACGGTGGCCGGGCCCCGCGCAGTCCCGGTGCGTCAGACTGCCCCCACCGGCACGTCGTCCCGCGTGGAACGGTCGGTCCTGGGGACGGCCAGCAGGGTGATCACCACGCCGAGCAGGGCGAATCCGGCTCCGACGGCGAATGCCAGCCGGAAGCCCTCCGTCATCGCGTCCGCCGTGGCGGCCGCGTCGGGCCGCCTGCCTTCCAGGAGTTCGCCGATGCGGGCGTTGGCCACCGAGGAGAGCACCGCGAGACCGAGCGCACCACCGATCTGCTGCGTCGTGTTGATGAGACCCGAGGCAAGGCCCGACTCCTGCGGTGTCACACCGGCGACGGCGACGATCGTCACGGGCACGAAGGAGAACCCGAGTCCCAGCGCCGCGACGACCGAGGGAAGCAGAACGTCCCCGGCGAATGTGCCGTCGGCCGGGATACGGGTGAACAGCAGCAGCCCTGCCGCGGTGAGCACCAGGCCGGCGAGGAGGATCGGCCTGGGCCCGACCTTCGTCACCAGCTGCGAGGCCACACCGGCAGCGATGATGCTCGCCACCGAGAAGGGAAGGTAGGAGAGCCCCGCCTCCAGGGCGGAGAAGCCGAGGACCTGCTGGAGGTAGAGCGAGATGAAGAAGAACATCGACAGCAGCGCGGCACCCACCAGCAGGGAGACCATGTTGGCGCTGGAGAGATTGCGGTTGCGGAAGATGCGCAGCGGCATCACCGGGTGCTTCACGACACGCAGTTCGACCACAGCGAAGGCCAGCAGCAGGGCGACGGACAGCACCAGCAGGCCGATGGTCCGGGTGGAGCCCCAACCTGCCCGCTCGGCATCCACGAGGGCGTAGACGAGCACGCTGAGGCCGCCGGTCACCAGTGCGGCACCGGCGAAGTCCACCCCGGTGCGTTCGTGACCACGGCTCTCGCGGACCAGCCGCGGGGTGAGGGCGGCCGCCGCGACACAGATCGGTACGTTGACGAACATCACCCACTCCCAGCCCGCCCACTGGGTGAGCACGCCTCCGAGCAGTACGCCGATGGCGCCGCCCGCACCGGCGAGCGCACCCCAGATACCGAGGGCCTTGTTGCGCTCGGCGCCTTCGGTGAAGGTCGTGGTGACGATGGACAGCGCCGCCGGCGCGATGATCGCGGCGCCGAGGCCCTGGCCGGCGCGTGCGGCGATCAGCCAGCCCGCAGTGGGTGCAAGGCCTCCGAGCAGCGACGCCACGGAGAACAGGCCGAGGCCGGTCATGAACACCCGGCGCCGCCCGAGCAGATCGGCGGTCCGGCCGCCCAGCAGCAGGAAGCCGCCGAAGGCGAGGGCGTAGGCGTTGACGATCCACTGGACGTCGGAGTCGCCGAAGTGCAGGTCCCGCTGGATCGAAGGCAGGGCGACATTCACGATCGAGGCGTCGAGGACCACCGTCAACTGGGCTGCGGCCAGGACGACAAGCGCCTTCCAGCGCAGAGGATCCGGCGATAACGCCGAAGTGGGAGGCGTGGCCATGGTAGGGATACGCTCCTGTGGGTTAAAGTGGTAAGCGGAATCGGATGTCCGATTCCGGAACGACGATACGGAAGCGCGGTTCCCCTTGTCAAACACCCCACCCCCTTCCAGGACACCGGCCGGCGGCAAACTGCGTTCCGACGCCGCCCGCAACCGGCTCAAGGTGCTCGACGCGGCACGGGCCGCGTTCTCCGAGTCGGGCCGGGACGCACAGATGGGCGACATCGCCCGCCGGGCGGGAGTCGGCGTCGGAACGGTCTACCGCCACTTCCCGACCAAGGAGTCGCTGGCGGAAGCGATCGTGGAGCACCGCTTCCAGCAGACCGTGGACTTCCTGCGGGACGAGGTCCTTCCCGACCCGGACCCCTGGCACGGCCTCACCCGCTCACTGGAATTCTGCGCGCTCATGCAGGAGCAGGACCGCGGTTACGCGGAGACCGTCACGGCGATGGTCGGCGGCAGCACGTTCGACGAGAAGGCGATCGCCGAACTCAACGAACTCACCGGCAAGGTGCTGGGGCGCGCCCAGGCCGAGGGCTCGGTGCGCGCGGATCTCACCGTGGCGGACATGTCACCGCTGTACATCGGCCTCTGCCATGTCGTGCAGGCGGGTGTCGTCGACTGGCGCCGCTATCTGCGCATCATCCTCGACGGCCTGCGCCCACAGCCGGACCGGGCGTCCTGAAGCAGGACGGACCGACTACCGGTCGAGTTGGCGTATAAGCCGATGGGTCACGATGTCGACGCTGGTTGCAGGTGCCGCGTCCCTGCGCCCGCGCCGGACAGGAATTCGCGAGCCCCGCGCAGCCTGGTTCGGAGCAGGTGCTGGGTTCCGCTGCTGTCCAGGCGTACGTCCAGTGGTCCGGGGACGCGCGCGTCCGCCCGTCGGCCGGCAGACAGAGTCGAGGTGTCGAGGCCGTCGCGGCGGGCGATCAGGATCGAGGCCGCATTGATCACCACACGGGGCTGCACTTCGTCGAGGACCGAGGCGATCCCGTCGCGATGGCGGAGGTCAAGAGACAGCCAATTGACCCCGGGGAAGCGACCGGGGTCCCTCGCGAAGGTCCCGGCAACGGAGTACCCGGAAGCGGTTGCTCGTCCTACGACTTCCCCGCCGAGGAAGCCGCCGGCGCCAATGATGAGCAAGGTCATGACCCGCCACACCATGCCGGGAAGGTTCACCCACCAGGGCGGGACCGTCGGGCAGTGTCCGTGATGTCCAGTACTCCGGCTGGAGCCCCCCGGCGCGACCTCGCGTCACGGCAACGAGCGTGTGAGCCAGACCACTTCACCGTTGTCTTCCGTGGAGACGTGATCCCGCTCGAACCCGAGCTTCTCAAGGACACGGAGCGACGGTGTGTTCCAGGCGCCGACGGTCGACCAGAGCCGTTTCCGCCCGGTCGCGGCAGCGGCATCGAGCACCGCACCGGCCGCCTCGGTGGCGTAGCCACGCCCATGCACGCGCTGGAACAGCTCATACGCGATTTCAGGCTCCTCCACGGTGGAGCGGCCGATGATCAGCCCGCAGTAGCCGATGAAGTCGCCTTCGTCACGGCGCTGGATGGGCAACAGGGCGATCCCCGTAGTCGCCGTCGCGGTGAGCAGCTCCGCGATGGACGTCCGGATGTGCTCAACCGTGGGCGTCCCCTTGCCGCGTTCAGACAGGAGGGCGCAGAACTCGGCGGCGTCCGACTCGGCCCACGGCCGCATTGTCAGCCGCTCGGTCTCAAGGTGGAACTGCATCGTCTCGTATGTGGACACGCCCCTACTCTGCCCCACGGGTCACCACGAACCACTGCTGGGGTATCAAGGGCTGCACAATTCCTCAACTCCTTGTGGCCCGGCGCGCGGCGTCGGATGCATGGGGTCTCCCCGGGCCCGCCAGGGCCGAGGGGAAGCATCGCAAGGCGGAGGTCGCCCTCGTACCGGGCGCATTCGGGCGACCCGACAACGCGGCGAGACGCCACAGCTGTCGTCGTGCGCCCGCCGGGCGACTGCGGAACAGCCCCTGGCTGTTGGGAGTGCTCGGCCGGGTCGTCACCGCGCTCGGGCGCGGCGGGGACGTCTGCGTCGCGCAGGGCGAAATCAGGCGGGACGGGATCGCCCGCGGATCCGCGTACCGAACTCGGCCGCCCTGCCTGCGACCCGGGGCCCGCACCGCCGGGGGTATCGGCGTTCTGCGGCCGGCGGTACGGACCGACTGGGGTGTCAGGCCCACGTCTGGGAGTAGTAGTCCCGGTAGTTCCTGCGGCCCTGGGCCGACTGGATCCAGCGGCTGGCGATCAGCAGGAGCAGACTGGCCGCGACCACGGCGAGGCCCGGTCCGACGGCTCCCAGGGGGCCGAGCCCGTCCGCGATGTCGGTAACGATTCCGGGCCCGGCAGCCTCTGCCGGCGGGGCGGGCGCGCCGGGGTCCCCGGGCCCTCCGGGCTGGGCTGCGGACGACGGCGGATCCGCCGGAGCTTCCGGCTGCCGGCTCGCACCGGAGCCGTCTCCTCCGGGTGAAGGCCTGCCGATCAGGCTCACACCGAGTTCCCCCATCGCCTTGACGGCCGGCTGGAAGAACGTGACACCGCCGGTCGTGCAGTCGCCGTTGCCCCCCGAGGTGACACCGAGCGCCAGTCCTTGTGCGAACAACGGGCCTCCACTGTCCCCGGGTTCTGCACAGACCGTGGTCTCGATCAGTCCGGTGACCGTGCCCTCCGGATAGTTGACCGTCGCATTCAGCGCGGTCACCTGCCCCGAACGGAACCCCGTTGTGCTGCCGCTGCGGAAGACCTGCTGCCCGACCACGGCATCGGCTGCGCCGACGATCCGCACCCCTCGGCCGCCGCCGATCGTCACGACGTCGGCACCTTCGAGGGACTGGCCCTCGTCGTACTGCACAAGAGAGAAGTCCTGGCCCGGGAAACTGGAGGCGACGGTCGTGCCCACCCGGCCGTCCCTCTGGCGGTTGCCGAACCACGGGGTGCCGACGGAGCCGCAGTGGCCGGCCGTCAGGATGAAGGAGTTGCTTCCGTCGGTCACGTTGAAGCCCGCGGAGCAGCGGCTGTTGCCTGCGAACAACGGGGCGGCCGCGTTCAGCCGTGTGGTGAAGGTGCCCTTGGTCCGTTCCATCTGCACATAGCCGCCGATCCGCTCGGCGACGTCGGACAGGCGTGACCAGTCCGCTGCGGACACCGTGCTGTCGGCCCGCACCACGACCTTGTTCGACGCGTAGTCGACCGCCCAGGCGGTCCCACTCACGCGCGGCTCCGCGCCCAGGGCTGTCGTGGCCGAGCGGAGCCTGTCCATGCTCTGGTTCACGACTTTGACCTTGGCTCCGGTCCGCCGTACCTGCTCCGCCGCGTCCGTGTCGGTCACCGCGACGACGCGGCGGCCGTCATCCCCCGTCCAGCTGCCCGCGGTCCGGGCCGTGCCGAGCCGTGAGACGAGTCGCGTGATCGGATCGTCGGCCTGTGGGCTGCCGACGGCAACCGGGCCTGGAGTCGTCGGTTCACCCGCCATCGCGTCGGAGACCATCAGCGAGCCGAACACCAGCCCGCCGACCGCCGCGAGCCGGACGATCCGCTGGAGGTTCCGTCGTGCGTGCCTCATCCGCGGCCCCAAGGTTGTACTGACACGGTGTCACCAGCTGTGCGGGGCCCCGGAAACCAGGGCCCCGACTTCTATACGCGCCGGCGCTCCGTGCTGTTCATCCGGCGCCGCACCCGGCAGGGGCGGGCAGGCCGGAAGGGGGATGCGTTCGGGGGACTCACTCGACGGTCGTCGACCGGGGGACTCACTCGACGGTCGTCGAACTGAGCACCGGACTGGGCGACGGGTAGCAGGACGTCGGCACATTGACCGGGAAGAACACGACGGTCACACCGGCGGTGAAGGTGAGACCGGGGTCGCTGTAGCTGCTGCCGGCGAGCTGCGTCGTGACGGTCGTACCGGCCGCTCCGGCCTTCAGGTCCAGGTGGACTGCGGGCAGCGTGAAGGTGCTCCCGCCCTTGATCGGGCCGGGCACGGTCATGACGATGGTGCTGCCCGTCACCGCGATGCTCGGTACGCCGGAGCCGATCCCGGACCCGCCCGAGAGCGACTGCCCCGTCAGGGTCGCATGGGCAGGTACCGGCATGCTCAGTTTGATGTTGCTGATGGATTTGACCGCGTACCCGCTGACCGAGCCGGGCACGGTGATCGCGGAAGGAGCGAGAGTGGCCTTGAAGTCGCTGCCCGCGGCCACCGACTCGGGGGCTGTGGCGTTGACGCCGGTGGCGACGTCGAGACTCTGCGGACCACCGATGGGCGGGGTGGCCTGACAGGCGAATGTGAGGGGCGTTTCGGCAGCCGAGGCGGGGCCCCCGGCGATGCCGACGAGCGCCAGACCGGCGGCCAGTGCCATGGGTAATCGCGTGCGTGTGAAGGCTGATCTCATTCTCACCCTCCTGGGGCGTCATGAGTCCGATCCGGCTGCCCTCGGCGGACCGGGCACCCGGGATCCTGAATTCGCCGCATGAAGTGCGTTTCCGGGAGACTGCCCGAACCGGCAGATCAACGGTTCCGAGCGCTCCCGCTTCGCGCGCGGAGTTGACAGATGCATGTCACCACGCGGTGGTTCCGAAGTCCAGGGGCATGCACGGCCCGTCCGAGGGCCGGGAAGCGACGGGCGAAGCCCGCACATCTGAAACGGGGCGGGCCGGCCTCCCAGCGGCACGCCGAGCCGATTCCGGGACCGGCCGGAAGTCAGCGACCAGGGCGTTCCAGGAGGCCGGGCAGGTCCGCGAAGGAATCCAGGACGTGGTCCGGCGTACCGGAGGCCGCCCGGTGCGTCTCGGGCCGGTACTTGCCCGTCCGGACAAGGACGCCGGTGAGCCCGTTGTGCTGGGCGGCGAGCACGTCGGACTCGATGTCGTCGCCCACCATCAGCGTCTGCGCGGGCTCGGCACCGAGCCGGCCCAGGGCGGCGGCGAAGAAGGGCGCGGCGGGCTTGCCGGTCACCTCGGCCTCGACGCGGGCAGCGCGTTCCAGTCCGGGCAGAAAGGCCCCGGTATCGAGCTGGAGCCCGGCCTCCGTACGCCAGTACAGATTGCGGTGCATGGCGACCAGGTGCGCGCCACGCTGAAGATGGGCGAAAGCGCGGTTGAGGGTCGCGTACCCGAACTCCGGCCCTGCGCCCCCGATGACGACCACGTCCGCCGCCACGTCGTCATCGGGGTCCATGAGGGTGACGCCCTCGAGGTCCTCGTCGATGTCGCCGCTGTTGATCAGCAGGCACCGCGCACCGGGATGGTGCTCGGTGAGATACGCGGCGGTCACGGCGGGCGCAGTCAGGATGTCGTCGACGGAGACGGGGAAACCGGCCTCCGCCAGGACCGTCGCGATGGAGGCCCGGGTCCGCGACGTGGTGTTGGTGAGCAGCGCCAGCGGAATGCCCGCCTCCCGCAACCACCCGACCGCCTCGACGGCACCGGGCAGCGGTTTCCAGGACACCGTGAGCACCCCGTCGATGTCGATCAGGACAGCGCCGACCTGTTTCATGAGGTGACCGTACCGAGGGGCGGCGGCAGGACAAAGCAGCACCGGCCGGTACGGGGAGCGGACGGGCCCGCTCCCGGATTCACGGATACGATCGTAACGGGTCGATTCACGCCCCCATGCGCGCAGAATTCGCTTCCCTGTGAACAGGAGAGCGGTGATCGCAGATGAAGAGACCCCTGTCGCCTCCGCGTGAGGGGACCACGTCCGCCTGGGTGGTCGAGCGCCCGGCTCCGGTCTCCTCCTCCGCGCCACTGCGCCTCGTGGAGCGCCCGACCCCGGAGCCAGGGCCGCACGAGCTGCTGCTGCGCATCCGCGCATGCGGGGTCTGCCGCACGGATCTGCATCTGGCCGAGGGAGACCTGCCGCCTCGCAGACCGCGCTGTACACCGGGCCACGAGATCGTCGGCGAGGTGGTCGCGACCGGGACGTGCGTACAGGACACGGCCGTTGGCGACCGGGTGGGAGCGGCCTGGCTGGCTGGCACGTGCGGTGAGTGCCGCCACTGCCGCACCGGACGGGAGAATCTGTGCCCGGGCTCGCGTTACACGGGCTGGGACGTCCATGGCGGTTTCGCCGACCGCACCCTCGTGGATGCACGCTATTCCTACCGCCTCCCGGACGGATGGAGCGACGAGGACGCGGCACCGCTGCTGTGCGCCGGCATCATCGGCCACAGGGCGCTCCAGCGGGCCGATCTGCCGGCCGGCGGCACGCTGGGCATCTACGGATTCGGAGCCTCCGCGCATCTGACGGCTCAACTCGCCATCGCCCGGGGCGCCCGCGTCCATGTCGTCACCCGCTCACCCCGGGCCCAGGAACTGGCACGTGAGCTCGGCGCGGCGACCGCCGGAGCCGGCGCACCCCCGGACCCGTTGGATGCCGCGATCCTCTTCGCACCGGCGGGAGGCCTGGTTCCGGCGGCGCTCGAGGCCCTGGACCGAGGCGGCACCCTCGCCATCGCGGGGATCCATCTGAGTGCCATGCCCCCGCTCGACTACGCACGGCATCTGTTCCAGGAACGGACCCTCCGCAGCGTCACCGCCAACACCCGTGCGGACGGCCGCGCCTTCCTCGCCGAAGCGGAACTGCTGCGCCCCACCGTGCGGGTGACGCGCTACCCCATGCGGCGGGCGGATCACGCCCTGGCCGATCTGGCGGCCGGACGGATCACCGGCGTGGCCGTGCTCGTCGCACAGTGATAACCGCCGACCGGCCGAAGCGCCCGGCGCCGAAGGGGCATTTCCGGAGAGGTTCCGGAGAGGCGCACGCATTCCCGGGAACGCGCCATCGAATTCTCCATGACGCGACATCCGGCCGGCCGACGGTGACCCCGACGAGACGGGCCGGCTCCACCGGAGCCGGCCCTGTCGCCTACCGCGCCCGTGGGGCAGCTGCCCACTACCAGCGGTACCAGCGCCCCCGCCGCCCCCCGTGCCCCACGGGGCGCACGACGAATCCGAGCAGCCACAGAACGAGAACGCATACGGCTATCCACCACAGGGCCTTGAGCGCAAAACCGGCGCCGAAAAGAATCAGCGCGAGAAGAAGAACGAGCAACAAGGGGACCACAATTACCCACCTCCGAGAATTCGTGTGACCTTCGTGTGCCCTGAGTCGGGGAATTCATACGCACCCCGCATCCGGCACGACCTGTACGCGCATCACCCGCACCGGTCCGCACCCGCCGGACGTCGACCCCGCCGGTGGACGCGGCGGCCGCGCACCCTCCGGCCCGCCCCATCCGCCACTGTTGCCTGCACTCGACTCCTCGTACGGCGAGGTCCGGGAACTCCCCCGTGCCCGGCGCCTGCAGGCCCGGCGCGCAGGGGGCGCCACGCTCGAAGCCGCGGTTGCCCCGGCTCGGGGAGGGGCCACTTCGTCCCATCGGGACTTCCCGGCTCACCTCGTCCGTTCCCGGTGAATGCACCGCCCGACCGGCCTCCTGGGCCACGGGGAGGCCGGATTCGGGGATGCCGTGTCCGACCGGCTCCGCGCCCGGCCGTCGCTGTCCGGGCGCCGCCCATCACTCGCGCACCTGCTGGGCATCAGGGCACCCTCGACCCCTGGTTCGGGCGTGGCCCGAACCAGGGGTCGAGGGTGGAGGAGAGGCCGCCTCAGCCCGAGCGAACACGCACACAGGGTTCCGCTGGACGAGGCCCCGGAGTCCGACGGCGGATCAGGCGGTCTCGAGCATGCCTTCCCGCAGTTTCCTGATGATGCGGGCAAGCAGCCGGGAAACATGCATCTGGGAGACGCCCAGGCGCTTGCCGATCTCCGCCTGGCTGAGTTCGTCGACGAACCGCAGATGGATGATCAGGCGTTCGCGCTCGTCGAGCCGGGTGATCAGCGGGGCCAGATCATGGAAGTCCTCGACGAGTTCCAGCCCCGGTTCCTCCTGGCCGATGAAGTCGGCCAGGACGGCTTCCCCGTCGGTGCTGTCGTCACCGCTCAGGGCCGCGTCGAGGGAGGCGGAGTGGTAGCCGTTGGAGGCCTTGCGGGCCTCGATCACGTCTTCCTCCGACAGACTCATCAGTTCCGACAGCTCCCGGACCGTCGGCATGCGACCCAGCCGGGTCCGCAGTTCCTCGGTGGCCTTCGCCAGTTCGACCCGTGCTTCCTGAAGACGTCGTGGCACATGGACGGCCCACGTGGTGTCACGGAAGAACCGCTTGATCTCCCCGACGATGTACGGGACGGCGAAGGAGGTGAACTCGACCTCCCGGGACAGTTCGAACCTGTCGATGGCCTTGATCAGCCCGATGGTGCCGACCTGGACGATGTCCTCCATCTCACCGCTGCCGCGGTGCCGGAACCGGGAAGCCGCGTATTTCACCAGCGACAGATTGATCTCGATGAGGGTGTTGCGCACGTACTGGTACTCGTGCGTTCCCTCCTCCAGCTGGGCCAGGCGGTGGAAGAAGTCGCGCGAAATGCCCCGGGCGTCCGCCGGTTCGACGGTGCGGGGGTCCGCGATCCGAGGCAGTTCGGACCCGCATCCGGTGACAGAAGTCCGAGTCGCGTCCGTTGCCTTCGCTCGTGCCGTCGTCGCTACCGTCACGGCTGCCATGCTGCGCCCACCCCATCTCGTTCGGGCCCGCAATGCGCGGGTAACCCGCGACTACCCCCGTTCCGCCACTGCATGCATCGAAGGTACGTTGACTCCGCGTCAGACTTCTCTGCGACGTCACCGGACCACATCCGCCACACCCGACCACCTTCACCGACCGGCCTGTTGATGGTGATGAATGCGGTCTTCTGGGTAAACGGTGGTGAAGACCGGTGACCGCGGTGACCCTGCCCGCAGGCCGTCACGCGTTGCCGGAGTTGGAGACGCTGCGCACGGCGTTGGCCGTGTGGGGACGGCCGCCACCGGGCCGTCGTGGATGCGTGTACGGGGGTGAACGTGTCGCCGAACGATGTTGCGGACGAGGAGCAGCGGCCGTCCCTGCTGTCGGTGCCGTCGTGTGCGGCCGATGCCCGTGACCGGGTCGAACAGCTTCTGCACGAGCATTTCGGTCAGGGGTCAGGAGCCGGTCGCGCCGGCGCGGCGCTCACCGACGCGCTGCTCGTCACCTCCGAGCTGGTGACCAACGCCATCCGCCACGGCGGTGGCGTCCTGGACTTCTCCGTCCGTGTGACGGACGGCGGGCTCCTTCTCTCGGTCAGCGACCACAGTGACCGGGCGCCGGTCGCACGGCGGCATGCGAGCGCCCCCGACTTCCCGCTCGGCGGCTATGGGTGGCCTCTGGTCCAACGTCTCGCCTTGAGGGTCGACATCACACCCCGGCGCGGCGGTGGAAAGACCATCAGCGTCCTGCTTCCCCTGGACTGACCGCAACGAGACGGCCGGACCACGCCCCTGAGGCGCCCGATGCCGGAACGACACGGTCCGGATGCTGCACAGGGTTTCTGCCCGGGCCGGGGCTCTCCGGCCCGGGCCCTCCTGTGCCCCGGGGCATGACCGGGCATACTCCCTCCATGGACGTGAGCCCTGAAGATCAGTCCCCGTTCACCCACGGAACCGGACGGACCACCGTCGGACCGGCCGTCGCCCGGTATGCGCTCGGCGGACTCCAGGTGATCTCCGCGCGCGGCGATCTTGACCTCAGTACCCTCACCCCGCTCACGGAGGCCCTCACCGAAGCGTCCGCAGCGCATCCCACAGTGATCCTGGACGCGTCCGGCATCTCCTTCGCGGACTCGAGCTTCCTCAATCTGGTGCTGCGCATCCACCAGCGCACCGATCTGCGCATCGCCGCCCCTCAGGCACAGCTGCTGCGACTGCTCGAGATCACCGGGGGCGACATGGTCCTCGACGTGCGGCCGACGGTGGATGCCGCGGCCGCCGCCTGAGCCGCCCCGGACGGAAGGGCCGTGGGACGCATGCCACAGGTTTGACACGGGCCGGAACGGTCAGGCGAAAGACCACGGACCCGTCGCAAACGATGACGCGATTGCCGGGCCCGCTGCCCTCCCTCCGCGGCGGGCCCGCGGTTCTTGAACAGCCCGGAGAGACGCCCGGGCGGCCGACAGAGACGGACGCAGAGGTGTTGGAGTGTGTCTACTGGTGAACTGAACGTACCTGTGCGCATGGAGATACCCGTCCCGAGCAGCCCGGCACAGGCACGCAAGCGAGTGGAGATTCTGCTGTACGACGAGTCGGGGTCACCGCGTGCAGCCGTCGCGCACAGCACCCCGGTGGGCGATGCCCTGCTCGTCACGTCCGAGCTGGTGACGAATGCCTTCCGGCACGGCGGCGGCATCACGAATTTCGAGGCCGAGGTGACGGACGAGGGACTCCGCGTGAGCGTCGGGGACCGCAGCGACGAGTTGCCGCGGCTGCCGGACCGCGCCGACGGGGGCGACCGGCTCCGCGTAGGCGGTCACGGCTGGCGCCTGGTCCTCGCCCTCGCACAGAGCATCGCGATCACCCGGAATGCCCACGGCGGCAAACGCATCACCGCTCTTGTGTCACTGAGCTGAGCCGGCTGAGCACGGCGACGTGTCGTACCCCTCGGGAATGCAGTTCGGGGTGTTCCCGAGGGGTACGGCTCTGCAAGTGGCTCCTACGGTGTCGGCGCCGTGGCCGCGGTGAAGCCCGGTGGCACACGCCTGGTCCGGGGGCTCGACGACCCCACCGGGCCGCCGTACCCGGCGCGCCCGGTCCGTCAGCGGTGCTCGGCGCTCAGGCCTGAAGCGGCGAGTCGTCCTCGGGCAGGGCCCCGGACGGCAGCCGGTGGCGAGCAGCGGTGAGGGCTGCGTCGACGTCACGCGTGCCGGTGGATACGCACAGGGTGTAGGCGATGTCGTTCATACGGCGCCGGACTTCGGGGCTCCCGGCCTCGGCATGCAGCACATGAAGGGTTTCGTACTGCTCGACGAGATTCCTCAGAACCGCGGGGTGAGCCATCAGCACCAAGGGGCTCCTTTCGCTCCGGGGATTTCAGGTTTCCTGTGTGTCGGACGCTGGCCCTGTTACCCGCATTTCTCCTCGGCACACAACCCGGTCCCGAAATTCCTGACCGCGGGCAGGAATGAGGCCGGGAACGAGGAGGAAAGGGCCGGGAGCTTCCGGATCTCGCGGAACGCGGTCCCACCGGCGATATTGACGGTGGGACCGCAGCGCATCACTGCTCCGCATCGATTCCGGTGATGACCGGATCTCCGAGAGGTGCCTCCGCCGCCGAGAGGCCCGCGGACCGGAGTGCCTCCACCGCCAGATCACGGGCCTTGCCCTCGGCCGACGCATTGTCGTCCGCCTCGACCTCGAGGCGGAGACTGAATGCGGACGAGTCCCCGTAGAAGGTGAGAATGTCAAGATCCTCCGCGGCACCGAAATCGGTGCCCCGTGGATCTGCCGGCTTGAGCGCGCGGACAAGCTCGGTGCGGGCCTCTGCGGTCAGCTCCCTGAGAAGGGTGCCGGGAATGGTGACGACATAGACGGTCATGGATGATGAGCCTGCCCGATCGTGGCCGGAACACGCATCAGGCGGGCGGGCCTCCCACCCCAGCGGCGCACGCTCGGGCGCGACTCCCGGCCGAAATCCGCCGACGACGGGCTTCCGCCCTGCACGGCAGCAAGCCCTCAGGGTTGGCGCGGTGGCGGGATAGGGTTGTTGTGCGGCGAAGACCGCGACCACGGACTCGTCTGCACGGCAGCCGGTCGCCGACTGCAGAAGCCGGGCGCTCCGGATGTCCGGGGCCACCGGCCGGTGAACAGGCGGCCGGAGCGGTTGCCGCGACGTGCTGCGGACGACGGGTACGAAGGGAGTCCAGCAGGCCATGCGCACCTACCACGTACAGAACACGTTTCACCGAGGCTGTCGATGCCGCACCGCTTTCCGGACCGGTCCGGACGTGAGCGGTCGGTGCGGTCGTACTCCGCCGGCCGCAGACTTCTGAACCGGGGTGCGTCTGCCATGGGTGCGAACTCCGACTCCGCGTCTCCCCGGCGCCGGCCGTGCAAGTCGCCGGAACGGGCACAGGACCTCATAGAACTTCTGGAATTGCTGTGGGAACGCGGCCGGGACATGGTGCCGTCGTCGCCCGTGTCCGCTTCCCAGCTTCGTGTGCTGTACAGCCTGGATCGCGTGGAGGGAATCAACCTGCGAACCCTCACCGAGCTGTTGGGCTCCACGCCACCCTCGGTCAGCAGGCTGTGCGACCGTCTCGAGGCGCTGGGGTTCGTCCGGCGGCGCCCGAGCCAGGTGAGCCGACGTGAGTTGCAACTGCATCTCACGAGCAAGGGCAGGACCTATCTGGCCGAGCTCCGGTCCAAGCGCGAGCACGCGCTGCTCGAGGTCGTCGCCACGATGACGCCGTCCGCCCGCGCAGCTCTGCTGAAAGGGCTGGCAGGGTTCCACGACGCAGTGGGCAGCACCGGGGAGCAGCCCGGTCGCCCCGCGCCCGAGAGACGAAGACGCTCGGCCTGACATCGCCCCGGCCTTCGGGGATACGCACCGACCGACGCAACTGCGCCGTTCCGTCCGTCCGCCGGGTACCGTCCGTCGAACCCGGCCGGCAGAGTGCTGTGCTCACCGAAGGGGGCAGGCGCGAGGAGGCTATGGTTGCCGTGCGGGGCCGGCCGCACGGCAGGAGTGAGAGGCCGGCACCGACAGCACCGATTCGGAGTGGCAGAGACATGAGCGCGGACCCGACTGCCTCACCGCGATGGTCCGGCGAGGCCGCCGAAGCCGCTTGCGAGGCCGTGGAGCTGCTCGAGGTGCTGTGGGAGAGGGGCCGTGAGATCGCGTCGTCGCCTCCGGTTTCCCCGTCTCAGCTGCGCGTTCTGTACAGCCTTGAACGCGATGAGGGCATCAATCTTCGGGCGCTCGGCGATCGGCTGGGTTCCGCCCCTTCGTCGGTCAGCCGCCTCTGCGACCGGCTGGAGTCGGTCGGCTTCCTGGAGCGCACACCGAGCCCGGTGAGCCGACGGGAGCTGGTGCTGCGGCTGACCGCCCGGGGAAGGTCGTACCTCCTGCAACTGCGGGCTCAGCGGGAGGAGGTCCTGCTGGCGGCGATCGAGGCCATGAGCCCCGCTGCCCGTGCGGAACTCCTCGAGGGCCTCGCGGGATTCCGCGAGGCGGTGGACCGGCGGCAAGAGGACTGCACTCGCGACGGAGCACCGGGCCGCTCGACACCGCCCGACTGACGGATCCGGGGCAGGCCGCCGCGGGGAGCCCGGCATGGACGGCGTCCGTGAGATGACAACCATGGTCCGAGGCCATTCGGGGGCCCTGCGGATTCGGTTCAGTGCGCGCCGTCGGCCGGGGGCACACCGTCTTGAGGGCCAGGCCGCCCGTTCCAGTCGAGGCACACCACCAGTGCGTCGTCGTCCAGGGGCGCCTCGCCGTGATATTCGGCGAGTTCACGCAGGACCGCGTCCGGTACCTGTGCGGGCGGAAGCAGTCTGGTCGCACCGAGCGCCCGTGACAGTGCCCGTTCGCCGTATCTTTCGCCGCCCGGCGACGCCGCGTCGTACACACCGTCGCTGCCGAACAGCAGTCGGTCGCCGGGGTGCAGGGTGAAGCGCTCGGGCACGTAGACCGTGTCCTCGAACATGCCCAGGGGCAGTTGGGCCTCGAAGGAGATGGGGTCGACCGAGCCGTCACGCATGCGCCACGCCCGTGGTGATCCCGCATCCACCACTTCCCCCTCACCCGTGGCGAGGTCGAACCGCAGCAGCAGCACGGACACATGGGCACGCCCCTGGTAGTGGGCGTACACCGCCTGATCCGCGAGCATGGCCTGCCCGGCGAGATCGAGCCCGGCCCGGCGGGCGTTGCGCAGGGCGTTGACGGCGAGATTGGTCAGCAGAGCGGCTTCGATGCCCTCGCCCATGCCATTGGTCACGGTCAGTGTCAGATGGTCTGCCGACGCGGACCAGTCGTAGTTGTCGCCGAAGATCGCGTAGGCGGGCTCGAGGTGCGCACCGAGTGCGAATTCGGCGCGGGCGCACGAGTGTCCCGGAAGCAGTTGCCACTGCATCTCGGCCGCAAGAGTCAGCCGGGTCGCACGGCGCGCCTGCACATACAGATCCGTGTCGCGCTCGGCGACGAGGATCTCATGGCCCAGAGCCTCACAGATGTACTGCAGGCGCGGCAGCAGGGCCTCCGCGTCACGCCCGTCGGGCAGGCCCACCGACAGAACACCCATCCGGTCCCCCCGGACGGTGACCGGCACATGGATCACCGCTTCCCCGGAGCCGGCGTCCCGCGCCACGTACGGCTCCTGGGATCCGAAGGCCCGTCCCTGCGGGCTGCCGTGGACCGGTACGGAGGGTGTCGTGAACGGTACGTTCTCGACGGCCTGCAAGGAGCGCATCCCGTAGTCGGCGAGTCGCAACTCGACGCGGCTCGCTCCGCACTGCTCCATGAGTGCCGTGGTCACCACACTCAGCAGATCATCCGGGGCGGCGCTGCGCAGGGCCCGCTCAACAGCGGCGAATTCGTCCACGTGGGTCTCCGGTGGGTCTGTCTGCCGTGTCAGGAGCGCGGGAGCCGCACGACGGTGACGAAGAAGTCGTCGATCTTCCGGATCGCCGCGATGAACTGCTCCAGGTCCACCGGCTTGGTCACATAGGCGCTGGCATGCAGACGGTAGCTGCGGAGGATGTCCTCCTCGGCCGCGGACGTGGTCAGGACGACGACGGGAATGTGGGTGAGCTCCTCGTCGGACTTGATGCGCTCCAGGACCTGCCGGCCGTCGTACTTGGGAAGGTTGAGGTCGAGGAGGATGAGGTCCGGGCGCGGCGCTGCCGTGTGCTCACCCTTTCGGTAGAGGAAGTCGAGTGCCTCCTGCCCGTCGCGGACCACATGAAGGGTGTTGCCGATCCTGTTGTCCTCGAATGCCTCGCGGGTCATCAGCTCGTCACCCGGGTCGTCCTCGACGAGGAGGACCTCGATGGGCTGGGTGGCGGCGTTCATGCGTGATCTCCTGTGCTCAGGGGCGTGTGCTCGCTACGGACGGTGGGGACGCCGGGCGGCTCCGCTCGTCCGGGTTCGGGCCGGTGGCGGGCCGCGGACAGGGCGGGCAGGGTGAACTGGATCCGGGTGCCGCCGGTATGGGCGGTGTCGATCCAGATGCGGCCGCCGTGGTGCTCGACGATCTTCTTGCACAGGGCAAGGCCCATGCCGGTGCCGGTGTAGACGTCACGGCCGTGCAGGCGCTGGAAGATCACGAAGACCTTTTCCGCGAATTCCTCCGGGATCCCGATGCCGTTGTCGGTCACGGAGTAGCGCCAGGCGGGTTGTCCGTCGCTGTCGTCGGGCTCGACGGTGATGCGTACGGCAGGCGCGCGGTCGGCTGCCCGGAACTTGACGGCGTTCCCGAGGAGGTTCTGCCAGAGCATGGTGAGCAGGGTGGGATCGCCCGTGACCGGGTGCAGTCGTTCCGGCCGCTCGATCGACGCCTCTGCTTCCTCCGTTGCCGTCCCGAGGTTGACCAGCGCCTTGTCCACCATGGCGTCGAGCTCCACCTGCTCCCTGGCGTCGTCGACCCGTCCCACTCGGGAGTAGGTGAGCAGATCGTTGATGAGGATCTGCATCCGCTTGGCGCCGTCGACGGCGAAGTCGATGTACTGCTTGGCCCGCGCGTCCAGCTGTTGGCCGTAGCGCTTCTCGAGGAGCTGGCAGAAGGACGCCACCTTCCTCAGTGGCTCCTGCAGATCGTGCGAGGCGACGTAGGCGAACTGCTCCAGCTCGGCGTTGGAGCGCCGGAGCTCCACCGCCTGTTCGTCGAGGTCGGCCGTTCGCTGAGCAAGCAGCTGCTCGCGTGCATGGGAGGCATCCAGCGCTGCGATCACACGGACGCGCATCGCCTCCACCGAGGCCGCGAGCTGTCGGACGTCCGCCGGACCCCTGGCCGCGATGCGATGTCCGAAGTCGCCGTCGGCGACCTGCTGGGACGCCACGCGCAAGGCCCGGAGCGGGCGTCCGACGGCCACGTGCAGCAGAAATCCCAGAGCGCCGGCGATGGCCAGGAATGCGGCGAGCATGCCTGCGAACAGCCAGTTGTGGTGGGCTCGTGTGCGGTGCATCTCGGCTCTCGCAGCTGCCCGCTGCGCCAGCAGGTCCTGGTTCAGCCGGTCGAACCGGTCGCGCAGCCCGTCGAACGCGAGTTTGCTCTGCTGGAGTTCAGCCGTCGCCCCCGGGGGCACCCGTCCCTGGCGGGCCCGTTCCACGAGAGGCTCGGCCCGGTTGTTCCGCCACTCCTCGGCCGCGCTCTCGAGGTCCTTGAGAGCGGAGAGCAGCTCGGGATCGCGCGCCAGGGCCGACCGCAGACTCCGGGCGGCCGAGTCCGCCTCCTTCCGGCCCTGGGTGTAGGGCTCCAGCCAGCGCGCGTCCCGGCTGAGGACGAATCCCCGCACACCCGTCTCCTGGTCGAGCAGCGCCTTCTGCAGACGGTAGGCATCCGCTCTGGCCGGCTGGATGCGGTCAACGAGGGCATCGGACTTCGTCGTGGCCTGCGCCAGCATCTGCGCACCGACCACGGCGAATCCGCACACGACGGCCAGGATGGCGATGAAGGCGAGTCCGAACCACATCGGTACCGTCAGACGCGCACGTCGCACGCTCGCCGAGCGGTCGCGGCCGCGGTGCTGCGGAGCGCCTGAGTTGCTCACTTCTGCTGCTTCCATTCGAGGTGGAGGAGCGCGACGTCGTCGCTGTGGCCGCCGTGATCGGCCGAGAGTGCATGCGTCTGCGAGATCAGTGCCGCAACGAACTCGTCCGCCGGCTTCCCGGCATGGGCTCCGGCCAGTGCGAGCAGGCCGTCCTCTCCCAGGCGGCGGCCGTCCGCGCTGACCCGGCCTTCGAAGAGGCCGTCGGTGAAGAGCGCCAGCGCCCCGGTCGCCGGCAGCTCCAGATGATCCTCGCGCCAGACGCAGGGGTCGTCCGGCAGTAGGCCGAGAGCCGGCCCGACGGCCGTCTCGACGAGCCGCACACCATCGGGCTCGCGCAACAGCAGGGGCGGATGGCCGGCGCGCACGATCGTCGCCCTGGTCATGTCCCGGGGCAGTTCGACCGTCGTCACCGTGGCGAAGATCTCGGATCCGGTGCGTTCCGCGACGAGGACCTTCTGCATCAACGAGCACACGCCGGTGCCTGTGACACCCGCCAGCGTGAAGGAGCGCCAGGCCACGCGCAGACAGACGCCCAGTGCCGCCTCGTCGGGTCCGTGTCCCGACACATCGCCGATGACGGCGTGGACGGTTCCGTCCGGCGTCTCCACCACATCGTAGAAATCACCGCTGAGCAGGCCCAGGGTCCGGCTCGGTTCATAGCGGGAGACCACGCTCACCGAGCCGCCCTGCAGCAACGGGGAGGGCAGCAGGCCCCGCTCCAGCCGCGCGTTCTCCTGAGCTCGCATGCGGCTCGCCTCCAGGGCGACGGCCGCGTGCTCGATCTGGCGGCGCTGGACGGCGTACCGGATCGAACGTTCCAGGACCATGGGCTCGAAGACGCCCTTGGTCAAGTAGTCCTGGGCTCCCGCAGCCACGGCGGAGAGGCCTGCATCCTCCTCGGCGAGGCCCGTCAGGACGACGACAGCGGCGCCGGGGGCCGCGGCCAGTACCTGCTGAACGACGTCGAGGCCGTTGGCATCGGGGAGATGAAGATCGAGGAGCACACATCGCGCCGGCGCTTCGTTCGCACCGCTCAGCTGCTCCCGTGCCTCCGCCAGCGAGCGGGCCCGGGTCAGACGAGCCGTCAGGCCACTGTCCTGGAGGGTCTCCTCCACAAGAAGAGCATCACCGTCGTCGTCCTCGACCAGCAGGATCATCAGGGACGAATCGGCGCCCGCCCTGAGCTCGGACGGGGAGACCCGGGTCACGGGCACCCGGGGAGCCGATGTCGGCGGCACCGGTGCCTCTGAACCCTGAGCACCGACAGTGCCCTTCACAGCCCACCACCCCTTCCCCCTCGACCGCACGCGGGCCACGGGGCGCAAGAAGAATACTTGCCGTCCGCCAATATTTGCACTCGCGCCGCTCCTTGCCGTGGATGCCCTGCCGAACAGCGGAAATGTGGTGTGAGTTACGGACATGGCACCCGTTGACGCGCATTCGGGGGGCCGGGGAGGGGCCGTGTGCCACTACGTCGCCGGACGAACCTCACCAGGCCCGGGGCACCGGGCCGTTGATGGAACCACGAAACGGGGCGGCGGCCGTTACGGCCGCCGCCCCACTGCTCTGGACGTGAATCCGCGTCTCGCGCGGTGCGCTGACAGCACGTTCATCGCCTGAACGCGTCCCTGACCTTGTGCACGGCCGCACGGATGTCGGCCTTCGCCCGCGTGGACCGCCCGTCGGTGGTCATCCGCTCGTTCCCCACCAAACGGCCTACTGCCTCTTTCACCGCACCCACCGCCTGCTCGGCCCGGGCGGGTGTCTTCCTCGTTCCGTCCATGGTCCAGCGCTCCCTTGCGAGTTGAGCCTTTTCCTGGGCACCGGCCGGGTACCCGGCAGTCCCGTGGTCAAACCGGGAGCGCCATCCCCGTCGAACGTCCGCGTTTGCACCCGTCCGAACGCGGTAACGAGTGGGTAACGGAACCTCTCCAAGGAGAAATCCCCGGTCAAAGGAGGAAGTCGTGTCCGTCAGTGCACTTGCCATCCTCGGGGTGGCCGCGGCCATCATCCTCGCTCTCGTACTCGCGCGTCCGGTGCGACGGACCGGGGTCGCCGGTCTTCGGGCGCGCATCGGTCTCGCAAAGCTGAAGCCTCTCGGCGAGGGGGATCGGGAGCAGTACGTGGCCCTGTGGACGGGAATCCAGGAGCAGTTCGTGGATGCCCCCGGGGTGGCGACGACCAAGGCCGACGAACTGCTGCACCGTCTGGCCGTCGACCGCGGCCTTCCGTCCGAATCCCCCGAACTCCGGGTCCGGGCCCTTTCCGTACTTTTCCCGGTGGAGGGCAAGGGCGCCGGCCGGCTGCACCAGGCCTCCCTGGCGGCGGCCGAGGGTGACAGCGACATCGAGTCGATGCGTCAGGCGATGGTCGCGGGCCGCGCCCTCTTCGAGGCACTGGTCATGGCCGGCCCGCAGGATCGTGCAGCGTCCGCCGACCCCGGCCGCCGCAATCGACCGCTCAGCCGACGGGTTCCCTCGCAGCGCGCGGCGCATCACACGCATCTGTGAACCGGTGACGGTCGTCCCGCTCCGGACGTGAAGGGCGGTCAGCGAGCAGTGCACGCCCCCTAAGGGCTGCATCGGTGAGCGGGTTCCGGTGCGTGCGATCGCAAGGCGGAGGAAGGAGCCCACGCGGAGCGTGGGCTCCTTCCTCCAACGACCACGCTGCGAACGTGCGTGCCGGGGCACGCGAGCCCGGCAAGACCCAAACGAAAGACCCTAGTTGCCGGCGGCCGGGAACCGCCGGCAACTCGGTGTGCGCGACGGCCTGCCCGGCCGTCGTCGTCATCCACCCCTCGTGGAGCAGTGGATGACGAGGGGCGCGGACATGTCCGCTCGTCACAGCGGGGCCGAGTGGACCCACCGAAAGGTCCGGACCGCTCGCCGAAAGATCTGGACCTTACGGTGCGTAGCAACTGGCCAGAAGTCGCCCCCGCTGGTGTGATCGGAAGCGACCGCCTCGGTGGGCGCCGTCGTCCCGGCCTCTTGGCCCGGACGGCTTCCGCCACCGGGCAGGTTCCGACCCCGGCGGGGCCACCGTCGCCGGAAGCCCCTTCGCCACGGGCCTTGCGGAACCACCCTTCACACCACGGGGGAACACGATGATGTACACGGATCGAGAAACCGGCCGCCCCGGGCGGCCTCACAGCACCCGCCCCGGCGGCGTGCGCCGCCCGCCCTCGCCCGGCGGCACGGCAACAGCAGTGCCGGCGCGGCCGGTCTCCCGGGCACCGGTTCCCGGGCCGTCGTTCCAGCCGTCCCCCGCCGATACGCCGGTCCGGCCCCGCCGCCCGGCACGGAAGTTGCTCCGCGGCGTCCTCTGGACCATCGCCGCGACCCTCGCTGCCGGTACGGCGGTCCTCGTCTGGGCCACGCTCCTCGTCGGCGGCGGTCCGGCTCTTCTGGGCGTGGCTGCCGTCCTGGCCATGCCGTGGACCACCGTCCACCTGCTCGCCCGTCACCGACGGTCCGCCCGGCCCTAGTGCTGTGACCGGATAGGTTTGCCGGGAAGCTCGCGGCGTCCGGTGCATGGGGTCTCCCCCGGCCCCTTGGGGCCGCGGGGACGCATCGCAAGGCGGAGTATCGCCCTCGTACTGGATGTACTCGGGTGATTCGACAACGCAGCGTGGGGGCGCCTCCCGGCGAAGCCAGGGGGAGTGCCGTGCAGGGCGTCGCGAGCCGGTGAACCTATCCGGTCACAGCACTAGCAGCGCTGCGCCGCCGCGCGGGAAGCAGATGCGCAAACCGTCGGCCCGGCCCCGCGGGAAGTCGGACCCGGCCCCATTGCCCCGCCCCGTACCTCTCCCGGCCGGCTGGCGGGCCGGTCGGGAGAGTCTGCCTCCGCCTGGACGACACACACCCGTTCACGGCATCAGCCGCTCGCAGTGCTGCGAGCGGCACCTCGAGCCGCCGCCTCGGCCCGCCTCCCCCAGGGCCGGGGCGGCTCATCCCTGCACGCGTCCGCCATGAGCACCACCGCCGGACGCCCCGCCCGCCCGCCGAGGAGAGAGGACGGCCGTCGTGGTTGCCGGTTCCCCGGCGCTGACGGCCGGCTCAGCCCAGTGCCTCGGCCAATTCCCGGCGCCCCTTGATCCCGAGCTTGGCGTAGGCGTGGGTGAGGTGGATCTCCACGGTCCGCAGGCCGACGAAGAGGTGCTCGGCGATCTCCCTGTTGGTCTTTCCGCCCGCCGCCAGATCGGCGACCCGGCGCTCGGTCGGGGTGAGCGCGTCCACACCGTGGAACGTGCGGGTGCGGGGCCGGTCGCCGAGTGCCCGCAGTTCACCCAGCGCGGCCTCCGCGACCACGGCGGCACTGCACTCATGGGCGAGGCTCACCGCTTCCTGAAGGTCGACGCGGCCTTCCTGGGTCCGGCCGCAGCGGACGGCCAGGGTCCCGCGGTCCGCCAGTGCCTGGGCGTACCGGAAGCGGGCGGGTGACGCCTCCAGGATGCGAACGGACTCGTCGAGCGTCCGCAGCCCTTCCGGCCCGCCGGTGACAAGTCCCAGGCCCCGCAGTGCGACACCGGTCATCTCCGGCACGTCCCAGCGCCGTGCGAGCGCCACCTCCTCCTCGGCGAGCCGGACCGCCTCCTGCGCGCGGCCCAGCCGGGCGTGGATCAGTGCCGCCTCGGACCGCCAGGGGTAGAAACCGGGTCCGGGCATCTTGCGGGCCGCGGTGCGGGAGCCGCAGGTGAGGAAGTCGGTGAGGGCCTCATCCAGTCGGCCCTGCCCGGTGCGCAGCCAGCCCCGTGCGAGCAACGGATAGTCGTTGATCCAGTACGGCTGGAGCTGCCCGTCCATCCCGCTGCGCTCCAGCAGCGACTGTGCCTCCTCGGTCCTGCCCTGCCGCGTCAACGCCTCGACGAGGGTGGCGACGGCGAACACCGTATGGCTGGCCCCCAGCGGTATCCCGACCTCCAGCAGCGCTTCCAGGGCGGCTTCCGCGTCGGCCTGGCACTCCAGGGTGCGGCCCAGCCGGGCATGGGCGTTGCCCCGGGTGCTGATCGCGTGTGAGTACTGGAGGGCCGCACCGCGGGCGCGAGCGTCCTCGATGGCCGCTTCGGCGTAGTCATGGGCGAGATCGGGCCGGCCTGCGGCGCCCAGGGCAAGGACGGCGCAGTGGTAGACCACCGACTCGTCGTCCGCCGGTGACAAGCCGTGGGTCAGTGCCAGCCGGGCCAGCCGGACCACCTCGTCCGAGTCCTCCCCCACCATTGCTCCGCGCAGGCTGAGCAGCGCGGCCAGGGGCCGCTCGACGGCGGCTGCCGACGCCTCCGTCATGGCAAGGGACATCAGCCGCGGATAGGAACGGGCGGCGGAGGCGACTTCGACCAGGCTGACGAAGAGGAAGTCGATCTCCAGTCGGAGCGCGTACGCGGGATCGACCGGACGGATGGCAGCACTGGTGCTCTCCAGTACGTCCAGGGCGTCGAGGTAGCGGTCGACGGCGAACAGCGCCCCGGCCAGCCGGCGGGCGGCCGAGGTCTGCTCACCGGGGTGGTTGCTGAGCTGAAGGCTGCGGCGCAACTCCTCGACGGCCGTGGGGACGCTGGATTCCAGTTCCGCCTCGCCGAGCAGCGAGAGCACCGCGGCCCGCTCCTGCTCCGCCAGCGGCTCGCGCAGGGCGCAGCGCAGATAGCCGGCGGCTCGCTCGGGGGCGCCGGCGTCGGTGGCCTCGGCCGCGGCCCTCCGCAACACCTCGGCCGCCGCCGGCTGCCCTGGCGTACAGCGCAGGAGATGGTGGGCGACGCGCTCGGGCGGGGCGGCACGTTCGAGGAGGAACCGGACGGCGCGAGCGTGGAGTTCCTGGCGCCGGCTGGGCGGGACGGAATGTTCCACGGCGGCGGAGAGCAATGAGGCAGCAGTGCCGACACCCTGGTCCGAGCGGTGCAGAAGGCCGGCGCGCACGAGGACGTGTACGGCGTCCTCCACGATGGGCTGTGGCACATCGGCGACTTCGGAGACCAGCTCCACCGACTGGACGTCGCCAAGGACCGCCATCGCGAGTGCCACGGTCGCACCGTGGGGTCCGGCGCCCCTGAGTACCGGCTGCGCGGCGGATGCGAGTTCGGGCAGCAGTGCGCCGAGCGCGCCGGAGACCGCCTGCTCGCACAGGGCGGTCGCATCTCTCAGGTCCGGCGGTTCGGTGGCCAGGACGCCGAGAAGGGAACGGAGCAGAAAGTGGTTGCCGCCCGTGCTCTGCCGACAGGCCTCGGCGAACGCCTCGCCGGGAGCGTGACCGAGAACCGGGCCGAGCACGGTGCGGACGGCGTCGGAGCCGAGCGGGGCGAGGCTGATCTGTTCACGGAACAGGGGCAGGGTGGCGGCGAGTTCGTCCTCGTCGGACGCCTCGCCAGGACCGAGGGCGGCGACGACTGCGGGCAGAGCGCCGTCGGCGCGGCGCATGAGCCGTCGGAGCCGGCGGAGCGATGCGGCATCTGCCCACTGGAGGTCGTCCACGCACAGCAGCGGCGGCCCGGCCGGGCCCTCGCCGGCGGCGAGCCCGGCAACCAGGATGTCCAGGCTCCGTGCGATGGCGTCACCCTCCTGCGGTTCGCCGGAGCCGCGCACCGTGGCGTCGAAGGGGGCGGATTCCAGCAACTGGCTCAGCACTGCGTGGTCTTCCGGGCCCTCGGCGGGGTCGGCGCAGGCAGTGAGCACGGCCCGGCCCTCGGCTCGCGCCTCGTCGATCAGGGTCCGCAGGAGGGCGCTCTTGCCACTGCCGTAGCCGCCCCGTACGAGAACGAACGCCTGGTCGCTGTCGGTAATCGTCCTGCGCCCTCCGGCGGCGTCGGCTCCTGTGATCGCGCCGATACCGAACAGGGTGCGCAGCTCGCCGAGTTCATCCTCGCGCCCGACCGAATCGGGTATCAGACCCGGCACTCCCGGGATCGCCTCAGGTGTCACAGCGCACCGGCCTGCCCAGGTCCGGCGGCTGAATGTGCTGCATACGGCATGGTCGTGCGCTTCCTCTCACCCCTGATCGGCGGCCCGGCGCCGCTCCCCGATTGTGGCACCGGGGCCCGGGGGGACCTACCGAAAGAACCGGCACCGCCGCCGAAAGATCTAGACCTTACGGTGCGTAATCCCTGGCCAGAGCCGAACACCCGGTGATGAGATCGGGATCGCTCAGGTGAACGTCGTTGTCCCAGGTGCCCGGCGCCGGGCACCGGGCGCGTTCACCAGCGGGCAGGTCCCCAGCCGGGAAGGCGCGACACCGCCGCCCAGGAAGCCTCCGGGGAGAGGCCGGAGTGACCGCCCCTCAGACCACGGGGAGAACACCATGACGAACACACCGCCCTCTGCCACCGCCGAGGAGCCACCCCCGACGGCAACGGCCCCGCCCGTGCCGATCGCGGCACCGGCCGGTGCGAGCCCGACGGAGCCGTGCCGGGCGGCCTGGCCCTGCCCGCCGCCCGCACGCCCGGAACGGAACGGCGCCGGGAGTGCCGTCATCGTCGTGCTCTCCTGCGCATTGCTGCTCAGCCTGTGCAGCCTGTACATCACGGCCTACCGCGCCCCGTCGAGCGAGCCGGCACCGGTCACCGGTCCGCCCACCGATTGCAGGCCGGTCCCTCAGCCGCCCTCCCTGCCGCCCGACGACTCCGAAGCCTGGGTGTCCGCGGTCCGCGGCCACGCAGCACCCGCCGCCCACGGATGACATCCGGCGATGCCGTCCGCCGGCACGCATAGTTTCTCACCCTGACCAGCACGTACGGAGACCAATGTCCAGCCCGATCGAACCGCCCGAGACATCGCAGTACACGGAGATACGCGAGACCGAGACCTTCGCCGAACTCCGCACCCGTTTCCGACGGTTCGCCTTTTCGATGACCGGGGCCTTCCTGCTCTTCTATGTGTCCTACGTCCTTCTGTGCACCTATGCACCGGACGTGGTGGCCGCCAAGGTGATGGGGAACGTGAACGTCGCCCTGCTGCTGGGGCTGGCGCAGTTCGCGTCCACCTTCCTGATCGCCTGGCTCTACACCCGTTACGCCAAGTCCCGGCTCGACCCACTGGCCGATTCGCTGCGGTTCGCCGCCCAGCCGGTCACCGACGGCCTCCCGTCGGCTCTCACCTCCGTGCGAGGTGAGGCGTGAACGGCACCGCACTCCTCGGGGCGAGCACACTGGCCTCGTCCAGCGCCTCGCAGAACCGCACCATCACCGTCGCCCTCTTCCTCGTCTTCGTGGCGGTCACCCTCGGCATCACCGTCTGGGCCGGAAGGAAGAACAGCAACACCACCGACTTCTATGCAGGAGGACGGTCGTTCAGCGGTTTCCAGAACGGCCTGGCCATCTCCGGCGACTACATGTCCGCGGCCTCGTTCCTCGGCATCACCGGGTCCATCGCCCTGTTCGGCTACGACGGCTTCCTCTATTCCGTGGGATTCCTCGTGGCCTGGCTGGTGGCGCTGCTGCTCGTCGCCGAACCGCTGCGCAACAGCGGCCGGTTCACCATGGCGGACATCCTGGCGTTCCGGATGCGGCAGCGGCCGGTCCGTACCGCCGCCGGTGTCTCCACCATCGTGGTCTCGATCGTCTATCTGCTGGCCCAGATGGTGGGCGCGGGCTCTCTGGTCGCGCTGTTGCTCGGAGTCTCCGGTGACGGCGCCAAGAAGTGGATCATTCTGGGCGTGGGTGCACTGATGATCCTCTACGTCACCGTCGGCGGGATGAAGGGCACCACCTGGGTGCAGATCATCAAGGCCGGCCTGCTCATGGCCGGTGCGCTGCTGCTGACCGTACTGGTGATGAACCGCTTCGGCTGGAACCTGTCCGCACTGCTCGGCTCGGCGGCCGACGCAAGTGGCAAGGGTGACGCCTTCCTCGAACCGGGACTCAAGTACGGCGTCAGTTCCCTCACCCGGCTCGATTTCGTCAGCCTCGGTCTGGCCCTCGTTCTGGGCACCGCGGGACTTCCGCACATCCTGGTCCGCTTCTACACCGTGCCCACCGCCCGTGCCGCCCGGACCTCGGTGAACTGGGCCATCGCGGTCATCGGCGCCTTCTATCTGATGACCATCGCCCTCGGTTTCGGCGCCGCGGCGCTCATCGGACCGGATGCGATCACGGCGTCCAACCCGGCCGGGACGACCTCTGCTCTGATGCTCGCCGAGGAACTGGGCGGCGGCCCGGGGAGCACCACAGGAGCGCTGCTGCTCGCGGTCGTCTCGGCGGTCGCCTTTGCGACGATCCTCGCCGTCGTGGCCGGCCTGACCCTGGCTTCCTCGGCCTCGTTCGCCCATGACCTGTACGCCCATGTCATCCGCAGGGGCAGGGCGAGCGAGCAGCAGGAGGTGCGGGTGGCCCGCTGGTCGGCGGTGGCGATCGGGGCGGTCGCGGTCGCTTTGAGTATGTTCGCGGACAAGCTCAACACCGCTGCCCTCGTGGCGCTGGCCTTCGCGATCGCGGCGTCCGCCAATGTGCCGACCATCGTCTACAGCCTCTTCTGGAAGCGGTTCACCACCAGGGGCGCACTGTGGGGCATCTACGGCGGCCTGGCCTCCTCCGTGCTGCTTGTGCTCTTCTCGCCCGTGGTCTCCGGCAAGCCGACCTCCATGTTCCCGAGCACGGACTTCCATCTCTTCCCGCTCGAGAACCCCGGGCTGGTCTCCATTCCCCTGGGCTTCCTGCTGGGCTGGCTGGGCACGGTGCTGTCGAGGCCCGAGGAGCACGGCGAGGAGAAGCACGCCGAGCTGGAGACCCGTTCACTCACGGGCATAGGCGCCAGCTGATCCGTCGGTCACCCGTGTCGATTCCCTGTACTGCCTTTTCAGGCCTTTCAAGCAACACCCATGAGGAGCAAGCAAGTTGAGTAGAGAGAGCCTGGCCAATTTGCTCAAGGAGGAGCGGCGGTTTGCGCCGCCTGCCGAGGTGGCTGCGGATGCGAATGTGACGGCTGCGGCGTATGAGCGGGCCGGGGAGGACCGGTTGGGGTTCTGGGCCGAGCAGGCCCGGCGGCTGTCCTGGGCCAGGGAGCCGTCCGAGGTCCTCGACTGGTCGAATCCGCCGTTTGCGAAGTGGTTTGCCGATGGCCGGCTGAACGTGGCCTACAACTGTGTGGACCGCCATGTCGAGGCCGGGCACGGCGACCGGGTCGCCATCCACTTCGAGGGCGAGCCCGGCGACAGCCGCACCCTCACCTACGCCGACCTCAAGGACCAGGTCTGCCAGACCGCGCACGCCCTGACCGAGCTGGGCGTGGGCAAGGGCGACCGGGTCGCCGTCTACCTGCCGATGATCCCCGAGGCCGCGATCGCGATGCTGGCCTGCGC
>NZ_JBWKDP010000012.1:0-293416 GCF_056435905.1 Streptomyces sp. NPDC043861 | reverse complement strand
AGCCCCGATCTTCGACCTCGTCGACTACGGCATCGTCGGCGACCTCTTCGAGGTCGTCCCCCAGCTCACCCAGGAAATCAACACCCGCAAGGGCTGACCCCCACCCACACACCCCGGGGCCGCGCGACACACCTCACCGCGCGGCCCCACCCCGTTCCGGTGGACCATTGACGCAGGTCACTCGTCCAGCTAGCTTCACCATGCGGATTATGAATTCCGTTGAGTGGAAATTGGGAGGGTGTGCAGCGATGGGTCAGCAGGACAAGGCGACAACGAGCCTCGCCGGCGCGGTCAGCGAGGGAATCAGCGCCTCCCTCGCGCCGGTGGACGCGGAGCTCGCCCGTCGCTACCCGGGAGACCCCGGCACCCGCCAGCCTGTCCACACCGTGTACGTACCGGGTGACACCTTCGACGCGAACACCGTCCGCTCCTGGGGGGACCGTGCCCTCGCCGCGCTCGACGAGCATGCACCGGACGCCGCCACGCTGGCCCGCGTCCTGGGCCTCTCCGACGAGCTCGCCGAACCCGTCCACGCCCGGGTGCGGGCCAAGCTGGAGCGCGAGCCCGTCGAGGACCTGCGTGTCGACTTCGAGGACGGCTACCACGGTCGTGACGAGGACTCCGACGCCGCCCGTGCCGCCCGCCTGATCTCCGAGGCGTACGCGTCCGGCAGTGCCGCCCCGTACATGGGCATCCGCATGAAGTGCATGGAGGCGCCCGTACGCGACCGGGGCATCCGGACCACGGACGTCTTCCTCACCGGCCTCATGGAGCACGGCGGTCTGCCCGACGGCCTCGTCCTCACTCTCCCCAAGGTCACCTACCCCGAGCAGGTCACGGCGTTCGTCCGGCTCCTGGACGCCTTCGAGAAGGCGCACGGCCTGGACGCCGGCCGGATCGGCTTCGAGATCCAGATCGAGACCAGCCAGGCCGTCCTCGCCGCCGACGGCACCGCCACGGTCGCCCGCATGATCGGTGCCTCCGAGGGCCGCGCGACGGGTCTGCACTACGGCACCTTCGACTACAGCGCCTGCCTCGGCGTCAGCGCCGCGTACCAGGCGAGCGACCACCCGGCCGCCGACCACGCCAAGGCGATCATGCAGGTAGCCGCCGCGGGTACGGGTGTCCGTGTCTCCGACGGCTCGACGAACGTGCTGCCCGTGGGATCCACCGAGCATGTCCACGAGGGGTGGAGGCTCCACTACGGTCTGACGCGCCGGGCACTGGCCCGTGCGTACTACCAGGGCTGGGACATGCATCCGGGACATCTGCCCACCCGCTATGCCGCTGTCTTCGCCTTCTACCGGGAGGGCATGCAGGCGGCCGCAGCCCGCCTCGCGGCATACGCCGCAAGGGCCGGGGGCGACATCATGGACGAGCCCGCAACCGCGAAGGCGCTCAGCGGATATCTCCTGCGGGGGCTCGAGTGCGGTGCGCTCGACGACGACGAGGTCGTCCGTCTCACCGGGTTGAGCCTCGGGGAGCTCGAGGGGTTCGCGCGTCCGCGGCGCGGTGATCTGACGGCCGCGGGCCGCTGACGCGGGAGCCCCTTCCCGCAGAGTGCCCGGGCGACCTGCGCGGGGGCTGCGGTTCCCCGGCATCGTCCGTGCCGTCGGCAGATGACTTTCCGGCACTCGCATCCCGTGTCGTCCCGGCGCTGCCGCAGCCGGCGGAAAGGGCGCTTCTCCGCAGCGTCCGCCGCTGTGCCGGCATGCCTCTCTCACCGCGCGAAACGCGCGGTGAGAGAGTCCCAATGGTCGGACGGAACGCCCGAGTCGGTTTGCCGGTCCGTGAACCGGCCTGTCATTCCACCACGTTGAAGAGGGTGGTGGACCGGTCGCCGGACAGGAACGCGTTCATCGTTTTGACGAGGGCTTCATGCGTGGGGCTCGTCCGCCATTGCTTGAGGGCTCCGGCGTCCTCCCATTCGCTGGTGAGCAGCCACTGCCCTGGTGCATCGACCGAACGGCACAGCTGCTCACCGATGTGGCCAGGGGTTGCCACGACCTGTTTGCGCACCTGCTCGTAGGCTTTGACGAATCCTTCCTCCATGCCTTCCTGTACATGGAGAAGTCGAACGACCCGCACGCGCCCCGGACTCTGAGAGACAGTCGTCGAAGGTTTCACAATCCCTCTCCCTCCGCCTCGGACGGAAAGCTCATGCCATCAAACAATTGTCCTGACGATCAACGCCGACGCAACTCCACGCAATCGGCCGGCAACGCCATGGAACCGCACGATGCCCCCACTGCCGTGCCGTGCCGCGTCCTCACGAGGCCGTGGTCGACGGTCCTCGGCCGAGGCGCCGCAATGCGCAGGCCGACAGGAACCCGCCGGGGGCGCGCGGGTGTTGGCCGCCGGACTCCCGCGCCGTGCCGGGACCGGGTGCCCAGCGCGGCGACCGCGGGGGCGCGCCGGCGTGCGACGTCCTGAGCGGCGCCCGGCCGCAGCGGACGCCGCGAGCCTCCCGGCGGCCTCTCCGGGCGCCCTCCTACGACCCCGGTGGCAGTTCGCCCGAACCGCGCGCCAGCAGCTTCGTCGTCAGTTCGACGCGGGCGGGATCCTCGGCCACCCCGTCGAGGCGGCGGAACAGCCGCTCCGCCGCCGTCCGGCCCAGCGCCGCCGCGTCCTGTGCGATGACGGTGATCCCGAGGAGATCGGCGAGCTCGATGTCGTCGAATCCGACCAGTGCGACCGGGGTGTCCCGTCCCGCTAGGACGCGTACGGCGGTCACGGTCACACGGTTGTTGCCCGCGAAGACCGCGGTGACCGGCGCGGGCCCCGAGACCATCGCCTCGACGGCGGCCGTGACCCGCTCCGGGGCGGTCGAACCGAGCGAGACCCATCGCTCGTCCACGGGCAGCCCCGCGTCCTCCATGGCCGCGCGATAGCCGCGCAGCCGCTCCGTGGCCGTGTGGATGCGTGGCTGGTCGCCGATGAAGCCGATCCTCCGGTGGCCGTGGGCGATCAGATGGGCGACGCCTTCCCTGGAGCCGCCGAAGCTGTCCGACAGGACGACGTCAGCGTCGATCCGCCCGGCCGGCCGGTCCACGAAGACCGTCGCGATGCCCGCCTTGATCTCCGGCTCCAGATAGCGATGGTCGTGCCCTGCGGGAATGACGATCAGCCCGTCGACGCGGCGGGCACACAGCGCCAGCACCAGTTCCTGCTCACGGTCCGGGTCCTCCGCGCTGGACCCGTTGATCAGCAGCGCGCCATGGGCCCGTGCCACTTCCTCGACCGCGCGGCTCAGCGGGCCGTAGAAGGGATCGGCGAGGTCCTCCAGGACCAGTCCGATGGACGCGGTACGGCCCTTGCGCAGCACCCGGGCGCTGTCGTTGCGCCGGAAACCCAGTGCTTCGATGGCCTCCTGCACCCGCCGCTCGGTGTCCGGCGTGACACCCGGCTCGCCGTTCACCACCCGGGAGACCGTCTTGAGGCCGACTCCGGCGCGCGCGGCCACGTCCTTCATGGTGGGCCGGGTGCCGTAGCGGGTGGTCTCGGGGCGGCGGGCGAACTCGGCCACAGTGCGCTGTCCTGTCGTCGTCGGTGCGCCCGCTCGGGGCACTTGGGCTATGCCCTGCGGGCACGTGCCGTGCTGTGCAAGGCTGTGGCGTCGAGCATAGGCCCTGGACAACGTTGTCAGGGCAATGGAGACTGGTCGTCGAAGCCGCCGGTAAGCGGACCGTCCGGCTGCCAGTTCCCCTTGGAGATCGCACACCGATGCATAACGACCTCGTCGCCGCGCTCGACATCGGCGGCACCAAGATCGCCGGCGCCCTGGTGGACGGCAGCGGCAGGATCCTGGTCCGGGCGCAGCGGCCGACCCCGGCGCGCGAGGACGGCGAGACGGTGATGCACGCCGTGGCGTCGGTGCTCGGGGAACTGGCGACGTCACCGCTGTGGCTCCACGCCAGGGCGGTCGGCATCGGCAGTGCAGGCCCGGTGGACGCGTCGGCCGGCACGGTCAGCCCGGTCAATGTGCCCGGCTGGCGCGGATTCCCCCTGGTCGACCGGGTGAGCGCGGCCTCCGGTGGGCTGCCCGTCGAACTGGTGGGCGACGGTGTTGCGATGACCGCGGCCGAACACTGGAAGGGCGCGGCACGCGGCTACGACAACGCGCTCTGCATGGTCGTCTCGACGGGCGTCGGCGGAGGGCTGGTCCTCGGCGGCAGGCTGCACGCCGGGCCGACCGGCAATGCGGGCCACATCGGCCACATCAGCGTCGACCTGGACGGCGATCCGTGCCCCTGCGGCGGTCGGGGCTGTGTCGAACGCATTGCCAGCGGTCCCAACATCGCGCGCCGCGCCGTCGAGAACGGCTGGCGGCCGGCTCCCGGCGGTGACACCTCCGCAGCGGCGGTGGCCGCGTCGGCGAGCGTGGGTGATCCCGTCGCCGTCGCCTCCTTCGAGCGCGCCGCCCAGGCCCTGGCCGCAGGGATCGCCGCGACCGCCACGCTCGTGGAGATCCGTATCGCCGTCATCGGCGGCGGAGTGGCGGGCGCGGGCGACGTCCTCTTCGCGCCCCTGCGCCGCGCACTCCGCGAGTACGCCACGCTCTCCTTCGTCCAGAACCTCGTGGTGGCCCCGGCGCTCACGGGCACGGACGCAGGCCTTCTGGGCGCGGCTGCCGCCGCGTCGCCCGGCCTGAGGGGCGAGGCGGCGGCGTCGTTCGGCTGAGGCTCCCGGGCCGGCACGGTGACCGGCCCGGGCGCGGTGGCGCCGGCCCGCCGGCGCGTGTGCCGCCTGCCGCCCGCCGCGGACGGTCCCGGTCGCGACCGGCTCCGACGGTCCGTGCTTCCTCCTGTGCGCCCGAGTCGCTGAGGGCTCCCTCGACAGTTCACCGGCTCGCGGCGCCCTGCACGGCGCTCCCCCTGGCTTCGCCGGGAGGCGTCCCCCACGCTGCGTTGTCGAATCACCCGAGTACATCCAAGTACATCCGGTACGAGGGCGGTCTCCCCCAGCCTCCGGCCGGTGGGGGTACCCCCGGCGGAGCCAGGGGGAGCACCCCCACCGGCCTTGCGATACGTCCCCTCGGCCCCGAGGGGCCGGGGGAGGCCCCATGCCCTCGGCCGCGAGGGGCCGGGGGAGGCCCCATGCCCGCGGCCGCGAGGGGCCGGGGGAGACCCCATGCACCGGACGCCGCGGGTTTCCCGGCAAACCGATCCGGTCACAGCACTAGGGAGAACTCCGACGGAGCGGTGCCGGGGTTCCGGCCCTTCTTCTGCCGCCACGGCCACGTCACCACCGGGCCGGCGCCCGCGGGGCCGGCCGGTCGGGGGCGGAGCGGTCGGCGCCGGCGCCCCCGGCGTGTACCCCGGTTGCGGAGCGGAGCGACGGTCGGAGCGACATCAGGCAGTGGCCGTCGGTGGGCCCGCGCCCGTCCCTTGGTGGCGAGATTCGCCGCCTCCCGGAGGAACTCGTACGGATTTCCCGTGACCGCAACCGCGCGCCGCAAGGATGCTCCGGAGACCTCAGACGCCGCCCAGGCCCCGCAGCACCATGGCGAGCCCTCCGCGGAATTCCCGGTCGGCGTCGACGCCGGCAGCGCAACGCGCGGTTTCGGCCATATACGGGAACTCGGTTTCCGGCAGATCGGCGATGGCCTGCGTTCCCTGCCCGGACAGCGGCCCGAGATGTTCGAGCTGCATCGCGCCGACCACGTACGCGATCAGCCCGCGCAGGGCGATGACCCGTTGCTCACCTTCCATGCCCGCCTCGGTCAGGATGCCGAGCACGGTCTCCGACCAGCGCAGCTCGCTGGGGGAGCGGTGCCGGTGACTCACCGTCAGGGGCACGATTCCCGGGTGGGATCCCACGGTGTCCCGCAGTCTTCCGACCATGATGCCGACGCGTTCGGGCCAGGGCAGGTCGGAAGCGGGCGGTGTGGTGTCGACACCGCTGAGCACGAGCTCGACGATCAGCTGCTCGAGCTCGTCGCGGTCGGCCACGTACCGGTAGAGCGCCATGGTGCTCATGCCGAGCTGTGCGGCGACGGCGCGCATCGTCAGGGCGGCGAGTCCCTCACGGTCGACGACGGCGAGGGCGGCGGCGGCCACCCGGGCGTGGGTGAGTGAGCGCGGACGAGGCATGGCCCTTGACAGCGTACTCCGTACGCCTACGCTCGTAGGCGTACGGAGTACGCTTACGTTCCTCGCAGGGAGGACAGCCCGATGCCCGCATCCATGCGTCGGACGGCCACCGGTTCCGTCGTCGCAGCCCGAGAGCTCGTCCCGGTCTCCGGTCCGCCCGTGAAGGTCCCGGACCCGGAGCACCTGGTCCATCTCCAGTTCCGGCGGTTCGCCGGGTGCCCGGTCTGCAATCTCCACCTGCGCTCGGTGGTCAGGCGCGTCCAGGAGATCGAGGCGGCCGGGATCCGTGAGGTCGTTGTCTTCCACTCGCCCGCCGACGAGCTGGTCGAGCACACGGCGGACCTCCCGTTCGCCGTGATCGCCGATCCCGGAAAGCTGCTGTATGCCGAGTTCGGGGTGGAGTCGGCGCCCCGCTCGCTGCTCAGTCCGTGTGCCTGGGCCCCGGTCGTCCGGGCGGTCGTACGCGGCGCGGTGGCGGTCGCCCGGGGGCGGGAACGCGCACCGGCAGCCACGCAGCCCGGCGGACGACTGGGGCTGCCCGCCGATTTCCTGATCGCTCGCGACGGCCGTGTCGTCGCCGCCAAGTACGGCGAGCACGTCTACGACCAGTGGTCCGTCGACGAGCTCCTCGCCCTGGCGGACGACGTGTCCCACCTCTCGCGGACCACACGGTGACCGGTCGGTCGCGCGGACCTGCATGAACGGCCCGGCGCACGGGGAGGAATGCGGCGCCGGGCGCCGCCTCCCTCAGCCGGCCCGGCGGCGGCTCCGCTCGGACGGCTGGTGGGGAACCGGCTGGTGGGGAACGACCACCAGGAACGCATCCGTGTCCAGGTCCATCACGACCTCCGCCGCCAGCCCTTCATCGCGCCGGGCCCTGGCGAACTCCTCGGCCGGCCAGCTGCCCCGAGGACCCCCGGCGGGAAACACCTCCAGCACTCTGCGACGCATGCGCGTACCCCCTCGTCCTTGACCGCCCCCGTCATCGTGATCCCCAACGAGGTTCCCTCCGGATCTGTTACGCCCCACCGCTCATGGCCGCCCGTGGGGTCTTCCGGCCATCCGCATGACCGACTTCCGGCCGTCCGGACCGGACCCGGCCGGTCCGGACGGGCCGTGACGCGCGTTTCCGTGGCAGGGTGTTGCGGGCAGTCCACTGGGGGCTACGGAAGAGGGGGAACCGTGATCGTCTGGATCAACGGTGCGTTCAGCGCGGGCAAGACCTCCACCGCTCGCGAACTGATCGATCTGATCCCGAACAGCACCTTGTACGACCCCGAGGTGATCGGCGGGGCGCTGCGGTATCTCCTGCCGCAGAAGCGGCTCGACGAAGTGACCGACTATCAGGACCTGCCGATCTGGCGCCGACTGGTCGTGGACGCCGCGTCCGCGATGCTGGCCGAGGTCGGCGGGGGTGTCCTCGTCGTGCCGATGACGCTGTTGCGGCAGGAGTACCGCGATGAGATCTTCGGCGGCCTCGCCGCGCGTCGTATTCCGGTGTGCCATGTCCTGCTCGCCCCGGAGGAAACGATCCTGCGGGTACGGATCTCCCAACGCGACGAGCCGGACATCCCCGACGCCGAGCAGCGCGTACGGCAATGGGCCTACGACCACATCGAGCCCTACCGCAACGCCCTCGGCTGGCTCACCGCCGATGCCCATGTCGTGGACACCTCGTATCTGACGCCCCGCGAGGCCGCCGAGTCCGTCGCCGAAGCGATACGCACCGGATCCGCCGGATTCTGCGACATCGTGCAGACACCCGAACCCACTGCCGAAACCCTCGCCGCCGGAGTCCTCCTTTTCGACGACGACGACCGGGTGCTGCTCGTCGATCCCACCTACAAGCCGGGCTGGGAGTTCCCCGGCGGGGTGGTGGAGCAGGGGGAGGCACCGGCCCGCGCGGGGATGCGCGAGGTCGCCGAGGAGACAGGCATCCGACTCGACGCCGTACCGCGGCTGCTGGTCGTCGACTGGGAGCCGCCCCGGCCGCCCGGCTTCGGGGGGCTCAGGATGCTCTTCGACGGGGGCCGGCTCAGCGGTGAGGAGGCCGAGCGGGTGATGCTCCCCGGCGAGGAGCTGCGGGGCTGGCGGTTCGCATCCGAGGAGGAGGCCGCGGGGATGCTGCCGCCGGCCCGCTACGAGCGGCTCCGCTGGGCCCTGCGGGCCCGCGAGCGAGGAACCGTCCTCAATCTGGAAGCCGGTGTTCCCGTCGGATGAACGACTGAAGCGGCACCCGGGCAGCCCTGTCGGCCGCCGACGGGCACGGTCCGGCCCCGGGCGGCTCATCCCCCTTCGCGCGGGAGCCCGGCCGCCGTTCTCAGCGCCGCCGCCGCGTCGAGGGTCACCGGGTCGCCGTGCCCGAAGCACAGCGTGGACGGCGCGAGTCCGGCCAGCCGCCGGAGTGACGCCCCGGCCCGCTCCCGGTCCACGTTGAACACTCCCAGCACGACCTGGTCCGCACCGGCGACCGCGTCCCCTGTGAACAGCACACCGTGGCGCGGCAGATGAACCGCGATCGAGCCATCGGTGTGGCCCGGGACGTGCACCACCCGAGCCCCTCCGCCGAACCCCAGCTCCTCGCCGTCCGTCACCTCCCGGTCCACCCGGGTCGGCGGGGCCACCGGCACGGTGAGGCCGTGCTCGTACAGCGGGATCTCCCAGTCGAGCAGCACGGGCTCCGGCACCGGCGCCTCGCCCCTGATCACCGGCGCGTCCAGCGCATGTGCGAGCACCTTCGCGCCACAGCGGTCCGCGAGTTCCCCGGCCGCGCCGACATGGTCACGGTGGCAGTGGGTGAGGACGATCCGCCGTATCGCAGCCGGATCGCCACCGACCCTCCTGACCGCCTTTTCGATGCCGGCGGCCGCGTGCGCATGCCCCGCGTCGATGAGCGTGAACTCCCCGTCGTCCCGCCACAGATACGCCTGGCCGATCGGGAAACGCAGCATGTGCAGCCGAGGGAGTACTTCCACAACGTCCATGCGGTGAACGTACGCCGCAGCGTACGTTCACCGGGCCGGACTGCGCTCTCCGCGGACTTCGCTGTCCGCGTAGCCGTCGGTGAAGCCCGCAACCAGCGGCTGAGCCGCGGCTAACCCCGCTTCGAGTGCGCGTAGTTCACCAGGAAGTGCGCCTCCGCCACCGACAGCCGTTCCAGCTCCTGCGGCGACACGCTCTCGTTCACCGCGTGGATCTGTGCCTCCGGCTCGCTCAGGCCGATCAGCAGGATCTCCGCATCCGGATAGAGGGCGGCGAGCGTGTTGCACAGCGGAATCGACCCGCCCATGCCGGACGTCTGCATCTCCTCGCCGGGGTACGCGATCCGCATCGCCTCGGCCATCGACGTGTACGCCGGGCTGTTCACGTCCGCGCGGAACGCCTGGCCCTGCCCGACCTGCTCCAGGCTCACCCGGGCGTTCCAGGGGGTGTGCTTCTCGATGTGCGCGAACAGCAGCTTCGTCGCCTCGGCCGCGTCCTGGCCGGGCGGCACGCGCAGGCTGATCTGCGCGCGGGCACTCGCGGGGACGGACGGCGTAGCGCCCGCCACCGGCGGGCAGTCGATACCGATGACGGTGACGGCCGGGCGCGCCCAGATCCGGTCGGCGACCGTGCCGTTGCCGATCAGACCCACCCCGTCCAGGACCTTCGCGTCCTTGCGGAAGTCGCCCTCCGGGTACTGCAGGCCGTCCCAGGCCGCATCGGCGTCGAGCCCGTCGACGACGGTCGAGCCGTCCTCGGCGCGCAGCGAGTCCAGGACCCGGATCAGGGCCGCCAGGGCGTCGGGAGCGGCCCCGCCGAACTGCCCCGAGTGCAGATTCCCCTCCAGGGTGTCGATCCGGACGCGCACCATCGTCATACCGCGCAGCGTCGCCGTCACGGTCGGCAGCCCCACCCGGAAATTCCCCGTGTCGCCGATCACGATCGCGTCCGCGCGCAACAGCTCCGGGTGCGCCTCGGCGTACCGCTCGAGACCGCCCGTGCCCTGCTCCTCGGAGCCCTCGACGATCACCTTGACGGAGACCGGTATGCCGCCGTTCGCCTTCAGGGCACGCAGGGCGAGCAGGTGCATGATGAAGCCGCCCTTGCAGTCCGCGGCCCCGCGCCCGTACCAGCGGCCGTCGCGCTCGGTGAGCTCGAACGGAGGGGTCACCCATGCCGACTCGTCCAGCATCGGCTGTACGTCGTAGTGCGCGTACAGAAGCACGGTCGGCGCACCCTCCGGGCCCGGCAGCAGGCCGTACACGGACTGGGAACCGTCAGGGGTGTCGAGCAGTTCCACGTCCTGGAAGCCCTCGTCGCGCAGTGCATCGGCCACCCACATGGCGGCCCCCTCGCACTCGCTCCTCGGTGCCACTGCCGGGTCCGCCACCGAACGGAACGCCACCAGCTCCGTGAGCTCCGCCTTGGCGCGGGGCATCAGGGTCGCGACGGTCTCGGCGATCGGATTCGCGGTCATGGGCACGCTCCTTGTGGGTGCGACGTTGTCTTCAATGTGTGTACAGCGAAGGTAGGTCCGATCCTCCCACAGCGGAGGGTGGCGGGCCGCGCCTTTAGGATGCCGTCGAGAGCTTGGGCCATGGGTCGGATCGGGAGCAGAAGCACATCGTGAGCAGCGAGAACGCAGATGCCGTCAGCGGACAGGGCGAGCCGGTGTGGGATGTCGTCGTGGTCGGCGCCGGGCCGGCGGGAGCGTCGGCCGCGTACGCGGCGGCGGTCGCCGGACGCAGGGTGCTCCTCCTGGAGAAGGCCGAGCTGCCCCGCTACAAGACCTGCGGCGGAGGGATCATCGGGCCTTCCCGGGACGCCCTGCCGCCCGGCTTCGAGCTGCCGCTCCAGGACCGGGTGCACGCCGTCACGTTCTCGCTGAACGGCAAGGTGGCCAGGACCCGCCGCTCGCGCCGGATGCTCTTCGGGCTCGTCAACCGCCCCGAGTTCGACGCCGGTTTGGTCGAGCAGGCGCAGAGGGCCGGCGCGGAACTGCGCACCGGGGTGACGGTCTCCCGGGTCGAGCAGCACGGTCCCGCCGTGCCGGACCGCCGTACGGTCGCCGTCTTCCTCGCCGACGGAGAGACGGTGCTCGCACGTGCCGTCGTCGGTGCGGACGGCAGTGCCAGCCGGATAGGGGCCCATGTCGGCGTCAAGCTCGACCAGGTGGATCTCGGTCTCGAGGCCGAGATCCCGGTGCCGTCGACGGTGGCGGAGGACTGGGCGGGGCGGGTGCTCATCGACTGGGGCCCGATGCCGGGAAGTTATGGCTGGGTGTTCCCCAAGGGCGATGTGCTCACCGTCGGAGTGATCTCGGCGCGTGGCGAAGGCGCGGCCACCAAGCGTTATCTGGAGGACTTCATCGCGCGGCTGGGGCTGTCCGGTTTCGAGCCGGCCGTCTCGTCCGGGCATCTGACGCGGTGCAGGGCGGACGACTCGCCGCTGTCGCGTGGCCGGGTGCTGGTGTGCGGGGACGCGGCCGGGCTGCTGGAGCCGTGGACGCGCGAGGGCATCTCGTTCGCGCTGCGCTCCGGGCGCCTCGCGGGGGAGTGGGCGGTACGGATCGCGGAGGCCAACGACGCCGTGGATGCCCGGCGCCAGGCGCTGAACTACACCTTTGCCATCAAGGCGGGACTGGGTGTGGAGATGGCGGTCGGCCGACGGATGGTGACGGTCTTCGAACGGCGTCCAGGGCTCTTCCACGCCGTCATCACTGGATTCCGGCCCGCCTGGAAGGCGTTCACGGACATCACCCGTGGGTCGACCTCGCTGGCGGGAATCGTGCGCTCGCGGCCGATGGTCCGGCGCGCGCTGGAGGCGCTCGACCGGGTACGGCCGGTGGACGGCGCCCCCGCGGACCGTGCGGGCGCCGATGCCGGAACGGGTTCCGGTGCGGAGTCCGACGGAGCCTCCGTCAGTTCGTGACGGTGATCCGGAACACCGGGTGATCAGGGGCGGCCGCCAGGATCTCCGCATCGGAGGACTTGGCGGTGACGCCCTGGAAGTACTGGTTCACCTCCCAGCCCCAGCGCTCGAGATAGCCGCGGAGGACGGGGAGCTTCTCCTCGTCCGCGATCTCGACGGCGGTGAAGGTGTGCACGTTGCGCCCTACGCGCAGCTCGCCGCTGCCCGCGACGCGCATGTTGCGCACCCACTGCGAGTGGCCGCGGGCCGAGATCAGGTACCGCACCCCGTGCCGGTTGAACGGATTGACGGGGATGCGCTGCATGGCACCACTCTTGCGGCCGCGCACGGAGAGCTCGGCCGAGCCGAGCAGGCTGATGCCGCGGCGGGCGAGCCAGGCGACGACCGCGTTCGTCCGGCGGTCGAACGAGCTGACCCCGCTGTAGTGGGGCGTCGATGGCATGGCGAGCTCCCTGGCTGGATCGGTGGTCCATGTGGAGAGCAGTGCTCTCGTCCGGGTTCAGTGTGCGTCAGATCATTGATCCAGAGCAAGAGCAGTGCTCTCGATATTGGTCGATGCTCCGAAATCTGACACACTTCCCTGCATGAGCAGCACGCGCCGAGCCGGCAGCATCGTGCGAGGAGCCAGGGAGCGGGCCCGAAGCGAGATCACCGTCGCCATCAAGGACGAGGCGCGCAGACAACTCGCGGCCGACGGCGCCGCCAAGCTCTCCCTGCGGGCCGTGGCCCGTGAGCTGGGCATGGTGTCCTCGGCCGTCTACCGGTACTTCCCCAGCCGCGACGACCTGCTCACCGTGCTGATCGTCGATGCGTACGATGCCGTCGGCGCCGCGGCCGAGCAGGCTCTCGCCGAGTCCGGCGACGCTGCCGGGGGCCCGCTCGGCCCCGTGTCCCGCTGGACCGCAGTCTGCACGGCCGTCCGCGTCTGGGCACTGGCCCACCCGCATGAGTACGCCCTGATCTACGGCTCGCCCGTTCCCGGATACGCCGCCCCGCAGACCACGGTCGCGCCCGCGTCCCGCGTCGGCCTCGCTCTCGTCTCCGTCGCCCGCGATGCGCACCGTGGTCCCGGCGTCGCCCCGCCCCCGCTTGCCGCCGAGCTCCGCTCCGAGGCCGAGCGGCTGGCCGCCGATGTCGCCCCCGACCTGCCACCGGCCCTGGTCATCGCACTGGTGGCGGCCTGGTCCGAGGTGTTCGGGCTGATCTCGTTCGAAATCTTCGGCCAGTTCACCCGGGTCGTGGAGGACCGGGACGCGTTCTTCACGCACTCCGTCTCCCGGCTCGCCCGCGACGTCGGTCTCGTACCGCCGCCTTCCGCCGGAGGTTAGGGCCCGGGCCGGAGGGGGAGGGAGGGGGCGCGCCGTACTGCACAGGGAGTACGCGTGATCACCGCGCCGGGCTGACGCCCGCCCGGAGCGCCCCGGTCTAGCGTGGCCGGTATGGATGAGGAGCAACGCGGCCGCCACCACCACGGTGGCCCGCCCTGGATGCGTGCGTACTGGTGGGACGGCACCCGGCTGCCCTGGCGGTCGACCCTCGTACTCGCCGTCTTCGTGCTGGTGGGCTCCGGCTTCGCGTCCCGGAACCAGCCGGACAGGGAACCGCTCGACGCACTGGCCGGTGCACTGCTGCTGGCCGGCCCGGCACTGCTGCTGCTGCGCCGCAAGTACCCGGTGCCCGTGGTCTTCGGGGTCTCGGCGATCGCCCTCGTCTTCCTCGCCGCGGGCTATCCGTACGGGCCGGTCCTCGTCACCGTGGCCATCGGGGTGTTCTCGGCCGTCGTCACCGGTCACCGGCGCGCGGCGTGGGGCGCCGTGGGCATGCTCTGGGCGGGTCATCTCCTGGTCGGGCACTGGCTCCACCGCTATCTGCCCCCGGCCGGGGACCCGGCGTCGCAGTGGGGGCAGGAACTCGTCTTCGGCGTGTTCGTCGTCGCCGTCCTGGCCCTCGCCGAGCTGGCGCGTGTGCGCGGGGAGCAATGGGCCGCCCAGCGTGCCGAGCTGGCCGCGGCCGAGAAACGCCGAACGGACGAGGAGCGGCTCCGCATCGCCCGCGAACTCCACGACGTCCTCGCCCACTCCATCTCCGTCATCAATGTGCAGGCAGGTGTCGGCCTTGCCCTGCTCGATTCCCACCCGGAGCAGGCCCGCACGGCACTCACCACCATCAAGGCGGCCAGCAAGGAGGCACTGGGGGAGGTGCGGCAGGTCCTGGACACACTCCGGACCCCCGGTGACGCGCCGCGCGCGCCGGCTCCCGGGCTCGACCGGCTCGGCGAGCTCGTCGAGCAGGCCGCGGGAACCGGGCTCACGGTGGAGGTCGACATCGAGGGCCGGAAGGCGGATCTCCCGCCCGGCGCCGATCTCGCCGCCTTCCGGATCGTGCAGGAGGCGCTGACCAACGTGGTGCGCCACTCCGGGTCCCGCACCGCCCGGGTGCGGATCGCCTACGCGACCCGGCGCCTCGATCTCTTTGTGGACGACGACGGGCCCGCCACCGGCACGCACGAGGGAGGCAGTGGCCGCGGTCTCGTGGGGATGCGGGAACGGGCCGCCGCGCTCGGTGGCAGCATCGAGGCGGACACCCGCCCCGACGGTGGCTTCCGGGTGCACGCCCGACTGCCGATCGAGCCGAAGGAGACACCGTGATCCGGGTACTGCTGGCCGATGACCAGTTGCTGGTGAGGGCCGGATTCCGTGCGTTGCTGGACGCTCAGCCGGACATCGAGGTCGCCGGGGAGGCCGCGGACGGTGAGGAGGCCGTGCGCCGGGTTGCCGAACTCAGGCCCGATGTCGTTCTGATGGACATCCGGATGCCGCTCCTCGACGGCCTTGCCGCCACGCGCAGGATCACCGGGAACGAGTCGCTCGTCGGTGTGAAGGTCGTCATGCTGACCACCTTCGAGCTGGACGAGTACGTCTTCGAGGCGATCCGCGCCGGAGCCTCCGGGTTCCTGGTGAAGGACACCGAGCCGGAGGAGCTGGTACGGGCGGTGAGGGCGGTGGTGGAGGGCGACGCATTGCTGTCGCCCGGTGTCACGCGCCGCCTCATCGCCGAATTCGCCGCCCGGTCCAAGGCGCCGGCCGGGGACGAGCACCTTGCCGAACTCACCGAGAGGGAGCGGGAGGTGATGGCTCTCGTCGGGATCGGACTCACCAACGAGGAGATCGCACGCCGTCTCGTGGTCAGTCCTTTGACGGCGAAGACGCACGTCAGCCGGACGATGGTGAAACTGGGCGCGCGGGACCGGGCCCAACTGGTTGTCCTGGCCTATGAGTCCGGGCTGGTCCGCCCTGGCTGGCTCGGCTGATCACTGCCGGCAGGAGCACGGGGAAATCGCCACAGCACATGCACGATCCGTGCCACGAACACGAGTGACGCCGCCCCGGCGCCGGCAATCGAGAGGAACTGCCCTGCTGTCCTGGGAAGTTGGAAGAGCAGTGCCGGTCCTGTGATCGCGCCGAAGACCAGTGCTGCGGCGAGGACCGCGCTGAACAGTGCGTATCCGATCTCCACGGTGACCGCGTCCCGTTCGGCCCGTGTACGTGCCCCCATGACAGGCAGTGTCACGCAGCGGCGGCGTGCGGGCAACCCCCGCGCGCCGCCGCCCCCGTGAGCAGCGGTCCTCCGGTCGGTGCCTCAGTCGCGGGCGCCGACGCGTGTGCCGGTCGCGTTCTCCCGCACCGGCGCGGACTTCGAGACCACGACCGTGGGGCCGGAGCGCCGGGTGCGCAGCCCGGTCATGGTGATGAGCAGTCCGGCCAGTGCGATCACGGTGACGACCACCAGGCCGGGACGGAAGCTGTCCAGGACCTGTTGCGGAGTGCCGCCCTCGCCGCCGCCCGCCGTGATCACCGCTGTGACGACGGCCAGGAAGATCGCGCCGCCGACCTGGAACGACGTGTTGAGCAGGCCGGACACCATGCCCTGCTCGTCGTCGTCCACCCCGTTGGTTGCCTGGATGTTGAGGGAGGGGAAGGCCAGGGCGCAGGCCGCGCCGAGCAGCAACATCGAGGGCAGCACGACGGTCGCGTACTGGGGCGTGAGGCTGATCCGCAGGAACAGCGCGTACCCGATCACCAGAAGTGCGAAGCCCGTCGCGATGACCCGTGGGGTGCCGAAGCGGTCGACCACGGCACCGATCTTCGTGGAGGAGAGCGCGACCAGTACGCCCGCCGGCAGGAAGGCGAGCGCCGTCTGCAGCGCCGACCAGCCGAGCAGCGACTGCATGTACTGGGTGACGAGGAACTGGAAGCCGACGTAGGAGCCGAAGAACGCGGCCGCACCCAGATGTGCCCGGATCTGGCTGCCGGAGCGCAGCACGCCGAGCCGGATCAGCGGATGTGCGGAGCGCAGCTCGATCGCCACGAACACGCTGAGCAGCAGGGCGACGGCCAGGAAGGACAGCAGTGTCCGGGCCGAGGTCCAGCCCGCTTCGGGCGCCTGGACGACGGTGAAGACGAGCAGCAGCATCGAGGCCGTGCCGGTGACGGCACCCGGGAGGTCGTAGCCGCGGTGGCCGTTCTCGCGTGCGCTGTGCGGGATCAGCTTCAGCCCGGCGACCAGCGCGACGAGGGCCACGGGGGCCGGCAGCAGCATGGTCCAGCGCCAGCTGAGCTCGGTGAGCAGCCCCGACAGGACGAGGCCCATGGAGAAACCGGTGGCTGCGCAGGTGGTGTAGATGGACAGGGCACGGTTGCGCTGCGGCCCTTCCTTGAAAGTCGTGGTGATGATGGACAGCCCTGCAGGAGCGGTGAACGCGGCGCTCAGTCCCTTGATGAAGCGGCTGGCGATGAGCAGGGGCCCGGAGTCGACGAGCCCGCCGAGCAGGGACGCGAGGGCGAAGACGGCGAGGGCTATGAGGAAGACGCGGCGCCGGCCGAGGAGGTCGGCGGCACGGCCGCCCAGGAGCAGCAGTCCTCCGTAGCCGAGGATGTAGCCGCTGACGATCCACTGCAGGGTCGAAGTGGTCAGGCCCAGGTCGGTGGCGATGGATGGCAGGGCGACGCCGACCATCGAGACATCGAGTGCATCGAGGAACATCGCGGCGCAGAGCACCAGAAGGGTGCCCCACAGTCGTGGCGTCCAACGCTCCTGCGGTGCGGGGACATTGAGCGGAGAGGTCATGCCCGGAACAGTACATGCGCATGCATTGATTGCAAGTGCATTTAATGCGGTTGCAATGAACTTGCTCTTCGGCTAACGTGCGCCCATGGCAGTGAAGAAGTCCGAGCGTGCGCTCGTCGAGGAGTGGCGGGACGTTCTCTCGCTGCATGCCCGCACGATGTGCGAGCTCGACCGCGCGCTGCAGCAGCACGGACTGGGTGCCAGTGACTTCGAGGTCCTGGATGTGCTGGCCGAGAGCAGGACCGATGACGGCAGCTCTTCGTACCGCTTCCAGGACCTCGCTGCGCGTGTGCATCTGAGTCAGAGCGCGCTCTCCCGCCTGGTGGCACGGCTGGAGAAGGACGGGCTGGTCGCTCGGGGCATGTGCAGCGAGGACCGGCGCGGGGTGCGCGTGGCGCTCACCGCCGAGGGACGCGAGCGCCATGCCCGGGCGCTGCCGCTGCAGCGGGCGGTGCTGACGCGGATGCTGTCGGACGATCAGGCGCGCTGACGTCCGGCGCGTGGGCCGTCAGCCCGGTGTCAGGACCAGGTGATGGGGGACTTCTCGCGCCACAGTCGAGCGAGTTCCCTGTCGCCCGCGACCTTCACCGCCGTGTGGGGCAGTCGGTTCCAGAGCGTCAGGTACAGCCGGCCGGCAGGGCCGCTCAGTTCGCAGTCCGCCGGACCCTCTGCGGTGCGTACGACATGCGCCGGGTCGGGGGACAGGTGCACGGTCCAGGTGTCGTCCGTGTCGGTCGCCCTCACCCGGAGCGTTCGCGGACTCTCCGTGCGTACCCGGCTTCTTGTGCGGGTGTGGAATGCGCCCAGCAGTTCGTCGATGCCGTCCGCCGCGAGCCGGGCGGGTACGGTACCCGGCTCGCCCAGAGCCGATTCGGCGTCCACCCGGTGCACGGTGGTCTCGTGAGCCTGCCGCCGTGCCCAGAAGGCGCGGGGCGAAGGTGCGGGCAGGAAGGTCCAGCACTCCAGGTCGTCCGGGGCGTCGGTGAGCGCGGCGGCCAGCAGTTCGTGGCCTTTCCCGAACCAGTCGAGCAGTTCGGCCCCGTCGAGGTCCGGCTCACCCGAGTCCGGGTGGTACGTCGTTCGGCCCTCGGCCACGAACGCCGTCGCCCAGCGGTGCACCATGCCGGTGTGCCGCAGCAGGTCCCGGACCCGCCAGCCGGGGCAGGTCGGTACACCGGCGTCAGGGCCGGCCTTCTCCGCCGCGGCGGCCAGCGACCGCCCCTGCTCGACGAGATGCCGGATCAGCTCCGAGGTCTCCATGCACGCATTGTGCCGGAGACGTCAGCGGGCCGTGCGCCGTGCGGTACCCAACCGGCCGCGCCGCAGCAGCCGTACGAGCAGGCCGAGCAGGAAGGACTGGAACAGCACGGACACGATCAGCGCGGGATAGAAGTACCAGTCCGGGGTGACCGCCGGTCCTCCGACCGCGTCTGCGCCCGTGAGGAGCACGATCATGGTCGGCGCCGCCAGCAGCAGTGCGGGCACCCAGGCGAACGACGCGTCCTCGTGCTGGACGAAGAAGGTGTCGTACAGGGCGATCAGCGTGGCCGCGGCCGCCAGCCCGAGATAGACGAGCGACGCCGGATTGGCGAACGTCGTACGGGCGATGCGGGCCGGACGTCCGGATGTGTTCATGCTGTCCCCCTCGGGTCGATGGCTCCATCGTGCCTCCGCCGCCGCACAGGCGCCTGAGTACGGCTACTCATCGGACGTGGGCCCGAGGATCAAGTGGCCTGAACCGACTGCGCACCCCGGGCGTTACGGGCCGAGTACCCGATCACGGCCGCGGCACCCGCGAGCGCCGCCACCGTCGTCAGGGCCACCGGCAGCGAGAACCAGTCGGAGAGGAAGCCGATCGCGGGCGGTCCGAGCAGCATCCCGCCGTAGCCCAGCGTGGATGCGGCAGCCACACCGGCGGGACCGGCCAGGGCGCCCGCGCGGGCCACCGCCACGGGAAAGATGTTCGCCAGTCCGAGGCCGGTCGCGACGAAGCCGAGCAGGGCGAGCCAGACGGTCGGCGCCAGTGCCGCGAGCAGCATGCCCGCGGCGGCGGTCGTGCCGCCCGTGACCAGTGTGCGGGTCTGGCCGAGCCGCTCGAGCATCGTGGTGCCCGTGAGCCGGCCGACGGTCATCGCCAGGGCGAACAGCGAGTATCCGGCGGCTGCGAGACCCGGATGCGCGTCCAGGTCCTGCTCCAGGTGCAGGGCACCCCAGTCGGCCAGTGCACCCTCTCCGTACGCCGTGCACAGCGCGATCACGCCGAACAGTGCGACCAGCCGGCGGGTGCGCCGGGTGAGCCGGGCGGGTCGGGGCTGCACAGGGGCCGTCGGCGATGCGAACGGGCTGGACGAGGTGCTGCGCAGCAGCAGGGTGCCCGCCATCGCCGTGACCAGCAGACCGATGACCGCGAGTGCGCAGAGGTGTGTGGTGGGGGAGAGGCCCGAGGCGACCAGCCCGCCCAGACCGGCACCGATCATGCCGCCCAGGCTGAAGGCCGCATGGAAGCTCGGCATCACGGGCCGCCGCAGCGCCTCGACCAGGTCCACGGCCGCGCTGTTCATCGCCACGTTGATGCCGCCGTACGCGGCGCCGAACACGAGCAGCACCAGCCCCAGGGCGAGCGTGGAATGCGTCAGCGCGGGCAGCGCGATGCTCAGCGACATGAGGACCCCGGCGATGACGGTGACCGGGCGGCTGCCGAGGCGGCGGCACAGCCGCCCGGTCAGGGTCATCGTCACCACCGCCCCCGCCGACACACCGAGCAGGGCGAGTCCCAGATCGCTCGCCGATGCACCGGTCTGCTGCTTGATGGCGGGAATGCGGACCACCCAGCCGGCGAAGAGGAAGCCGTCGAGGGCGAAGAAGACGGTCAGCGCGGCGCGGAGGCGGGTCAGGGAGTGCGGGACGGGGTCTGCGTCGTGGGGACCCGGAGCAGTCGTCGAGCGGGTTTTGTTTAGTAGCGGCACAAACTCAGGATAGGGGCGGCCCCGCGCCCGGGACAACCGCGCAGTACAGCCCGGGAAAACACCGGAGGCGGACCGCACTCCGGCCGTCACGGGGCCCCGGCCCGGCCACCCGGCATCCGTCACCGGGTTTCGGCCACCGGGCCGCCGTCGTCCTGCGGGATCATGGGAGACTCGCCCCCATGAACGGCAAGGCGACGACCACCCGGAGCAGGCTGGAGAGAGGCCGCAGCGCGCTCGGCCCCGCGCTGGAGCTGGTACACACGGGCCGGGCGCCCACCCGCGCCGTACTCACTGCCGAACTCGGCGTCACTCGTGCCACCGCCGGCGCCGTCGCCGCCGAACTCGAGGCGCTCGGGCTGATCCGCGTCGACTCACGCCCCGGTGCCGCCGCCGGATCCCAGGGTCGTCCCTCGCACCGGCTGTCCGTCGACGACACGGGCCCTGTCGTGCTCGCCGCGCAGGTGCACGCGGACGGGTTCCGGGCCGCCCTCGTCGCACTCGGCGGGACGATCGTCGCGACCGCACCCGGCTGTGTGACGGTGTCCGCCGACCCGGCACAGGTGCTGGGCGAGGTCGTCGAGGCCGGGGCGGCGTTGCTGCAGGCCTCGGGCCGGCGCTGTGTGGGTGCCGGACTCGCCGTCCCGTCGGCCGTGGCCGAACCCGAGGGCACCGCACTCAATCCCCTGCACCTCGCCTGGCCGGCGGGCGCCCCGGTGCGCGACATCTTCGCCGAACGGATCCGCGCGGCGGGCATCGCGGGACCGGCGTTCACGGGCAACGACGTGAATCTCGCCGCCCTAGCCGAGCACCGTCACGGCGCGGGGCGCGGTGCCCGGCATCTGCTGTGCGTCGCCACCGGCCACCGCGGCGTCGGCGGTGCGCTCGTCCTCGACGGCCGCCTCCACACGGGAAGTTCCGGCCTTGCCCTGGAAGTCGGCCATCTCACGGTGAACCCCGAGGGCCGGCCCTGCCACTGCGGCAGCCGCGGCTGCCTCGACGTCGAGGCCGACCCCCTCGCCTTCCTCACCGCCGCCGGACGCGACCCGGGCCCCGAGGTCTCCCTGCTCCAGCAGTCCCGCGACCTGATCCGCACGGAGTACGGCGACCCTTCGGTACGCGCGGCCGCCGAAGAGCTGGTCGACAGGCTCGGCCTCGGCCTCGCGGGCCTCGTCAACATCCTCAACCCGGACCGCATCATCCTCGGTGGCCTCCACCGTGAACTCCTCGACGCCGACCCCGAGCGCATTCGTGCGGTCGTCGCCGACCGCAGCCTCTGGGGCCGGAGCGGCAGCATCCCCATCCTGCCCTGCACCCTCGACCACAACAGCCTGGTGGGGGCGGCCGAGCTGGCCTGGCAGCCGGTGCTGGACGACCCCCTGACCGTGCTGCCGGCCCGCGCGTCCTGACCTGAAGCGGCCGGCGCATCATCACGCGAGGCTGTTCCCTGTCCGCGCGGGAACGACCCGCGCGGCCGTACGGGTCCGTCACCGTCTTCCGAAGCGGCCGATGGCTCGCAGAACATGGTCGCGGGTCGCCGCGCCGCCGAGATGGCCCTCGTTCTCAACGACCTTCAGCTCGGCGCCGGGCCAGGCGCGGGCGAGCTCCCAGGCGGTGTGGAGCGGGCCGCTGATGTCGAGCCTGCCGTGGATCAGCACGCCGGGAATGCCCGCCAGCCGCCACGCATCGCGCAGCAGGGCACCTTCCTCCAGCCACGCTCCGTGCGCGAAGTAGTGCGAACAGATCCGCACCAGGGCCACTTGGGCGGCCGGGGGCCGGTCCCCGTACGGGCTGGAGGCGCCGTTCGTCTCCCCGGACAGCACCGCGTCCTCCCAGGCGCACCAGTCGGCCGTGGCCTTCTCGCGTACCGCGGCATCCGGGTGTTCGGTCAGGCGGGCATAGGCAGCGACGACGTCGCCGTCGTGTGGGGTCCCGGGTGCACCGGCGACGAACCGTTCCCACTGTTCGGGGAAGAACCGGCCTGCGCCCCGGTAGAGCCAGTCGATCTCCGAACGCCGGGTGGTGGTGACGCCGGAGATCACGACCTCGGACACACGCCCAGGGTGCTGCTCGGCATAGGCAAGGATCAGGGTGGAGCCCCACGAGCCGCCGTACAACAGCCAGCTGTCGATGTCCAGGTGCTCTCGCAGCCGCTCCATGTCGGCGATCAGATGGGCGGTGGTGTTGTGCCTCATGCTGGTCGACGGATCGGCGGCATGCGGGGTGCTGCGGCCGCAGCCGCGCTGGTCGAACAGGACGATCCGGAACAGATCCGGGTCGAAGTACCGGCGGGCACGCGGACTGCAGCCGGACCCCGGCCCACCGTGCACGACCAGCGCCGGTTTGCCCCGAGGATTGCCGCAGACCTCCCAGTGCACGAGGTTGCCGTCGCCGACGTCGAGCATCCCTCGCCCGTACGGCTCGATCGGCGGGTACAGCTCTTCCACTCCAGGACCTCCTGATCGCTCGAGGCGCCTCGGTTGCAGCGCGGACACGACGCAGCGACGGCTTCGATGCCCGACCGTCGCCGCGGTCGCCTCGTGCCGTCAACAGAATTCGGATGAGTGCACGAACCTCTTGCCGTACCGTGCGCACCATGTCCGACTCAGAACTTCCGCCGAGGCTCAATCGGCTCACCTTCCACGGACCACTCTCCGAGGCACGTGCCACGCAGCAGGTCGCGCGGCTGACCAGGCACGACCCCGCGTCGGTGCTGGACATCGGGTGCGGCTGGGGCGAGTTGATGCTGAGGCTGCTGGAGGCGGTGCCGCGGGCGAAGGGCGTCGGGCTCGACCTGAACGCCGAGGATCTCGACCGCGGACGGCGCAACGCACAGGCACGCGGGCTCGAAGGACGCGTCGAGTTCATCGAGGAGTCGGCGACCGGGACCATGCGCGGCCCGGCCGATGTCGTGCTGTGCGTGGGAGCCGGGCAGGCGCTGCTGGACGACGGGGAGACGACCAGGGAAGGCGCGCTGTGCACCACGGCCGCAGCGCTCGAGGCCTTGCGACCGCTGGTGACGCCCGGCGGCAGGGTGCTGTTCGGCGAGGGGTTCTGGCAGCGTACGCCCGCACCGGAGGAACTCTCCGCCATGTGGCCCGGGGCCCGTGCGAGCGACCATCTGCCTCTCGCCGCAATCGCGGAGGCGGCCACGGACGCCGGGTTCCGCATCGAATGGACCGAGACGGCGAGCGAGGAGGAGTGGGAGCACTTCGAGTCCGCTTATCTCGCGGGCTTGGAGGAATGGCTCGCCGCCAACTCCGGTCATTCCCTGGCCGCCGAGACCCGGGAGCGGGTGGACCGCCACCGGGCGAGCTGGCTGCGCGGCTACCGCGGAGTGCTCGGGTTCGCCTCCCTCACACTGATCCCGGTCGACTGAGCGCCTGACGATACGTCACCAGTGCCTGCCCCGTGGGAGCTCGGCGCGATGGGGTGCCGAGACATGGAGCACCTGGAAGTGGTCGCCGTCGGTCCGCGGGGGGTCGTCCGCCCAGAGCGTGAAGTGCAGCAGCTCCCAGTGCCGGGGATCGATGGCGACCGCGGCCGCCACCACACCGTCCCGGGCGGCGAGTTCATGATGGGCGGCGAGCGCCCGCTCGACGGTTCCGGTCGGACTTCCGGCACCCTCGACACGGACACGGCTGCGGGTGGCGCTCCGCGGTACCGCCCCGGAGGCCGGTCCCTCCTCGTATGCCAGTCCTGCCCAGTGCTGTACGTCCGGTCGCCCGAAATCGTCCACGATGCCCTGGAACCCGGGTCCCCAGAGGAACGAGTTCATGCCCTCGGGAGCGGACCAGAGATAGAAGGGTGCGTACTGGTTCACCGCTGAGCCGTCGGCGCGTTCACGAACCAGATACGCCTTGAGGCCGAGGCCGGGGAACTCGTCGAGGAGATGCCCCTTCGTCGCGACGCGTCTGCGGATGATGCCCATGTCGTACCCGGCGGGCAGCGTGATCTCGTACTGCATGGCGTGCACCGGAACGAACCTCCTCGTCACTCAGGTGTGTTGGCCCCGGGGCGGTGACGGCGGCGCCAGCAGCGCGAGCAGTCCCCGGACACTCGCGTCGAACACCGCCGTCGACTTCGCGGCACGGGCGAGCACATAGCCGCCCTGCACGGTCGCGGCGATCAGCGCGGCGATCTCGGACGGCACGAGTCCGGCGCCGAACTCGCCGTGCTCCCGCCCTTCCTCGACCACTTCCTCGAGCCGCTCGCGCAGCCGGTCGAGGGTGTCGTCGACCGGCGCGCGCAGTGTGTCGTCGCCGACGACGTCCGGGTCCATCGTCAGCCGGCCGATGGGGCAGCCGCGCAGTACGTCGCGCTCCAGCAGCAGATAGGCCGAGATGCGTTCATAGGCCGAACCCGGACCGCCGAGCTTCGCCTCGGCCCGGGCGTACAGTTCCTCGGCCGTCCGCCGGATCGCCGCGAGCGCCAGATCCTGCTTGCCTGTGAAGTGGTGGTACATGCTGCCCTGGCCCGCGCCGGCCTGCTGCTGGATGGCCTTGGGGCTGGTGCCCACATAGCCGCGCTCCCACAGCAGCTCCCGGGTGGCCTCTATCAGACGCTCCGGAGTACTCATGGCTCCAATGTACATACTAGTAGGTACAGAATCCAGCGGGAGAGGGAGCAGCCGCGAAGGCCCCGAGTACTCCCGGCGTGGTACGCACGGTGCCGCTGGCTGTACGACGACCCGGACGCCCTCGCGGAGCGAGCCTCGGACCTACGAGAAACCACCGCCGAAAAGCCGCCCGACAGCGGCCGGCAGGCAGCCGCTACCGAGGAGCTGACCGAGATGAACACCCTCGCCCATGACGGGCCCGGCCCGTGGATCCTGCTCGTCCCTCTGCTCTGGGCAGCCGTGATCGTCGGGGTCGTCACCCTGCTGCGCCGCACCGTGTGGCGCGGGCACCGCGGCCCGTGGCGGCAGTACGACGACAGGTCGCCGATCACGGTGCTCGGCCGTCGCTTCGCCGCCGGCGAGATCGACGAGGACGAGTACTGGCGACGGCTGTCCGTGCTCGACGAGCAGTTCGGACGCCCCGCCAAGGGGGGACGCGCATGACCACCGCGACCTCGCACACCGTCGCGACCTCCACCGCCGCCCGCGTCGTGGACGCCGTCAAGGTCTACGGCACGGGCGACACGGAGGTGAGGGCCCTGGACGGCGTCAGCGTCGGTTTCCCGGCCGGCCGCTTCACCGCCATCATGGGGCCCTCGGGCTCGGGCAAGTCCACGCTGATGCACTGTGCGGCCGGACTCGACACGCTCACCTCCGGGGCCGCCCTCATCGGCGAGACCGACCTGAGCACGCTGGACGACCGGGCCCTCACCCTGCTGCGGCGGGACCGGATCGGCTTCGTCTTCCAGGCCTTCAACCTCATCCCCACCCTCACCGTCGCCGAGAACATCACGCTCCCCGCCGATCTGGCGGGCGGGCGCACGGATCAACGGTGGCTCGACACCCTCGTCGACATCGTCGGACTGCGCGACCGGCTCCACCACCGGCCCTCCCAGCTCTCGGGCGGCCAGCAGCAGCGTGTCGCCGTCGCCAGGGCCTTCGCGGGCGACCCCGACGTCGTCTTCGCGGACGAGCCGACCGGCAATCTCGACTCGCGATCGGGCGAGGAGGTGCTGCGGCTGCTGGGCGATGCCGTACGCCGCAACGGCCGCACGGTCGTGATGGTCACCCATGACCCGGTTGCCGCCGCCCACGCCGACGAGGTGGTCTTCCTCGCGGACGGCCGGCTCGTCGACCGGATGGACGCCCCGACCGCCGACAAGGTCCTTGACCGGATGAAGGCGTTCGACTCGGCGGGCGGCAAGGACCAGGTCCCTGCCGGGGAGACACCGTCATGAGCACCGTCACCGCCTCCGCCCGGCTCGCCCTCTCCTCCCTGCGGGCCAACGGTCGCCGCTTCGCCGGCACCTTCACCGCTGTACTGCTCGGAGTCGCGTTCCTCGCGGGCACCCTGGTCATGGGCGACACGCTGCGCGCGAGCTTCGACACGATGTTCGGCAACGCGGCGAGCGGCACCGACGCCGTCGTCCGCAGCGCCGACACCATCACCGCGCCCGGAGAGGCCATGGGGTCCCGCGAGCCCGTCGACAGCACGCTGGCCGAGCGGATCGCGCGGATCCCGGGAGTCGCGGCCGCAGTTCCGGACATCCAGGGGGCGGGCCAGCTCATCGGCGGCGACGGCAAGCCGGTCGGCGGCCAGGGCCCGCCCACCCTCGCGGGCAACTGGATCGACGACCCCGAGCTCAATCCGTACCAGCTCGCCGAAGGCCGCGCCCCGGCCGGGTCCGGCGAGATCGTCGTCAACCGTGGTGCCGCCGAGGCCGGCGGCCTGGGCATCGGCGACACCACCGTCCTGCGCACCCCCGACCCCGTCCCGGTGACGGTCGTCGGCCTGGCGACCTTCGGCGGCGAGGACGGCATGGGCCAGGTGACCTACACCGGCCTGACCCGTGCCGACGCCGAGAGGTACCTCACCCCGAAACCGGGCCAGGCATCGAGCATCCTCGTGCGGGCCGGGCACGGCACCGGCCAGCAGGAACTCGTCGACGCGCTCACCCCCGCACTTCCCCGGGGCGTCGAGGCGATCACCGGTCAGGAGTCCGCGCAGGAGAACACCGACATGATCTCCGGTCGGTTCCTGACCTTGTTCACGACCTTCCTGCTCGTGTTCTCCGGTGTCGCGCTGCTCGTCGCGACCTTCTCCATCCACAACACGTTCGCGATCGTCATCGCCCAGCGGACCCGGGAGAACGCGCTGCTGCGCGCCCTGGGAGCGTCCCGGCGCCAGGTCGTGGGATCGACGCTCGCCGAGGCAGCGGCGGTTGCCGTCGCCGCGTCCGCGACCGGCCTCATCGGCGGCATCGCCGTCGCCGCGGGGCTGCAGGCGCTGTTCCCCGCCGTCGGTTTCCCGTTTCCCGACGGCGAACTCGTCGTCAGCGGGCTCTCCATGGCGCTGCCGTCGGCCGTCGGCATCGCCGTCTGCCTCGGCTCGGCGCTGCTGCCCGCCGTACGCGCCGGACGCACCGCACCCCTCGCTGCACTGCGCGAGACGGCCGTCGATCGATCGGGCGGCTCTCGCACCCGCACCGTCGTGGGCGGCGCTCTCGCCGCCCTCGCCGCCGGGACGACCCTGACCGCAGTGCTCGCGATGCCTTCACTGTGGCTCGCGGCAGCCGGAGCGGTGGCGGCCCTCGCGGCGTTCGTCGTCCTCGGGCCCGTGGCCTCGGCCACCGCCGTACGGGTACTCGGATGGCCGCTCGGCCGGCTGCATGGCGTCACCGGGCGGCTTGCCGGGCGCAATGCTCTGCGCAGTCCCGCGCGGACCGCCGCGACCGCGAGCGCGCTGATGATCGGTGTCGCGGTCGTGTCCCTGTTCACGGTCTTCGGGGCATCGCTGAAAGCAACCATGGACCAGACCGTGTCCCGCTCCTTCGCGGGCGATGTGGCGGTCAGCGCCCCGGCGTTCGGTGCGGGCGGCAGCGGGATCAGTCCGCGGCTCGCCCCGGCGCTCGACCGGCAGCCCGAGGTGGCGACCGCCGTCGGCCTGGGCAGAGGCGTCGCCGAGGTCGACGGGCAGGGCCGTTCGCTGACCGTCGCGGACCCGGCGGCAGTGAGCGAGGTGTTCGACCTCGGCAGGGTCGAGGGTTCCCTGGGCTCGCTTGGCACCGGTGGAATCGCCGTGACCCGGGACGAGGCACGGAGCCACGGCTGGCGGCCCGGCAGCACCGCCGAGCTCACCTTCTCCGGCGGTTCGCAGCGGATCTTCACCGTCCGCGCCGTTTACGAGCAGCCGGAGCTCGTCGGGGACTACATGATCACGCGCGAGGCATGGGCCCCGCACCGTACCCAGGACGCCGACACGTTGGTCGCCGTCTCCTTCAAGGACGGGGTGAGCCCCGCCGACGGCAGGGCCGCGGTCGAGAAGACCGCTCAGGCGTACGGCAGTCCCGAGGTGCAGACGCGTGACGAATATGCCGAGTCATCGGCCGCCGGCATCGACATGATGCTCACCCTCGTCTACGCGCTGCTCGCCCTGGCGATGCTCATCGCACTCCTCGGCATCGCCAACACCCTCACCCTCTCGATCCACGAAAGGACCCGCGAACTGGGGCTTTTGCGCTCCGTCGGACAGACCAGGTCCCAGCTGCGCGCCATGGTGCGCTGGGAGTCCGTGCTCGTCGCCGCCTTCGGTACGGCAGGTGGACTGGTGCTCGGCGGATTCCTCGGCTGGGTGCTGGTCAAGGCGTCCGACGGTGCGAGCGGCACGGGTTTCGCCTTCGCCCTCCCGCAGGACCGGCTCGCGCTGGTCGGGCTCGTCGGTCTTGCCGCAGGCGTGCTCGCGGGCCGGCGGCCCGCGAACCGGGCGGCCCGCCTCGACGTACTGCGTGCCGTCGCGACGGAATGAGGGACGGCCACGGCCCGGGGCATCCCGCCGTCCCGTCCGGCGCCTGCCCGCGTCGTGGTGCCGGTCGGCCGGTACGAGCCGGCCGACCGGTCAGCGCGTAACGGCTGACCGGACCACGGCAGGTGTACGGGGCTCGTACGAGCGTCCCGTCTCGACCGCCGCGAACGGAGCGTCCACGAGGGTGCCGCCGGCCGGGAGGGACGGACCCGCCTTCGCCGCCGCCCCGTACCCCGAAACGGCGGTGAAGGCCGGCTTGGACGCCATCGGCACCGAAGCAGGGAGCGTGAACCAGACGACCTTGCCGTCATCGCCCTTGGGCAGCACTCCCCAGCTCTCGCTCACCGCCTCTATCAGGGCGAGCCCACGTCCGGTGGTCTCGAGCGGTCCCGCTGCAGCAACCTTGGGCAGCCGCGGGTCGTGATCGTGCACCGAGATGGTGAGCCGGTCGAGCAGCAGCTCGATCTCGACCGTGCACAGTTTGTCCGGCTCGGCATGCCGGTGGACATTGGTCAGCAGTTCCGTGACGCCGAGCGCGGCATGGTCGATCAAGGGATCGAGATGCCAGTAGCGCAACTGCGCCGACACAATTCTGCGGACCTGACCGATCCGCGTGGGCAGAGCTTGAAGCTGCACCCTGCAATGCCTGCTTGCCTCGCTGATCACGGCTGCGACTCCCCGAAATAGGTCCGGAAGAAGACGAAGGAACGGATCCAGCAGTTGGCTGCCTGCTGTTTGAGCCGGCGGACTGGGTCACAGTGTAACCGCCGGTGAACCCTGAGTGATGCAGTCAAGCGTGAACCAGCAGTGACGACTTCGCAACTCCACGCACTTGCGCTTCGGCGCGGTGCACCGAGTGTCCGGCCGGTACGCGTATTGCCTCCCGCGTACGCCCCCGGGCAAGAGCAGGACGGGCCCGAGCGGTCGGCCTCCCCGTGCTTCAGGTGCGGGCCAGGATCAGATCCGGCCGCTCCCGGACCTGCGCACCGCGTCCAGGAACCGCCCCGCGAGCGCCGTACCGTCGAGGACCCGGCCGTCGTCGGCCCGGCCGGGACGGTCCATGGTCAGCCGGTAGCGAGTGCCGTTGACCGTCGCGACGGTGCTGTCGCTGCCCGCGAACCACGACTTTCCTGCGTGCACGGCGTCCACGGGTGCACTGTCGATCACGCGTCCGTAGCTGGTGAGCAGCGCGAGACGGCCGTCCGCGATGAGGACTTGGCCGGCCTTCGTCAGCGAGCGGGGCCACCGCTCGATACGCACACCCATGGCGTTGAACTCCGGCTCGTGCATGGCCGCTGCCCCCTTCGCCTGCTTCTGCACCTCAGTGTGCCCAGTCGGCCACGCCGACACCAGGGCGCGTCCCGGCGTCCCCCACAAGAAGTTGCTATGGAACCCCAAAGTCAACGTTTGTGCAGGTGAGGGGCTTATGGTGGCAGTGGGGAGTCGACCCGACAAAGTGAGGAGCGGGGCGCATGGGCACGTACCAGGCGATGGCCACCGTCGATGTGGACAGAAGTGATCCGGCCTACCGGGAGTGGCTGAAAGAGGCCGTACGGAAGGTGCAGGCCGATGCGAACCGCTCGGCGGACACGCATCTGCTGCGCTTCCCGCTGCCCGAGAGGTGGGGGATAGACCTCTACCTCAAGGACGAGTCCACGCATCCGACCGGCAGCCTCAAGCACCGGCTGGCCCGCTCGCTGTTCCTGTACGGACTCTGCAACGGCTGGATCCGGCCCGGCAGACCGGTGATCGAGGCGTCCAGCGGCTCAACCGCCGTGTCGGAGGCATACTTCGCGAAGCTGATCGGTGTTCCTTTCATCGCCGTCATGCCCCGCACCACCAGCGCCGAGAAGTGCCGGCTCATCGAATTCCACGGCGGACAGTGCCACTTCGTGGACGACCCGATGAAGGTGTACGAGGAGTCCGCGGCTCTCGCCGTGGAGTGCGGCGGGCACTACATGGACCAGTTCACCTTCGCCGAGCGGGCCACCGACTGGCGGGGCAACAACAACATTGCCGAATCGATCTACCAGCAGCTGAAGCTGGAGCGCTACCCGGAGCCCGCGTGGATCGTTGCGACGGCCGGTACGGGTGGCACATCGGCGACCATAGCCCGGTACGTCCACTACATGCAGTACGACACCAGGGTCTGTGTGCCCGACCCGGAGAACTCCTGCTTCTTCGAAGGCTGGACCCGCGACGACCCACTGGCGACGAGCGACTGCGGATCGCGCATCGAGGGCATCGGCCGCCCGCGCATGGAGCCCAGCTTCGTCCCCGGGGCCATCGACCGGATGATGAAGGTGCCCGACGCGGCGAGCGTCGCCGCCGTCCGCGCACTGGAGCAGGCCATCGGCCGCAAGGCGGGCGGATCCACCGGCACAGGACTCTGGAGCGCGCTGAAGATCGTCGCGGAGATGGTGGCCGAAGGACGCCGGGGCAGTGTCGTGACGCTGCTCTGCGACCCGGGCGACCGCTACCTGGACAAGTACTACTCGGACGCCTGGCTCGCCGCACAGGGCCTCGACATCGCACCGTACAGCGACACGATCGACCGGTTCCTCGCCGACGGCATCTGGCCGGACTAGGGTCTCTCGTTCGGATCTTGCCGGGCTCGTGTGCCCCGGCACGCACGCTCGCCGCGTCGGCGGAGGCACCGGACCCCGCTCACCGATCCAGCCCGATCCAAACAAAAGACCCTGGTGCTGTGACCGGTGGTCGGGCTGTTCGTTGAGCTGCGCTGAGGTCACGAGGACAATGCTGCCCGCTCGGATTCGGCCAGCAGCATGCAGAACTCGTTGCCTTCCGGGTCGGCGAGAACGACCCAGCCCCAGCCGTCGGGCTTGCGGTGATCGGCGACCAGGGAGGCGCCCAGCTTCAGCAGCCGCTCAACCTCTGCGTCCCGTGAGGTGTCCGGGCGCAGGCACAGATGGAGCCTGTTCTTGGCCGACTTCGGCTCTGGAACCTCGTTGAAGTGCAGGGCCGGGCCGCCGGGCAGCATGATCTCCGTCTCGTCGTCACCCGGTTCGTCCTCGGGATCCAGCGGGTGTCCGGTCACATCGCTCCAGAACCGCGCCAGTCGGTAGGCGTTCGCACAGTCGATCGCTATGTTCGTCACCGTTGAAGGCATGCGCGCGATCATGTCGCAGCGGCGACCCGCCCGCCACCGGTATATGGCGGGGATCAGGTCGCGGCCGGGTCCCCCTCTTCGTGCTCAGTCGCGCGAATGGGGGCCAGGTGGGCGGCGGCCATGGCCAGGGTGATGTGCCGGTACCAGGCCGGGTAGTGGCGTACTTGGGAGTGGTCCAGGCCGGCCTCGTTCCTCGCGGCCTGGAAGCACTCTTCGATCGCCCAACGGGCGCCGGTGGCAACAACTGCGGCTCGCAGTACCGGGCCGTCCGCTCCGGACCCTGCCGGGCGCCGCGGGTCGGTCAGGATCCGGAAGAGTCGCCCGGCCCGGGGAAATGCCCGGCCGTGGCTGCGAGGCGGCGGTCGAGGTTGCGCACGGCGCCGCGGAACGCGTGGCCCATGCCCGGGCGCGCCAGCCGGAGCGCGGCCCGGAACGGGGCCGGCCCGGCGGCGGCCATGGTCCACTGCACCCGGGTGCCGGATCCGCCCGGCGCGAGCACCCATTCCTCCAGCATGGCCGTCACACCCGGGACGTTGGTCCTGTCGATGCGGTACGCGTACCGCAGCCCGGGGTCCGCGGCCACGACCGTCTCCTGGAAGCGGACACCGCCGACCAGCCGGACGTCCCGGCCACCGCCCCCTGCGGTCGGCCTGGCCGAGGTGATCGCCCCGAACCAGGAGGCCCACCCCTCCACGTCATCGGCGAGCGCACGGAAGACGGCGGACGGCTCGGCGCTCAGCCCGGCCGTGAACACGAGACGTACCGGCGCGGACCGTACGAAGTCGAGCTGCACGGGGTTCAGTCGGCGTGACATGAGGCCGTTCCTCCGGGGTGTGGGCAGCTGTCGGGGCCGGGCAACCATAGCCGCAGGGCTGTCGGAAAGGCACCACCGTGCATGCCGCGATCGCGTCGGGCACGCCTGCCCGACGGTGTCTCCGGCCCGCCACTGCGCCGGTCGGCGAATCGCCGCACCGCCGACCGATCCGGGAGCGCCCCGTCAGCCGATGCCGTGCGGCGAGCGGGGGGACAGCAGGCCGTCGACCGCGCGCCCGAAGATCCTCCGTGCCGATCGGGCCAGTACGGGGTCCAGGGCCCGGGGCAGCCGCCTCACGCGCAGCTCCTCCACCCATGTCACATGCGATCCGCCGGGACCCTCCCGTACCTCGATCTCGGCCCAGCCCAGCACGGTCCTGCCCCGTTTCTCGAGACGGCAGCGACCGGGGCGCCCCTCGCCCGGAGGCTCCCAGCGCACGATCTCCATCGGATCGTCGACGCACACCGGACCGAGCCCGGTACGTGCGACGAAGCACATGCCCGCTCCCGACCGTTCCGGCGTCAGCAGGGAGATGCTCGTCAGCGGGACACACGAGGCGTGCGCGGGCCAGTCGGTGAGCCGGCGCCATGCCTCGGCCACGGACAGCGGTGTCGTACGGACGACGCGGAAGACTGCCATGACTTCACCCCACGAAGGGCTCGGGCGGTCCGCCCGCCACCACCAGATGGGGCAGACACTCCGCGATCTCCTCGCGCGCCTCGGCCGGCAGGCCCGCGTCCGTCACGAGTGTGTCCACCTCCTCCAGCCGGGCGAACGAACTCAGTCCCACCGTCCCCCACTTGGTGTGATCGGCCACGACGACCACCCTCCGGGCCGATCGTACGAACCGCCGGTTGGTCTCCGCCTCCGCGAGATTCGGTGTCGACAGGCCCGCCTCGACCGATATGCCGTGCACACCGAGGAAGAGCATGTCGAAGTGGAGTGAACGGATCGCCTGGTCGGCGACCGGACCCACCAGCGAGTCCGACGGCGTACGCACACCACCGGTGAGCACCACCGTCGCCGCCTCGGCCCGCCGGCCGCTCGGTGTGCCCGCCTGCTGCACGGAGTGGAACACATCGGCCACCCGCACCGAGTTCGTCACCACGGTCAGATCGGGGACGTCGACGAGATACCGGGCCAGGGCGTACGTCGTCGTGCCGCCGGAGAGGGCGATCGCACTGCCCGGAACCGCCATCGCCGCGGCAGCCTGCGCGATGTCCTCCTTGGCACTCGGCTCCAGCGACGACTTGGCCTCGAACCCGGGCTCGTGCGCGCTCGCCTCGACCGGAACCGCACCGCCGTGCACCTTCTCGATCACCCCCTGACGGGCGAGGGCGTCCAGATCCCGGCGCACGGTCATGTCGGAGACGTTCAGCTTCCGGGTGAGCTCGATGACCCGCACCCCGCCGCGCCGCCGTACTTCGTCGAGAATCAGGGCGCGCCGCTGCTCCGCGAGGAGGTTCTGATTGTCGCTCACCGCCGGGGCCTGTCCTTCCTCTGTGCCTTCGCCGAATCACCGCTGTTCATCAGGTTTTCTCATCCTGCCACGGTCCGATCGCGCCGGGTGGGGGGAGATTCCGTGAGTGCCCTGCGGCGAAGGGGGTGCTTCCGCGATTCTGGTCGCGCGCCGCCGGTCCTCCCAGCAGAGAGCGAGGCCGCAGAAGTGTCCCCTGCCACCCCGGCCCCGGATCAGGCCCCCGTACCGCACGACACGGATCCCGTACCGGACAAGGACACCACCCCCGATCGGGCCCCCTCGCCGGAGCAGGCCCCGGTCCCCGAACGGGAGGCCCCGCCGCAGAGCGGTGGCCCCGCGCTGGAGCTGCTGGTCCACGGCGTCGGCGGAGCGACCCCGCAGGAGATGCTCGGCGATCCGCGTACCGTCCGGATCACCGGTGACGAGACCGCCGCCGTGTACCGGTGCCCCGGGGACGCCGACGCCGAGGAGCACCCCGAGCGCCACCGCGTCGGTCCGGTCCCCGAGGCGTACTGCTGGTCCAATCTCACCTCGGGCAACGGCGCCCGCGCGCTCTGGCTGCTGCTCCTGCCCTTCATGGTGGTCAATCTGGCGCACTGGATGCGTCCGACGACCAAGGGCCCCGCGAAGGCGGTCAGGTTCTACGGGATGCTCGTGCGCCTCGTGGCGCTGAGTCTCACCGCGCTGCTCACCGCCGCCGCCTGCGAGGTGGCCCTCGATCTCACCGCCTGGCAGTGCGCGGGCTCGGCTCCCTGCTCCGCGGAACGCTCCTGGCTGGGCTTCCTCTCCGCCGCCAACGACGGCTGGTGGGCACAGCCGGGCCGCCGCCTCTCGCTCGCGGCGCTCGTTCCGGCCGGGCTGGTGGGCCTCCTCTGGTACCTCTCCAACCGCACCTGGAGCGCCTACGAGTCGCAGCGACCCCCTGACACCACCACCGCGAACGCGGGCCGGGACGGACGGGAGGCGGCGGCCCCGGCCGAGAACGCGGCGGAGGCGAACTCCGCAGCCGCCCGGCATTCCGCCGCGACGGGGCAGTCCGGTGCGAGCGGAGCAGGCGCGGGCATGGAGGACGGCACCGGGGCCGCCTGCACCCCGGCCGGAACCGGCACCGTCGATACCGGCACCGGCGGGCCGGCCGTCCGTCCCGCACTCGGCCGCCCGGGGTTCTGGTACGGACGGCGCATCGTCGCCCGGCTGCGTGCCGCCCACACGGCCGCCGGCTTCCTGGTCGTCGCCGCAGCCGTCACCGGGGCCGCGGCCCGCCACGACCGGGGCGGTGATGTCCTCGCGCTCGACATCGTGGGCCGGGCACTCGAGTCGTTACTCGCACTCGTCGCGGCAGTCGTCGTGGCGGTCGTGTTCCGCCGGGGCCGCAGTGAGAAGGTCACCGACAACCGGATCGACCGAGCCGTGGTCGGCTGGCTGCCCGGCGTCTGCCTCGCCCTGCTCGCACTCGCGATGCTGTACGCCGGCTGGTCACGACCTGGCTGGGTCTCCCACGGCACTCTTCCCGGCGACACCGCATTCCGTGTCCTCGCCCTCGCCCAGGGCACCCTGATCGTCGCCCTCACCGTCACCGCGCATGTCCTGAACCGCCGTGTCCGGCACGCCCGCACCGCCATGCGCGGCATGGGCGGTCCTGCCGTCGCGCTGCTGGCCTGTGCCCTCGGTGGTGTCATCACCGGTGGTGTCGCCCAGCGTGTCGCCGACTGGCTGGACGGGCCCGGCACCCCCGGGACGGGCCGGGGGACGATCGTCGGACCGCCCGTCCTGCTCAGCTGGCAGGCGTCCGTCATTCCGGTACTGCTGTTCCTGTTGCTCGCCCCGCTCGCGGCCCTCGGCGCAAGGACATGGCGCACCGCACGGGCCCTCGCCCACGAGGTCGAGCGGGAGTACCCCGACGAGCACCCCGACGGGGTCCGTACCCGTCGGATCGCCGGCACCAGGGCGAGAGCGGGACTCACCGACGCAGCCCCCGTCGTGATCGGCATCCTGTGCACGGCGACCATGCTGCTCGGTGCCGGTTCGGTGGCCGGAGCCTGGGCGAGCGGCGAGGTACCAGGGGAGACCTTCGAACGGGCCCATCCGGTCGTGGAAGCCGCGGCGGATGCCGCACAGACGCTGGGTTCATGGCTGATCGGGCTCGGCTTCATACTCTTCGTCACCTGGGGCAGGCGGGCGTACAGCGACGCGTCCGCCCGCCGGACGATCGGCATCCTCTGGGACGTCGGGACGTTCTGGCCACGGGCCGCGCATCCTTTCGCCCCGCCCTGTTACGCCGAACGTGCCGTACCCGACCTCACCTGGCGGATGGCCTCCTGGACGGACAGCACCGGCGGACGCCTCGTCATCTCCGGTCACTCGCAGGGCAGTGTGCTCGCCGCAGCGGCGGTCTGGCAGCTCCCGCCCGCCACCCGGCGCCGCGTCGCCCTGCTCACCTACGGGTCACCGCTGGAGCGGCTCTACGGTCGCTGGTTCCCCGCCTACTTCGGGCCCGCCCAACTGCGTGCCCTCCACCAGGAGCTGCACTGCTGGCGCAACCTGTGGCGGCACACCGACCCGATCGGCGGGCCGCTCCTGGTACCGGCCGAGGACGGCAAGCCGGAGGTCGACCGGGAAGCCCTCAAGGACCCGGTCGTGTACGGGCGTACGGACAGGCATCCGCTCCCCGAGCCGATCCTCGGGCACTCCGACTACCAGGCGGATGCGGCCTTCGCACAGGAGCGCAAGGCGCTGCTGGACCGGCTGCCGCCCGCACTGCCGCAGCAGCGGGGCCGACCGGGCCGCTGACCGGTGCCGGGGAAGCCGGGGAACCGAACACGACACCGTGGCCCGCGGCCGCCCCGGCAGCGGGCCTGCGCCGGCCCGCTTCAGGGCAGTTCGGGCAGGTCCTCCGGATGCAGCAGGGTCAGATCGTCGGTGCTGGTGTCGGTGAGCCCGGCGACCCGGCCCGCGTGCCGCTCCACCATCGACTCGAAGGTCTGACGTGCGGTACGGCCGTTGCCGAACGCGGGCCCCTTGGGCAGAACGGTGAAGTACTTGCGCAGTGCCTCGGCCGTTCCGTCGGCCAGCCGGTACTCGTGCTCGTCGGCCTGCTGCTCCACGATCCGCAACAGCTCGTCCGGGACGTAGTCGCTGAAGGTGATGGTGCGTGAGAAACGGGATGCCACACCGGGGTTGACGGTCAGGAACCGCTCCATCTCCGCCGTGTATCCGGCGACGATCACCACGACGGCGTCCCGGTGGTCCTCCATCAGCTTCACCAGCGTGTCGATGGCTTCGCGGCCGAAGTCACGCCCGGAGTCCTCGGGGGAGAGTGCATAGGCCTCGTCGATGAAGAGCACCCCGCCCCGCGCCCGGTCGAACGCCTCCTGCGTACGGATGGCGGTCGAGCCGATGTGCTCGCCGACCAGGTCGACCCTGGACACCTCGACGAGATGCCCACGCGGCAGCACCCCGAGCGACGCAAGGATCTCGCCGTAGAGCCGTGCCACCGTCGTCTTGCCCGTGCCGGGGGAGCCCGTGAAGACCAGATGCCGGCGCACGGACGCCGCCTTCAGGCCTGCCTCCTGCCGCCGTCTGCCGACCTCGATCATGTTCGTGAGCGTACGGACCTCACGCTTGACGCTCTCCAGGCCCACCAGCGCGTCGAGTTCGCCGAGGACATCGGTCGGTGTGCGGACGGGGGCGGCCGCCGAAGCATCGGAAGAGGCCGGGAGCGAGGACTCGGCCCCGGCGACGCGCTGCCCGGGGATCGAGCCGAGCAGTCCGGGGGAGCGGTCGGGCTGGGCAGCCGTCAGTACCGCAGACGCCGGCTGGGACGTCGGCCGCACTCCGCTCTCGTCGCTCGTGCAGTCGTCCACGACCAGGCCCTCTTCGGGGAATTCGTAGCCCCCTCGCGCACACCGCTCGGTGCGGCAGCGCGTCAGCGTCGTACGACAGCCGTCCATCACGTGGAAGCCGTAGCCGGCGCTGCCCGTCACACGGCAGCCGTGGAAGGTACCGCGGCCCTCCGCGGAGACGTAGAAACCCGCCTCTGCGGGCGAGGTCACCGTGCAGCGCTCGATCGAGGGGTCCGCGCCCTTCGTGACGATCACGCCCGTCTGCGCCTGGTCGATGGTGCAGTTGCTCAGTGTGCCGCCGCTGCCGTGGTCACGGAACCAGGCGCCCGTGGACGCCTCCCGGATACGGCAGTCGTCGAGCTGGGCCGTGGCACCGTCGCTCACCGACACCGCCGTGTTGCGCACCTGCGAGAGATCACTGTCGACGACATCGGCCCGCGAGCCGCGGTCGAGGACGAAGAGCGCGTCCGGAACATCGTGGACCCGGCACGAATCGAGGACGGCGGTGGCGCCGTCACTGACCCACACCGCCGGATAGTCGCCCGTACTGTCATGGATCTCGCACTGGTTGGCGTCCACGCGGGTGCCCGGGTCCCATACCGACAGGCCATTGCGGCCGAACCGGCGCACGGTCGACCGGGTGAGCGTGAGCACCGAACGGGAGCGCAGGTCCACCGCGTTCTCGGGAATGTCGTGGATGTCGCAGTCCGAGAGCGTGAGCACGGCGTCCGTGTCGAGCGTGATGCCGTCGGAGGAGGTGCGGTGCACCTTGGAATCGGTGAGATGGGCCGTGGCACGTGACGCGATCTGCACACCGGCGCCCTTGATCTCGTACACCTCGCAGCCAAGGGCCTCCAGCGCACTCGCCTCGCCGGTGACGCTCAGCCCGGCGCCCGAGGCATGGTGCACCGTGCAGCGCTCCAGCCGGGGATGGGCACCCCCGCGAACCGAGACGCCGGACTGCCCTGCCGAGACGACCTCGCACTCCTCGAACACACCGCCCGCGCCGTCCAGTACGGCGATCCCGACCCCGGCCGGATTGTCGACGGTGCACCGTCGCACGGTCGGCCTTGCCGCGGCGCGCACCTCGATGCCCGCCGCGGACCGGGTGACGATCCGCAGATCCGACAGCTCCGGAGTGCCGTCCTCCACGAGCAGGGCCGGGGCCGCGGTGTCCTGCCCCTCGATGTGGAGGTCCTGAACGGTCGCCGATGCGCGCACGGTCAGGGGTACCCCGTCGGTCGGGGCGATCCGCACCGACCCGGCCGAGCCTTCGGTCCCGCGCAGGGTCACGGCCCGCTGCACCACCAGGTTCTCCCGGTAGGTCCCGGGGGCGACGGTGAGGATGTCACCGTCGCCGGCGGCCTCGAGGGCTGCGGCGAGGGAGGCGTACTCGCCCGTGCGGCGCCGCCACCGCGATGTGCCGGTGTGCGTCACCTGGACCGTGCCCTGTGCCATGGTGCTGCTCTGCCCCCACCTCGTCGGTTGCCTGCGGTCGCATGCTGCGCCGGCGTCGCACCACCGTAGCGCGCGCGAAGGCCGCGAGTTGACCGGTCAGCCGCCCGTGCCCGAACGGCTCCCGTCGGGACCGGCTTTCGTCCGCGTGCGGTCGAGCCGCGTGTACCGCCGCTGCATCAGCCGCCGTACGAACGGGCGCCTGTCTGCTTCCCCCCACTCCTGACTCTGCGTGCCGTCGGCGGTGACCGGACCGGCTTGCGGCGCGTCCCGTAGGGCGCTTCGCCGGGTCGCCACCGGCGAGCACCACAGAACCCCGCGCCCCCAGGGCGGTCACATGGGCCGGCCTCAGGATCTGCCTCGTTCATCCGTCCGCATCCGGAACGTAGCCCCGGGGCTTGCCGTTCGGCCGCTCGCCGCAACCGTGCCGGAGCGCCGGCTGCCGTCCGGACCCGTCCCCTCGGCGACGACCATCCGACGCCCCCCGGGCACCGCGGTTGTCGCCGGTACGCCTTCGACGCTCTGCCCCGGTTTCGGTGCAGTACGCAGGACGTGTGCCGTCGTGCTGTGCAGCCCGGTCCGCCGCCCGGACTCGTGGAGGGCGTCGTCGGCCAGCGCGCCGCCGAGCCATCCGACGGCCGGCTCCGCGATGGTCAGCAGCAGCAGGGCGGTCAGCGCCACCCATGCCTCGACCAGACCGGCTGCCCGGCACGGGCGATGGTGTCGCCGGCGTCGCCGGATCCCCGTGATCGCTTGCACGACTCCCCACCCCCTCGCCCGTCCGTCACCACCCTGTACGGCACGGCCGGCGCGGGTGTTCAGTGGACCGGAGCATTTCGTCGCCGCGCCGTTCGTGCCGTCGGTGACCGTTCCGCGGCCGTCGGCGGACCGGGCCGCAGCGGCGGATTGTGCCGAGGCGGCGACGGTGGTGCGACGGGGCGGCTCAGCCGAGGATGCGTACCGGATCCCCGACCCGCACGCTTCCCGTGTGTTCCGGAACGAGGTTCTGGCCGAACACCAGCCGGTCCCCGATCCGGTGGTGCCGGGCGAGGGTGCGCAGCGGTTCCTTGCCCCGCGCCGCCGTCAGCTGGTCGGTGGTCGTCACCACGCACCTGCCGCAGGGTTTGGCCACGCGAAAGCGGACGTCGCCCACCTGGATGCGCCCCCAGTCGTCCTCGGCCCAGGGCGCGGTGCCGTCCACGACGAGGTTGGGCCGGAATCGGTTCATGGGCAGCGGCCCCTCGTCCGGATGGCTCCCCTGGGCGATGAGGGAGTTCAATGCGTCGAGGGAAGCGACCGATGTGACGAGCAGCGGAAACCCGTCGGCGAACGAAACGGTCTCACCGGGCAGGGCATAGGCGGGATCGACAGGACGGCGGTTGGCCGGGTCGTCGAGATGCATCAGCCGCACCGGCGCTCCGACGAAATTCCCGAACCAGCCGTCGGAGGCGGCGCCCACGGGCACCGCCTCCACCTTCTCCCCGAAGAGCTCCACGACTGCGGTGCCCACCGGCTCGGGCACCGTCACCGTCAGCGGCGGCTGTCCCGGTGCGGACAGCCGGACAGAGTCGTCCGCCGACTGCTCGGCGGAGACCAGCGCCAGCCGGGCGTGCTGGCGCTGTGTCACGGCCCTGCCCGACGCATCGACCAGCATCCATCGGCGGTCACCGGTGAGCCCCCACGGCTCCACGACGGCCGAATCCGGTGCATAACCCGCGACGGACTTGACGGGATAGATGTGGACGGAATGCAGCACGGGACCAGGCATACGGCCATCCTGCCAGCCGCACGTCCCGGCGGCCGGGCAATGCCGGGGCCCGCTCGGCCCGCTCGTCACCCTGTCCCCAGGGAGCGATGCGGGGAACGGTCCGTCAGCCGACCGGTGGTCGGCCGCCGGGCACTGCCCACCGTCCGGTGTGATGTCCAGGGCCTGTCGTTTGGATCGTGCCGGGCTCGCGTGCCCCGGCACGGACCCCGCTCACCGATCCAGCCCGATCCAAACGAAAGAGCCTAGTACCCGCCACCCTGGTACGGGCGGTTGTACGGATCTTCGTACGGAGCAGGGGTGGGCATGGGGCGCGGCGCCGCGGCCGGACGCATCGCCTCATAGCCGGTCGCCACCGGTCGCTGCATCGGTCCCGGCTGGGCGCCCGGGTAGCCACGGGGGCCGGCGGGCTGTTGCGGGATGTACGGCGCGGCGGCCTGCTGCAGGGGAACGGGGTGCGGCATCTGCTGCGGGTATCCGTACGCAGGAGCGGGCTGCGAAGGGGCCGGAGGAAGGGCGGGCAGGGCCGCGGGCAGCGCCGGCATGTAGCTGCCGACGGTGTCGTACGCGGAAGGCACTCGGATCGGTGCGATCTGAGGCGTGCCCCGCTCAGCGACCAGGGAGTCGTAGATCGGGGTGTCGGGGAAGGACGGCGCGGAGTAGTAACCGCCGCCGTAGGTGGAGCGGGGGGAGGTCATGGCACATAAGTTAAGCCCACGATGTGCTGGTTGGGGAGCCCGATAAGAGGGTTGTTTGACGTGTTACCCGTGACCGTGGATCCCCAATGCGAGCGAATCTGTTAAAAACGGTCGCCCTGAAGTATCTGGATCATGTAAAGGGCAAGCTGAGAAGGGGTTACCCACGGGTCGCCGGGGTTGCCGGCACGACTCCGGCGCTAGGTTGGCGCCACGGGAAACGCCCGGGCACGAGGACGCGCGATGGGGGCGAGGATGTCCATGCTCAAAGGAGCCAATGTTTCGGTACCGGCTCTGAATGTCCGTGTCGAGTTGGGATGGCGCTCGGGCGACGGCGTTCCCGACGTCGACGCGTCGGCACTCCTGCTCGACTCGGGCTCGGGAAAGGTCCGCTCCGATGCGGACTTCGTCTTCTACAACCAGCCGGCGCACGCCTCGGGCGCGGTCCGGCACGAGGGCAAGCGCAGCGCGGCGGACGGCACGACCGATCATCTCGTCGTCGATCTGGCGCGCGTCGAGCCCGCCATCGAGCGGATCGTGCTCGCGGCATCTGCGGACGGCGGCAGCTTCGGGCAGGTACCGGGGCTGTATGTGCGCGTCGTCGATGCGGCCGGCGGTACGGAGATCGCCCGCTACGACAGCCAGGACGCGACGGTCGAGACCGCATTCATTCTCGGTGAGCTCTACCGGCGCCAGGGCGCGTGGAAGTTCCGCGCCGTGGGCCAGGGGTACGGGAGCGGACTGGAGGGCCTCGCCTCGGACTTCGGTATCACCGTGGACGAGCCACAGCAGACCCGGCCCCCGTCACCCGCCGCCCCGGCCGCCGTCCACCAGCCGGCCGCGCCCCCCGTCCACCCGCCGCACCCGCCGCACCCGGCGCACGGGGTGAGCGCGGCAGCGCCCACGGAGCCCCCCGCGCCCGGTGCGGCAACCGTGCGCCTCACCAAGGTCACCCTGACGAAGGAGTCGCCAACCGTCTCGCTCAGCAAGCAGGGCGGCACCTCCGGTGCCATGCGTGTCAACCTCAACTGGGAGGTGCGCAAGCAGTTCAAGGGATGGGGATCCAAGCTCGGCCGGGCCGTCGCCATGCATGCCGACCTCGATCTCGATCTGTGCGCACTCTACGAGCTCACCGACGGCCGCAAGGGAGTCGTCCAGGCACTCGGCAACGCGTTCGGGTCGCTCCACCAGCCGCCGTTCATCCAACTCGACGGTGACGACCGCACCGGTGCCGTGGCCACCGGCGAGAACCTCAGCATCAATCTCGACCACAAGGACAAGCTCCGGCGGGTCGTCATCTTCGTGACCATCTACGAGGGCGCGCGCAGCTTCGCCGATCTCCACGCCACGGTCACCCTCCAGCCGCAGCGCGGCGCCCCCGTCGAGTTCTCCCTCGACGAGTGCACCGTTCCTTCCATGGTCTGTGCCCTCGCCCTCCTCACCAACGAGGGCGGCGACCTCGTCGTGCGGCGTGAGGCGCGCTATCTGGTTCCCGAGCGCGGAGTGAGCCCCCAGCGCACCATCGACCACGCCTACGGCTGGGGCATGAACTGGACGCCGGGAAGGAAGTGACGCCTGCCCGGGGTCAGCGGTCCGGCGCGGCCTCGGGGCGGGCGTACGTACGTCCCTTCCAGGCCGCGCCACGCCCCCGGTAGTGCTGCACCGCGGAGTCGACCGTCATCAGCAGATAGAGCAGCGCCGTGACCGGCAGCAGGGGCGCCAGCCACAGTGTCTGCCGGTAGTAGCGCAGCATCGGGATGTACGTGCCGGCCATGACCGCCCACGCAAGGATCCCCGCCCAGGCCGCCGTCTCGGCCCCCGGGAAATCCGCACCGGACAGCGCGGCGCACACCGCGACGGGCGGCCCGAGGTACACCACCGCGAGCCCGGCCACCGTCCCGGCGAGCAGCAGCGGATTGTGCCGCAGCTGCGCGTAGGCGCTCCGCGACACCATCCGCCACAGATCCGACAGCCGGGGATAGGGACGGATGCTGTCCACCCGCTCGGCGAGCCCCAGCCACACGCGTCCGCCGACCCGTCGCACCGCCCGCGCCACCGCCACATCGTCAATGACCGCCTGGCGTACGGAGTCCGGGATCCCGGCCCGCTCGGCCGTCTCCGTGCGCAACAGCATGCAGCCGCCGGCCGCCGCCGTCGCCCACGCACGCTTCTTGTTGATCCAGCGGAACGGATAGAGCTGAGCGAAGAAGTAGACGAAGGCAGGCACCACCAGACGCTCCCAGACCGTGGTGACCCGCAACCGAGCCATCTGGGAGACCAGGTCGAGGCCATTGGTGCGGGCCGCCGCGACCAGCTCGCACAGGCTGTCCGGCTCATGCGCGATGTCCGCGTCCGTGAGCAGCAGATACTCCGGCCGCCGTGTCCGCGCGAGCGCGATTCCGTGGTGCAGCGCCCACAGCTTGCCCGTCCAGCCCGGTTCCGGTTCGCCCGGCGATGCCACGGTGAGGGGCAGCCCCTCGTACCGGACGGACAGTTCGCGTGCGAGCTTGCCCGTACCGTCCGTGCTGTCGTCGTCGACCAGGATCACTTCGGCCTCGCCCGGATATGACTGCCGCAGCAGCGACGGCAGGCTCTCCGGCAGTACGCCGGCCTCGTCCCGAGCCGGTACGACGATCACGACGGACGGCCATGTCCCCGGCGCCGTACGCCGGGGCAGCCGCTGATCCGTCCGCCAGAAGAAGCCCTGCCCGAGCAGCAGCCACAGCCACACGGCCAGAGATCCCGTGGCGATCCACGCAAGGGTGCCCATCTGCCGCAGTGTGCCCCACACCGCCAGGACCGCAAGGGCCGTCGGCTAGGGTGATCGGGTGAAGATCGCGCTCATGGATTCCGGAATCGGCCTGTTGGCGGCGGCCGCCGCGGTACGCCGCCTGCGGCCGGACGCCGATCTGGTGCTCTCCTCGGACCCCGACGGGATGCCCTGGGGGCACACCCCCGACGACGTGACCGAGCGCGCCCTCGCCGTGGCACGGGCCGCCGCCGCCCACCGCCCCGATGCACTGATCGTCGCCTGCAACACCGCCTCCGTGCACGCGCTGCCCGCGCTCCGGGCAGAGCTGGAGCCGGGGCTGCCGGTCATCGGCACGGTTCCTGCCATCAAACCCGCCGCGGCGGGAGGCGGCCGCATCGCCATCTGGGCCACCCCGGCCACCACCGGCAGTGCCTACCAGCTCGGCCTCATCCGGGACTTCGCCGACGGCGTGGACGTCACCGAGGTGCCCTGCCCCGGACTCGCCGCCGCGGTCCAGCAGGCCGACCAGGAAGCGATCGAGCTCGCCGTGGCCGCGGCCGCCGCGCTCACTCCAATGGACGTAAGCGCCGTGGTTCTCGGCTGCACCCACTACGAACTCGTCGCCGAACGCATCCGTACCGCGGTCGGCGCGGGCCGCCCCGAAGGGCTGCCGCCACTCGCCCTGCACGGCTCCGCGGGCGCGGTCGCGGCACAGGCATTGCGCCGCATCGCTGCCTCACCCGCGCCCGCGGCCACCCCGAGCAACCGGCTGGCCGTACTGCTCAGCGGCCGTGCGTCCCAGCTGCCGCCGGCGGCATTGGCGTACGCCGAGGGCAGGCTGCTCGACGCGGTGAATCCGGTCACGCCGGCGCACTGAGACACCTCGCTGCCGGCCCGACCGCACCCATTCCGGCCTGCGCCGACACCGATCCCCACGCGGCCGGTGCCGGGTTTCCCGGCCCCGTGCGATCCGGTGCCCGGGGAGCGGCACGTGAGTACGCTGCTACGCATGACGGACCACCCCCGTGCCGGGGGGCAGGCCGCGGAGCCACTGCCCCCCATCTGGACCGGCCGAGCGACCAACCGCATCCAATGGGTACTCGCGGCTGCGGGTGCCGGCTGCATGGCGCTCGGCATCGAACTCGCCGTCGACTCGCCCTGGACGTCGGGCACCGTCCCGCTCCTCATGTCGGTGATCGGCTGCGTTGCCGCGGGAATGCTGATGCTCTTCGGCACGCTCGCCTTCGTGCATGTGGACGTCACGGTCGACAAGGAGGCCATGGTGGTCCGCTGCGGCCACATGGGAGTGCCCCGCCGCAGGATCCCGCTCGCATCCGTCGTGGCCGCCGAATTCGTGCCCAGGGTTACCCCATGCCAATGGGGCGGCTGGGGCTGCCGCTGGCGTCCGGAGAAGGGCACGGCCGTGATCGTCCGGCGTGGCGAAGGCATGCTCCTCACGCTGAGCGACGGCCGGACCTTCACCGTCACCGTGGACGACGCCGAATCGGCGGTCCGGGTCATCCGCGACCGACTACGGCTGTCCTCGACGGGGACCACGGCGGAGATCTGACCCTCCGGGGCGGGTCACGACCGACCTCGGCCGGGGGTGCCGCCCCATGTCAGGCGGGATGACGGCTCTGCGGGGCCAGGTCCTTCGCGATCGCCGCCCGGGACGCGGGCGGAAGGGCGAATCCGTCCACGGCCCGGCGGGCCGTGGCCAGTCCGGCCAGTAGACCCGCGCCCGCCGTCACCGGGGTGAAGCTCAGCGGGTTGCCGACGGTCGCCAGTGCGGCGAGCGCCGTCAGCGCCGCGCCCGCGCTGAGCACCACTGGTGTGGAACGGGCCGAACGCCACAGCCCGTACAGCATCCAGCCGAAGAGCAGGGCAAGCAGCCCCGCACCCACCAAGCCCTGCTCGGCCGCCTGCTGCAGCGGGGCGGAGTGCGGCTTCCCGTCGGAGTGGAGGGACTGCTGTACCGTCGGACTCAGATCGGCGAACCGGTCCGGGCCCGCACCGAACAACGGATGCTCCTTCGCCATGTTTGCGGCGTCGTGCCACAGCTCCACCCGGTGCTGGGTGAGCTGCCCCTGCAGCGAGACCGTGAGGCCGTCCGGCAGCGCATCCTCCGCCACCGCCCATGAACCGGCGGTCACCAGGACCACGGCCAGTGCGAATCCGACGAGCCCGAGCCCACGGCGGCGCATACGAGCGGCCGCAAGCGAACACAGCAGTACGCCGAGTGCGGCACCGAACCCTGTGACCGAACCGAGCACCACGGACGCACAGACGACCGAGACCGCCAGCAGCCACAGCACAAGACGCACTGCCACATTCCCCGCCGCCGACGCCGCGCAGCATGCCGCGCCCGTCGCGAGGATCAGCAGGGCGGCCGCAGCCCCGGTCTGCCCCGGGGGCGTGGGGGCGACGGTCACGACGCCCGGCATTCCGTGCGGAGAGGCGATGGCCAGCGCGAGACCGCCCAGCGCGGCAGCGGCAGCGGCCGTCACCGGAAGCAGCGATCCGCAGATCCGCCCGCACGCATAGCCGGCGGCGACGGCAAGCACGGCGAGCAGCACCCCTTCGGGCCGTGCGTCGCGCCCGGCCGCGCTGACCAGGGCCCACGCCGCGCAGCCGCCGAGCACGGCGACGCCGACGGCGTCGGGGCCGTTGCCCCGTTCCGGACGCTCCCGCTCCGGCTCCCGCGCTCCGCCCCACGACCGGTCTGCCGGTGCTGCCATTCCCGTCGACCCCCGACCGACCCCGGCCCTTCGGCCCCCGACCTGTGCAATCCTTCCCCGCCACCTGCCGGTCGGACAGGGGAGGGGAGGCTGGCGCACACGGTAACGCCGGGGACGGGTTTTGTGGATGGTTTGCGCAGGATCTGTGTCCACAGTCGCATGATCCGGCCCCTGGGGTGGGTCCTCGAACCGGGCCGAGCCGGACCGGACTGCCTGGTCCGGCCCTGCCACCGTAGACTCCGGCACGTGAGCGCGACCATGACACCCGTCGACATCCAGCAGCCTGCCGAGGCGACTGCGGGCCGGGCCCGGCTGCTGCGGCGGTTCGTACGACCGGGCGTGGCCGTCGTGTCAGGCCTACTGCTCTACCTGAGCTTCCCGCCCCGTCCCCTGTGGTGGCTGACCCTGCCCGGCTTTGCGCTGCTCGCGTGGTGCCTCCATGGGCGCCGCCCGCGCGCAGCGCTCGGACTCGGATATCTGTCCGGCCTCGGCTTTCTGCTCCCGCTGCTCGTCTGGACCGGCGAGGAGGTCGGAGCGGTGCCGTGGCTCGCCCTCGCAGGTGTCGAGGCCCTCTTCGTCGCCGTCACCTGTGTGGGCATCGGGCTGGTGACCCGGCTCCCGCTGTGGCCTCTGTGGGGCGCCTCGGTGTGGGTCCTCGGCGAGGCGGTCCGCGCCCGTGTGCCTTTCGGCGGCTTCCCCTGGGGCAAGATCGCCTTCGGGCAGGCGGACAGCCTCTTCCTGCCGCTCGCCGCGGCCGGCGGTACGCCGGTGCTGGGCTTCGGGATCGTGCTGTGCGGCTTCGGACTGTACGAGTCCGTGCGCCGGTTCCGTCTGTACCGCACGACCGGCGAACTGCCGCGCGGCCCCATCGCGGCCGCGGCGCTCACCGTGCTCCTTCCCGTCACAGGTGCCCTCGCCGCGTCGCCGCTCGTCGACGACTCGGCCGAGGAAGGCACCGCGACCGTCGCCGCGATCCAGGGAAATGTGCCGCGCCTCGGACTCGACTTCAACGCCCAGCGCCGCGCGGTCCTCGACAACCATGCGCGTCGCACCGAGCAACTCGCGGCCGATGTCGCGGCGGGCAAGGTGGCCAAGCCCGACTTCGTGCTGTGGCCGGAGAACTCCTCCGACCTGGACCCGTACCGCAACGGCGACGCGCGCCTCGTGATCGACAAGGCCGTGCGCAAGATCGGCGTGCCCACGGTGATCGGTGCCGTTCTCACGCCCGAGACGGGGAAGCTCCGCAACACCCTCATCGAATGGGACCCGGCGCGCGGCCCCGTCGCCACGTACGACAAGCGGCACGTCCAGCCGTTCGGCGAGTACATCCCGATGCGCCCCTTCGTCCGGATCTTCAGCTCGGACGTCGACCGTGTGAGCCGCGACTTCGGTCCCGGCGGCAAGGTGGGCGTGTTCGACCTCGCCGGTACGAAGGTGGGACTTGCGACCTGCTACGAGGCCGCGTTCGACTGGGCGGTCCGGGACACCGTCACCCATGGTGCCCGACTCATCTCGGTGCCCAGCAACAACGCCACCTTCGGACGCAGTGAGATGACCTACCAGCAGCTCGCGATGTCGCGGGTACGGGCCGTCGAGCACGGCCGGGCCGTCGTCGTCCCGGTCACGAGTGGCGTCAGCGCGGTCATCCGCCCGGACGGGAAGATCGCCCAGCAGACGGAGATGTTCACCCCGGACGCGCTCGTGGCCGAGGTGCCGCTGCGTTCGTCGCTCACCCCTGCCACGCGCATCGGCACCCTCCCCGAGGGCGTCCTCGTCGCCCTCGCGGCCGGGGCGCTCGGCTGGGTCGGGTACACCCGCTTCCGGGGCCGCCGCGGACGGTCGGAGGCCTGAGGCACCGGGCCCACTGCCCTCGGGCGTCATCGGGCATCAGCACATAGGGTCGACCCATGGCCACACCTGAGTTCATCCGTCGGATCCGGGAGAGCGCGGGCACGCAACTGCTCTTTCTGCCAGGGGTGAGTGCGGTCGTCCTCGACGACGAGGGACGGGTGCTGCTGGGGAGGCGGGCCGACACCGGAAAGTGGTCGATCATCGGCGGCATCCCGGAGCCGGGGGAGCAGCCCGCGGTGACGGCCGTGCGCGAGGTGTACGAGGAGACCGCGGTGCGGTGCGTCGCGGAGCGGGTCGTGCTCGTCCAGGCCATGCGGAAACCGGTGACCTACCCCAACGGCGACCGGTGCCAGTTCATGGACATCTGTCTGCGCTGCCGGGCCGTCGGCGGGGAGGCGCGCGTCAATGACGAGGAGTCGCTGGAAGTCGGCTGGTTCTCCGTGGACGCGCTTCCGGAGCTGCAGGAGTTCGCGCTGTTCCGGATCAAACAGGCGCTGACCGATGCGCCGACGTGGTTCGACTCCACCATGCCTGACTGAAATGTAGGCGCTGCCCATATCGGTCGGTGCCCGAGCCGTCCCTAGGGTTCGGAGCATGACCAAGACTCCGGGGCACGCCCCCCAGCTCTCGGCTGCCGTGCCTCCCCCTGCCCACACCAGTGCCGACACGGCCGTTCGTCCGCCGGCTCAGGCCCCCACGTCCACGGCCATGTGTGCCATCGGCGTCGAACTCGCAGGTCGTACCGCGCTCGTCACCGGTGCAGCGGGTGGCATCGGGCGGGCCTGCGCGCTCCGGCTCGCCGCCGCCGGGGCAGAGGTCAGAGCCGTGGACAAGGAGGCGGAGGGGCTCGACGCCCTCGTCGAGCGCACCCTCGCCCTGGACGTTCCGGGCTCGGTGGAGCCGTACGTCCTCGACCTCACCGACCTTGATGCGGCGGAGACGGCAGCGGCCGGAACGGACATCCTCGTCAACAACGCCGGGCTGCAGTTGGTCCGACCCATCGAGGAGTTCCCTCCGGAGGTCTTCAGCACCGTGCTCACCGTGATGCTCGAAGCACCGTTCCGTCTCATCAGAGGGGCGCTGCCGCATATGTACGGGCAGGGGTGGGGCCGGATCGTCAATATCTCCTCCGTGCACGGGCTCCGCGCCTCGGCTTACAAATCCGCGTATGTGGCTGCCAAACATGGGCTGGAAGGACTCTCCAAGACCGCTGCGCTGGAGGGCGCCACGCATGGGGTCACCTCCAACTGCGTCAGCCCCGGCTATGTGCGCACCCCACTGGTCGAGAAGCAGATCACCGACCAGGCCGCCGCTCACGGCATCCCGGAGGACCGGGTCGTCGCCGAAATCCTCCTGAAGGACTCCGCCCTCAAGAGGCTCATCGAGCCGGACGAGGTGGCCGAGGCCGTCGCCTACCTCTGCTCGCCGCAGGCGTCCTTCATCACCGGCACCTCGCTCGCGCTGGACGGGGGCTGGACGGCGCACTGAGGCGACCCGGCCCCGTCACCCCCGGGTTCCCCCTGCCACACCTTCGCCGGCCCGGCGCGGGTGTGACGGAGTTGTCCACAGGAGCCGTGCCGTCCACAGGGGCTGGTGCGACCCCCGCACGGCAGGTATCCCTGTTTCCATGTCCCACGATCAGGCCTCCTACCTGGAGCTCCTCGCCCGCGGCGCCGCCGCCGAGGCGTACGAACGGCCCGTGCTGCTCGCCCGCGCGGGCGGCGCCGGCCCCGAGACGCTGGCCGGCCTGGAGCATGCCAAACAGCTCGCGCTGCGCGTGCGCGCCGAGCTGGAGGGCAGACGGCGCCGCGAGGCGGAGCTGTCGGCGCTGTTCGAGACCGCGCACGACCTGTCCGGCCTGCGCGACCTCGACGCTGTGCTCCGGGCCATCGTGCAGCGCGCCCGTTCACTGCTCGGGACCGAGGTCGCCTATCTCAGCCTCAACGACCCGGTCGCCGGCGACACATACATGCGGGTCACGGAAGGCTCCGTCTCGGCCCGCTTCCAACAGCTGCGGCTCGGCATGGGGGAGGGGCTCGGGGGCCTCGTCGCCCAGACGGCCAGGCCCTATGTGACCGACAGCTATTTCGACGACGAGCGCTTCCGGCACACCCGCACCATCGACTCGGGCGTCAGGGACGAGGGCCTCGTCGCGATCCTCGGTGTTCCGCTGCTGCTGGGCAGCCAGGTGATCGGCGTGCTTTTCGCCGCCGACCGGCGCGCCCGCGTCTTCGAACGCGAACAGGTGGCCCTCCTGGGCTCGTTCGCGGCACACGCCGCGGTCGCCATCGACACCGCCAACCTGCTCGGGGAAACCCGCACCGCACTCGCCGAGCTGGAGCGGGCCAACCAGATCATCCGTGACCACAGCGCCGTCATCGAACGGGCCTCGGACGTCCACGACAGGCTCACCGAACTGGTGCTGCACGGTGGAGGGGTGCACGACGTGGCGAATGCGCTGTCCGAAGTCCTCGACGGGACCGTCGAGTTCGCGGATCCGGGCGATCCGTCCCTCAACGCCGTGGAGCTCACCGGTTCCGACGGTCATGCGATACGGCAAGGGGACGACTGGGTCGCCGCGGTCTCGGCCGGCGGTGAGCTGCTGGGCGCCCTCGTCCTGCGGGGGCACCCCTCCCTCGACCCGGTCGACCGGCGCACGCTCGAGCGTGCCGCGATGGTCACGTCGCTCCTGCTGCTCGCCCGACGCTCCGCGGGCGAGGCCGAGCAGCGCGTACGGGGCGAACTCCTCGACGACCTGCTGGACGCGCCCGGTCGCGACCCGGGTCTGCTGCGCGAGCGTGCGGCCCGGCTCGGCGCCGACCTGGACGTGCCCCATGTCGTGCTCGCCGCCCGGATCGACGCCCACCCCGGCACCGCCACCGCCGACCGCGCCACCGCTGACCGACAGCGCCTCTCGTCCGCGGCCTCCCATCTCGCGGCGACCCGTCACGGCCTGGCCGCTGCCCGCGACGGAGGTGCGGTGCTTCTGCTGCCGCTCGGTGCGGGGGACAGTGCCGGCGATCTCGCCCGCGAGACCGCCAGGCACCTCGGCGGCACCCTCCGCGAGCCCGTCACGGTCGGCGCCTCGAACCCGGTGGCGGAGCCTGCCGGTGTGCCGGGACCGATGGCCGGGGCATACGCGGAGGCACGCCGCTGCGTGGAGGCACTGCGGCTGCTGAACCGCTCCGGTGACGGGGCGGGCGCGCAGGACCTGGGCTTCCTCGGGCTGCTGCTCGCCGACCCCCGGGACATCGAGGGTTTCGTCCGGCGTACCGTCGGACCGGTCGCCGACTATGACGAGCGGCGCGGCACGGACCTCGTTCGCACACTCGACGCCTACTTCGCCAGCGGCATGAGCCCGGCCCGTACGAAGGACGAACTGCACGTCCACGTGAACACAGTTGCCCAGCGGCTGGAACGCGTGGGCCGGCTGCTCGGCGAGGACTGGCAGTCCCCGGCCCGTGCTCTCGAGATCCAGCTCGCGCTCCGGCTCCACGCGATATCCACGGCCGTTGCCCGCTGACACCGCAGACACGGCAGGCCGCGCGAACCGTGCTGCCGGTCCACGCGGCCCTGGGTCCCACCGGCCCGGGCGTCGGCGGACGTGGGTGCGTGCGCTCGCCGCCGTGCCGGTTCAGGCCTTGGTCGGGGCGTCCATGGTGGTCACCGCGTCCGTGTCCCGGGGCACCCGGGCGTCCTGCACCGCGGGCACGTCCGCCAGGTCCCGGTCCCGGGTCTCCCGGGCGCAGGCGATCGCCACGACGGTGACCAGCACGGCGGCGATGACGTACAGGGCGATGGGCGTGGAGCTGCCGTGGTCGGCGAGAAGCGCGGTCGCGATCAGCGGTGCCGGCGCCCCGGCCGCCACCGACGAGAACTGGGCGCCGATGGACGCGCCCGAGTACCGCATACGCGTCGCGAACATCTCCGAGAAGAACGCCGCCTGCGGTGCATACATCGCCCCGTGCAGCACCAGTCCGAGCGTGACGGCCAGAAGCAGGCTGCCGAAGGACTCGGAGTCGATGAGCGAGAAGAAGGGGAACATCCAGAGGCCCATGCCGACGGCGCCCATCAGATACACCGGCCGCCGTCCGATCCGGTCCGACAGCGCACCCCACATCGGGATCACCGCGAAATGCACCGCGGAGGCGATCAGCACGGCATTGAGCGCGGTCTGCTTGCTGAGCCCGGCCGAGGTGGTCGCATAGACGAGGATGAAGGCGGTGATCACGTAGTAGCTGATGTTCTCCGCCATCCGCGCCCCCATCGCGATGAGCACTTCGCGCCAGTGGTGCCGCAGCACGGCCACGAGCGGCATCCTCTCGACCTCGCCCGCAGCTGCCCTGCGCTCCTCCGCCTGCGCCAGCGCGTCCTTGAACACCGGCGATTCATCGACAGAAAGACGAATCCACAAGCCGACGACCACCAGCACACCGGACAGCAGGAACGGGATGCGCCAGCCCCATGAGCCGAATGCCGCATCCGACAGGACCGCCGTCAGCGCGGCAAGCACCCCTGTTGCCAGCAACTGCCCGGCCGGGGCCCCGGTCTGCGGCCATGACGCCCAGAACCCGCGACGCTCGGCATCCCCGTGCTCGGAGACCAGCAGGACGGCGCCGCCCCACTCACCGCCGAGGGCGAAGCCCTGCACCAGCCGCAGGACGGTCAGCAGTACGGGAGCCGCCGTCCCGATCGTGGCATGGGTCGGCAGCAGCCCGATCGCGAACGTCGCCCCGCCCATCAGCAGCAGACTCAGCACCAGCAGCTTCTTGCGCCCGAGCCGGTCCCCGTAGTGCCCGAACACGAGGGCCCCGAGCGGCCGTGCGGCGAATCCGACGGCATAGGTCAGGAACGACAGCAGGGTTCCCACCAGAGGATCGGAGCCCGGGAAGAACAGCTTGTTGAACACCAGAGCTGCGGCTGATCCGTACAGGAAGAAGTCGTACCACTCGATGGTCGTGCCGATGAGGCTGGCGGCGACGATGCGCTTGAGACTGGCGGGGGTTGGCGGAGCGGTCGCGGGGGAGGACATCGGCACCACTTCCTGGCGGTTGACGGGGACGTTTGCGTGTTGCCACACCGTAGGAACGCGCAGGTCAGAGGCGTATGTGGTGGGACACCATAGTTCTGGGCGCTGGGATGCGCGCGGCCACCATGAGGGGGTGTCGGAGGCTCTGTGACGGCCTCGATGGCCGCGAAGGAGGCTGTCCGAGTTGCACTGTTGGGGTACGACTTGGAGGTGGCGTGCTGACTCCCGTGCTGGTCTGGTGCTGACCAGAAGCCCACGTCATCACCCGTTCCCACCCCTCCCGTGCTGACTTGGTGCTGACTACGCTGTTCAGAACTCCGGTTGTGTTGCAGATCGGGCGCCGGGCCGTGCGGCGCGAGGTGGATTGGTCGTTGGTTGGACCATGAGCCGTGAAGGGCCCGTGCCGGACGAGTGCTCTGGTGCAGCGATGCGCGTCAGAGCGTCGGGGCTCAGGGCGCCTTCTTCGTTGGGCGGCTGTGTGTCAGCTGCGCGGAACAGAGTCGTTGTCTGTGTCTGCATGCCGACGCGCCGCAGAGGCTTGGTGCGGACGCTAGTTCTGATGGGACGTCGGGCGAAGTTCTGCACCGCACGGCCACTGCCAAAGCAGCGACGGCGCGGCTCACTTCCCCCTGATCCTGGTGACCGGCCGCCTCGCCGACGGCTTGATCACACCGTCGTACGCCCCTCGGGGCTTGCCTCCACGCCCAGCGAGCGCTTAGCCTCGCGAAAACCATACCAACCAGTTGGTATGCCTATGCTTCGCCGACGGCCACCTGTCGAGGAGCCGCGGAAATGAGCCGCATCAACAGTCAACTGCGCCTTGCCGCGCGTCCCGTCGGATAGCCTCGCTCCACCGACTGGGAGCACACCGAGGAGCTGGTCGGCGAGGCCGGCGAGGGCACGCCTACCGCGCGACTGACACCGACCGGTGGCTGCGCGGGATGCGGCACCTGCGCCGGCGTATCGACGACGTCGCCGCAGGCTGAACGCGGCACGGGGCGGCGGCCGGTGGAGCGTGTGAGGCGCTCCACCGGCCGCCGCATTCGTGCGTCAGGCCCTGACGGGCTGCTCCGGCAACGCGGCAGCACGCCGCTGTCCTGTGACGCTCCCCAGCCAGCCGAGCAGGAACGCGACGGGCAGCGACCCCAGGGCGACCGTCTGCAGCGGGAACCAGGCGATGTCCCACTCGGGGAACAGCGCCACCGGGCTGCCGGAGAAGACGGGGCTCACGACCTGGAGTCCGAGCGCGCAGCCGAGACCTCCGTACAGCGTCCACAGCAGCCCCCTGCGCGTGAAGCCGCGCCAGAACAGCGAGTACACCAGCGCCGGGAGCAGGCAGGAGCTCGCCACCGCCAGGGAGATCGTGGACAGGAAGCCCATGTTCCAGCCCTGCACCCATACCGCGAGGCAGATGCTCAGCACCCCGACCAAGGCGGACGCGATACGGGCCGCGGCCACCTCCCGGCCCTCGGTCGTGCGCCCGCGGCGGACGACGTTGGTGACGAGGTCGTGGGCGACCGAGCCTGCGGCCGCCAGCGTCACGCTCGCGACGACCGCCAGCGTGGTGAGGAACACCGCACAGGAGACCAGCACGACGAGCCATGCCTCGCCCGTCTGCGCCGACGAGCCGCCCGCCAGATCGCCGGTGAGCATCAGCAAGCTGCTGGTGGCCCCGGGGTCGGCGGCGAGGATCTTCGGGGCACCGATCAGCGCCGCGGCCCCGAAACCCAGCACGGTGGTGAGCAGGCAGATGGCACCGACGATGGCGATGGTGTGGCGGACCGTACGGCGTGCCGCGGCGGCGTCGGGCGCGGTGTTGAGCTGGGTGGCGACATGGGGCATGCATGCGACGCCCAGCACCACGGTGATCATCAGACCGATGAAGTCGAGGGTCCCCTCAACCGGGCTGCTGGCAGCGAACCGCAGGCCCGGACGCATATAGCCAACGGGACGGCCGCTGCCCCGCCCGGCGGCCTCGATGAGGGAGTCGGGGCTCCAGTGGAAGCGGTGGAGCAGCACCGCCGCCACGGCCACGGCCATGGCGAGCAGGATCACAGTCTTGATCACCTGGATCGCGATCATGCCGTGCATCCCGCCGAAGGCCGTGGCGCAGACGACGAGGGTGCCGATCATGACGATGGCGGTCTGCTCGGCGCCGGGACCGGACAGGCCGAGCAGCATGGCGGTGGTCCTGCCCGCACCGGAGAGCTGGACGATCAGATACGGGACGCACGCGCTCAGCGTGACGACGGCGACCGCGATCCTGACCGAGGGCCCCGGGGCCCGCAGGGCGAACGTGTCGCCGAGGGTGTAGCTGCCGCGTTCCCGCAGCGGGCCGGACAGCAGGAGCAGGACGCCGAGCGACAGCACGGTGCACAGGGCGATGAACAGGCCGTCGAAGCCGAAGACCGCGACGGTTCCCGTCGTGCCGAGCACGGTCGCGGCGGAGAGATAGACGCCGGTGAGGACGAGGGCGCCCTGGACGGGCCGCAGTCTGCGGCCCGCCGTGTAGAAGTCGTTGACCCGGTCCCGCTCGGGGCCGTTGAGCACGCAGATGAGCAGGATCGGGACGATGAAGGTGAGGAAGCCGACGAGAACCCAGGAGCGGGTGTTCGTGTCCAGGTCGAGGGCGCCGGGATCCCCTGCGGCGAGCAGGATCTGAGGAAGCATCAGTGCTCCTCCGCCGGCTCGTACGCGGCCTCCTCCTGGGCGGCGCGGTCGTAACGCGCCGCCGTCCACAACAGGAGCGAGCCCTGCGCGAGAACGGCGACGACGCCGAGGTTGATCTGTCCGGCGACACGGGTGGCCAGCATGTCCTCTGCGGTGCAGGCAAGCAGGAGATGGACCACGAAGGTCAGTCCGTTGACGAGCGCGAAGGATCTGCCCGGCCGGTGGGGGCGGGGTCTTTGATGGAACCGGGGGGTGTGCGGATGGGCGTGCTGATGGGCCATGGAGTTCTCCTGGCGGGCAGGGATGCGCGCGCATCGCTTCGCTCGGGCGATGCCTGGCGAGGGCATTGCCCCTGACGGCATTGCCCCTGATGAGGGCTCACCAGAGCACGTACCGACCGGTCAGTCCACGCGCTGCGGGCACCCCGTTGCCCGCTCCCAACGCCGTAGGGGTGCGACTGTGCTGATGCCCATTCGGCCATCCGATGTAAGGAATCCGGCCATGGCGATACGCGTGCCGGGAGGGCGTACCGCCGTGCGGCCGTACGCGTGGCGGGAGTTGCCCACCGCCGTGAAGCCGTACGCGTGCCCGGCGGCCGCACTCCCGCGGACTACGTGTGCCAGACGGGCGTACCGCCGTGCGGCTTCAGCTTTCCGGGTCGGAGTGCCAGGCGTCCCCGCAGCCGAGGACGGCTGCCGGACCGAGCAGTTGGAGGGTGTCGAAGGCGAGCGTGAGCCGTACGAGGTCGCGGGGGCGGGACAGTTCGAGACCCGTGATCTGCTCGAAGCGGCGCAGCCGGTTCAGCACCGTGTTGCGGTGGCACAGCATGTACCGGGCCGCCTGGACCGCGGAGCCGCCCTTCTCGATCCACACTCCGAGCGTGTCGATCAGCGTTTCGCGGTCGGCGGGCTCCAGGTCGTACAGCGGCCGGAGCACCCGCAGGGCCAGCTCGGCGGACAGGTCGGGCCGTGAGACCAGCAGACCGTCGGGTAGACGGGCGTCGAGCCGGGCGACCTCCCCGTCCGCGCGGCAGGTGCGCAGGGCGAGTCCCGCCATGTCCCGCGCCCGGGGCAGGTTCTCCAGGCCGTGGACGACCGGGCTGATGCCGATGCGCATGCCGGGTCCGGCGTCGAGGGCGGAGGCGAGCGCGTCGAGTGGGCGGTCGCCGAGGTGGGCGACGAGCACATCGCGCTGTGCGCCGACGTGGCGCAGGACGCGCATGCCACGGATCTCCGGAACGGCGTCGGGAGCACGGCCGAAGGGCGGCGTGGCCCGCAGCTCCGCCACCGCGAAGCGTCCGTCGGGCGGCAGATCGAGGATCGACGCGGCGTCCTTGATGAACACCGGGTCGTTACGGCTCTCCAGGACGGCGGCGAGGATCAGGCGCACCCGCTCGTTGTGCCGGCTGGCCACGCCCTTGGCGACCTGGCGGTAGGCGTCGGCGACCAGGACGGTGTCGCGGTCGTTCATCTTCCACACCAGCTCCGCCACGTGCACGAGGTGACGCTGCTCGCCGAGCCCGTCCCGCTCCACGACGCTGATGATCCCGCCCCAGACCTCCGAGCCGGCGACCCGGAAGGCGTGCATCACCTCGTCGAGGGGGCGGCCCTCCTCGGCACGGCGTATGCCGAGCTCACGGGTGTAGCGCTCGATGTCCACGATGCGGCCCGGGTCGAGGGCGGCCTCCAGCGCGAAGCGGATGCCGGTGTCCGCGGACTGCTTGAGGTCGGGCGGCGAGAGTACCGGGTCGGCGTAGTACGGCACTTCGGTGCGGATCCGGTGCACAACGGAGTCGGTGAAGGAGGTGCCCCGCCCGAGAAGGCGCCGGCAGGCGTGGTCGAACAGCTGGAGCGGCAAGGGCTCGGCGGCGGCTTGGGGCAGCGGACCGACGGTGGTGACGCGGGGGCGGGCCGCGCCACGGACGGAACTGGTGTACATGGACCCTCCAGACGGACGGGGCGTGCAGGGACACCACGGCGGGTCGCCATGTCTTGTGCCGCGCGGGTCGCGGGTGCGGGTGCGCCACCGGTCGGCGATCGGCGTGTGGCGGCGGCGCACCCTTCAAGGATCCACATGCTAAGCAGTCGGTCACCCCTTGGGGCGAGACCTCCGCCAAATCGTGATGATCCACGCACAGCAGGAGGTACGGATTGTGCCCCCTCACAATCGGGGCGCGCCCGGGCTGGGAGTTGACAGCGGCTCGTTCCCAGTCCATGGACGCCCTGCCCCCGCCGTGTTCCCGTAGCGCTCCAGTCCGGCGCCCGCTCGCCGAGGAGCAAGGAGAACGCCCTGATGAGCCCACCAGAGACCGAGTCCGGGACCCTTCGGGTCAGCGATCTGCACGTCAGCTACGGACGGTCCGTGCAGGCGCTCCACGGGGTGTCGCTGACCGTCCCGCAGGGCCGGATCGTCGCCGTGCTCGGCTCCAACGGCGCGGGCAAGTCCACACTGCTCCGGGCGGTCTCCGGGACCCTCGCGCTGCACCGCGGCGCGGTCGACTGCGGCACCGTGCACTTCGACGGCGTACGGCTGAGCGGCGACGCCGCGCGGTCCGTCGCCGCCGGGGTGGTGCAGGTGCCCGAGGGCCGGCGGATCTTCGGCGCCCTCTCAGTGGAGGACAACCTCCGGGCCGGGTTCCTCGGGTCGGCATGCCGCTCGCGCGCCGAGCTGCGAGCCGCCCGCGAGCGTGTCTTCACGCAGTTCCCGGTACTGGCCGAACGTCGGCGGCAGGCCGCCGGGCTGATGTCCGGCGGAGAGCAGCAGATGCTCGCGATGGGCCGCGCGCTGATGGCCGGGCCGCGCCTGCTCCTCCTCGACGAGCCCTCGCTGGGCCTCGCGCCGCTGATGGTCCGGCGTATCGCTGAGATCATCCGCGAGATCAACGCCCAGGGGACCTCGATCCTGCTCGTCGAGCAGAACGCCGCCATGGCGCTGGACCTGTCCGACCGCGCGTCGGTGCTGGACGTGGGTCAGGTGCGGCTGGAGGGGGCCTCGGCCGATCTCGCCGCGGCCGACGAGGTGCGGCGGCTGTATCTGGGCGAGAGCTACGAGACCGGCTGCGGCGCGCCCGACGCCGACGCGCAGTACGCGACGTCCGCGAGCACTCCGCCCGTGACCGGACCGGGACTGACCGAACTCGGCAGGTGGAACGGATGAGCATCGACACCACGGTCACCACCCCCGAGGCCGCCAAGGCCCCCGGACCGGACAGGGGGCCCGACCCGGTCCCGGCCCTCACGGTCGAGAACCTGACCGTGCGCTTCTCCGGCCTGGTCGCCCTCGACGACCTGTCCTTCACGGTCCCGCCCGGCACGATCCACGCCCTCATCGGCCCCAACGGCGCGGGCAAGTCCACCTGCTTCAACGTCATCTCCGGCGTCTACCGAGCCACCGCCGGAAGCGTCCGGTACGCGGACAAGGACCTCACCCGCCTCGCACCCCACCGCATCGCGCAGCTCGGCGTCGCCCGCACCTTCCAGAACATCGTGCTCACCCACGGGACCGTCGCCGACAACCTCATGCTCGGCCGCCATCGGCTGACCCGGGCGGGCTTCACCGCGACCGCGCTGCGACTGCCTCGCACGGTGCGCGAGCAGCGCCGCCACCGGGAGCGGGCGGCCGAGGTCGCCGACTTCCTGGGTCTCGGCCCTGCGTTCGACAAGCCGGTCGCCGGGCTTGCGTACGGCGACCGCAAGCGAGTGGAGATGGCGCGCGCGCTGTGCATGGAACCGCAGTTGCTGCTGCTCGACGAGCCCGTCGCCGGCATGCACCCGACCGAGCGCCTGGCTATGGCCGAGACGATCGCCCGGGTCCGTGACGCCCTGAAGATCTCGATCCTCATCGTCGAGCACGACATGGGCCTGATCATGCGGATCGCCGACTCGGTGACGGTGCTCGACTTCGGCCGGCTCATCGCGGACGGACCGCCCGAGCGCATCCAGAACGACCCGGCGGTCATCAGCGCGTATCTCGGCACCCCGGTCCAGGAAACAGAGCCGGGTCCAGAGCCCGGCCCGACACGCGAACCAGAACCCGGTCCGGCATCCGGTCCAGGGCCCGGCCCGACACGCGAACCAGAACCCGGTCCGGCATCCGGTCCAGAGCCCATCCCGGCACCCGATCCAGAAGCCGGCCCGGCACCCGAGCCGGTGGAGGGGACCGAACCGGACACCGAGCCGGCCCCGGAACCTGCCACTGCCGCCGCCTCGGACCCCGCCAAGGACACCGAGCGCGACTCGGAGGAAGAATCATGATCAAGCTCACCGAAACCGTCCTCAACGGACTCGCGCTCGGCTCCGTCTATGCGCTGATAGCCCTGGGCTTCGTCGTGATCTTCAAGGCGTCCGGCGTCATGAACTTCGCGCACGGCTCCCTGCTGCTCTTCGGCGGCTATGTCACGGCCCGCCTCCACGACGCCATCGGCTTCATCCCCGCCGTCCTCGTCGGTGCCGCGCTCGCCGCAGCACTGGCCGGCCTGGTGCAGCTCCTGGCCACCCGCGGCCTGCGCGGCGCGGAGATCCACACGCTGACGATCCTCACCATAGGGGTGGACGTCCTGCTCAGCACCGAACTCAACCGCCGGATTGGCGCCGACTACCTCACCATGGGCGACCCCTGGGGCGCCCATGTGACCCGGCTCGGCAGCATCACCGTCGCCGACGCGCGGATGGCGAGCATCGTCGTCGCGGTCGTCGTCATCGGCGCCTTCTTCGCAGCCTTCCGCTGGTCCCGCTGGGGCCTGTCCATGCGGTCCGCGGCCGCCGACCCGGAAGCCGCGGCGCTGATGGGGATACGGCTGGACCGCGTACGCCTCATCGCCTGGTGCGTCGCCGGGGTACTGGCCGCCATCGCCGCCGTGTTCCTCGCCGCCTTCCCCGCACCGGGACTCGACCGTACGACCAGTCAGATCGCCCTGAGTGCCTTCCCCGCGGCGATCCTCGGCGGCATGGACTCGGCCGTCGGCGCGCTCGTCGGAAGCCTGGTGATCGGCCTCACGGCGGCGATGGCCGCCGGCTATCAGAACGAACTGAGCGTCCTGGGCGCCGGGTTCTCCGATGTGGCCCCCTACCTCGTGATGGTGCTCGTGCTCCTGGTCAGGCCCACCGGTCTCTTCGGATCCAAGGAGCTGACCCGTGTCTGACACCCGCGCCACCACCGAACCCGCCGTACCCACCGAACCCACGGACACCGTGACGGCCCCCGCCGCCGCTCCCCCCGATTCCCCGTCCGCCCCGGGCAGGTGGTCCGGCAAGGTCTCCCCGCGCGGGCGGCGTGCGGCCACCCTCGCCGCAGGCGTGCTGGTCCTGCTGGCCCTGCCCTTCTACGTCACCTCGTTCTGGCTCCAGACGGGCCTGTTCGCCATGGCCGCCGTCATCGGCGCCATCGGGCTGAACCTGCTCTCCGGGACGACCGGACAACTCTCCCTCGGCCACGCCTTCTTCCTCGCCGTGGGCGCGTACGGCTATGTGTGGCTGGCGTCCGAGCCGTCCGGCACCGGCTCCAGCAGCCTGTACGGCCTCGAGCTCCCGCCCGTGCTCGCCTTCGTGCTGGCCATCGTCCTCGCCGGTGCGGCGGGCGGCCTGTTCAGCCCCATCTCCGGCCGGCTGCGCGGCATGTACCTGGGCATCGCGACCCTCGCCCTGGTCTTCCTGGGACACCACATGATGCTCAACGCCCCGCATGTCACCGGCGGGTTCAACGGCCGCTCCGTACCGCCGCTGGACATCCTCGGCTTCTCCTTCACCGACACCTCACCCGAGGGTCTCACCGTCATCGGTGTCCCCTTCGGCGGGCTGGAGCGCCTGTGGTACGTAGGCCTGGCCCTGGTCGCCGTGGCCTGGCTCGCCGCGCACAACCTCCTGCGCGGGCGCCCCGGCCGCGCACTCGGCGCCGTACGCGACAGCGAGGTCGCCGCGGCCGTCATGGGAGTCCATCTCACCCGCTACCGCGCCTCGGCGTTCATCGTCTCCTCGATGTACGCGGGCGCCGCGGGTGCCCTGCTGGCCCTGGTGTTCAAGCGCGTCGTCCCCGACCACTTCGGGCTCCTGCTGTCCATCGACTACCTCGCGATGATCGTCATCGGCGGCCTCGGCTCGGTCGGCGGCGCGGCCTGCGGCGCGGTCTTCGTCGCCCTGATCCCGCACCTGCTCACCAAGTACGCCGACGATCTGCCCCTGCTCACCGCTCCCGGCACCACGGGATCGGGCGTGTCCCCGGGCGACGCGGCCCGCTACCTCTACGGCACCGCGATCGTCCTCGTCCTGATCTTCGCCCCCGGCGGCCTGGCCGGACTGGTCCACAGACGGCCGCGCCGCAAGGGCGACGACTCCCCCCGCACCCGGCGTTTCCCCCTCCGCACCCGCACCACCCAGAAGGAGCACACCCCGTGAGACACACCCGACTTGCCCCGGCCGCAGCCGTCATCGCCGCACTCGCCCTGAGCGCCACGGCCTGCAGCACCAAGAGCGGTACCGACGCGAACAGCGCCGGCAGCGACGGCATCAAGACCGGCCCCGGAGTGACGGAGAAGACCATCACCCTGGGCGCGCTGACCGACCTCACCGGCCCGTACGCCTCGCTCGGCAAGAGCATCGTCAACGCCCAGCAGCTGTACGCCGACCAGCTCAACGCCTCCGGCGGCATCTGCGGCCGGACCGTCAAGATCACGGTCAAGGACCACGGCTACGACGTGCAGAAGGCCGTGTCCGCGTTCACCGAGACCGAGCCGAACGTGGCCGCCGTGTCCCAGATGGTCGGCTCTCCCGTGGTGTCCTCGCTCCAACAGGAGCTGGAGTCCAAGCACCTGCTCACGTTCCCGATGGCCTGGGCCTCCACCCTGCTGGGCCGCGAGTACGTACAGGTGGTCGGCTCCACGTACGACGTCGACATGATCAACGGCGTCGACTTCGTGGTCCGCACGGCCAGGCTGAAGGCGGGCGACAAGATCGGCCACGTCTACTTCGAGGGCGAGTACGGCGAGAACGCGCTCGCCGGTGCCGCGTACGCGGCCAAGAAGCAGAAGCTGACCATCGTCGGGCAGAAGATCAAGCCCACCGACCAGGACCTGACCGCCCAGGTCACCGCCCTCAAGCAGGCCGGCGTCAAGGCGATCCTGATCAGCGCCGGCCCGCGCCAGACGGCCGCCCTGGTCGGCACCGCGGCCGCCGCGGGCTTCGCCGTCCCGGTCCTCACCAGCTCGCCGGGCTTCGCCCCGCAGCTGCTGGCGACCCCGGTCGGCCCCGCCCTGGAGAAGATGCTCCAGGTGGTGAGCCCCGCCCCGGCGTTCAGCGCCGACAACCCGGCGATGAAGAAGCTCGCCGACGACTACAAGGCGAAGTACCCGAAGGACCTGCTCGACGCCGGTGTCGTCAGCGGCTGGAACGCGATCAGCGTCCTCGGCGAGGACCTGAAGGCGGCCTGCAAGGCGAAGGACCTGACCCGCGAGGGCATAGCGGCGGCCCACCGCAAGCAGTCCAAGCTCACGGTGCTCGGCGTGCCGCTGAACTTCTCGGACCGCGCCAAGCCGGCGACGTACCAGTCCTTCATCCACAAGCCGGCGAAGACGGCCCTCGGCGGCCTCGCGAACGTCGAACCGGCCCACGAGGTCCCCGCGGCGAAGACCTACACCCTGCCCAAGGGCTGAGCCGCCCCGGCGGTCCGGATGCTGACCGGCAGGTCAGCATCCGGACCGGGAAGAATGCCCATCCGGTCCCTCGGCTCCCCCTGAATCAGGGGGAGTTCCCCGCGGGCCGGACACCCCGCACCGGGGCTTGGCGCGCCCCGGTCGGGCGCCGCGAAGGCGAGCCCCGCACCATTCGACGCCCGATGTTGAAGATCAAGCTAGTTGCCGCTGACCGAGGCGGCCTGGTGAACTCCGTCGGTCCGGTGGCCGCGGGCGCGGCGGCCCCGGTAAGTGCCAAGGAGGTTCAGTGGTCGCGGCGACGGCAGCAGCGGCCAGGGCGGCGCAGGCACCGCGAACCGGCCCTCGGCCGGCTGTTAGGCCGACAAGTACCGCGGTCACGTACTGGTGCTCTTGCGCGAGCTGGAGTACCGGCTTCGCCGGGCCGGCTCCCCGACCGCCGCAGACGCCGGTCCGAGCATCAGGCGTACGAATCCGGCCGCCCCTGGGTCCGGTGAGCCGGGTCCGCCGATCGGGGCGAAACCGGAGACGAGCCGCCACCCGTCTTCACGGTATGGGCCGGCGATCAGCCGAACTTGAGGAGGCCGGCTTCGACGACGGCGCGGCCGAAGGAGGGCGCGAGTTCGGCGAGACGCTCGCAGCCGGCGTCACCCAGTACGGCGTAGGCGGGGAGCGCCAGGCGGTCGGTGCGGTCCTCGATGTGCCGGCGCAGGGTCGCGCCTTCCGAGCTGAGGGAGTCGCCGTCGAGGAGACCTTGCATGCGCAGTCGCTCCTCGGCGTCGGCCCACTCCTCCTCGGGCCATGCGCGGCTGGCTTTGAGGAAGCCGACGGGAACCTCACCGGTGGCGGCGTGCAGAACCAGGGCTTCCAAGCCCCCGACGCCCTCGCTCAGCAGGCACGCCACATGGCCGTCCCCACGGAACTCCCGGAGCAGCGTCTGGGCGTGCCACAGTTGCAGCACCGGATCCTCCGGCCATGGCAGTGCGGCATGCGCGGCGAACAGCGGGCGGCCCTGCGCATGTTCGCAGGCCGCCTGGGCGGCCCGGCGGGTCAGCGCCAGGATCGCGTCCAAGTCGGGCAGCTCGTGGATTCCCGCCCGCAGCAGGGCTTCGCCCGCCGCGGCGTACCGCGCGTCCAGTACTTGCTGCGGCGTCGCCGTGTCCCAGGCCCCGTCGACCGCCTGCCGTACGAGATCGGGGCTGAAGTTGTAGAAGGTCGAGATGACCAGCTCGGCGGATGCTCGGCCGAACGCGGCGCTCCGGGAGGCGAAGTACCCGGCGTGTCCGCCCAGTCCGAGGTCCGCGTATCGTCGCCTTGCCTCGGGGACGAAGTAGATCATGCCGTGCACGGGCTCGAGCCCGCGCCAGGCCGCGCGCGCTGATTTCATGGGTCACCTCTCCGGGCAGTCGAGGAACGGCGGCGCTGCGGCTCACTACTCGCCGTGCGCTCGCAGATGGTCGAGCAGCAGGCGGCTCAGCGTTTCGGGCGCCTCCTCGGGGACCCAGTGGCTGACGCCGTGGAGCGTCTCGAACCGGTACGGCCCGGTAACCCACCGCCCGGTCTCCTGTGCCGCCGCCGGGCCGAACGCGCTGTCCTTCGTGCTCCAGACGTACAGCGTGGGCACGTCGACGACACCGATCGCGCCGTCGGGGCGGCCGGACCGGTACCAGTTCAGCGCGGCGGTGAGGGCGCCTGGCTGGGACAGGTGCCGTACGTAGGCCTCGGCGCTCTCCTGGGGGACTTTTCCCGCGTAGAGGGAGCGCAGCACTTGGGCGTCGTCGGCGAGCATGCGCGCTTCGGTCGCCGGTGTTTCGCGCCAGTCGAGCATGTAGTGCGAGCGCTCGCGCTGGTCCTGGTCGGTGCGCAGGGTGGTGGCCAGAGCGCCGGGGTGGGGGGTGGAGACAACGGTCAGGGTGCGTAGGCGGCCGGGGTGGGCGGCAGCGGTCCACCAGGCCACCGCCCCTCCCCAGTCATGGCCGACCAGGTCGAACGTCGCCCAGCCCAGGTCCTCCGTGATCGCGACCACGTCGTCGACGAGATGGCTCATGCGATAGTCCTCGGGCCGCTGGGGGCGGGCGCCGGGGGAGTACCCACGTTGGTCGGGTGCCACCACCCGGTGACCGTGAGCGGCCAGTGTCGCGATCTGCCGCTGCCACACCAGCCCTGTCTGCGGGAAGCCGTGCAGCAGCAGCACCGGGCGGCCATCGGGCGGACCAGCCACGATCGCGTCGAACGCGCCCGCACGAGTGGAGATGCTCAGCTCGGTCACGATCCACCTCTTCATACCGACTGGTCGGTAAGCCTTCAGGTGGGGGAGCGGGCTGTCAAGAGCCCTTGGTTGAACATGACGCCGAATTCAACTATAACCGACCGGGGGCCGGCTTCTCGTCACCCCTGCGACCACGTCTGATGTCGCAGGTCGGCGGAGGGCGCGGTCAACGACCGCCCGCAGTGGCCCAGTTGGCGTTCGGCTCCGCCCGTAAGCATCGATTCCGGCGCAGTGGAGCTCGGAATTCCGGGCCCAGAGCTCCCGGATGAACCGGACCGACAGGAAGCAGTGAGGCGACATGAGGGAAGCAGTCATCGTTTCGACGGCGCGGACGCCGATCGGAAAGGCCTACCGCGGCGCGTTCAACGACACCCAGGCGCAGGAGCTCGCCGCCCATGCCCTCTCGCACGCGGTACAGCGGGCCGGGCTCGAGGGGGGAGAGGTTGAGGATGTCATCCTCGGCTGCGCCGTGCAGCAGGGGTCTGCCGGATTCAACGTCGCGCGCCAGGCCGCCCTGCGTGCAGGTTTTCCTGACGCTGTGTCAGGAATGACCGTCGACCGGCAGTGCTCGTCGGGCCTGATGGCCATTGCGACGGCCGCCAAGCAGATCGTCACGGACGGCATGCAGGTCACTGTCGGCGGCGGTGTCGAGTCGATCTCCCTGGTGCAGAACGACCATATGAACACCCACCGCATGGCGGATCCCTGGCTGGTCGAGCACAAGCCGAGCATCTACCTGCCGATGTTGCAGACGGCGGAGATCGTCGCCGAACGCTACGGCGTGAGCCGGGAGCGTCAGGACGAGTTCGCCCTGGCGTCACAGCAGCGCACCGCGGCGGCCCAGGAGGCCGGCCGGTTCGACCGGGAGATCGTCCCGCTGACCAGCGTCAAGAAGGTCCTCGACAAACAGTCCGGGGAGGTGCGCGACGGGGAGGTCACCCTGGCCCGGGACGAGGGCAACCGCGCGTCGACGACGCTCGAAGGCCTGGCCGGGTTGGCGCCGGTGCTGCCCGACGGCCAGGTGAGCGCGCACTCCAGCGTGACGGCGGGCAACTCCTCGCAGTTGTCGGACGGGGCTTCGGCGTCGGTGTTGATGGAGTCGAAGGAGGCCGAGCGCCGCGGACTGGAACCGCTGGGCGTCTACCGGGGCATGACCGTCGCGGGCTGCGCGCCGGAGGAGATGGGTATCGGTCCGGTGTCCGCCATTCCGAAGCTGCTGAAGCAGCACAACCTCACCGTCGACGACATCGGCCTGTGGGAACTCAACGAGGCGTTCGCTTCCCAGGCGCTGTACTGCCGTGACGAACTGCGCATCGACCCGGAGCGGTTCAACGTCAATGGCGGCGCGATCTCGGTCGGCCATCCGTACGGAATGACCGGTGCCCGCCTGGTGGGGCATGCCCTCATCGAGGGCAAGCGCCGAGGTATCCGGTATGTGGTGATCTCGATGTGTGTCGGCGGCGGAATGGGTGCAGCCGGGCTGTTCGAGGTCGCCTGATGGGAAAGGGCCGAAATGCGCTCCTGGTGGACTTCGGCGGGGTCATCACCTCCAGTGTGCTGCGGGCTTTCACCGACTTCGGTGCCTCGCTCGGCGGCGACCCGCGCCTGCCGCTGAACCTCCTCGCCCGGGACCAGCCCTCACGCACCCTCCTGGCCGACCACGAGTGCGGCCGCATCGACGCGGAAGCCTTTGAGCGAGGATTCGCCGAGCGTCTCCGCGTCCACGGCGCCGATGTACCGGCCGAGGGGCTCACGGCCCGAATGCAAGCGGGAATGTCGATCGACGAGGACATGCTCGCGTTGCTCGGTGAGCTTCGATCCCATGGCCATCCCGTGGCGCTGGTGTCCAACTCGTTCGGCACCGGGACCTACGACGGTGTCGACCTCGCTGCTGTCGCCGATGTCGTCGTCATCTCCTGCGAGGTCGGGATCCGTAAGCCGTCCCGCCGGATCTACGCGATCGCATGTGAGCGCATCGGCATCGACCCCGAGGACGCAGTCATGATCGACGATCTGCAGCAGAACCTCGACGGAGCGGCGCGGATCGGAATCGGGGGAGTGCTGCACACAAGTGCCGCCGACACCCGCCTCCAACTCGCCGAACGCTTCCGTATCACCACCTGACCGATCGGCCGATCGGGCGCGACCACCACGGCGAGGAGGTCGCCGTGCTCATCGGGGCCCGGGTTCGGAACTCGACGCCGCGAAGTGTCGAGCCGGGCACGAGAGCGGCCGTCCGCCTCCAAGATCCCGCGCATCGTCCGGTGCGTCGACGCGCTGCCCAAGGGCCCGGCGGCGAAGATCCTCAAGCGGTCCGTCGGCTGTACCGCTCCGACTCACCGCACCGCGCTCGGCGCGTTGCGGCCCGCTGCCACCGAACCTCGGAAACCAGCACATCAGCCGGCGCCGCCTGGGCCCCACACCCGTCGGAGTTCATGACTATGGCGTCGGATTCAAGTAAAGTTGCGCGGATGGAGACCACTGCGCCGGAGGAGATCGACAGCGAGTCGCCGCCGCCCGTGGCGCCCTTCGCGCAGCTTCGCGAGCCGCCTACGACGCAGCGCGGGGCGCGGACACGGGCCGCATTGGTGAAGGCCGCGCGGAAAGTGTTCGAGCGTGACGGCTACCTCGACACCCGCCTGACCGACATCACCAAAGAGGCTCGATGCGCGGCGGGATCCTTCTACACCTACTTCGCCAACAAGGAAGAGGTACTTGCCGCCGTCCTCCTGGAGGCGCAGGAGGACATGATGCACCCCGGTATGGGCCGGGTGCAGGGTACCGACGATCCCTATGCGGTACTCGAGGCGAGCAATCGCGCTTATCTCGCGGCGTACGAGCGGAACGCGAAGCTGATGGCGCTGCTTGAGCAGGTCGCCCAAGTGGAGCCGGAGTTCCGTGAGTTCCGAAGGCGGCGTGGGGATGCGTTCATCCGCCGGAATGCCCGAGGTATCGCCGACCTGCAGGCGCGGGGTGTCGCAGACCGAGAGGTCGATCCGATGATGGCGTCCCGCGCGTTGTCCGGGATGGTCAGCGTCATGGCTTACAACGCCTTCGTGCTCAGTGAAGGGCAAGAAGAAGGCACGCCGGCGGACTTCGAGGAGCTCGTGACCACGGTCACCCGGCTCTGGGCAAACGCTCTGCGGTTTCCCGGCCACCGCTGATCCGCCTGCCTCGACGCACCGGTACCGCCGGGTGTCGGTCTTTCCCTTGAACTCCTTGACGACCCTCGAGGACCTCACCCGGCGCCTCGTCGCGGCCGCCCCGGAGCAGCGCGAACTGACGCTCGTACACGGGGACTTCCATCTGCGCCACGTCATCACCGCCTACGACAGCTGGGAGGTGACGGCGGCGCTCGACTGGGAGCTGTCGACGCTGGGGGATCCGTTGGCCGACATGGGCAGCCTGCTGGCGTACTGACCGGGAACCGGGAGAGGAGGAGACCGGGGGCGATTTCGCCGTTTCCGTCCTCGAGGGTTTCCCGGACCGTGCCGAACTCGCTCAGGTGTACCTGACCGAAACAGGCCGGACCCCGCGGCACTGACATTCTGGCACGTGCTGGGGCTGTGGAAGGTGGCCGTGATCGCCGAGGGCGTGATGAGGCGGGCGATCGACGAACCGAAGAACGAGAGCACGACGGGCACGCCCGCCGTGGAACGCATCGATGCGCTCGTGGACAAGGCACGTCGAATCGCCGGCGAAACCGGGATCTGAAGCGGGGGCCCTGCGGGGCTGCTCAGCTGGTCACCACGACCTCGCCCTGGCCTCGGGAGCCCGGCGCACGTGTGGCCCTCCCAGGCGTAAGGGTCGGCGCGTCCGGCGTCCAGAACTGCCGAACAGGAGTCCCGGGTGTCTTGTGAGGGCGGGCGTGGGCCAATCGCTCCGTCGTGATTCGCCCTATCGAGCCATGCATCAGGCGACGTGACGATCCGTCCGTTCCCCGTGATCAGGAGACGATGGCATCCCGCCCGGCCGACGGGACGCGTGGGAGCCGGCGGCCGGGCCTCACAGGGCCAACGGGAACCGCGCAGCGTTGGGTGGAGGTAGCTGTCCAGCCGACGCGGAGGAGCCACACCATGCGCGGTGTCCGCCGCGTCCGGGCCATCATGCCTGCCCTGACCCTCCGTGTCCGCCACGCCGTGCCACGCGGTGGGCGAGGCCGCCGCCCCACCGGGTTCAATAGGCTTACATGGCATCAGCAGGTCAGCGTGCATTGGGGAACGCCGAGGCACCGCCCGGGACGCCGTCACGTCGGTCACCGGCTGCGGTCTGGACCCGCGGCAGAACCTGGGCGACCGAGGACAAGGTGTGTCCAGCGGTGGAGGAGCGGATGACGGAGCTCAGCGAAACCCACGACGATCCGTTCGCCCTGCACCTCGCCGCCTTGGCGGTGCTCGACGACCGGGGAACCGTGATCGGATGGAACCGGCGGGCCCAGGAACTGCTCGGCCACCCGGACACAGCCGTGATCGGTCGTCCGGCGTCCGAGGTCCTTGTCGATCCCCGAGATCTGCCGGCTGCCGGCGACGCCGCGGCGAACTGCAGGAGGTCCGGTGGATGGTTCGGGTTGCTCACGGTGCGGCACCGCGACGGGCGGCTCGTGGAGATGGGGCTCAGGGCCCAGGCGCTCTCGCGCGACGGCCGGGTCCGTGAGTGGTTTCTCGCCGGGGCACTCGCGGCTGACGTCCTGGAGTGGCAAAGGGACCGCGCGGTTCTCGACGGGTTGTACCGCCGGTGCCCCATCGGCCTGGTCGTCCACGGCCCCGACCTGAGGATTCTCCGGGTAAACCGGGCCATCGAACGCTTCACCGGCGTCCCGGCAGCGGACTTTCGGGGGCTGCCCACCGGCAGTCTCCTCGTTCCCGACGACGCACGCAGGGCCGTGGACCGTGTGCGCCAGGTGATGGACAGCGGGAGGCCGTTGGTCTACTCCGAGCAGTTCGTTCGCCTGCAGCAGGATCCGGCACGAGAGCAGGTCGCGATGGTCTCGTCCTTCCCGATGGAGGATCCCTCCGGCCGCATCCTGGGTGTGGCCGAGATGATCGAGGACATCACCGAACGCCATCGGGCCCAGCGTCGGCTCGCGCTCCTCGACCAGGTCGGCAGCCGTATCGGAACCACCCTCGACGTGGCGGAGACCGCCCGGGAACTCGCCGAGGTGATGGTGCCTCACCTCGCCGACCACGCGTCAGTGGACCTCCTTCAGACCGTGACGCGCGGTGAGGAACTGGCGCGGGCCCTGGCAGGGCCGGTGGTGCACCTGGGCGCCTGCAGCGTCGGTGCCCAGCAAGCCGGCCCGCCCCACCCCCAGGGCGAGCCGGTGGAGTTCGCGCCGGACACACCCCAGGCCAGATGCCTGGCCGAAGGGCAGCCCGTCCTTGAACCGGTTCTCCCGCCCGACTGGTTCTCGACGGAAGGCCGCCAGGGGGCCCACGCTCCCGATCTGGGCGCCCACTCACTGATTGTGGTCCCTCTTGCCGCACGTGGCCTGGTGCTGGGCGTGATGAGCCTGTGGCGTTCGCGCCGCCCTGATCCCTTCGAGGCGGACGATCTCACCCTTGCCCAGGAACTCGCCTCGCGTGCCGCCGTCGCCATTGACAACGCCCGGCGCTTCACCCAGCAGCAGCAGACCGCGTTCACCTTGCAGAGCAGCCTTCTGCCCCGGGCGGTCGCGGACCAGTCCGCCGCGGAGGTGGCCCTGCGGTACCTGCCGGCCAGTGCTGCCCCGGGCCTGGGCGGCGACTGGTTCGACGTCATTCCCCTGTCCGGGGCCCGGGTCGCCCTCGTCGTCGGCGACGTGGTGGGACGTGGCATCCACGCTGCCGCCACGATGGGCCGGCTGCGTACCGCCGTACACACGCTCGCCAGCCTCGACCTGGAACCGGACGAGGTTCTCTCCCGCCTGGACGACCTGGTCAACCTGCTGGCGGCCGAACAGGAAGCAGCCGGCGAACGGCCGGTGGGCGAGCAGGTCGTCGGTGCCACCTGCCTGTACGCCGTGTACGACCCGGTCTCCGGGCGGTGCTCCGTGGCCCGCGCCGGCCATCCACCGCCGGTGGTGACCGCTCCGGATGGACAGGTGGCTCTGCTGGACCTGCCCGCCGGCCCACCGCTCGGCCTGGGCGGCCTGCCGTTCGAGGCCCGGGACGTCGAACTGGCCGAGGGAAGCCTGCTTTGCCTGTACACCAACGGACTCATCGGCGAACGCCACATCGATGCCGACGTCGGCCTGACCAGGCTGTGCGCAGCGCTCACCCGCCCTGCGGACGCGCTGGAACGGACGTGCCAAGCGGTGGTCGACTCACTCGTGCCCGCGCGCCCCGGCGACGACGTCGCGTTGCTGATCGCCCGCACCCGTATGCTGCCACCGGAAAATGTCGCCTCCTGGCGTCTGCCGTTGGAGCCTGGCAGCGCCGCGCGGGCCCGGGCATTGACCTCGGCCAAGCTGAGCGAATGGGATCTGGAGCACCTGGCGTTCACGACCGAGTTGATCGCCAGCGAACTGGTCACCAACGTCTACCGGTACGCCAGCGGTCCCGCGACCCTGCGGCTGATCCGTGAACGGCGTCTGGTGTGCGAGGTCAGCGACACCAGCCACACCTCACCCCACCTGCGCCGCGCCCGAACCACCGACGAAGGTGGGCGCGGCCTCTTCCTGGTGGCCCAGATGGCCGAACGCTGGGGTACCCGCTACACCCGCGAGGGCAAGACAGTGTGGACCGAACAATCACTGGCCGGCACGTTCCCCTGACCGTCTCAAGCCCTGCCGGGGACCACCCTCTCCCAGGAGCGACCAGTCGTGCTGCGGAACGGTCACGTTGACGATGCGCGGTGTCTCGACCAGATGGGGCGGCAGCGTCTGCCGCGACGCAGCCTTGAAGTGCGTGGACTGCACATGCCGCGACTCCGGCCTCCTCGTCGCGGAAAGCCTCGACCAGGACGTACTCCGTCGGGTCTTCCACACTGCGCGACCAGTCGAACCACAGGCAGCCGGGCTCGGCGCGCGTGGCCCGGACGACCGGGAGGCTGCTCTTCGAGCGCATCTCCCGGCCGTCCGACGCATCAGGACGCGGAGAGTTCCCCGCGCACGGTGCGGGCGGCTGCCACCAGATTCTCCAGCGAGGCACGGGTTTCGGGCCAGCCGCGGGTCTTCAGCCCGCAGTCCGGGTTGACCCACAGCCGTTCGGCCGGGATGGCCTCCAGCCCCTTGCGCAGCAGAGCCGCCGCCTCGTCCGCGTCCGGAACCCGCGGCGAGTGGATGTCGTACACCCCGGGGCCGGCCTCCCGCGGGTAGCCGTGGGAGGCGAGCTCCCGGGCGACCTGCATGTGGGAGCGGGCGGCCTCCAGGCTGATCACGTCGGCGTCGAGGTCGTCGATGGCCTGCACGATGTCGCCGAACTCGGCGTAGCACATGTGGGTGTGGATCTGGGTGTCCGGGCGCACCCCGCTCGTGGTGAGCCGGAACGCCTCGGTCGCCCAGGCGAGATAGCCGGCGCGGTCCGCGGCCCGCAGGGGCAACGTCTCGCGCAGGGCGGGTTCGTCGACCTGGATGACGGAGGTGCCCGCCGCCTCCAGGTCGTCCACCTCGTCGCGCAGGGCGAGAGCCACCTGGCGGGCGGTGTCGCCGAGCGGTTGGTCGTCCCGGACGAAGGACCAGGCGAGCATCGTGACCGGCCCGGTGAGCATGCCCTTCACCGGACGGTCGGTGAGGGACTGGGCGTAGCGGGTCCAGCGGACCGTCATCGGCACCGGCCGGGAGATGTCACCGGCGAGAATCGGCGGCCGCACGTAACGGGTGCCGTACGACTGGACCCAGCCGTGCCGGGTGGCGAGGTAGCCGGTGAGCTGTTCTGCGAAGTACTGCACCATGTCGTTGCGTTCGGGCTCGCCGTGCACGAGGACGTCGATACCCGCCTCCTCCTGGAAGGAGATCACCTCGCGGATCTCCGCCTCGATGCGCTGCTCGTAGCCCGCGGTGTCGATCCGTCCGCCGCGCAGATCGGCGCGGGCCGTGCGCAGAGCCGTGGTCTGAGGGAAGGATCCGATGGTGGTCGTAGGCAGCAGGGGCAGCCCGAGGTGGGCACGCTGGGCCGCGGCGCGCTCGGCATAGGGCTGGGAACGCCGGGCGTCGGTGTCAGTGATCGCCGCGGTGCGCGCACGTACGGCGGGGTCGTGGGTGATGGGCGAACCGGCGCGGGAGGCCAGGTCGGCCCGGTTGGCGGCGAGTTCCGCGGCGATGGCGTCCGTGCCCTGGCCGAGTCCGCGGGCGAGGGTGACGATCTCGTCGGTCTTCTGCCGGGCGAAGGCGAGCCAGCGAAGGATCTGCGGGTCGATGTCGCGCTCCTCGGCACTGTCCAGCGGGACGTGCAGCAGTGAACAGGACGCGGAGACGTCGACCTGGTCGGCCAGTCCCAGCAGCGTCCCGAGGGTGGCGAGCGACTTGCCCAGATCGTTCACCCAGATGTTGCGTCCGTCGACCACACCGGCGACCAGGCGCTTGCCGGGCAGTCCGCCGACCGCGGCGAGGTCGTCGAGATTCGCGGCGGCCGACCCGGTGAAGTCGAGCGCGAGGCCGTCGACGGGCGCCTTGGCCAGCACCGCAAGTGTGTCCCCGAGGCGGTCGAAGTAGGAGGCGACCAGCAGCTTCGGCCTGTCCGTGAGCGCACCGAGGTCGCGGTAGGCGCGGGCGGCGGCGTTCAGTTCGGCGGGTGTGCGGTCCTGGACCAGTGCGGGCTCGTCCAGTTGGACCCATTCGGCGCCTGCGGCCCGCAGATCCGCGAGCACTTCCGTGTACACCGGCAGCAGCCGGTCGAGCAGCGTCAGCGGCTCGAAGTCCTCGGCCACCCCCGGGGCCGCCTTGGCCAGCAGCAGATAGGTGACCGGTCCGACGAGGACCGGACGGGGCGTCAGGCCGAGCGCGAGTGCTTCCTTGAGCTCACCGACCTGCTTGGTGGAGTCCGCTTTGAACACGGTGTCCGGACCCAGCTCCGGAACCAGGTAGTGGTAGTTGGTGTCGAACCACTTGGTCATTTCCAGCGGCGCCACGTCCCGGGTGCCGCGGGCCATGGCGAAGCAGCCGTCCAAGGCGTCGGCGGCGACGGCTGCGCGGTGGCGGGCGGGGATCGCGCCGACCATCAGGGTGGTGTCGAGGACGTGGTCGTAGTAAGAGAAATCGCCGGTCGGCACTTCGTGGATGCCGGCGTCGGCGAGCTGCTGCCAGTTCGTCCGGCGAAGACCGGCGGCGGTGGCGCGGAGGGCGTCGGCGGTGACACGGCCCTTCCAGTAGCCCTCGATCGCCTTCTTCAGCTCCCGGTTCTGTCCCTGACGGGGGTAGCCGTACAGGGTGGCCCGTGCTGCCGCGGCTGCGGACTCGGTGGTCACGGAGATCTCCTTCGCGAGATGAATCCCTGAGATCCCGGGGACGGGACGAGAACGCGAAGGGCGACGGAACGGACGGAACGCCCAGCGCGGCACAGCGCGGTCATCCGTCCGATGTGTTCGCCGACCCGCCCTCGAGGTCACCGGGATGTCCGCGGGCGAGTCGTTCGCACGCGGGCAACGGGCAGGTCTTCGGACTCGCGGGCCCGTCCGGCCGGATTCCCGGCGGACACCTACTGGCCGTCGCTTCCCAGGCCCGGCTCGGACCCAGTGCGTATGACGGCGGTCGTTCCCGCTCACCGCTGCGGGGCAGTCCCGGATTCCCACCGGGTTCCCTCTTACGACGCATCCCGCCTGGCGGACGGGGCGAACCAGCTGCACCCGTCAGCCTACGGGGCGTTGAGCCGACGCGGAGAATCACCTCCGCCATTCGGACGGTGAGCTGAGACACGCGGCCGTGGTGCTTGAAACGGCGCGGGGGCGGGAAGCGCCGACCTCCGCGCTTCCCGCCCCTCCCCCGTGGGTTCCCGCCGGTTCCCTCCTCCAGCGGCGTGGCCCGGGCCCCTCAGCCCGGGCCCACCGGGCCCCTCAGCCCGGTCGTACCAGGAACTCAGCCGTGTTCGTACGCATGGAAACCGCGGCCGGTCTTGCGGCCCAACAGGCCTGCCTCGACCATGCGCTGGAGCAGCGGCGGCGGGGCGTACAGCGGCTCCTTGAACTCGTCGTACAGGGACTCCGCGATCGAGGCCACCGTGTCCAGGCCGATCAGGTCCGCGAGCTTCAGCGGCCCCATGGGATGGGCGCAGCCGAGCTCCATGCCGGCGTCCACATCGGCGGGGGAGGCGAATCCGGACTCCGTCATGCGGATCGCCGACAGCAGGTACGGGACGAGCAGGGCGTTGACCACGAACCCGGCCCTGTCCTGCGAGCGGATCACGGTCTTGCCGAGGGCCCGGGCAGCGAATTCCTCGGTCGCGGCGACCGTCCCGGCCGACGTGTGCAGGGAGGTCACGACCTCCACCAGCGGCAGTACGGGCACCGGATTGAAGAAGTGCAGGCCCACGACCCGGTCGGCGCGGCCCGTCGCCATGCCGAGCCGCGTGACCGGCAGGGAGGAGGTGTTGGTCGCCAGCACCGCGGCCGGATCGGCCACGATCTTGTCGAGTGAGGCGAAGACCTCGGTCTTGGCGTCCGGGTTCTCCACGATCGCCTCGACGACCAGCTGCCGGTCGGCCAGGTCTTCCAGGCAGCCGGTGAAGACCATCCGGTCGAGGGCGTCCCGCGCCGCGTCCCGCTCCAGCTTTCCACGGTGCACCGCACGGTCCAGGGAGCCGGCCACCCGTTCCCGCGCGGTGCGGGCGGCCGGCGCGTCCACCTCGCACACCACCGTGTCCAGTCCGGCTCGCGCGCACACCTCCGCGATTCCGGCGCCCATCTGTCCGCCGCCGACCACGCCGACGCGCTGGATGCTCCCGCTCACGACCGGGCCTCCGCACGCACGACGAGGTGACGGGAGTAGGCGTCCGGCGTGAAGAACAGCGGCAACTCGTGTTCCAGGGAGGTCCGTTCGAAGAGATCGCGCACTTCGTCGACGGCCGCCCACGGGTACTCGGCACCCAGAGCGGCGACCTCGTCGTCGAGCAGCCGCAGCACCGTCTCGCGGTCGACGACGCGGTGGCGCAGCCACTGCCAGATCTGTACGCGGGCGATCTCCGCGGTGGCGGCGTCCTCCATCAGGCCGTACAGGGCAACGGCTCCCTGCCCCCGTAGCCAGGCGTCGAAGTAGCGCAGGGCGATCGCGATGTTGGTGCGGACCCCCTCCGGGGTGGGCGGGCCGCTGATACGGCGCACCGACAGCAGATCGGCAGCGGTGACCTCGACGTCGTCACGGGTGCGGTCGATCTGGTGCGGCCGTTCGCCGAGAACGCCGTCGAACACCTCGCGGCACACGGGGACGAGCCCGGGGTGGGCGACCCACGAGCCGTCGAAGCCGTCCTCGGCCTCGCGCTCCTTGTCCAGCCGCACCTTGGCGAGGGCTGCCTCGTTGGCGGCCGGGTCCTTGCTGGGCATGTGCGCGGCCATGCCCCCGATGGCGTGGGCGCCGCGCTTGTGGCAGGTGCGGACCAGCAGCTCGGTGTAGGCGCGCATGAACGGGGCGGTCATGGTGACCTGGGCGCGGTCCGGGAGCAGGAAGTCGGTCCGGTGACCGAAGGTCTTGATGAGGCTGAAGAGGTAGTCCCAGCGGCCGGCGTTCAGGCCCGAGCTGTGCTCGCGGAGCTCGTAGAGGATCTCCTCCATCTCGAACGCCGCGGTGATGGTCTCGATCAGGACGGTGGCGCGGACCGTCCCACGGGGGATGCCGAGGAGTTCCTGGGCGAGGACGAAGACGTCGTTCCAGAGCCGGGCTTCGTAGCGGTTCTCCAGCTTGGGGAGGTAGAAGTACGGGCCGTGTCCGGAGTCGAGCTGACGCTGTGCGCAGTGGAAGAAGTACAGGCCGAAGTCGACCAGGGAGGCGGGGACCGGCCGTCCGTCGAACTCCAGGTGCTCCTCGGTGAGGTGCCAGCCGCGAGGACGGACCACGATGGTGGCGAGCCCGTCGTGGTCGCCGAGCCGGTATTCCCTGCCCTCGGGGGTGGTGAAGTCGATCCGGCGCTCGATGGCGTCGAGCAGGGTGAGCTGGCCGCCGACGATGTTGTTCCAGGAGGGGGAGGTGGCGTCCTCGAAGTCGGCCATCCAGACGGCGGCGCCGGAGTTGAGGGCGTGGACGGCCATGCGGCGGTCGGGCGGGCCGGTGATCTCGACCCGACGGTCCGTCAGGCCGGGCGCAGGCGGGGCGACGTGCCAGGACGGGTCGGCGCGCACGGCGCTGGTGACCAGTGGGAAGTCGAGCGGGGATCCCGTGGAGAGGCGTATCGCCTGCCGCCGCCGCTCCTTGAGCAGCTCCTGTCGGCGCTCGCCGAAGGCTGCGGCGAGGCTGCCCACGAAGTCCAGGGCGGCGGGGGTGAGGATCTCGTCATGCCGGTGGCCGGGAGCCGCAAGGACGCGGATGCGTTGGGCCAGTGCACTGGTGGACATGGGGTTCTCCTGAGCAGGGAAGCGGAGCGGGGGCGGACGGAGACGGTCGTCCGGCCCCCGTTCGGCAAGGGGGCCGGACCGGACGGATGCCCGGCTGGGCGGCCTGGTGCTGTGACCGGAAGGGTTCACCCGCTCGCGACGCCCTGCACGGCTCCTCTCGGCGACTGCTGGGAGGTGCCGCCACGCTGCGTTGTCGCATCAGCCGAGTACGTCCGGTACGGGGGGCGATCTCCCCGGCCTCCGGCCGGGGTGGGGGGACCTCCGGCGGAGCCGGGGGGAGTGCCCCCGCCGCCTTGCGATGCTTCCCCTCGGCCCTGGCGGGCCCGGGGAGACCGCAGGTGCCGGACGCCGCGAGCTTCCCGGCAGACCCTTCCGGTCACCGCGGTCAACGCACTAGTGGAACTGCTCCTCCTCGGTGGAGCCGGCGAGGGCCGTGGTGGAGGAGGCCGGGTTGACGGCGGTGGAGACGAGGTCGAAGTAGCCGGTGCCGACCTCGCGCTGGTGCCTGACCGCGGTGAAGCCGTGCTGCTGGGCGGCGAACTCCCTTTCCTGCAGGTCGACATAGGCGGTCATGCCGTGCTCGGCGTAGCCGCGGGCCAGGTCGAACATGCCGTGGTTGAGGGAGTGGAAGCCGGCCAGGGTGATGAACTGGAACCGGTAGCCCATGGCGCCGAGCTCGCGCTGGAACTTGGCGATCTGGTCGTCGTCCAGCGCGGCCTTCCAGTTGAACGAGGGCGAGCAGTTGTAGGCCAGCATCTGGTCGGGGTACCGGGCGTGGATGGCCTCGGCGAACTCGCGCGCCTGCGCCAGGTCCGGGGTGCCGGTCTCGACCCAGATCAGATCCGCGTACGGGGCGTACGCGAGGCCGCGGGCGATCACCGGTTCCATGCCGTTCCGGACCTGGTAGAAGCCCTCGGCGGTGCGCTCCCCCGTGACGAACCGAGCGTCGCGCTCGTCGACGTCGCTGGTGAGAAGGTTAGCGGCCAGCGCATCTGTGCGGGCCACGATGACGGTCGGCACATCGGCGATGTCGGCGGCGAGGCGGGCGGCGTTGAGGGTGCGGATGTGCTGGGCGGTGGGCACGAGGACCTTGCCGCCGAGGTGGCCGCACTTCTTCTCGGAGGCCAGCTGGTCCTCGTAATGGACGCCCGCGGCACCGGCGGCGATCATCGCCTTGGTCAGCTCGAAGGCGTTGAGGGGGCCGCCGAAACCGGCCTCGGCGTCGGCGACGATCGGCGCCAGCCAGTCCGTCGTGTCCGCCCCGCCCTCGGCGGTGGCGATCTGGTCGGCGCGCAGCAGCGCGTTGTTGATCCGCCGCACCACCTGCGGGACGGAGTTGACCGGGTAGAGGCTCTGGTCCGGGTAGGTGTGGCCGGCCTGGTTGGCATCGGCGGCGACCTGCCAGCCGGACAGATAGATGGCCTGCAGTCCGGCCTTCACCTGCTGCACGGCCTGACCGCCGGTGAGCGCGCCCAGGGCGTGGATGTAGTCCTGCTCGTGGAGTTGCCGCCACAGACGCTCCGCGCCGCGCCGGGCCAGGGTGTGCTCCTCGCGGACGCTGCCGGACAGCCGGATCACGTCCTCGGCGCTGTAGGTGCGCTCTGTACCCTGCCAGCGCGGGTCCGTCGCCCAGCGCTGCGCAAGCTTCTCGGCCGCCTTCGTCCTCGCCTCTGCCATCGCCTTCACCGTTTCTCTCGGTTGTCTGGACTGCCAATCTCCGTACTGGCGCGCAACGGGATGGCACTGTGTGTCTCGATCTTGTGTGGGGACCCGCCGGACCGTCGCTGGGCGGAGCTGAGCAATGCTGCCGGTCAGCGCGGCGCCATTGCCGGGATCTCCGACATCAGGGCATGAATCGCGCCCGGTTGATGCGCCGGCTGCCGAAGGTCCGGCGGGCCGTGCTTGAACTCTGGCACTGGCACTGAGTGCCATCAACTGTGGACGGGTGCCAACTTCTGCGAATCTTCACCGCGGCTTTTGCCAACTTTGCCAAGGGTGAGACGGGCGCTGATTCGCGTACCCTGACCGCGTCCCGAACCTCAAGGAGCGCGCGGTGAGCAAGACCTATGCGGGTGCGCGGCTGCGGCGGCTGCGGGAGGAGCGCCGGATGAGCCAGGCGGACCTGGCCCGCGTCCTGGGCATCTCTCCGAGCTACCTCAACCAGATGGAGCACGACTCCCGCCCCCTCACCGTGCCGGTGCTGCTCAGGCTCACCGAGAGCTTCGGCGTCGACCCGGGCTTCTTCTCCGAACGCGACACGACGCGACTGGTGGCCGACCTGCGCGAGGCCCTGACAGGCGAGATCGCCGAATCCCGGGTGTCCCCGTCCGATCTGGCCGAGTTGGCCTCCCGGACACCTGCGGTCGCGCAGGTACTGGTGGACCTGGGCCGCCGCAACCAGCTCCTGGCCGAGCGCCTCGCGGCAGCCGCTGACGGCCGGGACTCCGCCAACGAGGCGCCCCGCTCTCCCCACGAGGAGATCCGGGAGTTCTTCTACCGCCGCCAGAACTACCTGCACGATGTCGACCTCGCGGCGGAGGGTCTGGCCGAGGAGATCGGCATCCACCCCGGGGACGTCGTGCAGGCCCTGACAGTCCGGCTCGCCAATGCCCACGGCGTACGGCTGTCCGCCGAGACGGGCGACCATCTGCACCACTACGACGAGACGACCCGCACCCTCCATCTGTCCGCCGGCATGCGGCCCGGTCAGCGCGCTTTCCGCATGGCCACCCAGCTCGCCCTGCTCGAGCAGGGCGACGAACTGGACCGCCAGGCCGCCGAGGACTTCCCCCTCGGAACATCCACCCACGCTCTGGCCCGCATCGGTATCGCCAACTACTTCGCGGCCGCTCTGATCCTTCCGTACCGGAGTTTCCATGCCGCGGCCGAAGAGGTGCGCTACGACATCGAACGTCTCACCGACCGCTACGGCCTCGGCTACGAAACGGTCTGCCACCGACTGAGCACCCTCCAGCGCCCCCGCCTGCGCGGCGTGCCCCTCTCCTTCGTCCGCGTCGACCGCGCCGGAAACATGTCCAAGCGGCAGTCCGCGACCGGCTTCCACTTCTCCCGGGCCGGTGGCACCTGCCCGCTCTGGAACGTCTACGAGGCGTTCGCCGCGCCCGGCCGCATCCACGTCCAGGTTGCGGAAATGCCCGACGGACAGCGCTACTTGTGGACCGCCCGCGCCGTCACCCGGCACCGGGGAGGTTGGGGCGAGCCGGGCAAGACCTTCGCGATCGGCCTCGGCTGCGAGATCCGTCACGCCCACCGGCTCGTGTACTCCGACGGGCTCGACCTCGGCAGCCCCTCCGTCGCCACGCCGATCGGCATGGGCTGCCGAGTCTGTGAGCGGCTCGACTGCCCCCAGCGCGCAGTGCCGCCGCTCGGCCAACCCCTGCGGATCGACCAGAACAGCAGCACCTTCGTGCCCTATCCGGTGCGGCCTGCCACGCCCTGACCGGGGCGCGAGGGCCTCGGAGCGAGTGGAACGGCCCGCCGGTGCTGCTGAAACTGCCGGCCCGCGACAACTGTCTTCCGCACGCCTTCGGCCTCAAGGCTGCCCGTCAGGTCCACCGCCGGGGCCTGCTCGTGCTCGCCCTGGTGTCGACCGCGTTGCCGGTGTTCTCCGGCGGCACCAACACTCTCGTACCGCGCTTCGCGATCGGTGTCTTCGTGGGCTTCACGATCGCGCAGAACGGGATGGTCCGGCACTGGCTCGCTGCACGCGGGGGCAGGGTGGGCCGGGCAAGGCCGTTCTCAACGGTCTCGGCGCGGTTCTCACCGGCGTCAGTGCGATCGTCGTCACGGCGACCAAGTTCCAGGACGGCGCCCGACAACCTGGTCGCCCTGCCGCTGCTGGTCGCCGGTTCGAGTCCGTGCATCGTGCCCACGGGAGGATCCGCGAGCGCCCCGGCATCGGCCGGATCCTCGAACCGCCGTACCCGGAGCGCTCGTTGGTGATCGTTCCGGTCGCGTCCCTGACCCGGCTCACCAGCGAAGACGTCACCGCCGCGGGGTCGCTCGGCGACGAGGTCCGCGCGGTGACCGTGTGCCACACCGACCCGGAAGACCGGGAACAGAGCGACGCCCTGGTCCGCGACTGGGATCTGTGGAACCCGGGCGTCCCGCTGGACCGTATCCCGTCCACCCACCGCGCTTCGGCGGCCGATCGCCATGTACGTGCGCGAACTCGCCGTGCGGACCCCGGACACCCGGATCACCGTTCTGATCCCCTGGGCCGACCCCGCCCGTTGTGGCAGCGGCTCCTCCGGAGCCGGCGCGGCGCGGTCGTGGCGCACGCCCTGCGCCGGGACACCGACGCGGTGATCTGCCGCCTTCGCTTCCGGCTCTGACGGTGCTCACCTACGCGTTCGGCTCCGGAGTGCCCGCAGACGCCGGGCAGCCCGTCCGGAAGCCGGCGTCCGGACGGGCGGCGGGCTCCCCGGGGTGACGTGGGCGTCCTACCGGCGGGTGCGTACGAGCAGTTGGAGGAAGTACGGCGTGCCGATCGCCGCGGTCATCAGTCCGGCGCCGAGCTGGGCCGGCGCGATCACGGTCCGGCCCAGCAGGTCCGCGACGCAGACGAGCGACGCGCCGAGGAGTACCGAGACCGGAATCACCCGGGCGTGCTGCCGGCCCACGAGCGCCCTGGCCGCGTGCGGTGCGACGAGCCCCACGAAGCCGATGGTGCCGGCGGCGGCCACGGCGGTGGCGCTGAGCAGGACGCTGAGCACGAGGAAGCCCAGACGCCTCCGTGCCAGATTGAGCCCCAGAAGCCTCGGGGTGTCCTCGTCCAGCGACACCAGGTCGAGCTCGGTGCGCCGCAGGGTCGCGACGAGCAGACCGGCGGCGAGCACGGCCGCGAGAGGAGCCACGTCGGCCAGGGTCCGCCCGTAGGTGGAGCCCGACAGCCAGGTGAGTGCCTTCGTCGCATTGAACGGGTCGGTGAGGAGGATGAGCAGGCTGATCAGTGCGGCGGTCCCGGTGGCGACACCGAACCCGACGAGGACGAGCCGGTTCTGCTGGAATCCGCCCCGTGCGGCCAGACCGAAGACGACGGCGGAACTGACGGCGGCGCCGACGAACGCCGAACCGGCCACGCTCCACGACCCGGCGAGCGGCACCGTCGTCACGAGGAGCACGGCGCCGAGCGCGGCCCCGCCCGAGACTCCCAGGGTGCCGGGCTCCGCGAGCGGGTTGCGGGTCACGGCCTGGACGAGCGTCCCGGCCAGGGCGAGTGCCGCGCCCGCGAACAGTGCCGCGAGGACTCGGGGCACCCGGGTGTCCAGGACGAATTCGACCGTGCGGCCCGCCCTGCCCTGTGCCCAGTTCACCACGTCGCCCAGCAGCAGTTTGCTGTCGCCCAGGAGGACGGCGGCGATCGTCACGCCGACGAGCACCGCCACCAGGGCGGCCGTGGTGGCCAGCAAGACCGTCCGGCTCCTGATGCGCAGCCGGTCGGACGCGGCGGCTCCGGCGCCGTCCCGGACCCGGGTGGCCATCACGATCAGGAACACGGCGCCGACGAGGCTGGTGGCAACACCTGTCGGCACGGCGACCGCCAGGTCCGCCGGCACGACGGCGCGCAGGAGCACGTCCGAGCCGAGGACCAGCACCGCACCGGCAAGTCCCGCGACCGGAACGCTCGCACGTGCCCGGGAGTACGCGCGGAATCCGCGGGCGAGAGGACGGACGAGGGCGGGGGCGCACAGGCCGACGAAGCCGATCGGTCCGGCGAGCGTGACGGCCGCCGCGGACAGCAGCGCCGCGAGCACCACCACCGTGACACGGGTGGCACGGACAGGGACACCGAGGCCGCGGGCGGCGTCCTCGCCGAGCGCCAGTGCGTCGATCCGCCGGGCGACGAGCAGCAGCCCGACGAGGCCGACAAGGCCGAGCGGAGCCATCTGCAGCACGCCGTCGAAGCCGTTCTGGGAGATGCTGCCCTGGTTCCACCGGTAGAGGCCCTCCGTCTGCCGGGGGAACAGCAGGAGCAGCCCCTCGGTGACGGCGGTGAGGCCGAGGGCCAGGGCACTGCCGGCGAGAACAAGGCGTACGGTGCCAGCGCCCAGGCCCGACAGCCCCAGCACGACGGCCGCCGCCGCGAGGCCGCCGACGAACGCGACACCCGAGGAGGCGAACAGGGGCAGCGAGACACCGGTGACCGTGGCCAGCCCGAGAGCCAGGTAGGAACCCGCGTTCACCGCAAGGGTGTCGGGCGAGGCGAGCACATTGCGGCTCACCGCCTGCAGGGCGGCGCCCGCCATCCCGAGCACGGCGCCCACGAGCAGCCCCGCGGTCATCCTCGGCAGCCGGGAGGCGACGATGACGGACGCGTCGTCCGGGTCGGCCCGTCCGGTGAGCGCCTTCCAGACCTCGGGCGCGCCGACGGCGGCCGTGCCCTGCGTGATGTCGAGGACCGCGAGGACCGCGACGAAGAGGACCAGTGCGGCCGTCACCGCGGCCGCGCCCGTCCGGGACGTGACCGCCGACGGACGGGTGGCGGAAGGGGAAGCGGTGACGGCCATGGGTGTTACTTCGTCAGCGCCTGGACGGTGGCGTCGATGTACTTGCCCATCGACTCGGGGCCGCCGAACATCCAGATGCCGTCGGGCAGCCGGTGGACGTTGCCCTTCTTCACGAACGGCAGCGACTTCCACACCGAGTCCTTGGCCAGGACGCCGTTGAAGGGAGTGCTGGCCTTGTCGCCGTCGCTGCCGATGTAGGCGAACTGCACGTCGCCGAGCTTGGTGAGGCCCTCGACGTCGGTGGCGGCAAGTCCGTAGCTCGCGTCGCCCTTGACCGTCCAGGCGTTCTTCAGGCCGATCTTCTCGTTGACGGCACCGAGGAGCGAGCCGCTGGTGTAGGGCCTGATCGAGACCTGGTTGGAGACGACGTAGCCGTCGGCGAAGGCGTACTTCGTGCCGGCGAGACCTGCGTCGGCGAGGGCCTTCCTGCCCTCGGCGATCTTCGCGTCGAAGTCCTTCTTGAGCTTCTCGGCCTGCTCCGTGGTGCCGGTGGCCTTTGCGATGAGGTCGAGGTTCTCGGTCATCCGGCCGATCGGGTCGGCGGCGTCCGCAGGCCGCACCTCCAGGACCGGGGCGACCTTGCGCAGCTGCTTCACGGCGGCCGGCGGCAGGTCGCTGGTGGCGACGATGAGGTCCGGCGACAGGGAGGCGATGGTCTCCATGCTCGGCTCGCCGCGCGTACCGATGTCCTTGGGCTCGTTCTTCAGCGGGACCGCCGTGTCCCAGGTCTTGTAGCCCTTGACGTCGGCGACGCCGACGGGGTCGACGCCCAGCGATATCAGGCTCTCGACGACGTTCCACTCGGTTCCGACGACCTTCTTGGCCGGCCCGTCGAGCTTCACCTTCGCGCCGGTCGAGTCGGTGAGGGTGACGGGCTCGGCGGACTTCTTCGCGTCATCGGCGGCGGGCTCGGTCGTCCCGCAGGCGGTCAGGGTGAGTGCCGCCGCGGTCGCGACCGCGGCGGTGAGGAGGAGGCGTCTCATGAGGTGGTGCTGAGCCTTTCGGTTCGCGAGTGGTGCCGGCCGATCGCGCGGGTGCGCAGCCGGCCGGTCACGGGATCGGTGTCGACCTCGATGCGGATCCCGTAGGTGTCCGTCAGCCGCTGTGCCGTGAGTACGTCCTCGGGGAGGCCGTCGGCGATGATCCGGCCCGCGTCGAGCAGTGCGATCCTGTCAGCGACGGCCGCGGCCTGGTCGAGGTCGTGCAGGACGGCACCGACGGCGATGCCGTGGTCGTCCGCGAGGTCGCGTACGAGGTCGAGGAGTTCGATCTGGTAGCGCAGGTCAAGGTAGGTGGTCGGCTCGTCGAGGAGCAGCACGCCGGTCTCCTGGGCGAGGCAGCAGGCGAGCCATACGCGCTGCAGCTGTCCTCCGGAGAGGTGCTCCGCTCCTCGGTCGGCGAGTTCAGCGACGCCCGTCATGGAGAGCGCGCGGTCCACCGCGGCCCGCCCGTCCGGATCGGCCTTGCCCCAGCGGCTCCGGTACGGGTAGCGGCCGAACTCGACCACGTCCCGGACGGTCAGCCCGCTGGGTGTGGGGCGTCCCTGGGTCAGCAGGGCGACATGGCGCGAGAACTGGCGCGGGGTCAGCGCAAGGCCGTCGGTGTCGGCGTCGATGACGAGGGTGGCGGCCCTGGGCCGCTGCAGCCGCGCCAGCGTGCGCAGCAGCGTCGACTTCCCGCTGCCGTTCGGACCTACCAGGACGGTCACTTCACCGGGCCGCAGCGTCAACGACGCGTCGTGTACGACATCTGCACCGTCGTACGCCACGGTGACACCCGTGGCCAACAGCTCATGACCGCGGGGGCCTATGGCAGCGGAGGTTTCTTCACCGGCTCTCACGGAGTGAAGGTTAGCCTAACCTTAGGCGTGCTGATGAGGGGGGAGTCATGAATGCAAGATGAAAACCAGCCATAGATGCGTCAAGGGGGCAAAATCTCGAGCGTGACGGGACCGGGCCGGGCTGAAGGCCGCTCGGTCCGGCCGGGTCGCCGCATGGCACACCCGGATGCCACGGCCTGTTGCGTTCACTTCCGGTGGCGGACTTCGGCGAAGAGGTCGCCCCGGGTGTCCTGTGCGGACCGCGGTGGTGAGCCCCCTCGGGATGGGCGCCGCTGGTCGGTGCGGAGCCGTCCGTGTTGCCCGTGTACCGCGTCGTGGCCGGGCGGCGCAGGTGCCCCGGTCCCGGCGGCGGTTTGGTGCCGACCGGATCTCGCGCCCATGGCGCCGGAGTTCGGGGAGTCCCCGCCCCGACCCGCTCGTGTTCGTGCCCCACGCCTGCGGGCGCCGGTTCGAGGTGGGGGAGCATACGGCGCGGGAGGGACCCGAGGAGGCCGCGTTCCTCGTCGTCGAGCGGGGCCAGGATGCCGTCGTCGGCCGAGGCGATGTCCGTGCCGGGTTCCGCCTGGCGGATCCGCCCTCCCGGAGTGAGCCCACCATGATTCGGCGAGGGGCCCCGGGGTCCGGTCGCAGTCGACATGGCCCGTCCCGGCGAGATCGCTGACGGTCCCTCACCGGGTCGCCGGCGTTCATGCCCGGTCGCTTAGGGGTCCTCGTACCCGGGCCGGATCCGCGAGCGTCGCCGCCACGGACGGGAGCCGGAGCCCGCGCGCGGACCGCCTGTACGACGGCCGCGCCACGCGGCCTCGCCGGGCGCGTACATGAGCGTTGAGGTCGAGCACGCTGGGCGGCGTCGGCTCATGGGCGGTGAACGGTCCGAAGGCCATTGCCGCACGGATCGGTGGTCCGTGCGGCAATGACCGCCGACCCGCCCCGTGACCGTACGGGGCGGGTCGGAGTTTCCGGGTGGCCGGCCGTCAGGGGCGGCTGGTCAGGTAGCCGCCCATGAAGGTGAAGTACTCGGTCGCGGGTATCTCCCGGCCGTCCTCGGTCCGCACGCGGGTGATGGCCAGGCCGTGGTTGCGGCCCGTGCGGGCGTCGGCGCCGGCGACGATCGCCACGCCCTCGCCCTCCCGGTAGAAGATGCGGCCGGGGGTGCCGCCGTAACGGCCCTCGGACACGACGGCCGAGACGATCTCGAGTCGCTTGCCCTTGTGGAAGGTGAAGGCGCTCGGGTACGGGGCGGACTGAGCGCGGATCAGCCGCTCCAGGTCCTCGGCGGGCCAGTTCCAGTCGATGCGGATGTCCTCCTCGGCCCGCTTGTGGAAGAAGGTGGCCTGCGAGCGGTCCTGCTTGGTGAACTCGGTCTGTCCGGAGGCGATGAGGGCGAGGGCGTCGGTGGTGACCGGGGCGATGAGGTCGACGGTCTTGTGGAAGAGGTCGGTGGCCGTGTCCGTGGGCTCCACCGTGACCGCGCGCTGCATGACGATGTCACCTGCGTCGAGCTCCTCGTCCATCATGTGGGCGGTGACACCCACTTCGGGCTCGCCGTTGATGAGGGCCCAGATCAGCGGGGAGAAGCCGGCGTACTTGGGCAGCAGCGAGTCATGGACGTTCAGCGTGCCGTGCCGGGGCAGGGTGTAGATGCGCGGCGGGATCCAGGTCCGCCAGTTGTTGGCCACGATGATGTCCGGGTCGGCGTCCTTGAGCTGTTGGAACAGCTCCTCGTCGTCGGGCCGGTTGCGAATGATCACAGGGACGCCGTGTTCCTCGGCGAGGTCGGCGACCGAGTCGCTCCAGATCTTCTCGTAGGCGTGCTCGCTCTTCGGGTGGGTCACGACAGCGACCACGTCGTGCTCGGAGTCCAGGAGCGCCTGAAGGGTGCGGTGGCCCCAGGTCTGATAACCGAACATGACGACCCGCATGGGGTTCCTCCTCAGAAGAGCGATGTGACCGGCGATAAGTAAAGCAAGGCTTACCTAAGGGTGCAACGTGCCCTGATCTAAGGCCCTGTTGGCCCATGAATGACTCCGGTGTCCGTTTTGCCCCGTCGACAGGTTGGCCAGATCAGGTTAGCTTTACCTAAGTTCCGCTCGGCAGCCGGGTTCCCGGTGTGCCCGGGCTCCGCCGTTCCCCCACGCCTGACAGCACGCCTGACAGGCGGCTGTCCCGCACGATGGGAGTGACATGTCACAGGCTCTTCCTGACGACGCACCACTGATCCACGACCTCATAGGTATCGGCTTCGGGCCGTCCAACGTGGCCATGGCGATCGCGCTCAGCGAGCACAACGCACGCGTCGGAAGGCAGGAGGCGGTCACCGCTCACTTCTTCGAGCGGCAGCCCAGTTTCGGCTGGCACCGCGGCATGCTCATCGACGACGCGACCATGCAGGTGTCCTTCCTCAAGGACCTGGTGACGCTCCGAAACCCGAACAGCGAGTACAGCTTCCTCTGCTACCTGCAGAGCAAGGGCAGGCTGATCGACTTCGTCAACCACAAGAACCTCTTCCCGCTGCGCGTGGAGTTCCACGACTACTTCGAGTGGGCGGCGGCGAAGGTCGACGACATGGTCTCGTACGGCCACGAGGTCGTCTCCGTCGAACCCGTCGTGCGCGACGGAGTCGTGGAGTACCTCGACGTGACGGCCCGGTCCGGGTCGGAGGTCGTCGTGCACCGTGCCCGCAACCTCGTCATCGGCACCGGTCTGCGCCCCCTCATGCCGGAGGGGGTCGAGCGGACCGACCGTGTCTGGCACAACTCCGACCTCCTCGCCAAGGTCGACGGCCTGGAGGGCACCAACCCCTCCCGCTTCATCGTCGTCGGCGCGGGCCAGAGCGCGGCCGAGAACGTCGCCTACCTGCACCGCCGCTTCCCCGAGGCCGAGGTCTGCGCCGTTTTCTCCCGCTACGGCTACAGCCCTGCCGACGACAGCAGCTTCGCCAACCGCATCTTCGACCCCGAGGCGGTCGACGAGTACTACACGGCTCCGGAAGGCATCAAGCGCAAGCTGATGGACTACCACGGGAACACCAACTACTCCGTGGTGGACATCGATCTGATCGACGACCTGTACCGGCAGGAGTACCAGGAGAAGGTCCTCGGGGCCCAGCGCCTCCGCTTCCTGAACGTGTCCCGCCTCACCGATGTCGAGGAGTCGGACGGCTCGGTCAGCGCCACCATCACTTCTCTGGTCACCGGGGAGGAGAGCCGGCTGGACGCCGACGTCGTCGTGTGCGCCACCGGTTACGCGAGCGCCGACGCCCTCGGCCTGCTCGGGCCGGTCGCGGACCGCTGCCACCTTGACGAGCAGGGCCGTGTCCGCGTCGAGCGCGACTACCGGCTCGCGACCGACGCCGAACTGCGCTGCGGCATCTACCTGCAGGGCGGCACCGAGCACACCCACGGCATCACGTCCTCGCTGCTCTCCAACACCGCGATCCGCGTCGGCGAGATCCTCGACTCGATCCTCGACCGGAACGTCAAGCCCGTCCTCGACGAGGCCCGGCCCGTCGCCGACGGAGTGGGCACCGCCCGCTAGGAGCGCCCGCCCGAGGGTCTCGCTCCCGATCCAGCCCCCACACCCCGCCCGGTCCGCCGGTAGTGCCGTCATGCACGGCTGTCCGGCTGGGTAACGCACCGTGAAAACCCCTGTGAAAGGAACAACCGTGTCCACTGGTACACGCCCCGCGCTGACGCGGCTCGTGAGACACCTCCCCCGCGCGGCCGTGGCCGCCGCTGCCGCGCTCGCCCTGACCGCCTGTGGGGGCGGTGCGGAGAAGGACGAGTCGAAGCCGTCCGGCGATGCGGGTGCCAAGTCCGCCGCCTTCCCGGTGACGCTGGAGCACAAGTACGGCAGCACGACGATCGAGACCCAGCCGAAGAAGGTCGTCACGCTGGGCCTGTCGGACCAGGACGCGGTGCTGGCGCTCGGCGTCAAGCCGGTCGGTGCGGTCGACTGGTTCAAGGAGCAGCCGTACGGCAAGTGGCCGTGGACCAAGGAGCAGTGGGGATCGACCCCGCCGCAGATCGTCGGTGAGCGCGACGAGTACAACGTGGAGAAGATCGCGGCACTGAAGCCGGATCTGATCATTGCTCAGTACTCGGGCATGAAGAAGGAGCAGTACGACACGCTCTCCAAGATCGCCAAGGTGGTCGCCCAGCCCAAGGGCCAGGAGGACTACCAGGCGCCTTGGCAGGACATGACCCGGCAGATCGGCAAGGCGCTCGGGAAGGACGCCGAGACCGAGAAGCTGATCGCCGGCATCGACGCCCGGTTCAAGGCCGTCCGCGACAAGCACCCCGAGTGGAAGGGCAAGACCGTCACCGTCGGCGAGCCCTACGAGCCCGGGAAGTTCTCCGCGTTCTCCCCGAAGGACCCGAAGGTCATCTTCCTCTCGGAGATGGGCTTCACCACCTCCGAGAAGTACCGCGCCGCCCTCGGCAAGGAGAACATCGCGGACCTCAGCGTCGAGCGCCTCGACGTCATGGAGGCCGACCGCACGGTGTGGCTGGGCACCCCCGACACGGAGAAGGCCATGAAGGCCGACCCGCTGTACAAGAAGACCAAGGTCAACCAGGAGAAGCGCGACCTCTTCCTCCCCTACGACAGCCCGGACATCGGCGCCGCGCTGTCCTTCAACACGGTGCTGAGCATCCCGTACGCCATCGACCAGGTGGTGCCGCGGCTCGAAGCCATCAAGTAACGCACCAGTACTGACGCACGACCAGGGAAGGGCCTTCTGAACGATGTTTGACGCCGAGTCGGACCGGACTTCTGACGCCGGGGTACCCGTCACCGGTGGGCAATCCGGAATTTGGCTTGCTCAGCAGATCGAGCCGGACAGCTCGGCCTTCAACGTCTCGTTCACCCTGGAACTGCGCGGTGACGTGGACCTCGACCGCCTGACCGCCGCCGTGCGGCAGGTGGTCGAGGAAGCGGACTGCCTGCACGTCGTCTTCGAAACGACAGGGGACGGCGCTCCCCTCCAACTGCCCCGCCGCTTTCCCGTCGACGTCCACGTCGTCGACCTGCGCGCGGACACCGACCCGGAGAACGCCGCCTGGGACTGGATGAGCGTCCGCCGCGCGCGCCCGCTCGCCCTCGCGGACGGCCCGCTGTTCTCCCACACCCTGCTTCGGCTCGCCGACGACCGGGTGCTGTGGCACCAGTGCTACCACCACCTGGTCATCGACGGCCTGAGCATCGGCCTGCTCTCCCGCCGGGCCGGCGAGATCTACACCGGCGCCCGGCCGGTCGCCCCCGTCCACTGGGACGTGACCCGGCTCGCCGCCGCCGAGCAGGCCTACCGTGCCACCGAGGAGTACGCCGCCGACCGGGCGTACTGGCTGGAGCGTTTCGAGGACCGGCCACGACCGGTCCGGCTGGTCGAGCCCGGCCAGAAGATCATCTCGCGCCGCTACCGGCGCACCACCGAGCTGTCCGTGGCGGACACCGACCGCCTCAAGGCCGCCGCCCGGGCCTGCGGAGTCCGGGTGTCCCGGCTGTTGATCGCTGCCGTGGCCGCCTACCTGCACCGGACGACCGGCGAGCAGGACCTGGTCCTCGGCATGCCCGTCACCAGCCGGCAGGACCGCGCCGTCCTGGGCATCCCCGGCATGGTCTCCAACATCCTGCCGCTGCGGCTGGCCGTACACCCCGGCATGACCGTGGCCGAGCTGCTCGCCCAGACCGACGAACGCGTCGGCGAGGCCGTCGCCCACAGCCGCTTCCGCGCCGAGGACCTGGCCAAGGAACTCGGCCTGGTCGAGGGCGTCCCCGAACTCGTCGGGCCCACCGTCAACGTCCTCCCCGGCACCGACTGGCTCCGCTTCCGCGACCACTACTCCGACCTGCGCCCCCAGTGGCTCGGCGCGGTCAGCGACCTCGCCGTCAGCGTCGGCGAGTCCGTCCGCGGCGCCATCCGCGTCCTCTTCGACGTGGACGCCGACCAGTGCACGGAGGACGGCCTCGTCGTCCACCAGGAGCGCTTCGGCACCCTCCTCGACGCCTTCACCCAGGAGCCCGGCCGGCGCATCGGCCACCTCGAACTCACCACCGCCGCCGAGCGCGCCCGGCTGCTGGAGGACTTCGGCGCCTCCCCGAGCGACTCCCCGGAGCTGTCCTGGCCCGCGGCCTTCGAGGCGCAGGTCCGCCGCAGCCCCGAGGCCGTCGCCCTGGTCTGCGAGGACCGCGAACTGACCTACGCGGAGCTGGACGCTGCCGCCAATCGCCTGGCCCGGCTGCTCGCCGCCCGCGGCGTGGGGGCCGAGGACGTCGTCGGCGTGGCCCTGCCCCGCTCGCCCGAGCTCGTCACCGCCCTGCTCGCCGTGATGAAGGCCGGCGCCGCCTACCTGCCGCTGGACTCCGACCACCCGCAGGACCGCCTCGCCTACATGCTCCAGGACGCCGGTGCCCGCACCGTCGTCACCGCGCGCGAGCAGGCCGAGGGCCTGCCCGAGCTCCCCGGCCTGGAACTGCTCCGGCTCGACGAGCCGGAGACCGCCGCCGGCCTCGCCGCGCAGGACCCGGCCGCCCTCGGCCTGGACATCCCGCTCGACCGGGCCGCGTACGTCATCTACACCTCCGGCTCCACCGGCCGGCCCAAGGGCGTCGTGGTGCCGCACGACGGCGTCGGCAGCCTCATCGCCACCGCCACCGAGCGCATCGGCATCCGCCCGGACAGCCGGGTCGTCCAGTTCGCCTCCGTCGGCTTCGACGTGACGGTCTGGGACCTGATCATGTCCCTGTGCGTCGGCGGCCGGATCATCGTCGTCCCCACCGAACGCCGCGTCGCCGGCCCCGCGCTCACCGACTACATCGCGGAGCACCGGGCCACCCACATGATCCTGCCGCCCTCGCTGGTCTCGGCGCTGCCGCAGGACTGCGAACTGCCCGAGGGTGCGGTCCTGGTGGTCGGTACCGAGGCGGTGCCGAGCGAGCTCATCGCCCGCTGGGCCGACCGTCTGCAGATCGTCGTGGCGTACGGCCTCACCGAGGCGACCGTCAACTCCACCCTGTGGCTGGCGCGTCCGGACTGGCAGGGCCCCGCCCCGATCGGCGAGCCCGACCCCAACACCCGCGCCTACGTCCTGGACTCCGCCCTGCGGCCGGTCCCGGTGGGCGCCGAGGGCGAGCTGTACGTCGCCGGGCGCGGCCTCGCCCGCGGCTACCTGGGCCGTGCCGGACTGACCTCCGAGCGTTTCGTCGCCGACCCGTTCGGCGAGCCCGGCACCCGGATGTACCGCACCGGCGACCGGGTCCGCTGGAGCGCCGAGGGCAACCTGGACTTCCTCGGCCGCGCCGACGGCCAGATCAAGATCCGCGGCCACCGCATCGAACCGGGCGAGGTCGAGAGCGCGTTCATGGCCTGCCCGGGCATCGCCCAGGCCGCCGTCCTCGTCCGCGAGGACCAGCGGGCCGCCAAGCGGCTCGTCGCCTACCTGGTCGCCGAAGCGGCCCTGGACACCGCCGCCGCCGAAGCCGCCGTCACCGCCGCCCGTGCCGAGGCCGCGCAGGGCCTGCCCGACTACATGGTGCCCTCGGCCGTGGTCCGTCTGGACGGGCCGCTGCCGTTGACCCCCAACGGCAAGCTCGACGCCCGCGCCCTGCCCGACCCGCAGTGGACCGCGATGGCCGGTGCCGCAGCCCCCACCACCCCGGCCGAGGCCGCCCTCGCCGACCTGTTCGCCGACGTCCTCGGACTTCCCTCGGTCGGCGTCCACGACAGCTTCTTCGAGCTCGGCGGCGACAGCATCGTCGCGATCCAGCTGGTCACCCGGGCCCGGGCGGCCGGTCTCGCGATCAGCCCCCGCGAAGTGTTCCGGCTCCGGACCGTCGCCGCCCTGGCCCGCGCCGCAGGGGACGCCCCGGCCCGGCCGCAGGCTGCCGCCGCGCTGCCCGAGCCGTTCTCCCTGGTCCCGCTCAGCGCCGAGGACCGGGCCGAGTTCGCCGACGGCCTCGGCGAACTGCTGGACGTGGTCCCGGCCACGCCGCTGCAGGAAGGGTTCTTCTTCCATGCCGCCATGGACCGGGACGGCGCCGACGGCTATGCCGTGCAGGACACCGTCGAACTCGGCGGTGACGTGGACCCCGAGGCCCTCCGGGCCGCCGTCCAGCGCCTCCTCGACCGTCACCCACTGCTGCGCGCGGCCTTCCGCCAGCACCCCGACGGCCCCGTCGTCCAGGTCATCGCCTCCGACGTCGCCCTGCCCTGGCAGTTCACCGACCTGACCGGCCAGGACCCGGCCCGGCAGACCGCCGCCGTCGAGGAGATCGCGGCCGCCGAGCGCGCCCGCGGCTTCGATCTCGGCGCCCCGCCGCTGATGCGCGCGGCCCTGGTCCGACTCGACGGGAAGCGCTCCCTGCTGCTCCTGACCATGCACCACATCATCGTCGACGGCTGGTCCGTCTCCCTGGTCATGCGGGAACTGCTGGACGGCTACCGGCCCGGCACCCCCGTCACGGCCACCACCCCGGACCAGGCCTACCGTGCATACACCGGCTGGCTGGCCGGGCGTGACCGGGAGCTGGCCCGCGCGGCCTGGCGGGAGGCCCTCGCCGGACTCGACGCACCCGCCGGACTGCCGGTACGCGCCCATGCGACGGCCGGCGCCGAAACCGGCCGGATCGACCTGGAACTGTCCGCCGAGCACACCGAGGCGCTCACCGCCCGGGCCCGCCGCCTCGGACTCACCCTCAGCACCGTCGTGCAGGGCGCGTTCGGCCTCGTCCTCGGCGATGTCGTCGGCGCCCAGGACCTGGTCATCGGGACCACCGTGTCCGGCCGCCAGGCCCCCGTGGAGCAGATCGAGACCCTCGTCGGCCTGCTCATCAACACCGTGCCCGCCCGGCTGAGCTGGCGGCCCGAGCAGCCCCTCGCCGAAGTCCTCGCCCGGTTCCAGGACGGCCAGGCCGAACTGCTCGATCACCAGCACCTCGGGCTCGCCGAGATCCAGCGGGCCGTCGGCCGCGGCGACCTGTTCGACGCGCTCGTCGTGGTGGAGAACCTGCCCGAGGCGGGCGACCTGGCCGACCCGCAGGGCACGGTGCGCGTCCTCGGCTCCGAGATCCGCGACTCCGTGCACTACCCGCTCGCCCTCACCGTGCTGCCCGGAGAGACGCTCCGGCTCCAGCTGGACCACGACCCGGCCCGGTTGGGCGCCCGCGCCGCCGCCCGCTTCGCCGGCCGGTTGCGGTCCCTGCTGGAGCAGGTCACCGCCGACCCGGAGCTGCCGGTCGGCCGGATCGCCGCCCAGTCCCCGGACGATGTGCGCCACACCCTCGCCGCCCTCGCCGGAGCCGAGCGGCAGCTGCCCGCCGGCACCGTGCACGGCGCCTTCGCCGAGCAGGTGCGCCGCACCCCCGTCGCCGTCGCCCTGATCCACGAGGACGGACGGACCTCGTACGCCGAACTCGACGCCCGCGCCGAGGCGCTGGCGCACCGGCTGACCGCCCGCGGGGTGACCGCCGAGTCCGTGGTGGCCGTAGCGGTGCCCCGCTCCGCCGACGCCCTGGTCGCCCTGCTGGGCGTCCTCAAGGCCGGCGCCGCCTACCTGCCCGTGGACGTGGACTACCCGGCCGACCGGGTCCGCCACATGCTGTCCGACTCCGGTGCGCGGATCGTCGTCACCACCGGGCACGCCCTGCCGAAGCTGCCCGCGCTCGACGGCGTGGCCCCGGTCCTGCTCGACGGTGCCGAGACGGCCGCCGGGGCCGCGACCGCTCCCGTCGCCGCACTCGCGCCGGTCGACCCGGACAGCGCCGCGTACGTGATGTACACCTCCGGTTCCACCGGCGTGCCCAAGGGCGTGGTGGTCCCGCACCGGGCCGTCGTGGGCCAGCTGGCCTGGACCGCCGAGGAGTTCGGCTTCGGTCCCGGCGAACGGGTGCTGCACCAGTACTCGACCAGCTTCGACCCCTCCGTCCAGGAGATCTTCGTACCGCTGCTCACCGGCGGCACCGTGGTCGTCGCCAAGCCGGACGGCCACCGGGACCCGGCCTACCTCGCCGAGCTGATCCGCGCCGAGCAGGTCACCAACGTCGATCTGGTGCCCTCCCTCTACACCGCCCTGCTCGCCGAGGACGTGCCGGGCGCCCCGTGGTGGGCGAGCCTGCGCCGCGCCTTCAGCGGCGGCGAGGCACTCCCGGTCCCGCTCGCGCGGCGCTGGCAGGAGCGCACCGGCGTGCCCCTGCACAACGTGTACGGCCCCACCGAGGCGGTCGTCCAGGTCACCAGCTGGGAAGCGGGCGCCGAGTCGGCCGGGGAGGCCACCGTGCCCATCGGGCGGCCGGTGTGGAACACCCGGCTGTACGTCCTCGACCGGCACCTCCGCCCCGTCGCCGACGGCGAGCCGGGCGAGCTCTACATCGCGGGCGCGCAACTGGCCCGCGGCTATCACGACCGCACCGCGCTGACCGCGGAGCGTTTCGTCGCCGATCCGTTCGGCGGTCCGGGGGAGCGGATGTACCGCACCGGAGACATGGTTCAGTTCAGTGGAGACGGTGTGCTCGCCTACCTCGGGCGCACCGACCACCAGGTCAAGATCAGGGGTAACCGGGTGGAGCTCGGGGAAATCGAGGCCCGGCTGCGCGACGAGCCGGCCGTCGCCGACGCCGTCGTCGTGGCACGCGACGACGAGCGGGGAGTCAAGCAACTGGTGGCCTATCTGGTCCCGGCCTCCGGTGCGCGGGACCTGGACACCGAGGCCGTGCGCGCCGCGCTGAGCGGCTCGCTGCCCGCGCCCATGGTGCCCAGCCACTTCGTACGGATCGACGCCTTGCCGCTCACCCCCGGCGGGAAGACCGACCTCAAGGCCCTGCCGGCCCCCGAGGTCCGCAGGAGGCAGAGCCGCACCGCGACCGCACGCGAGGGTTACGAGCAGCGGCTCTGCGGCATCTTCGCCGAGGTGCTCGGCATCGACGGGGTCGACGCCGACGAGGACTTCTTCGTCCTGGGAGGCGACAGCATCCTGTCCATGGCGGTGTCCAGCCGCGCCCGCAAGGCGGGTCTGTCGGTGACCCCGCGCGACGTCTTCGAGCGCCGCACTCCGGCCGCCCTGGCCGCCACCCTCACCGGTACGGAGACCACCGCACTGCCGGTGGTCGCCGACTCCGACGGCGTGGGCGACGTACCCCTCCTGCCGATCGTCCACCAGCTCCGCGAGGACGGCGGTACGATCGGCCGCTTCAACCTCTCCATGCTGCTCCAGGCGCCCGCCGCCGCCGACACCGAGAAGCTGACGCGCGTCCTCCAGGCGGTCCTCGACCACCACGACGGCCTGCGCCTCACCCTCACCCGCATGGACCTCGGCCCGGCGATCCCCGCCCTCTGGTCCGCGCGGACGATGCCCGCGGGCTCGATGGATGCGGCAGGACTGCTCCACCGCGTGGACGTACGGGGCCTCGACGACGCAGCACTCCGCACGATCGTCACCGAGGAGTCCGACGCCGCCGCGAACCGGCTCGACCCCGACGGGGGTGTGACGGTGCAGGCCGTCTGGTTCGACGCCGGTGCGGACCGTCCCGGCCGACTGCTGCTCGTCATCCACCACCTCGTGATCGACGGCGTGTCCTGGCGTGTGCTCCTCGGCGACCTCGCCGCCGCGTGGGACGACGTCGTACGAGGCGAGTCCCCGGACCTCGAGCCGGTGCCGACCTCGCTGCGACGGTTCGCCCGGGACGTCGCCGAGCAGGCCACCTCCCCGCAGCGGCAGGCCGAACTGCCCTACTGGGCCAGGACCCTGGCACCCGGAGCCGACCTGGTGGCCGGAGCCACCCGCACCGGTACGGCAGGGACGGCCCGGGAGCACGTCGTCACACTGCCCGCCGACGAGACCCGGGCGCTGCTCACCGCCGTGCCCGCCGCGGCAGGCGCCGACGTGACCGAGGTCCTGCTCGCCGCGCTGCGGCTCGCCGTGTCCCGGTGGCGTGCGGCGCACGACGGCGGCCTGCCGGTCGACGGCGACCTGCTGGTCGATCTGGAACGCCACGGACGCGACGGCACCGACGCCGACCTCTCCCGCACCGTGGGCTGGTTCACCGCTCTCCACCCGGTGCGCCTGCCCGCCGCCGACGATCCGCTCGACGCCCTCAAGCAGGTCAAGGAGTCCGTGCGGTCGGCCCCGGACTCCGGCGCCGGATACGGCATGCTGCGCTACCTCAACCCGCAGCTCGCCCCGGTGTTCGCCCAACTGTCCAGCGCCCAGGTTCTGTTCAACTACTTCGGCCGGCTGCCCGCCGATCAGACCCATGACTGGGCGCCCGCCGTCGAGTCCGACGCGCTCGCCGTCGAGCCCGATGCCGACCTCGCCCTGCCGTACCCGCTCCAGGTCAACGCCGTGTGCGCGGACACTCCGAACGGCCCCGAGCTGCGCGCCACCTGGACCTGGCCCGACGGCAACGCCCTGACCGACGAGGACGTGCACGCACTGAGCCGTGCCTGGGCCGATGCCCTGCGCGACCTCGTGGCCCGAACCGCCACGCCCGGCGCCCGGCCCGCCCTCACCCCCTCGGACGTGCCACTGGTCGCCCTCACCCAGAGCGACATCGAGCGGGTCGAGCGTGCCGGCACGGCACCCGTGGCAGACATCTGGCCGCTGTCGCCGCTCCAGGAAGGCATCTACTTCCACGCGAGTTACGACACGACCGCGCTGGACGTCTACACCGCACAGGACACCTTCGACTTCGACCACAGGCTCGACGCCGACCGGCTGCGCGCCGCCATCGGAACGCTCCTGCGCCGGCACCCGAGCCTGTGCGCGGGCATCGTCAGCGACGGTCTGCCGGAACCCGTGCAGTTCGTCTGCCCGGCCACCGAGCTGCCCCCGCCGCTCACCGAGATCGACCTGTCCGCGCTGAGCGAGACCGAGCGCCAGGCCCGGCTCGCCGAGATATCCGACACCGACCGGCGGCAGCGGTTCGACCTGTCCGCGCCCCCGCTGTTCCGGCTCACCCTGATCCGGCTCACCGACACCTCCGACCGGCTGATGCTCAGTCACCACCTGGTCGCATGGGACGGCTGGTCCCAGTCCCTCTTCCTCGACGAACTGCTCGGTCTCTACGCGGCCGCCGGCGACGACAGCGGCCTGCCCGCCGCAGGCAGCTACCGGGACTACCTGAGCTGGCTCGCCGAGCAGGACTTCGACGCGGCCCGCGAGACCTGGCGGGGCGCCCTCGCCGGACTTGACGAGCCGACCCTCGTCGCCCGCGAGCGCGGCGACGAACCGACCATCCCGCGCCGCCGCACCCTCAGCCTTGGCCGCCCGCTGAGCGACCGGCTGCGGTCGTCCGCCCGTGAGCACGGGCTGACCATCAACGCGGTGCTCTCCGCCGCGTGGGCGCTCGTCCTGTCCTCCACGGTGGGACGCGACGACGTCGTGTTCGGCGCCACGGTCGCCGGACGCCCGGCGGATGTGCCCGGGGTCGACACGACGATCGGCATGTTCCTCAACACCGTGCCCCAGCGCATCACCCTCGACCCCGCCGAGCCGGTCGGTGACCTGCTGCGCCGGATCCAGACCGAGCGCGTCGCCCTGATGGACCACGAGTACCTGGGGCTCGCCGAACTCCAGCGCGCCGGCGGCCACCCGACCCTCTTCGACACGCTGTACGTCCTGCAGAACTTCGCCGACGAGAGCGCCTTCCGGCAGCTGACCGAGCGCCACGGCATCACGGGAGTGGGCAGCGTCGACGCCACCCATTACCCCATGACCCTGATCGTCAACCCGGCCGAGACGGTCCAGGTCAAGCTGGAGTACCGCCCCGACCTGGTGGAGGACGACCAGGCCACGGCCACGCTGGACCGCTTCGGCGCCCTCGTGGAACGGCTCATCGGCGACCTGACGACCCGGGTCGGCGCACTGGACCTGCTGCTGCCCGGCGAACGGGAGTCCCTCGCCGCCGAATGGGCCGGAAGCCGGGAGCCCGTACCGAACGAGACCGTCGCCGACATGCTGGCCGCTCAGGTGGCCCGTACCCCGGACGCGGTGGCCCTGGTGTTCGGCGAGCGCGCCCTCACCTACGCCGAACTCGACGCGCACATCAACCGGCTCGCCCGGTTGCTGCTCGCCCGTGGTGCGGGACCCGAGAAGGCAGTGGCGCTCGCGCTGCCGCGTTCCATCGACATGGTGGCCGCGCTGTTCGCCGTGCTGCGCACGGGCGCCGCGTACCTGCCGCTGGACCTGGACCACCCCGCCGACCGGCTCCGGCTGATGGTCGAGGACACCCGACCGCTCTGCCTGCTGTCCACGACCGCGGTGGCCCCGAGCCTGCGCGGTGACGCGGGCCCCGCTGCGCCCGAACTCCTCCTGGACGACGAGGCCGTGGCGGCCGAACTGGCCGGACTCCCGGGCGGTGGGATCACGGACGCCGAACGTCCCGCGTTCGCCCACGGCCTCGAGGACCGCCTGGAGCACCCCGCGTACGTCATCTACACCTCCGGCTCGACCGGCAAGCCCAAGGGCGTCGTCACCCCGTACCGCGGACTGACGAACATGCAGCTCAACCACCAGAAGGAGATCTTCGACCCGGCCATCGCCTCGACCGGCGGGCGGCGGCTGCGCATCGCGCACACCGTGTCCTTCGCCTTCGACATGTCCTGGGAAGAGCTGCTCTGGCTCGTCGAGGGCCACGAGGTGCATGTCTGCGACGAGGAGCTGCGCCGCGACGCCGAGGCCCTGGTCGCCTACTGCGACCGCCACCGCGTCGACGTCGTCAACGTGACCCCCACCTACGCCCAGCTGCTCATCGAGGAGGGCCTCCTCGACCGGGACGAGACCGCCGGGAAGCACCGTCCCGCCCTCGTCCTGCTCGGCGGCGAGGCCGTGTCCGACACGGTGTGGACGAAGCTGCGCCGCACCGACGGCACGTACGGCTACAACCTGTACGGGCCGACCGAGTACACGATCAACACGCTCGGCGGCTCCACCACGGACAGTGCGACCCCCACGGTCGGCCTGCCCATCCGCAACACCCGTGCCTACGTCCTGGACGCGATGCTGCGGCCGGTCCCGCCGGGCTGCCCCGGCGAGCTGTACATCGCCGGCACCGGTCTGGCCCGTGGCTACCACGACCGACCCGGCCTGACCGCCGAGCGGTTCGTCGCGGACCCGTTCGGCGAGCCGGGCGAGAGGATGTACCGCACCGGCGACCTCGTACGGCAGCGGCCCGACGGCCTGCTCGACTTCCTCGGCCGCACCGACGACCAGGTCAAGATCCGCGGCTATCGCATCGAGCTCGGCGAGATCGCCACGGCCTTGTCCTCGCACCCCGAGGTCGCACACGCCGCCGTGGTCGTGAACGAGGCCACCGGTACGAAGCGCCTGGTCGGCTACTTCGTACCGGAGGACGGCACCGAGGCGGGCGAGAACCTGCTCCAGCAGCTGCGCGACCACCTGAAGGCCGGGCTGCCGGACTACATGGTCCCCTCGGCGCTCGTCGCCGTGGCGACGCTGCCGCTGACCGTCAATGGAAAGCTCGACGTCAGGGCGCTGCCCTCACCCGACTTCGGCGGTACGGGCCCCAGCCGCGCGCCCCGCACACCGGGAGAGGAGACGCTCTGTGCCCTCTTCGCCGAAGTGCTCGGCCTGCCCGAGGGCAGCGTCGGCATCGACAGTGACTTCTTCGAACTGGGCGGCCACTCGCTCCTGGCCACCCGCCTGGTCAGCCGCGCCCGCACCGCGCTCGACACCGAACTCGCCATCCGCGACCTGTTCGAGGCGCCCACCGTCGCGGAACTGGTGGAGCGTGCGGCCCGCTCCGGTGCCGGCGCCGCCCGGCCGGCGCTGACCGCCGGTGAGCGGCCCGCCGAGCTGCCGCTCTCCCACGCCCAGCAGCGGCTGTGGGTCATCCAGCAGATCGAGTGCACCTCGGCCGCGTACAACTTCCCGCTGGTGATGCGGCTGCGCGGCACCCTCGACATCGACGCGTGGCGCACCGCCCTCGGCGATGTGACGGACCGTCACGAGGCGCTGCGTACGGTCTTCGAGGACCGCGACGGGCAGGCGTTCCAGCGGGTCCTGCCCGCCGGACAGGCCCGGCCGGTGGTCGAGCACGTCCGCGCCACCGAGGACGAGGTGCCCGGGATCGTCGACGCGGAGACCAACCGGCCCTTCGACCTCGCCGCCGAGCTGCCGCTGCGGGCCACGATCGTGGAGATCGCGGCCGACGACCATGTCGTCATCCTGCTGCTGCACCACATCACCACAGACGAGTGGTCCGACCGCCCGTTCCTGCGCGACCTCGCCACCGCCTATGCGGCCCGCCTCACCACCGGCACGGCCCCCGGCTGGGAGCCGCTGCCCGTCCAGTACGCCGACTACGCCCTGTGGCAGCAGAAGCTGCTCGGCGACCCCGCCGACGCGGACAGCCTGGCAGCGCGGCAGCTGGAGTACTGGCACCGGACGCTGGACGGTGCTCCCGAAGAGCTCGAACTGCCCACCGACCGGCCCCGGCCCGCTCGCCCCTCGTTCTCCGGAGCCGAACTGGACATCGACTTCGACGCCGAGGTCCACGAGGGGCTGAAGCGGCTCGCCCGCGAGACCGGCGCCAGCATGTTCATGGTGGTGCAGGCGGCCGTGGCCGCCCTGCTGCACCGCATGGGCGCCGGGACGGACATCCCCCTCGGCTCGCCCATCGCGGGACGCAGCGACGAGGCGCTGGACGACCTGGTCGGCTTCTTCGTCAACACCCTCGTGCTCCGTACGGACCTGAGCGGCGACCCCAGCTTCACCGAACTCCTCGGCCGGGTCAGGGAGACGGACCTCGCGGCCTTCTCCCACGCGGACGTTCCCTTCGAGTCGGTCGTGGAGAAGCTCAACCCGACGCGCTCGCTCTCCCGGAACCCACTGTTCCAGGTGATGGTCGGCTACCACGCGCGCACCGGGGACGAGCTGGAACTGGCCGGACTCCAGGTGGACTACGTGCCGTTCCGCATCCGCTCCGCCAAGTTCGACCTGGTGTTCAGCTTCACCGAGCACACGGGCACCGACGGCTCCGCGGGCTCGCTGGTCTGCCGCCTCGAGTTCGCCACCGAGCTGTTCGACCAGGAGACCGCCGAGCGGCTCGGCGACCGGCTCCAGGCGCTCGTCGCGGCCCTCGTCGCGGCACCCGAAGAGCCCGTCTCGCAGGCGGAGATCCTCGCAGCCGACGAACGCCACCTGGTCCTGGAGGGCTTCAACGGCACCCCACGTGCGGTCGACGAGGAGACCCTGCCCGCCCTGTTCGCGCAGCGGCTTGCCGAGCGGCCCGACGCGGTCGCCGTCGTGGACCGTTCGCGCTCGGCGACCTACGAGCGGCTGGACGCCCGCTCCAACCGGATCGCCCGGCTCCTGGCCTCGCGTGGTGTGGGCGCCGAAAGCGTGGTCGGCGTCGCCGTACCCCGCTCCGTCGACATGATCGCCACGGTGCTCGCGACGCTCAAGCTGGGCGCCGCGTTCCTGCCGCTCGACCTGGCCCACCCGGCCGACCGGCTCGCCTACATGATCGAGGACTCGGGCGCGGCCCTGGTCGTCGGCACCGAGCCGGTGGCCGGCAAGATCCCCGATGTGGCGGGCGTACCGGTGGCGCTGCTCGACGAGCCGTCGGTGGCCGCCGAGCTGGACGGTCTCCCGGACACTGCCGTCGAGGCAGGCCCGGTCGGCCTGGACCAGGCCGCGTACGTCATCTACACGTCCGGGTCGACCGGCCGCCCCAAGGGTGTCGTCGTCCCGCACGAGGGCATCGCCAGCCTGGTTGCCACCGCCGTCGACCGGATGGGCCTGGAACGCGACAGCCGGGTGCTCCAGTTCGCCTCGATCGGCTTCGACGTCTTCGCCTTCGAGCTGTCGATGGCGCTGTGCCACGGCGGCCGACTGGTCCTCATCACCGACGAGGCACGCGTCGCCGGACCCGCGCTCACCGACTTCCTCGCGGACCAGCGGATCACCCATATGATCCTGCCGCCGTCCCTGGTGTCGGCGCTGCCGCCGGGATGCGAGCTGCCCGAGGGATCGACCGTCCTCGTCGGTACGGAGACGGTTCCGCCGGACCTGTTCGAACGCTTCGGTGCGACGGCCCACCTGATCTGCGCCTACGGCCTCACCGAGGCGACGGTCAACTCCACGCTGTGGCCCGCCCGCGAGCACGCCGGCCGGCCTTCCGGCCGGGTCCCCATCGGGCGCCCGGACCCCAACACCCGGTGCTACGTCCTGGACGACGGCCTGCGGCCCGTCCCGCCGGGTGTGGTGGGCGAGCTGTACGTCGCCGGACGAGGCCTGGCACGCGGTTACCTCGGCAAGGCAGGGCTGACATCGGAGCGCTTCGTCGCGGACCCCTTCGGCCCGCCCGGAAGCCGCATGTACCGCACCGGTGACCGCGCCCGCTGGCGCAGGGACGGCAACCTCGACTTCCTCGGCCGGGTCGACACCCAGGTCAAGGTGCGCGGTTTCCGTATCGAGCTCGGGGAGATCGAGGCGGCCCTCGCCTCGCACCCGTCGGTCGCGCAGGCCGCCGTGCTGCCGGACCGGGACGGTGACATCGTGCGCCTCGTCGGCTACGCGGTGCCCGAGGCGGGGGAGCCGGACCCGCAGGAGCTGCGCGCCCATGTGGCAGGGCTGCTGCCCGAGTACATGGTGCCCGCCCTCGTCGTGGTGCTGGACGGCCTGCTGCCCCTCACCCCCAACGGCAAGCTGGACCGCAAGGCGCTGCCCGCGCCGGACTGGTCCGCAATGACGGGCGACGCCCGCCCGGCCACGGAGACGCAGGCCCGCCTCGCGGAGCTGTTCTGCGAGATCCTCAAACTGGACAGCGTCGGCGTGCACGACAACTTCTTCGCACTGGGCGGCCACTCCATGGCCTCCATGCGGCTTCTGGGCCGCATCCGCGCGGAGTTCGGAGTGGAACTGAGCATCCGGGACGTGTTCGACGCACTGACGGTCGCCGGTCTCGCGGGCAAGCTGGAGGGTGCTGCGGCCGCCCGCCCGGCGCTGCGGCCCACCGAGGACGCGGACGGCAGCCCGCTGCCGGCCGCGCCGGTCCAGCGCTGGCAGTGGGAGTCGCACCGCCGCACCCCTGGCTTCGACCACGCGCTGGTCCTGCGTTCGCCCGGCGGCGATCTGTCCGCCGACGCGCTCGCCGAGGCCCTCGCCGATGTGGTGGCTCGTCACGAGCCGCTGCGCACGGCGTTCACCGAGCACGACGGCACGGTGTTCCAGCGGCCGGCCGAGGCCCCGGCCCTCGTGCTCGACCGGTGCACGGACCTGGACACCCGCCTCGCGGATCTCGCCGCACGGACCCCGGACCTCGAGCGGGAGGCCCCCCTGCGGGCACGCCTGCTGACGGATGCGGAGGGCGGCCAGGCAGTCCTGCTGACCATGCACTACCTGGCGGTGGACGAGTGGTCGGTGGTTCCGCTGTTCCGCGACCTCACCACGGCCTACGCGGCCCGCGCGGCAGGCCGGGCGCCCGAGTGGGAGCCGTTGCCGGTGACGTACGCGGACTACACCCGCTGGGCGCACGAGGTCCTCGGCGACCTCGCCGACCCGGACAGCCGCGGCGGTCAGCAGCTGGCCTACTGGCGCCGGATGCTCAAGGACGTACCGGGGGAGCTGGCGCTCCCGACGGACGGACCGCGCCCGTCGGCCGAGGGCGGCGACTACGTGGGCTTCGTCCTGGACGAGCAGCTGCACGCCTCCGTGGACGAACTGGCCAGGGCGACCGGCACCAGCATGTTCATGGTGCTGCACTCGGCACTCGCCGCCCTGCTCACCGCCCACGGCGCGGGCACCGACCTGCCCATCGGTACGATGGTTGCCGGCCGCAGCGACGACCAGCTGGCCGACCTCGTCGGCTGCTTCCTCAACACGGTGGTGCTGCGCACCGACACGGCGGGCGACCCGACCTTCGCGGAGCTGCTCATCCGAGTGCGGGAGACCACACTCAGCGCCCTCGACCGGCAGGATCTGCCGTTCGACGCGGTTGTCCGGGCGACCGGACTGCCCCCGCAGGGACCGCAGGTCATGGTGATCCACCACGAACAGGCGGACCTCGGGCAGCTGGAGGGCGGCATGGGCTCCTTCCACGCCGTACCGACCGGCAGCGCGCGGGCGGAGCTGACCCTCAGCTTCTACGAGCCGCAGGACGACGGTCCGGTGCACTGCGAGCTGATCCACGCGGCCGACCTGCTCGGCCCGGACAAGGCCCGGCAGCTCGCCGAAGAACTTCAGACACTGCTGCGCACCGCAGCGGCCGACCCCGAGCAGCCGCTCTCCGAGCTGTTCACCGTAAAGTCCACGAGGAGTGACGACGCATGAGCACCAACCCGTTCGAGGACCCGCAGGGCCGGTTCCTGGTCCTGGTGAACGACGAAGGCCAGCACTCGCTGTGGCCCTCCTTCGCCGAAGTACCGGCCGGGTGGCGGGCCGTCTTCGGTGACGACACGCGGGAGGCGTGCCTCGCCCACGTCGAGTCGAACTGGACCGACCTGCGCCCCAAGAGCCTCCTCGCCCAGCAGGGCTGACCCGCAGAGTCGCCCCCGTCGCACGCACCGCCGCCCGCTGAGAAGTCCTCTCCGCGGGCGGCGTCCTGCTTCCCGCCGAGAGCCTGTCGATGCCTTGGGGCGCTGCTCACCGCAGCCGGGTGACTCCGGGGCCCTCCTGCTGCGGTGGCCCCGGGCGGCACCCGGCACAGATCGCCGGTGGTACGCCCTCCGGCCGTCGGCCCGTGGCAACCCCTGCCCCCTGAGGTCCGGCGCCCCGCCTCGAGGCCCGCGGCGGACAGCCCTCAGGAGACGAAGCCGACGATCCCGAAGCCGGGACGCGCCTGCGCCTGGCGCAGCCAGGTGACGACGTCCATGACGGCGTCGAGCACCTCGGGATCGAGCTGCGGGGCGTGGCCGTCCCGCTCGGTCTGCTCGAACTGAGCCAGCGCCGTAATGCACCGGTCGTGCGTCCACTCGCCGCAGCGCGGAAGGTCGTAGGACGGGACGGGGTCGGGCAGGCCGCGGTATCTGCCGAACTCCGCCACCGACACCGCGGTGATCCGCAGCGCCTCGAGCCCCTCGTCAACGAGCTCCAGCCAGTCGCCCCGGAACGGGCAGAAGCAGGAGTTGTCGAGGAACGATCCGGTGAGGGAGCACAGTCGCTTGTAGGCGTAGCCGTACTGGAAGGCGTGCTGCCGGTTCTCGTCGAAGGGCCCGCCGTGCACCACCGCGTGCAGCGCATCGGCGGCGGTGGGGGCGCCGTTCGCGATGGCGGAGGAGAACCAGCTGTCGTCCGACGCCATCTCGTCGCGGAAGTTGCCGTGGACGGCCTGGATCAACTCGTCGTCACGGGAGCCGACGAAGCCGCGGGCGACCTTGGGGTCGAGCAGGAACACGCTCAGGGAAGAACTCATAAGATCACGTTAGCCATCGTCGCCGACAGTGATCCGTTGCCGGAGCCGGTGACCGGGGTGTGCGGGCCGAGCTCCTCCGCCGGCGCGTCCCGGCCGACGGCGAATTCGGCGTGCTGGACCAGGTGTTCGTCACCGCGTGCCTTCGTGCCTTCGTGCCTTCGTGCGCCCGTGTCCGCGTGCGGGCAACATCCGGGCCCCGGTTGGCCCGACGCCCCAGCGGCGGGCAGGACGACCAAGCCGGAGGAGACCTCCGCTCGCTGCACGCCTTGGTCATGGGCATCGTCTCCGCAGCCGCAGCCGCAGCCGCAGCCGCAGCCGTGGCCGAGCGCCGAGGACGGGCCGAGATGCGCAGCCGTGTCGCATCCCGTTGGACGTCCGGCACTCCGAACGCACGACGAGCCGTGGCGAATCCGACAGCGGCATCCGACGACCCGCCCGGGCCGGGCTCCGCCGTGGCGCGTACCGCAGCGAGAAGGTGCTCCATCCTGCGGAGTGCTTGGCGAAGGGCGGCCGCCCAAGGACGTGCCGGGTCGCTCACGCCTCCTCTGGCGGCTTTCGGCGACTGTCCGACCAGGCCGACCAGAGCGCGGCGTAACGGCCGCCCGCCGCGACCAGTTCGTCGTGCGTGCCGGTTTCGACGACCCGGCCCTGGTCGAGCACGACGACGCGATCGGCAGTGGCGGCCTGGGGGAGGCGATGGGCCACCATCAGGCCCGTACGGCCCTCCAGGGCTCGCACGGCGGCCGTCTCGAGCACACGGGCCCCGGCACTTCCGGCGTCGGCGGTGGCCTCGTCCAGGATGGCGATGGGCGGGTCCGCCAGGACCAGGCGGGCCAGGGCCAGGTGCTGTGCCTGGGTCACGGTGAGACGGTGCCCGCCCTCACCCACCACGGTGGCGAGTCCGTCGGGGAGCGCCTCCACCCAGTCCAGGGCGTCGACCTGGGCCAGTGCCGAGCGCACGTCCTCGTCCGTTGCCTCCGGGCGGGCCAGCCGCAGATCCTCGGCCAGTGGCCCGGCGAACACATGGACCTCCTGGCTGATCAGCGTCACCGCGCGCCGGACACCGGCCGGGCCCAGTTCGCGGGCTTCGACCCCACCGAGGACGATCGAACCGCCGGACGCCTCGTGGACGCCCGCGACCAGCTTGGCCAGGGTGGTCTTTCCGGCACCGCTTGCGCCCACCAGTGCGACCCGTTCGCCGCTGCGGACGTCCAGATCGACGTCGCTGAGCACAGGGTGCCCCGGAACGTACGCGTGGCTGAGCGCGGAGACCTTGACCGATCCGTCCACCGACACGGCCTCGTTCCCGGACGTGCTCCGGGACCGGGGTTCGGATTCGGCCGGCAGGTTCGACACACCCACGAGGCGGGCGAGGCTCGCGCCGGCCGACTGCGCGTCGTCGATGAGGAAGAGTGCGGCGTTGATCGGGTTGAAGAGGCTGTGGAAGTAGAGGGCCGCCGCCGTCGCCGTACCGATGCTCACCGAGCCGCTGTCCACCAGGAAGAAGCCCGTCACCAGGACCCCGGTCAGGCCGATGAACTCTCCCGCGTTGAGTCGGGAGAAGAAGCCGGAGACCAGCCGGATCCCGCGCAGCGCGAGGTCGACGGCATCCCCGGACCGCCGCTCCAGCGACTGCGCGTGACTGCCTGTGAGCCGGAACGCCCGGACGGTGCGGACCCCGCCGACGCTGTCGAGGAGCTGGTGCTGAAGGGCTCCGCTCGCCACCCTGTGCTCGGCGTACACGGACGCGGCGCGCGGTATGTACCAGCGGACCGTCAGGACGTGCACCGGCACGGCGAGCAGCACGGCGAGCAGGAAGCGCCAGTCCAGTACGGCGAGTCCGACCAGCGTCAGCGCGATGGTGAGGAGAGCCGCCGCGAACTCGGGCAGCGCCTGGCGTACGGCCTTGGCGATGATGGTGACGTCGCCGGTGACCCGGGAGGTCAGGTCGCCCGATCCGGCCTGCTCGACTCGTTCCAGGGGCAGGCGCAGTGCCCGTCCGACGAATCGCTCGCGCAGATCCGCGAGGACGGTCTCGCCGAGGCGGGCGACAAGGGAGTGGCCGATCGCGGTGGTCACGCCCCGGCCCACGGCCACCGCGAGGAGGAGGGTCATCGGTACGGTCAGCGCACTCGCTCCGCTCCGCGCGACGACCAGGTCGACGATGTGTCCGAGCAGCGGAGCGGTCATCAGCCCGATGCCCGTGCCGGCGACGAGCACCGTGAGCGCCAGCGCGGTCAGGAGCCGGTGCTGCCGCAGCAGCGCGCGGACGGCGGCGAACGTCTGTGTGCCGGTCGCGGTGGGCAGCAGCTCGCGATCGCCGTGCTCGACCGTACGGGCTTCGGTCATCTCGCGTCCTCCGTCGTTCACCGGGCGGCCGTTCTTCTCGTCCGTCATGCCAGCACCGCCGAGCGGTACGCCTCGTGGGAGGCGACGAGTTCCGGATGCCGTCCCTCGGCGGCCACGGCGCCGCCGTCGAGCATCACCACGCGGTCGGTCGCGGCGAGCAGCGCGGGGCTGGTGGTGACGAGGATCGTCGTACGGCCGTCCCGGAGTTCCCTCAGGCGGACGGCGATACGTGACTCGGTCACGGTGTCGACGGCGGTCGTCGGATCGTGGACGACGAGCACCGGGGGGTCGGCGGCGAGCGCCCTGGCCAGGGCCACCCGCTGGCGCTGACCGCCGGACAGGGAGCGGCCGCGTTCGGCGAGGAGGGTCTCCGCACCCTGGGGGAGGGCCCGAGCGACGTCGTCGGCCGCGGCCGCGGCCAGGGCGGGCGCGAGGTCCGCTTCCCGGGCGTCGGATCCTGCCCGGACGTTGTCGAGCAGACTGCTCTCGAACAGGTCGGCGTCGTGGTGGGCGACGAGGATCGCCCGGCGGGCGCTCTCCGGGTCCAGCTCGGTCAGCGGTACGCCGTCGAGTTCGACGGCCCCTTCGTCGGGGTCGAGTTCCCGGCCCAGGCAGAGCAACAGGTCGTGTGCCGCCGCCGGGTCCTTCGCAACGATGCCGAGGACGGAGCCGGGGGCGATGTCGAGGTTTACACCGCGCAGGGCGCCCTGTCCGAGCCCGCGCAGCCGCACACCTCCGGCGACCGTGCCGGGAAGGGACTCCTGCCCGGTGGCGACGGCGTGCGGCGAGGCGAGTACCTCGGCGATCCGGTCGGCGGAGGCGCGGCCCAGCGCGAACTCGCCGTTGACGTAGGTGAGCAGCTGGAAGGGGCCGAGGAGGTACTGGGCGAGTCCGACGGCCGCCACCAGTTCCCCCACGCTGATCGAGCCGCGCATGGCCAGATGCGCGCCGGCAAGCCCGATGACCGCGATGAAGACACCGGTGAGGGCGAGGATCGCACCGTCGTGCCAGGCCCGGCTGCGGGCGGCCCGAAGTGCCGCGGCCAGGGAGTCCTGGCTCGTGCGCCGGTACCGGGACACTGCGGCGGTTTCCGCCCCGATGCCCTTCAGCACCCGCAGACCCGCAACGAGGTCGGCGGCGACACCGGAGGCGTGCGCGGCGCGCTCCTGTTCGACCTCGCTGCGCTCCTCGAGGGGCCGGCTGATCCGGTGGCCGAGCCACAGGAGGGGCGGGACGCCGAGCAGGACGAGCAGGCCGAGCGGCACCGATACGCGAAGCAGTGCCACCGCGCTGACGACCAGTCCGGCGAGCGCCGATATCGCGTACGGCACTGCGGCCGCGACTGCTCCGACTCGGGTGGCGTCACCGGTGGCGACGGCCGTCAGCGCGCCGGGCAGCCGTCCGGTGTCGGCTCCGCCACGGGGGTCGAGCACCCGGGTGCCGAGGTCGAGACGGAGCCGGTGCGCGGCGTGCTCGCCCGCCCCGTCGGTGATCCTCGCGGCGGTTCGGTAGCACGTGGACAGGACGAGGAAGAGGATCGCCAGGACGAGCAGCCACCGCAGGAGGGCGGCGGAGGAGCCGGTGGCCACGGCCCTGTCGATGATCACACCGATCACTACGGGTACGAGGGCCTCGCACGCCTGGTGGGCCATGCCGAGGAGCGATGCCCCGAGGACCCGTCGGCGCTGGCCCCTGATCGTTCTCCGGAGGACGAGGCCCCCCGTCGGACCCCCCTCGTACGGTCCCCCCACGGGCATGCAGACCTCCGCGACGACATTGATAGTTAGGTAAGCCTACTCTAATCGGATGAGCTGCCAAGGCCGTGCGGGTTGCGGAGCCCGGCGCACCTGGGCTCGTCGTCCGCGTCGACGGCGGCAGGCGCGTTGACCCTGCGGAGCGCCTTCGGTTAGCCTCACCTAAGTCACCGTCTGTCGTCACGTCATATGTGTTGTCTCGCATGGCGTCTCGTGCGTGAGCCGCTGCCAGGGGGAGTTGTCGTTGCCGGTCGAAACCAAGACGGCACCAACGGGCGGGGCCGACAGCCCGGCCTTGCCGGGGAACCGCCGTTCCGTGGCCGCACTGCGCGGTCTCGGTCTTCTCGTGACCCTGGCCGCCCTGGTCCTCGTCGGGCTGCTCAGTGTGTGGATGGGGACCAGAGGAATCCCGTTCACCTCGACCTGGGGCGTGCTGTGGCAGCCCGACGGGTCGGAGACCTCGGTCATCATCCATGAGTACCGGATCCCCAGGACCCTCCTCGGTCTGCTCGTCGGCGTGGCCCTCGGGCTGTCCGGCGCGCTGATGCAGTCGCTGACCCGCAACCCGCTCGCCGACCCGGGGCTGCTCGGGGTGAGTCTCGGCGCGTCCACCGGAGTGGTCGTGGCCATCGCCTTCTTCGGCGTGGGCACGGCCCTCGGCTATGTGTGGTTCGCGTTCCTCGGTGCGGCCCTGGCGTCGGTGCTCGTCTACGTCCTGGGCTCCTCCGGACGCACCCTGGCCACCCCCGACCGGCTCGTCGTCGCCGGCGCGGCGGTGACGGCGGTGCTCTTCGCCGTCAACTCCGCGATCCTTCTGCTCCACCCCCGTGCCTTCGACCAGTTCCGGTTCTGGACGGTCGGTGCCCTCGCGGGCCGCACGATGGACATCTCCCTCGTCGTGCTGCCCTTCGTCGCCGTGGGCCTGCTCCTCGCGCTCGGTCTGGCCCCGTCCCTGAACGCCCTGGCCATGGGCGACCAGATGGGGCGCGCTCTGGGCGTGAACGTCGGCAGGACCCGGGTACTGGGCGCCGTCGCCGTCATGCTGCTGTGCGGCGCCGCCACCGCCGCGGCCGGTCCGATCGCCTTCGTGGGCCTGGTCGTACCGCATGTCGCCCGCTTCGTGGTGGGCCCGGACCAGCGCTGGATGCTGGCCTACTCCATGCTGTTCGCGCCTGTGCTGTTGATCGGTGCCGACGTTCTCGGCCGGGTGCTCGGAAGCCCGGGCGAGATCCAGGTCGGCATCGTCACCGCGTTCCTCGGATCACCCCTGTTCATCGCGCTGTGCCGTCGCCGAAAGCTGGTGATGCTGTGAGCGACGCACGCGGGGCCGCCGTCCCGCAGTTGGGTCACAACACTGCACTGCGCCTCGCGGGCGGAGAAGCGAACGAGGAGACGCTGTGAGCGACGCACGCGGGGCCGCCGTCCCGCAGTTGGGTCACAACATTGCACTTCTGCGCCTCACGGGCGGAGAAGCGAAAGAGGAGACGCTGTGAGTGCCGTACGGGAGGCAGGGCCCTCCGTCCCCGACCCGCGCCCCGACATCGCGACCCCCACGACGCCCCGGGTGATCACCGGGCTGGTCGTCCGCAGGGGCGGCCTCTCCCTACGGATGCACGGCCGCGGCGTGGCCGTGACGGCGACGCTGTTCGCCGCGCTCGTGCTCGTCGTGGGATTCACCCTGACCACGGGCGACTTCGAACTCTCCGTCGGTGAGGTCCTCCAGGCACTCTCCGGAAACGGCTCGGGTGCCGCCGACTTCATCGTCAACACGCTGCGCATGCCACGGCTGGTGACCGCGCTGTGCGTGGGCGCGGCCCTGGCGGTCAGCGGTGCGATCCTGCAGAGCCTGACCGGCAACGCACTGGGCAGCCCCGACATCATCGGCTTCACCAACGGCTCCGCCACCGGAGCCCTGGTGGTCATCGTCATGCTGCACGGCAGCATGACGATGATCGCGGTCGGGGCGCTGATCGGCGGACTCGCCACCGCCGCCGCCGTCTCCCTCCTCATGGTGGGCCGGGGCCTGCAGGGCTTCCGCCTGGTCGTCGTCGGCATCGGCGTCAGCGCGCTGCTCCTCGCCGTCAACTCGTATCTGATCACCCGGGCCAGCTGGCAGGAGGCGCTGGAGGCCCAGGCGTGGCTGATCGGCAGCCTGGGCAACAGGCTGTGGATCCACGCGAACACCATCGGTCTCGCCGTCGTCGTCCTGTTCCCGCTCGCCTTCCTCCTCGCCCGCCGCCTCTCCATGATGGAGATGGGAGACGGCATCGCCACGGCCCTCGGCATCAACGTGACGCGTACCCGGGCGGCCCTCCTCGTCATCAGCGTCGCGCTGGCCGCTTTCGCCACCGCGGTGACGGGCCCGATCGTGTTCATCGCCCTGGCCGCTCCCCAACTGGCCCGGAGGCTGACCCGGGCCTCCGACTCCGCGCTCCTGCCGTCCGCCCTCATGGGCGCCCTCCTGCTCGCCCTGAGCGACCTCGTCGTGCAGCGAGCCTTCGCACCCGCGCTCCTGCCCGTGGGTACGGCGACCGGGACCATCGGCGGGCTCTACCTCATCTGGCTGCTGATCACCGAGTCGCGAAAGAGCCGTGCATGACTGCAAAGAACGCCCCGACGCCCCGGCTCCGCGCCGAGGACCTCACGCTCTCCTACGACCAGAGGACGGTGGCCACCTCCCTCGGGGTGGAGATCCCCGACCACTCCTTCACCGTGATCATCGGACCGAACGCCTGCGGCAAGTCCACCTTGCTCAAGGCACTGTCGCGGATGCTCACGCCGAAGGCGGGGCAGGTCTGGCTCGACGGCAAGGCCATATCCTCGTACCGTTCCCGCGACGTCGCACGCCGCCTCGGGCTGCTCCCCCAGTCGTCGAACGCGCCCGGCGGCATCACCGTCGGCGACCTCGTGGCCCGTGGCCGCTATCCGCACCAGCGTCTGCTGAAGCAGTGGTCGGCCGAGGACGAGGCGGCCGTGGCGGAGGCGATGCGCCAGACCGGGGTGCTCGAACTCGCCGACCGCCCGGTGGACGACCTGTCCGGCGGCCAGCGCCAGCGTGTCTGGCTCTCCATGGTCCTGGCCCAGCAGACCTCCATCCTCCTGCTCGACGAGCCCACCACGTTCCTGGACATCGCCCACCAGGTCGAGGTGCTCGACCTGTGCGCCGAACTCCACGCGCGCAAGGGCCACACGGTCGTCGCGGTCCTGCACGACCTCAACCAGGCGTGCCGCTACGCCACCCACCTCGTCGTGATGCGGGCCGGCGGCACGGTTGCGGCCGAGGGCGACCCGGCGACCGTCATGACCGCCGAGCTCGTCGAGGACGTGTTCGGACTGCCCTGCCGGATCATCGACGACCCGGAGACCGGCACGCCGCTGATGGTTCCTGCTGCGCCCCGACGGTACGAGCCCGACGACGGCGCGGCCACCGCAACCGCGGCCGCCACCGACGCCGTGATGGCCGAAACCCCCTGAGGACGGTGGACTGCCCATGCTGCTGTGCACGAGGCTGACGAACGCGCACATCCTCACCATGGACCCGGACCACCCGGTCGCCCACGACCTGGGCATCTGGCAGGGCCGGATCGTGGGGCTGGACGAGGCCGTGACGTCCCTGCCCGCACGCGAGGTCATCGATCTCCAGGGCGCCACCGTGCTGCCCGGGTTCATCGACAGTCACGTCCACCTCGCGTGGACCGGGCTGAAGGCGAGCACCCCGAGTGTCGCACCGTGCGAGCGGGTCGAGGATGTGCTCGCGGTCGTGGAAGAGGCCGTCGCCCGTAAGAGCTCGCGCGACGCCTGGGTGGACGTCGCCGGATACGACCAGCGGGCCCTGGGACGCCATCTGACCGCCGCCGAACTGGACAGGGTCAGCCAGGGGCGCAAGGTGTTCATGATGCACGACTCCGGACACGGCTGCGTGGTCAACAGCGCCGTGCTGGACCTGCTTCCCGCGCATGTCCCCCACGAGGACGGCTTTCTCGTCGAGGGCGCCATGAGCGCCGCACGGGCGCTCCGGCTGCCGTACTCCCAGGAGGAGCTCGCGGACGCGATCGAGCGCGCGGCCCGGAGCTGTCTGGCGGAGGGTGTGACGGCCTGTGCGGAAGCGGGCATAGGCGGCTCCCTGTTCGGCCACAGTCCGGTCGAGCTGGCGGCCTATCAGCTCACCCGGGAGCAGGGCCGGTTGCCCCTGCGGGTGCAGCTCATGGTGGCCGGGGACACACTGCACCCGGTGGCCTCGCACACCGCCGACGGCATCCCCCGCGCCCTCGACCTCGGCCTGCGCACCGGGTTCGGCGACGATTGGCTCTCCGTGGGCGCGCTCAAGATCTACACCGACGGCGGCATGATGGCCCGTACTGCCGCACTCACCGCACCGTACGAGGGAATGACCCACGCCGGGCAGCTTCAGGACGACCCCGACCGGCTCACGGACCTCATCGTGGACGGTCACCTCGCCGGCTGGCAGCTCGCCGTCCATGCCATCGGCGACCGCGCAGCCGACGTCGCGCTCGACGCCCTTGAACGGGCGCAGGAACTACGGCCCCGCCCGGACGCGCGGCACCGGGTCGAGCACGCCGGGCTGATCCGTCCCGACCAGCTTCCGCGCTTCGCCCGTCTGGGAGTCAGTGCGGTCGTCCAGCCCAACTTCCTGCGCTACTTCGGTGACGACTACGCGGCAGTGATGGGCGAGGACCGGGCGCCCTGGATGTACCGGGGGCGGGGGTTCCTGGACCACGGGGTCACGCTCGTCGGCAGCTCGGACCGGCCCGTCACCGACGGATCGCCACTGCGGGCCGTCCAGTTCATGGTCGAGCGCGCCTCCGTCTCCGGTCGGCTGATCGGCCCGGACGAGGGCATCACCGTCGACGAGGCACTGCGCGCCTACACGGTCGCCGGTGCGTACGCCTGCCGGTGGGACGACAGCGCGGGGAGCCTCACCCCGGGCAAGCGCGCCGACCTCGTGGTGCTGGGCGACGACCCGCGGCGCGTCGATCCCTCCCGGATCGGTGACATCGAGGTGGTGGCGACCGTCGTCGACGGACGCGCGGCGACGGAGGGACGGAAGCCATGAGCGAGCGGACAGCAGAAAGCCTGGAACAGCTTTCGTTCCTGTGGCAGGCTCCCGCCTCCCCGCCCCGCTGGGCCATCTGGTACGCAGCCGCGGACGAAGTCTTCGTCTTCGACAGGGAGTTCAACATCCCGGTCGATGTGGATGACGCGCCCCTGGACGAGGTCCTGCGCCGTATGCGCGAGGCCGGGGCACCGGAGAGCGAGGACTATCCCGGTCGTCCGTGCGGCTGAAGGCTGTCCCGGCCGTCCCTCGCGGGGGCGAATCCAGCCTGCGGGACCGCATGAGTGAGCGGGTTCGCCCTGCGCGCCGCCGTGTGGCACGGCGTGCCGGCGACGGTGAACGGGCATGGTACGGGACTTCGTGCAGGCGGCCGACCGAGACAGTCACCGGTCGCCCACGCTGCGCCCCGGCAACTGCTCGGCGCCGTACCGGGGCAGGGCTCGAGCAGGCACGTCCCGTCCATGAGCCCTGATCCGGTGGCGGCGAGCCGCACGGGCGCCCGGACTCGGCCGACCCCCGGTCGTTCCCCGGGGGGTCGGTCACCGACGTGCCGACTGTTCCGGGACGGTGCGGCGGCCTGCGCGACCGAACCGGGAACGCCACGCCAGGAGCAACCGCCGCTGAGTACAGTGCTGTTGGCCCTTGGCCCCACCGCACGGCCGCTGCCGTCGGTTTGGTCAATCACTTAGGTGAGGCTAACCTTAGCCTGACCGTTTCACCGGGGTTACGCGGCGATCCGACGTCCCCCTGGACTCCGTCCGGAGGGACCCCCGTTCCCGCACGGTGGAACTGAGGAAGGAAAGCCTTGATCACGGCCACGCAGCGCCCCGCCTCCCTGCCGCTTCGCGCACTCCACCTGCCCGGTTTCCGCACGTTCTCGGTGCGCCCTGCACGCCCCGACGACGCGGCTGCCCTGGCCGCGCTCTCCCGGCCTTTCGTCGACTCGGGAGCCCTCCGCGAGCGCCCACTCGCCCTGTACGCCTCTCAGGCGCTCGATTTCCTCGTCGCGGAAGCCCTCGACGGAACCCTCGAAGGGTGCGTCGGACTGAGCGGCCACCCCGCCGAACCCTCGGCCGGCCGGCCCGCCACCGGCGTCCTCTACAACTTCTGCGTCGCCGGACACCGTCAGGGGTGCGGGATGGGAGCCCGCCTGCTGCACGCCGCGCTGGCGAGGGCCCGCAGCCGGTCGCTGCGGACCCTGTTCACGGCGACGACCGGCGGAGGCCATCTCTTCCTCCGGCACGGCTTCGCTCCCGCCTGCCCGAGCCTGGCACCGGCGGCCTGGGCGAAGTCCCTTGACCCCCGCCGCAACGCGCGGGTCCTGGCACGCGCCCTGTGAGGCGAGCAGCACGAAGGGCGGGCCAGGAACCGATGCGGTTCCTGGCCCGCCCTTCCTGGTTGCGCCGTTCGGTGCCTCAGCCGTCGAGGATCGTCGGCAGTGCCTTCACCAGCTCGTCGACCTGATGCTCCGTCACCGTCAGTGCAGGAGCCAGCCGCAGGGTGGCCGGGCCCGCCGCGTTGACGAGGAATCCGGCGTCCTGCGCCGCCTGCTGGACCCGTGCGGCGACCGGTTCGGTGAGGACGACCCCGAGGAGGAGGCCCGCGCCCCGCACCTCCCGGACCGTGGGGTGCTTCAGCGTCTCGATGCCGTGGCGCAGCCGCTCACCCACCCGGACGACCTGGGCGAGCAGACCCTCGGCCTCGATGGTCTCCAGTACGGCGAGCCCCGCCGCGCATGCGACCGGGTTGCCGCCGAAGGTGGAGCCGTGCTGCCCGGGGCCCAGCAGATCGGCGGCAGGCCCGAAGGCCACTGTGGCGCCGATGGGCAGTCCGCCGCCCAGTCCCTTGGCGAGCGTGACCACATCGGGGTCCACGCCCTCGGTCGCCTGATGGGCGAACCAGTGACCGGTGCGGCCGATCCCGGTCTGCACTTCGTCCAGTACGAGGAGACTGCCGTTGGCCCGGGTGATCTCGCGTGCGGCCCTCAGATATCCGTCGGGCGCAGGAACGACACCGGCCTCGCCCTGGACCGGTTCGAGGACCACCGCCGCGGTCTCCTCCGTGACGGCGGCGCGCAGCGCCGCCGCGTCCCCGAAGGGGATGTGCGTCACCGGTCCGGGCAACGGCAGGAAGGGGGCTCGTTTCGCCGGCTGGCCGGTGAGGGCCAGTGCCCCCATGGTGCGCCCGTGGAACCCGCCTTCCGTGGCGACCAGGTGCGGACGACCGGTCCGGCGGGCGATCTTGAAGGCGGCCTCGACCGCTTCCGTGCCCGAGTTCGCGAAGAAGACCCGGCCCGGCCTGCCGAACAGGCTCAGCAGCCGTTCCGCGAGCGCGACGGGCGGCGTGGACACGAAGAGATTCGACACATGGCCCAGGCGGGTGATCTGGTCCTGGACGGCGGACACGACGGCCGGGTGGGCGTGGCCGAGTGTGTTGACCGCGATCCCGCCGGTGAAGTCCGTGTACGCGCGCCCTGATTCGTCCCACACCGTGCTGCCCTCACCCCGGACCAGGGCCAGCGGGGGAGTGCCGTACGTGTCCATCATGACCGCGCGCCAGCGGTCCGCGAGCGCCGGTGCGCTGTCGTGGGCGGTCACGCGTCGTCCTCCTGGGTCGTGGGCCCCGGATCGGGGAACACCGTCGTGCCGGGGCCGCCCTCGGCGAAGACGCCGCGCAACAGTGCGTGCGGCACACGGCCGTCCAGTACATGGGCCCTGCCGACACCGGCCCGTACAGCCCGCAGACAGCCCTCCATCTTCGGGAGCATGCCACTCGCCAGTCCCGGTAGCAGCGCCTCGAGTTCACCGGCCGTCAGTCGGTCGATGACCTCGGTGCTGCGCGGCCAGTCCGCGTACAGCCCCTCGACATCGGTCAGCACCACCAGCCGTTCCGCGCCCAGAGCCACGGCCAGTGCCGACGCCGCGAGATCCGCGTTGACGTTGTAGACCTGCTCGTCCGTGCCCCGGGCGACGGGTGAGACGACGGGGATGCGGCCCTCCTCGAGCAGTGTGCGTACGGTGCGGGGTTCCACGTCCACGATCTCCCCGACGAGACCGATGTCCACTGGCCGGCCGTCCACCCATGCCGGGCGTCTCACGGCGGTCATGGTGTGGGCGTCCTCGCCCGACATGCCCACGGCGAAGGGCCCATGGGCGTTGAGCGCGCCGACCAGTTCCCGCTGGACCTGGCCGGTCAGCACCATGCGGACCACGTCCATGGTCTCCGGTGTGGTCACCCGCAGCCCCGCCTCGAACCGGACCTCCAGGTCGAGGCGGTCGAGCATGGCGCTGATCTGCGGCCCGCCGCCGTGGACGACCACGGGGCGCAGGCCCGCGTGCCACAGCTCGACGACGTCCTGGGCGAACGTCCGGTGGAGCGCGGGGTCCACCATGGCGTTGCCGCCGAACTTGATCACGACCGTGCGTCCCTGGAGCTCCTCCAGCCAGGGCAGGTCGGCGGCGGTGAGGTCGGCGGTCGCGTCGGACCGCCCGAGGGGAAGTGTCCCCGTCTGTGTCGTCCCCGGTCCGCTCATGAGCTGTACGCGCTGTTCTCGTGGACGTACTCGGCCGTGAGGTCGTTGGTCCAGACAACCGCCGACGAGTTTCCCGAGCACAGATCCACGGTCACCGTGATCCGGCGGTCCGAGAGGTCGACCTTGTCCCGGGACTCGCCAGCCGCGCCGTTCCGGCACACCCAGACGTCGTTGATCGCCACGTCCAGTCGGTCGGGATCGAAGACGGCCGACGTGGTGCCGATCGCGGACAGCACCCTGCCCCAGTTCGGATCCTCCCCGTGCAGCGCGCACTTGAGGAGGTTGTTCCGTGCCACCGACCGGCCCACCTCGACGGCGTCCTCCTCCGAGGCCGCGCCGACGACCGTCACCTCGATCTCCTTGGATGCCCCCTCGGCGTCCGCCACCAACTGCTGGGCCAGGTCCAGGCACACGGAGTGCACCGCCTCGGCGAACGCCGCGGGATCGGGTACGACCCCCGAGGCGCCCGACGCGAGCAGCAGGACGGTGTCGTTGGTCGACATGCAGCCGTCCGAGTCCACCCGGTCGAAGGTGGTGCGTACCGCGTCACGGAGCGTCGAGTCGAGAGCGGCAGCGCTGACGTCGGCGTCCGTGGTGAGGACGACCAGCATCGTGGCCAGACCGGGGGCGAGCATGCCCGCCCCCTTCGCCATGCCGCCCACCGTCCACGCGGCCCGGGAGACCGTCGCGGTCTTGTGCACCGAGTCCGTTGTCATGATGGCGACGGCCGCGTCCTCGCCGCCCTCGGGCGACAGCCGGTCCGTGGCGGTGTCGATGCCCGCAGTGACCCGGTCCATCGGCAGCTGGACACCGATGAGCCCGGTGGAGCACACCGCGACCTCCTGCGGGTCCACGCCCACGGCCTGCGCCGTGCGCTCGGCCATCAACAGCGCGTCGACGGCGCCCGCCTGACCCGTGCAGGCATTGGCGCCACCTGAGTTGAGGACGACCGCCGCTATGCGGCCGTCGTCCAGGGCACGTCGGGACCAGCGTACGGGCGCGGCCTGCACGCGGTTCGAGGTGAAGACGCCGGCGGCGGCGTGCGACGGCCCCCGGTTCACCACCAGGGCCAGATCGCGAGCACCGGATTCCTTGATGCCGGCGGCCACGCCGCTCGCAAGGAATCCACGGGCAGCGGTCACGCTCACGGAGCCACTCCATTCGTGGGCAGGCCCAGCCGTTCCGGTAGGCCGAGGGCGATGTTCATGCTCTGCACCGCGCCACCCGCGGTGCCCTTGGTGAGGTTGTCGATGGCGCTCACACAGATCAGCCGCCCGGCGTCCGGGTCCACGGCGATCTGCACCTGCGCGGTGTTGGAGCCGATGACGGCGCCCGTGGACGGCCACTGTCCGTACGGCAGCAGCCGTACGAACGGCTCGTCGGCGTACGCGGCCTCGAACGCCGCGCGCACCTCGTCCTCGGTGGCGGTGGCGGTGGCGGCTGCCGGGCGCAGGCGGGCCGAGCAGGTGGCGAGGATGCCCCGCGGCATGGGCGCCAGGGTCGGTGTGAAGGAGACCGACACCTGTTCGCCCGCCACCTGGGACAGGTTCTGCGTCAGCTCGGGCGTGTGCCGGTGGCCGCCCCCGACTCCGTACGGGCTCATGGACCCCATCACTTCGGCTCCGAGCAGCTGCGGCTTGAGAGCCCGGCCGGCGCCCGACGTGCCGCTGGCCGCGACGATCACTGCCTCCGGCTCCACCAGCCGGGCCGCGTAGGCGGGGAACAGCGCCAGCGTGACCGCCGTCGGGTAGCAGCCCGGCACCGCGATCCGCGTGGCGCCCTTCAACGCGTCCCGGGCGCCGGGAAGCTCGGGCAGGCCGTAGGGCCAGGTCCCGGCGTGGGCGGAACCGTAGAACCGCTCCCAGGCCGCCGGGTCGCGCAGTCGGAAGTCCGCGCCGCAGTCCACCACCAGCGTGCCGGGATCCAATTCGCGCGCGAGCGCCCCGGACTGCCCGTGCGGCAGAGCCAGGAAGACCACGTCATGGCCGCGCAGGGTAGCTGCCGAGGTCTCCGTCAGGACCCGGTCCGCGAGCGCGGCCAGCTGCGGCTGCACGGACCCCAGCGGCCGTCCGGCGCTGCTGTGCGCGGTCACCGCGCCGATTTCCACGCCGGGATGCGACGCCAGCAGGCGGAGGATCTCCCCGCCCGCGTAGCCGCTGGCACCGGCCACCGCGACCCGTACGGTCATGTTCTTCCGTCTCTCTCGGTACGTGTGAGGGCTGCCGTCACAGGGTTGGCGCCCAGGGGTTGCCGTCATGGGACTCGGTCACGCATCCCTGCGAACGTCTCGTGGCGATTTGTTCAGCAACAGGTCGCGCAACAGGGCCTCGGTCGTGCACACAACCCCGCTGCGGGCGGCCCAGCGCAGCGCCATGGAGTGTTCCTCGGGGGAGAAGTCGGCCACGGCGTCGGCGACGACGAAGGGCTGGATGTCGTTCATGAAGGCGTCCGCGGCCGTCAGGAGGACGCCGAGGTGTGCGTACACTCCGCAGACGATCAATTGGTCGCGTCCCTCCGCGCGCAGCAGTCTCCCGAGGTGGCTGCGGAGGAAGGCGTTGTGGCGCACGTTGGCGAGCAGGTGCTCGCCCGGGCGGGGGCGGAGCGGAGCGACGATCGCTGCCGCCTCGGGTTCGTCGCCGATGCCGGGGCCCCAGACGTCGGCGACGAGGCCGCGCTGGTCGGGCCGTTGGGCGGCCGGCTCGGCGCTGAAGACGACCGGCATGCCGAGAGCCCCGGCGAGCTCGCGCAGGGCCACGATGTTGTCGACGAGCTCCACGACGGGGGACTGCCCGGCCGGGAACGCCTCCACGAAGTGGTTCTGCATGTCGTGGACCAGCAGCGCGGAGCGGCCGGGGTCGATGGTCCAGGAGGCGTGGGACAGGGGGAGGGCCGCGCGGTCGGGCATGGGGTAGGAGCCGATGGCCGGCAGGCCCATGGTGTTTCCTCCCCTGATGAGGTGCGCGACCGCACTTCACCCGCGATCAGCATTTAACTTAGCCTAACCTAAGTGGTGCACGCTGCGGCGGCTCGGGCCAGGAGGGCCCGTCAGTGGCCGAATTCGTGCAACGGCTCCTCGGGCGCGCCGAGTTGCCGGTGCGAGGGCGGCGCATGCCCGAATGCCCGGATGCCCCGAGTGATCGCCGTGTCGACCGGGCCTGATCCCGTCGTCGGCCCGTGCCCGGTCGCCGGGCGGTGATGCGTACAGGTGATTCCGTACGGAAGGTTCCGCCGGAGTGGTCCGGGGCCACCGGGTGCGGACCCGCTGGTGGGGATGTCCGTCGTCCTCGGAGCAGAACCGCCGGCCGCATGAGATGTGCCGACGGGGACGTGCGGGCCTGCCGGTGGCCGGGCCGTGCGGGGTCACGGCCGAGCGGAGGGGTGGCGGTGGTGCGAGCACCGGGGTGCCGTGAGGAGCTGCCGGACCTGCTCCCCGGCCTCGGCTGCGTCCCTGGCCTTGGCCGGGAAGAGGAGGCGGAGGTCGCAGTGGCCTTCGCGGTACTCGCAGCGCAGGGTGATGCCGTACCGGTCCACGGCGAGCGGAAGCGCCCGCACCACGCCGTGCGGCAGCCGTGCCCCGGCAAGGACCATCAGGTCCGCCACCATGTCCTCGTGGGCGTCGGCGAGATGCGTCAGCATGGCGGCCTCCTCGACGGCGAGCGGATCCGGCTCGGCGAGGGTGACCTCGTCGAGACCGACGTCCAGAGTCCCCGCCCCGGTCCGCAGTGTCACGCGCGCGAGGTCGAGGCGCAGTCGCCCGCCGTCCTCCGGGTCCGTGGCAGCCAGCCATCCGGAAATGGTCACCCTGGCCCGCACGCGGTCACGAACCGCGGTCGGCGCGATATCGGTGAACTCCAGGAGGGCGGCGGCACTGCCGCGCGGCTCGGCGGCGACCTCGGCCGCCAGTGGGCTGTCCGCCTGCGGGGTGAGGGTGATCCGCCCGTTCCGGCCGACGGAGTGCATGCCGATCAGGTCGTAGTCCCCCCTGTTCGTGGTGAGGGACAGGGAGACCGCCCGCGCCAGCACGGAGCGGACATGCTCCGCCGCGGTCTGTTCGGGCGGGGCGGTGTCTGTGACGGCGGCACTCAAGGCAACTCCTCGCGGTGCAAGTGTGAACGGGGCGCCCCCGGTCGGGGGCGGCGCAGGACCAGGACCCCTCTATTGAGGTAAGGCTAACCTAACTTGCCCGCCCGTTCTGCGTCCACACCGGCGATGAGGCATGGGCGGCCTTCGGGTGCACTGCTGCGGGTGTCCGATGCGTCGGCTTGCTCGGCGGGCTGTGCGGTGCCGACGGGCCACGGGTGCGGGTTCTGTGCCGGCTCCGGCGCCTGCAGGGAACGGAAACCGCAAGTCATGGGCCCGTTCGACCGAGTTGTCGTGCCCGTCTGCAGTCGCGCCGATGAGGCCGGCGGCGCCGCGCGGCCGAGCACCGCGACCGCTCCGTGGAGACTGCAAGAGGCCCCCGTCCGCGGACAGGGGCCTCTTGCGCCTGTCCGCGGACAGGGGGACGTCCAGGCCGGCCGACGAAGCCGGCCTGGACGACGTGATCAGACCAGGTCGAACCGGTCGAGGTTCATCACCTTGTCCCAGGCTGCGACGAAGTCGTTCACGAACTTCTCCTTCGCGTCATCGCTCGCGTAGACCTCCGCGAGCGCGCGCAGTTCGGAGTTCGACCCGAAGACGAGGTCGGCACGGCTTCCGGTCCACTTGACCCTGCCCGTGGCGTCGTCGCGCCCCTCGAACGTGTTCGCGTCCTCGGACGTCGCCTTCCACGTCGTGCCCAGGTCGAGCAGGTTGACGAAGAAGTCGTTGGTCAGGGTCCCGGGGGTCGCGGTGAAGACACCGAGCGACGACTGCTGGTGGTTCGCGCCCAGCACGCGCAGGCCACCGACGAGGACCGTCAGCTCCGGAGCGCTCAGGGTCAGCAGGTTCGCCCGGTCGAGCAACAGGTACTCGGCCGGCAGCCGGTTGCCCTTGCCGAGGTAGTTGCGGAACCCGTCGGCGGCCGGCTCGAGGGCGGCGAACGACTCCACATCGGTCTGGTCCTGCGACGCATCCGTGCGGCCCGGCGTGAAGGGGACCTCGACGTCGTGGCCGGCGTCCTTCGCGGCCTGCTCGACGGCTGCACCGCCGGCGAGCACGATCAGGTCGGCGAGCGAGATCTGCTTGCCGCCGGTCGCGTTGAAGGTCTGCTGGATCCCCTCCAGGGTGCGCAGCACCGTCGCCAGCTGGTCGGGGTCGTTGACCTCCCACCCGCTCTGCGGCTGGAGGCGGATGCGCGCTCCGTTGGCGCCGCCGCGCTTGTCGCTGCCGCGGAAGGACGAGGCCGACGCCCACGCGGTGGACACGAGCTGGGACACCGACAGGTCCGAAGCGAGGATCTGGCTCTTGAGGGAGGCGATCTCCTCGGCGCCGACGAGCTCGTGGGTCACGGCGGGGAGCGGGTCCTGCCACAGCAGCGTCTCGGTCGGCACCTCAGGGCCGAGGTAGCGCACGATCGGGCCCATGTCGCGGTGGGTCAGCTTGAACCATGCGCGGGCGAAGGCGTCCGCGAACTCATCGGGGTTCTCGAGGAAGCGTCGCGAGATCTGCTCGTAGGCCGGGTCGAACCGGAGCGAGAGGTCCGTTGTCAGCATCGTCGGGGCGTGGTTCTTCGACGCATCATGGGCGTCGGGTACGGTGCCCGCCCCGGCGCCGTCCTTCGGCCTCCACTGGTGCGCACCGGCGGGGCTCTTGAACAGTTCCCACTCGTAGCCGAACAGGATCTCGAAGAAGCTGTTGTCCCACGTGATCGGAGTGTTCGTCCAGATCCCCTCGAGACCGCTGGTGATCGTGTCGCCACCCTTGCCGGTGCCGTAGGAGTTCTTCCAGCCGAAGCCCTGCTCCTCGATCGAGGCGGCCTCGGGGTCGGCGCCCACGCTGTCGGCCGGTCCCGCACCGTGGGTCTTGCCGAAGGTGTGACCGCCCGCGATCAGGGCGACCGTCTCCTCGTCGTTCATCGCCATCCGATGGAACGTCTCACGGATGTCGCGGGCCGCGGCGAGCGGGTCCGGGTTGCCGTTCGGGCCCTCCGGGTTGACGTAGATGAGGCCCATCTGGACCGCGCCGAGGGGGTTCTCCAGCTCCCGGTCGCCGGTGTAGCGCTCGTCGCCGAGCCAGGTGGTCTCCGGACCCCAGTAGACGTCCTCGTCGGGCTCCCAGACGTCTGCCCGACCGCCGCCGAAGCCGAAGGTCTCGAAGCCCATCGACTCCAGGGCGACGTTGCCGGCGAGGATCATGAGGTCGGCCCACGAGAGGCTCTGGCCGTACTTCTTCTTGACCGGCCACAGCAGGCGGCGGGCCTTGTCGAGGTTTCCGTTGTCCGGCCAGCTGTTGAGCGGGGCGAAGCGCTGCTGGCCGGCCCCGGCGCCGCCGCGGCCGTCGCTGATCCGGTAGGTGCCCGCGCTGTGCCACGCCATCCGGATCATGAACGGGCCGTAGTGGCCGAAGTCGGCGGGCCACCAGTCCTGCGAGGTCGTCAGCACCTCCGCGATGTCCCGCTTCACTGCCGGGAGATCGAGGGTCCTGAACGCCTCCGCGTAGTCGAACTCCTCGCCGTGCGGATTGGCCACGGCGGGGTTCTTGGCCAGGATCTTCAGATTGAGCCGCTCCGGCCACCACTGGCGGTTTCCGCCGCCCTGAGTCGGGTGCGGGGCGCGCCCGTGCGCAACCGGGCAGCCGCCTGCGCCCTCAGTTTTCGCCTCTGTGACGATCGCATCATGGTTCTCGGACATGGGAATCCTTCCGGACTGGGCGGATCACGTTGTTCAGGAACTGCGGGCGGTGGAACAGGCGGGGCGTTGGGGCCCCCGTGGATGACCTCGGCCTCGTCCATCGAGAAGCCGTGGTCTCGGACGCGGCCGGTCAGGGCGTCCTGCCGCGGGGAACGCGTGGACGGCCTCGCAGGCGACTGGGGTGACGCGACTCGAGGGGAGCTGCGCCCAGGCGATCACGCACTCCCGAGGCGATCCCCTCGATGCCCAGGTGATGACCGTCCCGGACGATCTCGAGCCGTGCGACGTGGGCGACCGTCATCCTGAGGCCGGCACCGTGCAGCTCATCGGCGGTGGTCCCGTCACGTCTCTTTCTCCTGCCGTACTGGAGTGCCGTACTGGGGTCTTCCTGTCCCTTGGCTGTCGCCACCACCGATCCTACGATGGACAGAGTCCAAGTCAAGAAGAATGCCAAACCCATATCCGATCAGAACCCGGACGCTCGCTGGTAGAATTCACGCGCCCCACCGAACCCGAATAGGTGAAATCGATATGAGTGACCTGCTGGAGCGACTGCGAGGGCGTGGCTGGCGGATGACTTCCCAGCGGCGTGTCGTTGCGGAGGTCCTCGACGGCGACCATGTGCATCTCACGGCCGACGAGGTGCACGCCCGTGCGGTGCAGCGGCTGCCCGAGATCTCCCGGGCGACCGTCTACAACACGCTGGGCGAGCTGGTCTCCCTCGGTGAGGTCGTGGAGGTCTCCACCGCCGGCCGCGCCAAGCGCTACGACCCCAACGCGCACCGCCCGCACCAGCACTTGGTGTGCTCCAGCTGCGGCACCATCCGCGATGTCCACCCCAACGGCAATCCGCTGGCCGACCTCCCGGCTGCCGAACGGTTCGGCTTCACGGTGTCCGAGGCCGAGGTCACCTACCGCGGGCTGTGCCCGTCCTGCGCCTGAGGCCTTCCGGATCGGGCCGGACGGCGAGCAGGGTCTGGTGCCGTGCATCGCAAGGCGGAGGGGTGTCCTCGGCCTGGGCCGTTATGCGGGCACTCCGGCCACGCGGCGTGGGAGTGAGTTCCAGCAGTAGCCAGCGGTGGAGTGCCGCGGCCGACGCCGCGCGCCGATCCACCAGGGATCACGGGACAGCCCTGGCAGTGTCACCCCGAGGAGACGAACGGGCGCTGCTGAAACCGCTGTTGACGTCGTCGCGCCGACCGGTGCGGCGACCGGCAGATGTCGTCCGATCCAGGGGTTTCTGCTGTCCGGGAGGCCGTGCAATACCTCCGTGACCCGGCGGGGCAGCGGCGGATCGCTGCCGTCGGCTGGACCTTCGGGCTCTCCGAAGCGGGAGCAGGGGACGGCGCCCGGCCGCGCTTGCCGCCCCCGGTGCAGCGCGTCACGTGGTCACGCTCGGCAGAGCGAGTGCGGCCCGGGTCCGGAACGGCAGCCGCAGCGTGCCGCTGCCCGCGACGACTGCGGGAGCGAGCAGCGTGAGTGTGCTGCCGAAGGCCCGGGCTCGCCCCAGGAGGGCCGTTGGGGAGGCACCGTCCATGAGGGCCGGGGGCACTGACGGGCGATCGAATGGTGCCGGGACGACTGTGCCGACTGCAGGCTACGGGCCTGCAGTCGGCACTTCACCCGGATCCGCCACCTGATGCGAGGCAGGGGCGCTGGTCCGGGTGAGGGGGAGTTTGCGGAGGTCGGCAGTCTGCGCAGAAGGGTGTGCGTCCAGACCGTAGGCGTGAGGCCGTGACTGAGTGCACGACTCATCCCGCTGCAGTTGCCGGTGGCGACCGACGGGCGGCGGTGGGCGGTCAAGCGGATCCGATCGGAACCGATTGCCGCCCACCGCCGCCCCGCATGCCGGACACCGGATGGGACGGTCCGCGGAGATCAGACCGCCGGGGCCGGGTAGGTCGGGTACTCCACCCCGGAGACGTGCTGGACGACGCGGATGACCTGGCAGGAGTAGCCGAACTCGTTGTCGTACCACAGGTAGAGGATCGCGTTGTCGCCGTCGACCTTGGTGGCGCCGGCGTCGACGATCGAGGCGTGGCGCGAGCCGATGAAGTCGCTCGAAACCGCGTCGGGGGCCGTGGTGAAGTCGATCTGGCGCTTCAGCGGCGAGGTCAGCGACACGTTGCGGAGGTAGTCGAGGACCTCCTCGCGAGTGGTCTCGCGGCCCAGCCGCAGGCTGAGGATCGCGATCGAGACGTCCGGCACCGGGACGCGGATCGAGCTTCCGGTGATCGGGGCCTTGAGGTCGGGCAGCGCCTTCGCGACGGCGGAGGCGGCGCCGGTCTCGGTGATGACCATGTTGAGCGGCGCGGAACGGCCGCGTCGGTCGGCCTTGTGGTAATTGTCCAGCAGATTCTGGTCGTTGGTGAACGAGTGAACGGTCTCCACGTGGCCGCGGAGGACACCGTACTCGTCCGCCATCGCCTTCAGCGGCGGGACGATCGCGTTGGTCGTGCAGGAGGCGCAGGACAGGATCTGCTCGTCCGGCTTGATGATGTCGTGGTTGACGCCGTGCACGATGTTGGGGACGTCGCCCTTGCCCGGCGCGGTCAGGACGACCTTGTCGATGCCGGGGCGCAGGTGCTTCGACAGGCCCTCGCGGTCGCGCCACTTGCCGGTGTTGTCGATGAGGATGGCGTTCTTGATGCCGTACGCCGTGTAGTCGACCTCCGACGGGTCGTTGGCGTAGATCACCTTGATCTCGTTGCCGTTGGCGATGATCGTGCTGGTCGCCTCGTCGACGGTGATCGTGCCCTGGAACTGGCCGTGGATGGAGTCGCGGCGCAGCAGCGAGGCGCGCTTGACGATGTCCTGGTCGCCACCCTGGCGGACGACGATGGCGCGCAGACGCAGGCCGTTGCCGGAGCCGGCCTTCTCGATCAGCAGGCGGGAGACGAGGCGGCCGATGCGGCCGAATCCGTAGAGGACGACGTCGCGCGGCTCGCGGCGTTCGATCTTGCCGGCACCCGTGGCACCGGCGACGGCCTCGGCAGTGAACTCCTCCACCGAGAGACCGTGGTCGTCGGTCCTGTACGTCGCGGCGAGCATGCCGATGTCGATCTGGGAAGGGCCGAGATCGAGGGTCGTGAGAGCTTGCAGGAACGGCAGCGTCTCGGTGACCGAAAGCTCCTCACCGGCGATCTGCCGGGCGAATCGGTGGGTCTTGAGGATGCTGACCACCGACTTGTTCACCAAGGAGCGGCTGTGGAGGAGGACGGTGACGTCCCGCTCCCGGTGCAGCTTCCCGATGATGGGGATCATCGACTCCGCGATCTCCTCGCGGTTCTTCCAGTTGGTGAAACAGTCCTCATTGACAGTCACAGGTTTATCTTTCGAGCTAGGCGGTGCTCATATGCTAACCCCCCGCCATTTTGATCATTCAAGCGGTGTCGCCTGAGCGGGACGCTGTGTCGCTGTGCAGGGGAAACGAGTGCTCATTTGCGGGCCTTCTGCTGGCATTTGCCCCGATATGTCCCTATGTAGTTGTGGTCGACCTCGGTGGCGAGACGTGATCCGCATCGCTCGGCGACCCCCTGCTGGGCGGGTCCCAGGCCGTGCTCACCCGCGACCGCTCCCTGTCCCGTTCGCCGTCGAACGGCCGACGGTCCGCCGCCTGCTGCGCTCGATCGAGGCGGCTTCAGCAGAACGTCCGCAAGGGCCGTACCCGCTCCGGCCCGGCGAAGTCACGGGTGGGGCCCGGTGAGGCCGGTGGGGCTGGAGGTCCGGTCGCCCGCGTCGGGGCCGGCTGCCCCTGAGGGCGGGGCGCACGACCGGGCCGGCCGGGCGGCCGCCGAGCACGCGGGCTGCGCGCAGCACGACGTTCGTCAGCGCGGTGTTCGTGAAGCCGTCGAGGTCTGCCTCGACCCCTCGGCGGGAGTGCCGGACCGTGCGTCCCACGGCTCATCGCCCAGGGGACGGCGTTCGGACGGCGTTCGGCGTGGGGTGGGCGACGGGCTCGTGGCGCCGGACACGGCCGGGCTCCGCTGCGAGGTCGTGTACCGGTTCACCGGGGGGCCTGCTGCGCAGACCTCGCAGAGGTCCCCGTGCACTGCCGGCTGCCCGCGCTCCCGGACGGCCGGGCAGTCGACAGCGCACCAACGGGCGGAGGGCGGGGCGGGGGACGCAGAGCGGCGCCGTCGTCGGACCGGCCGGGGGGCCGGGTCCGTCACGGACGGGAGCTGGACGACGGGTGCACGGCCTGCCGGGTGGCAGAGGAGCGCTGATGTGAGGCCACACCCGTCCCGGCGGAACCCCGCCGCCGGGGGCTTGCGGCCGTCACGGCGTGCGGCCTTCCGCCGGCTGTGCGGAGAAGTCAGGAACGCGGTCGCCCGGCCTCGTCGTCGCGCGCCGCGTTCTTCTCCTTGATGCGTGCCGCTTCCTTGCGGACCTCGGCCTGGGTGGCGCGCTCTTTCTGCAGCCACTCGGGAGCGTCGTTCTTCAGGGCATCGATCTGCTCTGTGGTGAGGGCTTCCGTGATCCCGCCGCGTGCAAGACCCGAGATGGAGATGCCCAGCTTCGCGGCGACCACGGGCCGCGGATGCGGGCCGTTGCGCCGCAGCTCCCGCAGCCACTCGGGCGGATCTGCCTGCAGAGCCTGCAGCTCGGAGCGCGAGACCACACCCTCCTGGAACTCGGCGGGGGTGGCCTCGAGGTACACACCCAGCTTCTTCGCCGCGGTTGCGGGCTTCATCGTCTGGGTGGTCTGGTGCGACGTCATGGAGTCAAGGGTATTCGAGCATGTGCGCCACCTCTGACCAGGCCGGTAGCCTGGCGGCGTGACAAGCTCGGAAGCACCTCCTTCGTTCCGGCTCGCGTACGTCCCCGGAGTGACCCCCTCGAAGTGGGTGCGGATCTGGAACGAGCGCCTGCCCGACGTCCCACTGAACCTCCTCGCCGTAACCGCCGCCGAGGCGTTCGACGTGCTGCGGGGCCCTGACGCCGATGCGGGTTTCGTGCGGTTGCCGGTCGACCGGACGGACCTCAGTGCGATCCCGCTCTACACCGAGACCACAGTGGTCGTGGTACCGAAGGACCATGCGGTGGCGGCGGTCGACGAGGTGTCCCTCGGGGATCTTGCCGACGAGATCGTGCTTCACCCTCTGGACGATGTCCTCGACTGGGAGCGCCCGCCGGGGCTGCCCGCGGTCGAGCGACCCGCGACGACGGCGGATGCCGTCGAGCTGGTGGCGGCCGGGGTGGGTCTTCTCGTCGTTCCCCAGTCGCTCGCCCGTCTGCACCACCGCAGGGACCTCACCTACAGGCCGGTCCCCGACGCCCCCACCTCACGCGTCGCGCTCTCGTGGCCGCAGGACGAGACCACCGACCTGGTGGAACACTTCATCGGCATCGTCCGAGGGCGCACCGTCAACAGCACCCGGGGTCGCCCCCAGGCCAAGGCCCAGCCGAAGGAAAAGCCCTCCGAGAAGGGCGGCGCCCGGCGAAAGCCGCCGGCCGGCACATCCTCCGGCAGGAGCCCGCGCACCGGTGCCGGCGGTTCCAAGGGCGGCGGCAGGCGCGGCAAACCTCGCGGTCGGCGCTAGTGCTGTGACCGGATGGGTTCACCGGCTCGCGACGCCCTGCACGGCACTCCCCCTGGCTTCGCCGGGAGGCGCCCCCACGCTGCGTTGTCGGCCGGAGGAGACCCCATGCACCGGACGCGGCGAGCTTCCCGGCAAACCCATCCGGTCACAGCACTGTCACCGGCACTGCTGACTCGTCGTCGGGCAGCGCGCACCCGGCGGAGGCCGGTGTCGACCCGTGCATCGCGGTCGCGGGCGAGAAAGAGCAGCCCAGCAGAGCGGCGCCATCCCTCGCCGCGGGCCGCGGCCCGCGCTCCGCCGGCCATGCTGCCCACCCGGACGGCCGGGCCGGGAGTGAGGGCAGCGTCATCCTGTCGCTGAAGGATGAGCCCCCGGGGTTTGCCAGGGCGCACGGCGTGGACGAGTCCGCCGGGCCGGCCGCTGGACCCGCGGGGTCTGGCTGCCGGTGCGCCGGGCGGAGAAGATGTCAGTCCGGCAGACGGCTGTGAAGCACCATCTCCCTTCACCGGAGGCGGAATTGCTGTGGCGATCGTTACGCCCCTGGGTCACCCTGGTCGGCGCTTCGGGGGGCGGTGCGGCGGCTGCCCTGATCGGCGCCGCATGGCTGCCGTCGTGGGGGGCAGCGGTGCTCGCAGCGTCCGGTGCCGCACTGGCGGGCGCATTCACCGCCGACGCCCAAAGAGTGATCTCCGAGCGTCGGTCCGGCGGGCAGACCGGCGCGGCGGCCGTGTCCGCCGCCCCGAGGCCGGCGGAACGGCAGCTCGTCCGTGAACTGGACGACCCGATCGTGCTCGGTGTCCATCAGGCGGCCCGTCTGGGGGCGCCGCCCGGCGGCGACAGGCTGCCGCCGTTCGTGCGGCGCGACTGCTACCAGGACCTGCTCGACAGACTCAGGCTCGGCGGGCTCGTGCTCATCGTGGGAGAGTCGACGGCGGGCAAGTCCCGGCTGGCGTACGAGGCGATGCGCGCGGCACTTCCCGAACACACCGCGCTTCTGGTGAAACGGCATCACGACCTCGACACCCTGGCGGCCGAGGCCGCGGGCGTCCGCAGATGCCTGCTGTGGTTCGACGAGTTCGACCAGTTCCTCGGTGTCGGCGGGCTGACGACCGATCTGGTCCGGTCGATGCTGGACGGCACCGACCGGCACGTCGTCCTGCTCGCGTCCATGCGCAGCAAGGAGTACGACCGGTACAGCGCCCGGCAACGCGAGGTCACCGACGCGGCGACCTGGCGCTCGGGACGCGACGTCCTCCTCATGGCCGCCGACCCGCTGCGGCTCGAGCGGCTGTGGACCCCCGCCGAAGTGGAACGTGCCAGGTCCGACGTCACCGACCCTCGGGTGGCCCAGGCGGTACGCGGCACGGACAACCGGTTCGGCGTGGCGGAGCTGCTCGCCGCGGGGCCGGAACTCGTGAATGACTGGCTGCACGCCTGGCAGCCGGGAACACATCCCCGTGGCGCCGCCCTGGTGGCGGCGGCCATCGACTGCCGGCGCATGGGGCTGCACCGCCCGGTCGGCAGGGAGCTGCTGCTGGCGCTGCACACGTACTACCTCGCCGACCGAGGAGGGTCGGCGCTGCGGCCGGAACCGGTGGAGGAGGCGTTCATCTGGGCGACGTCGGCGGTGCAGGGCGCCAGCAGCCTGCTCGTTCCGCACACCGACGGCTACACGGCCTTCGACTACTTGATCGACCTCCCCGAGCTGGCGTCCATACCCGAGTCGAGCTGGCTGACCCTGCTGGATCGCACGTCCGCGGAGGACAGTGTGGACATCGGATGGGCGGCCGTCGACCTGATGCGACCGCTGATCGCCCTCAGGGCATTCGACGCGGCCCGACGACACGGACTCGCCGACGCGGACTACGCCCATGCGATCGCCCTCGGCAACGCCGGACGTCCGGCCGAGGCCGTGCAGCGGCTGACGGCCCTGCTCGGCCGGCGCAGCGAGGCACTGGGGGACGACCATCCCCTCACCATGAACACCCGTCACGACATCGCCCGCTACCTGGCGGAGACCGGCATGCCCGGCCGGGCCACCGCACTGCTGTCACGGGTGATCGACGACAGGGTGCGGGTCCTCGGCCCCTTGCACGAACAGACCCTCGCGGCGAGGGGAGCGCGCGCCCGCTTCACCAGCGATGAGGGTGACCACGACGACGCGGTGCGCCAGTTCCACGCGGTGCTGGCCGACATGGAGGAGGTGCTCGGCCCGCAGCAACTGGAGTTCTGGCTCACCCGGCAGGACCTCGCCCGGGTTCTGGGCCGGGCCGGACGTCTCGACGAAGCCCTCGCTCTGATCCGGCTCGTTCACGCCGCGCTCGCCGAATCGCTGGGACCCGCCCACCCCTGGGTACTGAGCACCCGCTTCGAGGCAGCCGTGCTCACGGGCCGGTCCGGACGGCCCGCGGAGGCCGTGAGGCTGCTCCGCGAGGTCATGACCGACCAGCAGTACGTCCTCGGGATGCATTCACGCACTCTGAGCACCCGTCACCAGCTCGGCTGGTTCCTCGCGGCGGACGGACATCTCGAGGAGGGGCTGCAGCACCTCGACGAGGTGATCGTCGATCAGACCGGGTTCCACGGCCCCGACCACCCCCGGACCCTGGCGTCCCGCCGTGACCGCGACACCGTCCGCGGGCTGATCGCCCGGCGTGCCGGTGGTTCCTGAGCACGGTGTGACCGGTGCGCCTGCCGGATGGGGTACGCGCGGCGGCGCGGGGCGAACGCGTCACGGCCCGGGCGGGCAGGCCGAAGCGAGGGCACCAGGATCCGCCGCGCCGCGCCGCGCCGAGCACGAGCACGAGCACGAGCGCGGCCGCCTCCGGCGGCGCCGCCGTGGCTCCGGTGCCCTCGACTCCCCGGTCCTGCCGCGACGTACCCCTGCCTCCGGTCTCCCGCAACACGCACTGCTTGATCGCCTCCTGCGGTCGCACCGGATGGCGACCCGGCTAAGAATGGCCACGTACGGGCATTTCGACTACGGCAGGCTGCACCCGGCCGTTGTGCCGCCCGCCGGAGGGGACGGTCCTCGTGACGACTTCGCCGTTCGGGTCCGGTGACCCGTTCTCCGATCTCTTCAACCGCTTCTTCGGCATGAGTCCGACGGCCTCACCACCGGCCGTCCAGCGCGTTCCCATTGGCCGCCTGCTCAGCGATTCCTCGCACGGGCTGCTGGCAGCGGCGGGGAGCCGCGCGGCGGAGGACGGATCCGATCTCGACACCGTGCACCTGCTGTGGGCGGCCACGCAGGTGCCGTCCGCCCGGCAGGTGCTCGAGCAGGCCGGGGTGGATCCGGACCGGCTGGCCGAGAGCCTGGGACGGTCCCTGCCCGCCGGTACGGCGACCGGGGAGCCTGCGCTCACCCCGGCCGCGAAGCGGGCCCTGCTCGCCGCCCACGCGCACTCGCAGGCAGCCAGTGCCTCGTACATCGGCCCGGAGCACATCATCGCCGCGCTCATGGACGACCCCCGCTCGGATCCGGCACGGACGCTGAGGTCCGAGGGGGCCTCGCCCGGTGCACTGGGCGGCGGAGGCGTTCCGGGCGGTCGGCAGCCCACGGCGGGCGGACAGAGCCACACCCCGGCCCTCGACGAGTACGGACGTGACCTCACCGAGGAGGCCCGCGGCGGACGCCTCGACCCCGTCATCGGCCGCGCCGAGGAGATCGAGCAGACCGTCGAGGTCCTCTCCCGCCGGACGAAGAACAACCCGGTGCTCATCGGCGATCCCGGAGTCGGGAAGACCGCCATCGTCGAGGGGCTGGCCCAGCGGATCGTCGCCGGCGAGGTTCCCAAGGCGCTGCGCGACCGCCGCGTCGTGGGCCTGGACCTGGCCGGTCTGGTCGCCGGGTCCAAGTACCGGGGGGAGTTCGAGGAGCGGCTGAAGAAGGTCATCGACGAGGTCACCCGGGCCGAGAAGGGCATCATCCTGTTCATCGACGAACTGCACACGGTCGTCGGGGCCGGTGCGGGCGGTGAAGGCGCCATGGACGCCGGCAACATCCTCAAACCGGCGCTGGCACGAGGCGACCTCAGTGTCGTCGGTGCCACCACCATCGACGAGTACCGCAGGTACATCGAGAAGGACGCCGCACTCGAACGCCGCTTCCAGCCGGTCATGGTGCCCGAACCTTCCGTCGAGGAGACGGTCCAAATCCTGAGCGGGCTCCGCGACGCCTACGAGGCCCACCACCAGGTTCGCTTCACGGACGAGGCGTTGGACGCCGCGGCCGCCCTCTCGGACCGCTACATCAGCGACCGCTTCCTGCCCGACAAGGCGATCGACCTGATGGACCAGGCCGGAGCGCGCGTCGGACTGCGCAGCCTCGACGGCTCGTCCGGGAGCGTCGAGCTGGAGGACCGTCTCACCAAGCTCCGCAGGGAGAAGGACGAGGCCGTCAGCACCGAGGACTACGAACGGGCCGCCCGGCTCAAGGAGCAGATCCGGGAGGCGGAGCAGGAGCTCGCCGATGCCGGCAAGGAACGCGAACAGGCCGGCAGCGTCACCGCCGAGGACATCGCGGACGTACTCTCGGCCCGGACCGGAATCCCCGTCTCCCAGCTCACCGAGACCGAGCGCGACCGGCTCACCAAGCTCGAAGAAGCGCTGCACGAACGGGTGGTCGGCCAGGACCAGGCCGTCACCGCCGTTGCGCAGGCCGTGCGCCGGGGACGTGCGGGCATGGGAGACCCCGACCGGCCCACCGGCAGCTTCCTCTTCCTCGGACCCACCGGTGTGGGCAAGACCGAACTGGCCAAGGCACTCGCCGAACTGCTCTTCGGAGACGCCGACCGGATGGTCCGCTTCGACATGAGCGAGTTCCAGGAGAAGCACACCGTCTCGCGGCTCGTCGGCTCCCCTCCCGGCTACGTCGGCTACGAGGAGGCAGGGCAGCTCACCGAGGCCGTGCGCCGCAAGCCGTACAGCGTCGTGCTGTTCGACGAGGTGGAGAAGGCCCACCCGGACGTGTTCAATCTGCTGCTGCAGGTGCTGGACGACGGGCGGCTCACCGACGCCCATGGCCGCACGGTCGACTTCCGCCACACCGTGGTGATCATGACCAGCAACATCGCCTCCAAGCGCATCCTGGACCACCACGGGGCGGTCGACGAGATCAGGGACGACCTGATGGCCGAACTGCAGGCCCATTTCAGGCCGGAGTTCCTCAACCGCATCGACGAGATCATCGTGTTCCACGCACTCACCCGCGCGGACCTCGTGCAGATCGTCGACCTTCTGCTGGAACGCAGCCGGCGCAGGCTCCACGCCCAGCGGATCACGCTCGAAGTCACCGAGTCTGCCAAGGAATGGCTTGCCAACCGCGGATACCAGCCCGAGTTCGGGGCCCGGCCGCTTCGCCGCACGATCCAGACGGAGCTGGACAACCGTCTTTCGAACATGCTGCTCGACGGCACGCTCAACCCGGAGGACACCGTCGTCGCCGACGTCAGGGACGGCGAGCTGGAGCTGACGCTCCGTGAGCCGGCCGAGGTTGCGTGAGGCCGTGCCCATGGCTCCGGGGGCCGTGGTGCGCGCGCTTCGTCACCTGCGCCAGATCTTGCGGTAGGCCTCCTGGTATCCGGACGGGTCCCAGGACGTCGCGCCGCCGCTGTTGGCGGCAGTGGCGACGTGGACGGGTGCGACGTAGCCGCTGGCCGCCTGTCCGGCAAAGGCACGGTTGAACTCGTCGACGATCTGCCAGCCCTGCTGGTTCAGCGGCTCCGGAACGGTGGCGGCCTGGTACCGACCGCTGTTGATGCGCTGGAAGGCGGACGGGTCGCCGTCGCCCGCGCCGATGTTGAGGGGTGGGCCGGTGCCCGGCCTGCCTGCCGCGCGGAAGGCGGGGGCCGCGTCCGCGAAGTAGAGGTCGTTGATCGCGACCGAGTGGCTCCACCTGTCCTGGAGACGGGAGAGCAGGGAGGACACCTCCTGGGGTGTGCGGTGGCTGGCGTCGGGAATCGGGATGTTCTCGTACGCCAGGAGCTGTACACCGGAGCAGGTGGCGAGCTCCCGCCGGATCAGTTCGGCCTTGTTCCTGGCGAACGGGATCGAGTCGTCGGTGAAGAGGACGACCCCGGCACGGCCGTCGGACCGGGCGATGATCCAGTCGGCGCTGATCCGGGCCACATCGCTCACTCTGGTGGTGATGTTGGTGAAGAGCCCCGGGCTCCTGCTCGGACCCGGGGAGGGGACCGCGTGCCAGCCGACGAGCGGGATGTGCGCGGCTTCGGCCCGCGCCGTCTGCTGCGACGTCAGGCCGGGGTCGAAGCCGCCGATGACGATGCCCGACGGCCTGAGGGTGATGGCCTGGCTGAAGGCGGCCTGGATGCCGGCCGGGGTGCCCTCGCCGTCGATCACCCGGACGTTCCAGCCGGTGACCTTCGCGGCCTCCCTCACTCCCTTCGCGACGCCGGCGACGCCTGGATTGGTCATCGTCTGCGCGACATAGACGATGGATTTGCCGGAAACCGCCGGGGGCCCGCTCGTGGGGCCGGTCCAGGAAGTATCGGTGCGCTCGGCGCGCTGAACGGCGGCCTTGGCCGCGGCGAGGGTCGCGGGGCAGCCGGCTTTCGCCTGCCCGGGGCCGGTCGACGGGCCACGTTCGCAACCGGCGACGACGGTGGCGGCCACCGTCAGCAGTGTCGCGGCCGCGAGGGCGGTCCTGTGGTTCGAGTACACGAGTGCTCCTGGCGGGGGATGGAGCGTGGGGCAACGGCCGGGTGCCACGAGAGTGACGCGAGCCGGTGTTACGAGGTGTTCCGGGGCGTCACGTCCTTCGGCGGTGCGGTGGGCGGTCGTGTGTCCGGCCGGCCGGTCGCGGTGGCGCCGACGCGCAGCCGGCGGCGCGCGGAGTAGCCGGCCAGGCCGACGGCGATGAGCAGCGTGGCGCCGTTGAAGAGCGGGGTGACCCAGAACTGGGCGCCGAGCTGGCCGATGCCTGCGAGGCCGACGGCGAGCACGGCGACGGCCACGAGCGTGCCGAGGGCGTTGGCGCGCCCGGGCCTGATCGCGGTGGAACCGAGCAGGGTGCCGACGAAGGCGGGAAGCAGATAGTCCAGACCGACGCTCGGATTGCCGGTCTGCTGCTGGGCGGCGAGGAGGACGCCGGCGATGCCGACGACCAGACCGGACCCCGCGAAGGCGTAGACCGAGTACCTGTGGGTGGGGATGCCGAGGAGACCGGCTGCGCGGGGGTTGGAGCCGATGACGTACAGGTAGCGTCCGAGCGGGAGTCGCTCCAGTACGAGCCAGAGTGCGACGACGAGGAAGAGGACGTAGAACGCGGGCACCGGCAGGCCGAGGAAGCGTGCGTCGTACACGTCGGTGAAGGCGGTGGGCATGCCGGCCGGCCCCGGCACGATCCGGCTGCCGTCGGTGATCCAGCCGGTGAACGCGTACATGATGCTCCCGGTGCCCAGTGTGGCGATGAAGGAGTCGATCTGCGCGAACTCGACGACGACACCGTTGAGAGCGCCGACCAGCGCCCCTCCGGCGACAACGGTGAGGCAGGCGAGCGGCCAGGGCCAGCCTTCGTTGACGATCAGCTGCATCACCATCACGTGCGCGAGCCCGAGACCGTAGCCGATGGACAGATCGAACTTCCCGGTCACGATGGGAATGGTCGCGCCGAGCGCGAGGACGGCGGGGATCGACTGGTTGAAGAGGATCGAGGAGACGTTGTCGAGCGTGGGAAAGGTGCTCGGCAGGGCCAGGGAGAAGACCAGGAAGAGCAGGACGGTGAGGACGAGGAGTCCGTACGTGCCGATGAGCTGCCCGCGCAGACGGCTCGGCAGGGACCGGGGCGGGGGAGAGGCGGTCATCGGCCCGTCGTGGTTCCCGTGATGGGGGGCATCGCCGAGGCGCTGCGGGTGAGTTCGGCGACGGTGAGGGCTCTGCCGGTCAGCTCGGCGGTCACGGTCCCGCGGACGAACACCAGGGCGCGGTGGCACACGTTGGCGACCTCCTCGAAGTCGGTGGAGATGAGCAGCGCCGCCAGACCGGAGGCCAGGGCGTCGTCGAGCAGCCGGTGGATCGCGGCCTTGGCCCCGACGTCCACACCGGCGGTCGGCTCCTCGAGGACCAGCAGCCGCAGGCTTCCCCGGAGCCATCGGCCGACCATGACCTTCTGCTGGTTGCCGCCGGACAGGGTGGCGATCGGAGCCTCGCTGTCGCGGGGGAGCACCGCGCACCTCTCGATCAGGGCGTCCGCTTCGGCGCGCTCGCGTCGCGGGCTGATCAGGCGCAGCGCCGGCACCCCGGCTGCCCGGGGGTTGGCCAGGAAGTTCTCCCGTACGGTCAGTTCGGCGGCGCAGCCCTCCTCCTGACGGTTGCCGGCCACAAAGCCGACACCCGCATCGAGGGCGGCGGCGACCGAGCGCGGCCGGTACGGCCTGCCGTCGAGCAGGGCCCGCCCGCCCGCGAACGGCCGGGCGCCGGCGACGGCGCGGCCCAGGTCCATGTGGCCGGCACCGGTCAGGCCCACCAGGGCGAGAATCTCACCCGCACGCAGGTCCAGGTTCACGGCTCCGGTGCCGGCGGTCCGCAGGGCGTCGAGACGAAGGACGGGAACGCTGCCGGCGGGGACGGCCGAGGGGCGGTGGCGAGCCGGTTTGCGGCCCACGATGTCGTGCACCAGACGGGCGGGGTCGTGGGAGGCGAGCGGGCCGTGGCTCACGAGGCGACCGTCGCGCAGGACGGCGAAGGTGTCGGCGACCTCGTACACCTCGTCGAGCCGGTGGCTGACGTAGAGGACGCCGTGCCCCCGGTCCCGCAGCTCGTGCACGACGTCGAAGAGCCGGGTGCAGTCGGCAGCGGGGAGGGTGGCGGTCGGTTCGTCGAGGACGAAGAGCTCGGCGCGTTTCGCCAGTGCCCGGGCGAGGGCGACCAGCGAACGCTCGGCAGGGGCGAGATCGGCGATGCGGGCGTCCGCGTCCAGGTGCCCGGCGACGATCCGCAGTGCCTCGGAGCAGCGCTCCCGGGTCCGCCGCCAGGAGACGAGTCCGCAGCGGCGGGGGTAGCCGGTGCCGAGGGCGATGTTCTCGGCGACGGTCATCCACTCGACGAGACCGAGGTCCTGGTGGATGAAGGACATCTTCCGGGTGGCGGCGTCGGTGCCGAGCGGGTGCCCGGCCACCGACACCTCGCCCTCGTCGGCGTGGTGGACCCCGGCGAGCACCTTGATCAGCGTGGACTTCCCGGCGCCGTTGGGACCGAGCAGGGCGAGCACGCTGCCCCCGTGGATGTCGAGGTCGACCCCGGCCAGGGCGGGGGTGCCGCCGAACCGCTTGCGGAGACCTCGGATGCGGATGAGGGGTTCGTCACCGGAGCGCGGGAGCGGGCTGCTTGAGGTACCGGGAGCGTCATGCACGGACTTCTCCGGGGTTCGGCCTCCGGGCTGTTCCCGACTGCATGGGGGATGCTACTGGGACGTGTCGCCATATCCCCGGCACATCGGCATTGCCGGTGACCCCAATGGCGGAGCGGTCGCGGACCGCCGCCGCTCCCGCTGCCTCCCGGTGTCGCTCACGCAGCATCCAGGGCGCACTCGGCCCAGATGACCTTGCCCTCGGGCGTGTATCGGGCGCCCCAGGCCTGGGCCAGTTGCGCGACGAGGAACAGGCCACGGCCGCCCTCGTCGGTGGTGGCCGCATGGCGCAGCCGCGGGGCTGTGCTGCTGGTGTCCGAGACCTCGCAGATCAGGCTGCGGTCATGGATCAGGCGTACCTGGATGGGGGCCGTTCCGTAGCGGACCGCGTTGGTGACGAGCTCGCTGAGCAGCAGTTCCGCGGCAAAGGCGGACTCGTCCAGGCCCCAGTGGTTCAGCGTGCTGACGGCGGCGGCGCGGATGTCGGAGACGCGGGACGGGTCGGCGGGCAGGTCCCAGAAGGCGATCCGGTCGCGCGGCAGCACGTGGGTGCGGGCGACGAGCAGCGCGATGTCGTCGCCGGGGTGATCGGGTGCCACCTCGTCCAGGACCGCCCGGCAGGTGTCCTCGGGGGTTCGGTCCGGATCCGCCAGCGCACGGCGCAGTTGCTCGAGGGCCACGTCGATGTCGCGGTGGCGGTCCTCGACGAGTCCGTCGGTGTAGAGGACCAGCTGGCTGTTCTCGGGCAGGTGGATCTCGGCCGTCTCGAAGGGGAGGCCCCCCAGGCCGAGCGGAGGGCCCGCGGGCAGCTCGGGGAAGGTCACCGTGCCGTCGGGGAGGACCACCGCGGGCGGGGGGTGGCTGGCCCGGGCCATCGTGCACCGTTGGGAGGTGGGATCGTAGATCGCGAAGAGGCAGGTGGCGCCGACGATGCCGGTGCTGCCGACGTCGGGATCGTCGCCGCTTTCCTCCCGGTCGAGGCGCACCAGGAGATTGTCCAGGTGAGTGAGGATCTCGTCGGGTGCGTATTCCAGTTCGGCGAAGGTGCGTGCAGCGGTGCGCAGTCGGCCCATGGTGGCGGCGGCGTGCAGTCCGTGCCCGACGACATCGCCGACGAGGAGGGCGACGCGGGTGCCGGAGAGGGGGATCACGTCGAACCAGTCGCCACCCACCCCGGATTCGGCGGGAAGGTAGCGGTGGGCGACTTCGACGGCGTCCTGCTCGGGGGCGCCCCGCGGGAGCAGGCTGCGCTGCAGGGTCAGGGCGAGGGTGTGCTCGCGGGTGTAGCGGCGGGCGTTGTCGATGCACAGGGCCGCGCGGGCGGCGAGTTCCTGGGCCAGTGAGCGGTCGTCGTCCGTGAAGGGTGCCGGGTCCTCGGAACGGTAGAAGCTGGCGACGCCCAGGAGCACACCGCGGGCGAGCAGGGGCACCGCGATGAGGGAGTGGACGTTGTGGGAGAGGAGCCGCTCGGTGTGTTCCGGGTCCTGGGCGAGCCAGCCGGCGGCGGCCTTCAGGTCGGGTTCCAGCACCGGCTGCCCGCTGGCCAGGCACCTGAGATGGGGCGTGCTCGGGCGAAGATCGACCCGCTCGCCGACCGGGTAGAAGGGGCAGTCCTCGCGGATCCCGTGGACAACGGTGCGATGCAGGTCGGTTCGGGGGTCGGCGGACTCCTCACCGCGCAGCACGGCCTCGGGAACGTCGATGGTGACGAAGTCGGCCAGGCGCGGGACGGCCATCTCGGCGAGCTCCCAGGCCGTGCGGTCCACGTCCAGTGTCGTACCGATGCGTGCGCTGGCCTCAGCGAGCAGTTCCAGGCGTCGTCGTGCGGCGACGGCGTACTTCCCCACTTCCGGCTCGCCCACCAGCACCAGCCCCCTGACCCCGCCGTCGGCGTGGTTTCCGGGACCGGGTGTGCCCGGGACGGGGGACGCCGTGGCGGCTGTGCCGGGTCCGGGGACGGGGCGCGGGACCGACGGGGCGGCGGAGGGCCGAGTGAGGAGTGCGGGTGCCCGGCCGGTGCGAGCCGGCGCCGCCGGGTGGTGCTCCGGAGGGGCACCGGGCAGGACCGCCTCGATGACCACGCCCTCCACTCCCGAGGGGCTTGTCACCGGGCGGCTCATGAGGGTGGCCAGCCGGCCCCGGGACAGGGATACCCCTACGGCGGCGCGCTGCTCCGTCGAGATCAGCTCCGAGGCCTTCTCCTTGAGGATCATCTGGTCGCGCTGGTCCAGTCGGCTCTGAGCCAGTACATCCACGCCGATCCGGTATCCGTTCCCGGCGGTCTCGCTCGTCTGCGCGTGGCGCACGGCGTCGAGATAGGCCTGCAGCAAGCCGCGCTCCCGTGCCGAGCTCTGCTCCATAAGCCGCCGTTCGATGGCTTCGGCGGCCTCGCGGATCACGGTGTTCAGCGCCGGGTATTCCTCGCTGCGCGGGTAGCCGAAACAGAGCACACCCTCGATGCCGCCGCTGAGCTGGTCGCGCACGGGGATTGCTGCACAGGCAGCCGATTGGGAACGTTCGGCGAAGTGCTCTGCTCCGAAGACCTGGCACAGCCGCCTTTCCACGAGGGCGAGTCCGATTCCGTTGGTTCCGGCGTACTGTTCGGCGAACACGAAGCCCGGGACGCTCTGGATGGCCGCCAGGCGCCGGGGCAAGGACGCGTCCCCGAAACGGCGTTGAAGCACCGTGCCCTGTGCGTCGGCGATGCAGATGTTCATCTGCGTGTCTGCGAACAGGGCCTGGAGGCGGCCCAGCACCGGCCAGGCGGCACGGACCAGCCGTCCGTCCGGATCGAAGTCCTGCCGGAAGGGAAGTTCGGTCTCGTCCGGTGAGAGCCCCAGGAGCCGACAGCGCTGCCACGAGCTCAGGACCGGGCTTCTCACGTTCTCCTCGATCGGCATCCCTTCGGTCGACTCGCCGTGCAGGAACCGCTCACGGAAACCTACGGGGCCGCTGCGGTCACCCACGACCCCCATGTGCACCACTTCCCTCACGGAATGCCTGCGACCACCCCGCCTTGGTTTGAGTATATTCCTCCCTATTTGAACGAATATCTGAATGCGCAGTGTGAGGGTGTGGTGATCGAGGGTGACGCATTCGGTTTCCTCGAGGCTCCTGCGGGTGAGCTCGTGATGGTGTGTCGGGACGCTCACGCCGGTTGTGGATCGAGGCCGGTCGGCCGTGACGGTCGGCCCGAGTCGCGGCCGGGCGACACCGATCCGCCTCTGAATCCTCCCCGTCGGGGAGGGCGGCCTGGCCCCCGACGGCGATCAGGTGCAGGCGGGCATCAGGTGCGGGCGGGCGGTCAGGTGCGGGCGGGCGGTCAGGTGCTGGGCTCCGGACGGAGCGGCGCCCAGCACCGGCGCGTGCACAACAGTGCGTCGCCCCGCCCGAACGACATCCCCGTGCGGTCGGACCGGCGGACAACTGCCTCCGGAGTCATGACACTTCTGGTGAGCCAAGCCTCGGCCGCGCGCCCTCGCGAGGCGCGGGCTACCGACGACATGCGGCCTGCGAGGTGACGGAATGCCGGTGCGGGGTTGCCGGGCGAGCGTACGACAGGTCAGGCGGTGCCCGGAGCCTCGAGGACCATCCGGATCTCCGTCACCTCGTAGCGGGCGCGGTCGAAGGCGGCGGCCATGGGGGCGTTCGTGGTGTCCGTCGTCGCGGTGATGCGCTCGGCGCCTTCGGCCGCGTGGAAGCGGGTGATCTCGGCAAGGATCTCGTCGATCAGGCCCTGACCGCGCTGCTCGGGTACGACACCGAGATAGCCGACGTTGCGGTTGTACGGGGTTGCTGACGGGACGGCCAGACCGGCGAGTTCGCCGTGGGGCAGTTCGGCGAGCCTCCACCAGGAGCGCTCGCCGGGGCAGTCGAGGTAGAACTGCACATCATCCTCGGCCAGCTGCCTCGCGTCCTTCGTGCGCAGCTCGTCGCAGGTGGCCTGGTCGAGGCTGCCGGCCGAGACCCGGACGAAGGCGTCCAGGAACTCCTCGTCGCTGCCCTCGCGGAACGTCAGCCGATCGCCTGCCTCGGGCAGTCCTGCCGCCGGAGTCCACTCGTAACGCAGGCGCTGAATCTCCCGGCTCAACCCTGTGCGCAAGCCCGCTTCGCGACGCCAGGCGACCGCCTCGGTCAGGTCCGATCGGGTGCTCCAGTCCGCCGGCAGGGAGAGGTTGTACAGCGGGCTCGTGCCGAGAGCGGCGTGCCCGGCGTTGAGGAGCCCGGTGGCGACGGCGACCGGATCGGCGACACTGGAGCGGACCTGGAGGCAATCGAGGGCTATGGGCCGCTCGCTGTCGGCGCGGCCCCACCACAGGGCGCGGGCCAGAACCTCTCCACCCTCGTCCTCGGCGAGCCAGATCCATTCCGGGCGGAATCGGTTGGCGCCGAGCTCCTCGCGGATCTTTTCGGCAGTCAGGGGGGCGACGGGACCGTTGGCCGGGTAGGCGACGGCGCGGTCGATGGCAGTGGGGTCCGCAGTGGCGGGAAGGAATCGCATTTGTCGCATGATCACGGCTGGGCAGTGTCGGAGCAAGGCGTTTTGTTGCTGCCTGCCCACGTGCTGTCCGTACCGGCGTGCCGACGGCGGCTCCGTTCAGTGGCTCACCACGGTTCACGGGAACCCTCGCGCCCCGCAACGGAAGTCCACACACCATGGGCCCGTGTTTCCGCAGCTCAGCGCATTTCGTCGGTGGCCCGCGCGCTCCGGACGCGACGTCGACGCCGGTGACCCGGCCCGGTCAGCCGTTGTGTGCCCGGCCGGTAACGCGGTCGATCGCTCTGATGGTGGGGCCTGAGTCATGGACCTGTGCACAGTGGTGCTTGCCGCCGCGGGGAAGTGAGGGGTCTGCGGGGCCGGTTCCACCAGCGCCTGCCCGAACCTGCGCCGGGCCCCCTCGTGCCGGGAGAGGAGGGCCAGGTGGTGCGACCGGTCGAACCGGGCGCGACCACCCGCGCATGTCAGTGGCCGACGGTAGGGTCCGTGGCCGTGCGAGCCCACCGCGTTGCGGCAGGGCCGGGAGCCGGGCGGGGGAGCGTGGGGTGTTGGCGAACAGCGAGGGACCTGATGGGCGGACGGGCGGGGCCGAGGACGAATCGGCGCTGCTGCGCCCCCTGGCGTTCGCCCACGGCGCGGGGCTGCCGCCGGCCCTCTGGGCGGTGGTGGCACGGGCCCTGACGGGCCACCCGTGGACGATTCAGGAGGTGTGTGCGTTCCGGGACAGGATGGTTGGGCGCCTGGTCGAGACCCGGGCGCCCGTCGGCCCCGCCTACCTGCTCCGTGACCCGGACGAAGCCCTGCGGCTGCGCACCGGCGGAGACCGGGGCGGCGAGCAGGAGACCCAACGGGAGATCACCGGGGCGCTGCTGGCCGAGGTTCCCCCGGACGGCGACACCGGACGTCGCGACTGGTCGGCCGCCGCCCCGTACGTCGTTGCGCACCTCGCCGCGCACGCCGGTGCGGCGGGTGTCCTGGATGACGTGCTGGAGGATGCCGAGTTCCTGGTCCACGCCGAACCCGGTGGACTTCTCCGCGCACTCAACGCTCCCGGCCCGGCCGAGGGGAGGGTGCAACGGAGCGTCTACCGGGCATCCGCCGACGTCCACTCCACTGTGGGCGTCCAGGAGAGGCGGGACATCCTCGCCGTCGATGCCGCCCGCCACGACCGACCCGACCTCGCTCGTGAGCTTGCCCGCGGCCGGCCGTGGCGGCCGGCCTGGGCCACGGGGACGATGGTCCACCAAGCGCTGCGCCTCACCAGGGCGGGGCGAGGTGTGGACGCCGCCGCGTGCGCCGTCATCGACGGGCGCCCCCACGCGGTGACCGGCTGCTACGACTCGAACGTCCGGGTGTGGGACCTGGTGGACGGCACCGAACGCCTCGTCATCACCGAGGACGACGGTGTCTACGCCCTCGACTGCGCTGACATCGACGGGCGTCCTCATGTGGTGACCGGGACCAGTTCCGGCGGTGTACGGGTGTGGGACCTGAGCACCGGGACCGAGCGGATGGTGCTCGGCGGACACAAGGGCTGGGTACGGGCGGTGGGTTGTACCGTGATCGACGGTCGCCCGCACGCGGTGACGGCGGGCGAGGACTGCGTCGTCCGGGTGTGGGATCTGGCCGACGGATCGGAACATGCCCGGATGACCGGCCATACGGACGAGATACGGGCGGTGGCGTTCGCCGAGGTCGCCGGTCGTCCTGTGGCGGTGACCGGGGGCTACGACAACACCCTGCGGGTCTGGGACCTGGAGAACGGCACCGAACGGGCCGTGCTCACCGGTCACACGTCCGGCGTCCATGCCGTGGCCTGCACGGTGATCGACGGTCTTCCCCATGCCGTCAGCGGAGGCGGCGGGGAGTGCACGGCGCGGGTGTGGTGTCTCACCGACGGCTCGGAGCGCACCGTGCTGACCGGGCACACCTCCTGGGTCTCCGCGGTGGCCTGCGTCACCATCGAAGGGCGCCCCCATGCGCTGACCGCCGGCGGCGATCGCACGGTCCGGGTGTGGGACCTCACCGACGAGTCGGAACGCGCCGTCCTGACCGGACACCACGGGTACGTGGATGTCCTGGCCTGCACGGAGGCCGACGGCCATCCCTACGCGGTGAGCGGCGGGCATGCCGCGCGCCCCCGGGTGTGGGATCTGGGCGACGCCCGCAGGACCGCCGGGCGCACGGGCCATTCCATGACGGTGGAGGCCGTGCACGCGGTCAGCATCGGCGGGCGCCCGCACGCCGTCACGGGCGGGGACACCACGGTGCGGGTCTGGGACGTCGCCGACGGCACGGAACGGCTCACCCTTCCCCACAAGCACCGGGTGGGGGCACTGGCGTGTGCGACGGTGGACGACCGTCCCCATGTGCTCACCGGCGGCTGCGGCGTCGCACAGGTGTGGGACCTGGCCGGGGGGACCGGCCGCCGGAGCTTCTCCGGACACGGCCACAGTGTGGAAACCGTGGCGTGGGCTGACATCAACGGCCGCCCGCACGCGGTCACTTCGGACGACGAGCGCACCATCCGCGTGTGGGACCTGGAGGACGACGCGGACCACCCCTTGCTCACCGACCGAACCCGGTCGGCGGTGCGTGCCATGGAGCCCATCGCCATCGACGGGCGCCCCCACCTCGTCACCGGGGGCGATGACGCCGCCCTGCGGGTATGGAGGTTCACGGGCAGGGGCCGACGTACCACCGCCACCGTGCCCACCGGGCACCATACGATCCGGACGCTGGCACACACCGTCATCGGCGGCCGACCGCACGCACTCACCGTCGGTGGGAACGACACCGTCGTACAGGTCCGGGATCTCACGGACGGCACGCTGCGCGCCACTCTCCCGGGGCACAGCTCGGCGGTGTTGGCGGTGGCGTGCACCCGGTGGCACGGCCGAACGGAGGCCGTCACGCTCGACGGCGGGGGCACGCTCCATGTGTGGGATCTCGTCGAAGGGCAGCTCAGGGAGAAGGTCGAGCTGCCCGCACGGGCCCAGTGCGTGGCGGCCGTCGGCCCGGACCTCGTCATCGGGATGGGCGACGACGTGGTGGTGCTCACCCGTGACGACAGTGGCGCCGCTCCGGGCGGTCCCGGAGAAATCGGACAGATGCCCGAACCCCGCTGAGCCGAAACGATGGTTCGAGGTGTCCCGGGCGCCGGCCGAACCGTAGGAGTGGCACCGAACGAGACCGGCCCTCGGCGAGCCTGCTCCGGCCGGAACGGGGTCGCCGAGGCCGGACACCGACCGGGCGTGCCGGCCGGGCGGTTCCCCGTCCTGTCGGGGCACCCGCCGGCGAACCGGCCGTGCCCCGAGCTGCTTGACGGCCGGCGGTCGCCCGGGGAGGGCAGTCCTTGCACCTGGTCAGGGTCGGTCCGCACTCTCCCGGACCCGGGCCGGAGAGCGGATCAGCGTGCGCGGACCGCCGTCTCGGCCGCCTGCGCCGACTCCACCTGGCCCACGGCCGCGACGGGGTACTCCATCGGGGTTGCATCGAGGTAGAACCACTGCGCCGTCGGCCCGGGCAGCTGCGCGGCGGCGGCGTCGGGCGTCCCCGGCTGCCCACCGGATGCCGAAGCATCGGGTGGCGAGGGCGCATTCGGTGTGCCCGGCCGCAGCAGTTCCACGCGTATGTCCGAGCCGCTGTGCTGTGCCACGAATTCGTCGACCTGGCTGCGCGAGGCATGGTCCCAGTGAGCCACTCCGGTCAGATCGAGCCGGATCCTCGGTGTTCCGGCGGCGGCGACCGTCTCCAGCGCGTCGATCAGCTTCGGCAGCCGCAGGAATGTCACATTGCCCGCCATGACCAGCTTGGCCGTGTCACCCTCCACCGTGGTGCGAACCGAGGTCCTCGACATCCGCAGGGCAGCCAGCACGATGCCCGCGGCGAGACCCAGCAGGACGCCCTCGAGCAGGGCGGTGGCGACGATCGCGACGGTGGTGATGGTCATCACCACGCACTCGCCGCGATCCTGACGCCACATCTTCGGGAACTCCGCCGGTGCGAGCAACTTCCAGCCGCTGTGCACCAGTACACCCGCGAGCACGCAGATCGGAATGAGCGCGAGCACACCGGGCAACAGCAGGGCGAACGCGAGCAGCCACAGGCCGTGCAAGGTGCGGGACAGCCGGGTCGTGGCTCCTGCCTGGACATTGGCGGAGCTTCGTGCGACGACCGCGGTCATCGGCAGGGCGCCGAGGAGGCCGCACAGGGTGTTGCCCGCCCCCTGAGCCATCAACTCGGAGTTGTAGCGGGTGCGTTCACCGGTGTGCATGCGGTCCACGGCAGCCGCGGTGAACAGGCTCTCCGCCGAGGCGATGACCGTGAACGTGACCACCGTGGTCAGCACTGAGCCAGTGGCCAGCGCGGCCAGCTGCGTCGGCCCCGGAAACTGCACGGATGCCAGCAGGTTGCCGACCCGAAGCGTGGCGATGTCGACGCCGGGCAGCGAGGCCACCGCCACCCCGCCCGCCACCGCGACCAGTGCGGGCGGCACCTTGGTCACCGGACCCGGCACCTTCTTCCACAGGAAGCTCAGCACGACGGTGACGACACCGAGCCCTGCCGCGATCGCCCTCTGCGGATCGGCCACGGTGTTCGCGACCAACTGCGGGATGCCGAGCATGTTCTCGATCGGAGCGCCGACGGCCTTGGCGTCGGCCAGCGGATACGCCTGGCTGAACATCAGCGGCAGCCCGATGCCGGCCAGCATGCCCTGAACCACGGCGATGGAGATCGCCTGGAACATCCGGCCGAGCCGGATCAGTCCGAGTCCGATCTGCAGCACCCCGGAAGCCAGCACGATGACCCCGAGCGTGGCGAGGCCGTGTTCCATCACCGCCTCCGCGACCAGCGCCGCCAAGCCGGCCGCGGGGCCGCTCACCTGAAGAGTGCTGCCGCGTGCCATGCCGACCACCAGCCCGCCGACGACCCCCGAGATGATGCCCAGTTCGGGCGGCGTGCCGGATGCCACGGCCACGCCGATGCACAGAGGGAGCGCAACGAGGAAGACCACGAAGGACGCAGTGATCTCGGTGGTGAGATCCCCCTTCTGCGGGGTACCGCTCCGTTTGCCGCCGGGCTGCTGCGGTGGCCCTGCCCGCCCGGAGCGCCGGGCCCGGTGCCGGCCGCGTCCGGCTTTCTCCCGGCGCGCCCGGTCACCGGAGTCCTGGCCGCTCCCGTGCCCCTCCTGCGCCCGGTCGGCGGTCAGCACGCGTGCACCCGGAAGCCGGTGCCGTCCTCGCTCAGTTCCCAGAGCTCGCCCGAGTCCACCTCGTAGTACCACCCGTGCAGCCGCAACAGCCCCTCCGCCAGCAGCCGCTGCACTGCGGGGTACTCCCGCAGTGCATCGAGCTGTACCCGCACATTGAGCTGCGCCAGCTCCCTCATCCGAGCGCCGTCACTCCCCCCGTTCGCACCGGAGGAGTCGGCAGCGGCGTCCGGCTCGCGGTCCAGGACGGGCGCCAGCCCCGGCCTGGCCACCTCCAGCCAGGCCCCCACCCGAGGCAGGCCCGAGAGGTCCTGACCGGAGGCGAGGGCGCCCATCGCGCCGCAGTGCGAGTGCCCGCAGACGACGATGTCGCGGACGTCCAGTACCTCCAGTGCGTACTCGACCGTGGCCGCCTCCCCCGACACCACCTGCGGCCCGTACGGCGGCACGATGTTGCCCGCATTGCGTATTTCGAAGACCTCACCGGGCCGTGCACCCGTGATCAACGCCGGTATGACCCGGGAATCGGAACACGCTATGAAGAGCGCCTGAGGGAATTGCCCCTCGGCGAGTTTCCGATATGTGTGGCTTTCGAAATCCATCCGTCGCCGGAACGAGCGAGCGCGTTCGAGCAGGGCCTTCATGGTGCCTCCCAAGTGGGTGGTTGTGGCCTGGAACTGGCTCAACACCGTAGGGAACGCGAGGCAAGGCGAAGGTTAGACGAACCCTAACGCGACGTCAGAATTGGTGGGCCCACTGTGACTTGCCTCCCAGTGTGACGTGGACCCCGTGGCGTCCATTCAATCAAATGTACGGTGATCGTCCCGGGTGCGGACTGTCGGCAATTCGTGCTGTGCGGATTTACTCAGGATTTACTCTGGATTCACGGGAAGACGAAACACAATGATCCTGCGGGCCTTGCTCATCGAGGACGACGAGACGATCGCGGAACCCCTGGTGGAGGGCCTCGGCCGCTACGGCATGACGGTGGTCCATGTGAGCACGGGTGCCGCAGGGCTGCGAGGCCCCTACGGCGACATCGTCCTGCTCGATCTCGGGTTGCCCGATATGGACGGCATCGATGTCTGCCGTGGCATCCGTCAGGTCTCCGAGGTGCCGATCATCATGCTCACTGCACGGGGCACGGAGGCGGACCGGGTGCTCGGCCTAGAACTCGGCGCCGACGACTACCTGGCCAAGCCGGTCGGTCTTCGCGAGCTGATCGCACGCATCCGGGCCGTCACCCGCCGCACCGCAGCGCGGTCGGGCATCGCCCCCGCCGCTGCCCCGTCAGGCCCGGAGCAGGGGCCATCGACGTGGCGCGAGGCCGAGCCCGCCTCCCTGCACACGTCGCTGTCCGGCCCGCCGGTCGAGCCGCCACCCATCGGGCCCGTGCCCGTACGGGCCACCGAACCCGCGTCCCTGCTGTCGCGTTCGTCCCCCATGGGCGCACTGATCGTCGACCGCCGCACCCGCCAGGTGTGGATCGGGGAGCAGCCGGTCACGCTGACCCCCAAGGAATTCGACCTGCTGGCCCTGCTGGCAGAGGACCCCGGGGCCGTGTACTCGCGACAGCAGATCCTGGACCGGGTCTGGGACCCCCACTTCTACGGCCCCACCAAGACCCTGGACGTCCATGTCGCCACCCTCCGGCGCAAGTTGGGCGACCCGGCGTGGATCCAGACCTTGCGTGGAGTCGGGCTGCGGCTGGCCGTACGCACGCACGGCATCGCGCATGACGACGCCGTACGCACGGACTCGCACCCCCGATGACACGCCGACTGCTGCTCAGCTACCTCACCTTCGCCGCCTTCGTCCTCAGCAGCCTGGAGATCCCCCTGGGCTACGTCTACTCGCGCGCCGAACGCGAGCGCGCCGTCAATGCGGCCACGGAACAGGCCGAATCGATCGCCGACTTCGCAGCCCTCTCCATCGTCTACGGCCGCCGCGAGGAACTCGCGGCACGGGTCGACGGCTGCGCGAAACGCATCCGTGGCCGTGTCCTGGTCGTTGACGGCAACGGCACCCTGCTCGTCGCCTCGCACCGGCTCGGCCGGACACAGCGGGCGGACCTCTCCGAACGCCCGGAGATCTCCGCCGCGTTGCGCGGAGGTGACGGAGCCGATGTGCGTACGTCCACCATCGGCGGAGTCCAGTGGCTCTCGGTCGCCGTTCCGATACGGCACGGCGCGGGGCTTCACGGCGCCGTACGTCTCACCGTCCCCACCGAGACGATCGAGAACCATGTCAACCGGGTGTGGCTGGTGCTCGGGCTCGGTGGGCTCGGGGTGCTGGCCACGGTCGCCATGGTCGCCTTCGCACTGGCCCGCTGGATCGGCCGGCCGATCCTCGAACTGGAGCGTGCCGCCCGGACCCTGGCCGGCGGCAGCCTGTCCACCCCGGCCTCCGTCACCGCAGGACCGCCCGAAGTGCGCAGTCTGGCCGCCACCTTCAACCGCACGGCCGCTCTGCTCGAGCACCTGCTCGCATCCCAGAGCGCCTTTGCAGGGGAGGCGTCCCATCAGCTCAAGACCCCGCTCGCCGCACTGCGGCTGCGTCTGGACAACCTGGAGCCCGACACCCTGCCGCATGTGCGCGGCAGTCTGACCGCGGCCATGAGCGAGACCGACCGGCTGGCCAGAATGGTCGAGGGCCTCCTCTCCCTCGCCCGGATGGAGGAGACGGCGCTCGTCCCCGAACCCGTCGATCTGGACCCCGTACTGAAGGAGCGCACCCTTGCCTGGTCCGGGCTCTACGCACAGCAGGACGTAAGACTCGACCTCATCGGCAAACAGGGCGTCACCGTTCTCGCCCTGCCCGGGGCACTGGAGCAGATTCTGGACAACCTGCTCTCCAACGCCCTCCGCGTCGCCCCCGGGGGCAGCGCGGTGACCGTGTCCAGGCGACTCACCGCCACCGGAGCGGAGTTGCAGGTCCAGGACCAGGGACCGGGAATGACCGCCGAACAGCGCCGCCGTGCGTTCGACCGCTTCTGGCGCGCCGCCGACGCCCCCAAGGGCGGGACGGGCCTCGGTCTCGCGCTCGTGCAGCGCCTCACGCTCGCCGGTGGCGGCGAGGCCCTCCTCCTCCCCGCCCCCGGCGGCGGCCTCAAGGCGGTCATCCGCCTCCAGCCCGTGACGCCCCGCCGGCCCCACGGTCTGCCGAGCCTCCCGCGCCCCCGCCGCCGGGCCATCGGCGCGGGAACCGTCGGGGTGAAGCGGTGACCGGAGGCCGAGGCGACCATCGCGGGTGATCAGGAGTCCGGCGGCGAGGAGCGGAGGACCGCCCCGACGGATGGAACCTCGAGGCTCGGCCGGACGTCTCTCCAGGGGCAATTGAGGTGTTCGGGTCACTGGGGCAGTGACATGCACAGGGGCAGCGACCAGGTGGGCCCGGACCCGGAGCAGGGGACGGACGGTGTGGCGAGTTCCACGAGTTCGGGTCCGGATGTTCTCGTCCGGGCCGTGATCCGTCACCGCGTCCGAGCCAACTGTCGTTTCACTGGAGGGGATGTCGGATGATCAGGACAGAAGCGGGCCGAACCGGGTGCCCGAAGGAAGTGGAGACGGCCTTCAGGCTTTCGCTCGTCGCCATCGCCCTCGAGATCGTCGTCTGGGTGCTGGGCGTGTTCGTCATCTCTCCCACCGGGTTCGACGAGATGCGCAGCGAGTCGGGGCAGCGTGACGCCTCCGTCCAGATCGCCATTTCCGCTGCTGCCCTGATTGTCATCAGTGCCCTGTGGACCTTCTTCACCTTCAAGATGCGTGAGGGGCGCCACTGGGCAAGGATCCTCATTGCCCTCGCCGGTGTTCTCGGTGCACTCTTCGTCGTCAACAGTGCCAGCATGGACGGCAGTTGGGACTGGGCCCTGGTGTCCGAGCTCGTTCCGGACCTGCTGACCGTCGGTGCCGCTGTGCTGGTGTTCCTGCCGGCATCCAACCCGTACTTCAGCACGGCGGCGCGCGCCGCATAGCGGTCGCGCAGGTGGGTGTCGATGGGCGGTGGAGGGGCCGGAAGCCGGGAGAGTCCGATGTCCGCCGCATTCGCGGCCGGGCAGACGAGTGGCCCCGCCGATTGCCCCGGATGTCCGTGGGGCAGGGGCGAGCGGGGCCCGTGAACCGTCAGTCCCAGAGTTTGTACGTCACTTCCTCCGGAATCTGGGCCGGCCTGCCATCGGTGTAGACGAGTTGCAGCCGGGTGAAGTGCTTCAGCTCAGGTTGCTTCTGCCAGGTTTCCGGGAGGTCGAGCCTCACGGTGACCGGGTAGGAGTGGAACTTGCCTGCTGCGCAGTAGGGCTGACAGTCGTTCACCACGTCGAGTCCGCTGCCCACTGCGGACGTCTTCCCCCACGCGGACCATCGGAGTTCGGTGAGCCGGTTGTTGCCGTCCCCGCAGGCGAGCAGGAAGTCGCCGGGCCGAACCTGTGGCTCCATGAAGCAGTCGACTGCCACAACGTCACCGGGCGAGGGTGCCACTGCGGAAGCGGATACGGGTACTGCTGCTGCGAGCGCTGTAGCAGCACACAGCATGACCGCTGTCTTGAGCTTGCGTCTCTGCATATCGGCTCCCGGCTGCCTCTGTGCGAGCCCACGTGGCCCTTCGTTTCCAACGGACTCGCCCCGCGCGTTCACATCTCCGCGTCAGGAGCAGTCGTCGGTGGTGGGTCGTCGTCGGTGGTGGGTCGTCGGTGATGGGCGGCGCCTGTCCTTCTGAATCGACGCTACGACCGCGCTCAGAAATGCACCACCCGTACGGGGGACAACGGCACATCTGCCGCGTCGTCCCACGGAACTCGGCGGGGGAGCGGCGTCCGGCCGGGGCAGTACGCATACCGGGGCAGCGTCACCGTCCGTGACCTGCGTCGATGGTCGTCCCGCGCGAGCTCCTGCGATCTCCGTCGAGAATGACCGGTGCAGGTTCCGGGCGTGTCCTCACCCGTCGCCTCGGCCCTCGCCTGTCAGGACAGGCGTCGTGTCGCGATCCGGTGCCGGTCGCGGCTCGGCGTCGCCCGTCGGCGGGGCCCATGCGCAGGCCAGGGAGCCGCCGACGAGCCCGGAGAGCAGGCCGAGGAAGAGGCCCCCGAAGTTGGCGACGGGGAACGACACGAGCGCGAGCAGCAGAGTGGCGATCCCGGCGAACAGCCGCGCCTGCTGGTGGAACCAGAGCGTGATGCCGAGCACCACGAGCAGGACGCCGATGATCAGGGATCCTGCGCCGGCCGTGGTGGACAGGGCGAGTGGAACACCCGCCAGGTTCATGCGTACATAGGGGAAGTACATGATGGGAAGGCCCGCCGTGACGGTGAACAGTCCGGCCCAGAACGGACGGGTGCCCCGCCAGTTCCTGAATCGTCGTCGGGCGTCGACGGTGGCGACGCGCAGGTCCGGGCGTCTGCCGGCAATGTTGGAGAACACGAGCGCTTCCATGGTGGGGGGCGGGTGGCGGGGTGAGGCGGGTACTTCGGACCGGGTGGTCAGAAGCACTCGTGACGGCCTGCTCTGAGTCGCAGCTCCAGGTCGGGGACGTTGAGCGTGGCAGCCGTCACCGCGACCGCGGTGGCCTCCACATCGGTCAGCACGGCCGACACGGCCTGCTGGGCCACGCCGTTGGGGTCGAAGAATCGCGAGTTCCTGTCGCCCGGATTGATCGGTCCCTTGCTGACCGCGCCCGCCGCCACACCGATGTCGGCCGAGTCGAGATCGGCCTGCCCCACGGAGAGAGAGGTCGCATCGATGAACATGTTCTGCGCCTCGACCCGAGTCCGGTCGCCGCCGGTGAGCCTCAGGGTGTACGGGCCGAGGACGGGAATCGGAACCACCACGGACTGGCACAACGCGCTGATCTTCGCGTGCCGGAACCCGATGACCGAGACGGGCACAGGGGTGCCCTTCCTGGTCATGTCCACCATGCCGTAGATGCTCAGACCGCGGACGTTCAGTCGCTCCGCACTGACCTGGAACTTCTGGCCGGAGATGAGGAACGACGCGGCGAGCGCTCCCTGGGCCATTCCGATGCCGAGAGCCGCAGCGACACCGACGGCCGGGACGAGGACCGCCGCGAAGTGCTTCCAGCGGGTCCTGCCGAAACCGTGTGACATTGCGTCTCCTCCGGTCATGGAGCTTCCTTCCCGGTGCCGGGCACAGGCAGGCGACGTCCTTACGTCCAGTGACGGATCCTAGGCTTTCGGTAACGTCAGCCGACGGCACGTCAGGCCGAGCAGTCGGGTGACGCCCCTCTGGCGAGAATCGTTGCGGGGTGTACGAACCGTGCCGACGGCCCCGTCCGGGCCGCCCAACGGCGCACGGGGCGGGCCGGGGGCGGGCCGACGTGGGGCCCGGTCTTCCGACCGGGCCGTGGGTACCGGCCGGATGCGCCTGTCGCTGCCAGGAGGGGGTGCAGAAGCCGCCGGTCGGCGGTGTCCCGGGTGCACGAGCGGTCCACGTGTTTGCGCCCAGGAGGCATCGGGCGGATTCTGGATCTGATCGGGCGAAGCCGGTGAGGGCGTCATGAGCTACGCAAGGAAGGCGACCGGGGACGCCGACTTCCGTGGACCGCTGGACGTCACGAGGGCCGCCACATTCGTACTCGACGGCCAGGACGTCGTCATCGGCTGGAGCCCTCGGGCGGAAGCGCTTCTCGGCTACCTGCCGACCGAGATCATCGGCCGGCCCGTAGCCACGTTCCTGACGGCCGCGCCGGAATCGGGACCGGCCCGCCGGCCCGCCGCTGGTGCGGTCCCGCGCTTCCCGGAGCGTGATGTGCATCCGGCCCTCCACCGGGACGGTCACCGTCTGCAGCTGGTCACCGCGGTCTGTCGGCTGTCCGGAACCGGGCCGGCGGTACGCGTCGTCGTGGCCGCCGACCGGGAGCGGCTCAGGGCGTGGGAATCCCAGCTGGCGATGCTGCACGGCCTGGCCACGCAGTCTCCTGTGGGTCTGGCGATCTACGACACCGATCTTCGCCTCGTCTGGTGCAACGCCGTTTCCGAGGAGGAGCTCGGGCGGCCGCTCGAGGAGGCCCAGGGGGAGCTGGCGGACGAGCTGTACCCCGGGGGCAGATTTGTGACGCCGGGCTATCCGGAGTCGCTCCACGCGGTCATGCGCCACGTACTCGGGACCGGTGAGCCGTTCCTCGACCTGCACTTCTGCGGGGAGCAGCCGAGTGATCCGGGGAGAGAACACATCTGGTCGTGTTCGTACTACCGGTTGCAGGACGTGGACGGCCATGTGATCGGCGTGTGCGAGGACGCGTTCGACATCTCCGACCGCTACCAGGCGCAGCAGCAGCTGAATCTGCTGGTCGAGGCCGGCCGTCGGGTGGGAACGACGTTGGACGCGATCGTGACGGCCGAGGAGCTGGCCGAGGTGACGGTGGCCGAGTTCGCCGACCGTGTCGACGTCGACCTCGCTCCTGCTGTGCTGGACGGCGAGCTGCCGGGCATCACGGGCACGGGAGGCATCGAACTGTTGCGGGCGGCGTCGGGCTCGGCACCGTCCTTCGGCGTGGAGGACCCTTCCCAGGCCCGAAGCCGTTCACCGCGGCCGGTGGAGTACCCGAGCGGCTCGGCACAGCACCGCAGCCTCGCCTCGGGCGGGCTCGTACTGGAGGACGACACACTGGTGGTGCCGCTGCGTGCCGGAGGGAATGCGTTGGGTCTCGTCACCTTCCTCCGTGGCAGCGGGTCGGGCATCTTCGACAAGGGTGCGGTCGCGGTGGCGGACGAGCTCGTCGCCCGCGCCGCGGTGTCCATCGACAATGCCCGCCGCTTCACCCGTGAACGCGATGCGGCCCTGACCCTTCAGCGGCAGCTCCTGCCGCAGAATCTCCAGCCGAATTCCGCTGTCGACCTGGCATATCGCTATCTGCCCACGGACGATCTGGGCGGTGTCGGCGGGGACTGGTTCGATGTGATCCCGCTGTCGGGGACGCGCATCGGGCTCGTGGTGGGAGACGTGGTGGGGCATGGGCTGCACGCCGCCGCCACCATGGGACGGCTGCGGACAACGGTACGAGCGCTGGCGCCCATGGACATGCCGCCGGAGGAGCTCCTCATGCGGCTCGACGATCTCGTGGGCCAGTCGGTGGGGGACGGAGGCGACGCTCTCGGTGCACTGGCCGGCAACGGCGATGTGGCAGCGGGAGCCACCTGCCTCTACGCGGTCTACGACCCCGTGTCACGACGCTGCACGATGGCACGGGCAGGCCACCTTCCGCCGGCGATCGTGGAACCCGACGGACATGTCGGATTCCCCGATCTGCCGGCCGGCCCACCCCTCGGTCTGGGCGGGCTGCCCTTCGAGTCCGTGGAGATCGAACTGCCGGTGGGCAGCCTCGTGGCCCTGTTCACGGACGGTCTGGTCGAGACGCGCGACCGGGACATCGACGAGGGACTGAAGGCCCTGGAGACGGCCCTCGGCGAGGACTCGAATTCCCTCGACGAACTCTGTGACCGTGTCATCTCCGGACTCCTGCCGGGCGGCACGACCACCGACGACACGGCTCTCCTGCTCGTCCGCACCCGTGAACTCGACACCAACAGGGTCGCCACCTGGAACCTGCCGGCGGAACCGGTCGCAGCCGGTCGCGCGCGGGAGCAGGTCGCCCGGCAGCTGAGCGACTGGGGACTGGACGAGCTCGTGTTCCCCACCGAGCTGATCGCCAGCGAGCTGGTCACCAATGCGGTCAAGCATGCCGAGGGCCCCCTGCATCTGCGGCTCATCCATGACCGCACGCTCGTGTGCGAGGTTGCGGACGCCGGGCACACCGCCCCTCACCTGCGACACAGCGCGGACGACGACGAAGGCGGGCGCGGACTGTTCATCGTGGCCCAGATCGTGGGGAGATGGGGGACGCGCTACGGCCACTGGGGCAAGACCATCTGGACCGAGCAGGCGCTGCGAGCATGACCGGGGCCGGTCATGTCATGTCAGGTCGTCGGTGCCGTGTGCCGACGGGGCGAGGCGGGCCGGTGGCTGCGATGCGTCGTCCCACTGCACGTCCTGGTGCGGTGGCGGAGTCGTGAAGTAGTCGGCGTCCTTGTGCCGATCGGCGCGTGAGCGGGGGCGCTGCGCCGGCTCGAGGTGGGGGATGTGCTTGGAGCAGTGCACATATGCCTCTTCCACCGTGATGTGCACCCAGAGTTCGGGACGGCGGCCGGGAGCGGTGTCCCTGGGCAGGCTCGGGTAGGCCTGCCGCTGTTCCTCGTCCCGGCGCAACCGTGCTGTGCCGTTGACGTGCAGCCCGATGTGATCGTGGGTGAAGTCGAGGAACAGCAGGCCGATATGAGGGTTCTCGGTGATGTTTCCTGCGCCGGCAAGTACACCGTTGCCCCGATATTCCGGGTAGGTGAGGGTGCGGTCGTCCAGCACGACGACGAAGCCGGGAGGACCTGCACGGAAGGTGGCGTCGCAGGCGCCGCGGGCATCTGCCGTGGACAGGAACGCCATGGTCTGCCGCTGTATGAAGTCACTCATCTGCGAGGTGAGTCGGGGCTGCACCTGGCGGTCGTAGAAGGCAGCAGCCTGTTCGGCCGTGCCGAGAAGGTGCTGAAGGCGACGCTCGCCGGCCGACCCGGAGGTCTCGTGGGCGTTGTTCACGGAGGGCACTGTCTTCCTGTGGGCCGTCGACGGGGGACGTGGGCGGTGCCTGCCGCACTCTAACGCCGCATGGAACGCGCTGTCGTCGCCCGTGCACATGCGCGATCCGCTCATCCTCCTTTCCCTGCCGGCACCTTGCGGCCGAGGAGGCCGGGACCAGGTGGTGAAGAGGGTTTGGTGGAGTTATGGAGAAAGTATGGCGACCCTCGCCAGGATGAAGAAGCCCACAGCCCCTGCTGTCGTGAAGGAGGTGCTCAGATGAAGAAGATCCAGATTCGCAAGGCCGGCCCCGTCCGCCTGACGTCCTCGGCCTGCAGCGTGTACACGAACCCGAACTGATCCTGGATCAGGTGAGTTCCGGGCCCACTGGCGCACCGGGGCCCTCGGCACCGTCGTGTCCGCGGAACGGTCCGAACGATTCGGACCCACCGTGGCACGACGGTGTCACCCGGAGCGCGTGAGGCCCCGCTCCATGTCGGGTCCGACCGAAGCCGAGGGAGAACTCCATGGCGGAGCAGGGCATCCGCAACAGCGCCGACACCCCGCTGACACTCCATGCGCTGGTCTATCTGGAGGACGGCGAAGAAGTCACCATCGGGCGCCCCGACACCGACTCCTACGCAATCTTCCCTCCCGACGGTGCTCAACTGGTGCGCCGCCTGGAAGAGGGAGCCACGCCCGCACAGGCCTCCGACTGGTACGCCGAGGAGTACGGTGAGCGGGCCGATGTCGACGATGTCATCGAGGCGCTGCGCGAGCTGGGGTTCGTCCGGCAGGCCGACGAGGAACCGGCGGTATCGGCGCCCGTACGATGGCAGCGGCTCGGCCGGGCGCTGTTCTCACCGCTCGCCTGGGTCTGCTACGGGGTGATCGTGGCCTGGGCGGTGCTGCGCATGATCCTCTCCCCGGACCTCGTCCCGACCTCGCAGGATCTGCTGTTCAGCGACTACTACGCGGTGATCAGTGTGGTGCTCCTGATCGCCGCGGTCCCGCTCATCGCGGTCCACGAGGCCTTCCACGCACTGGCCGCACGCCGCCTCGGCGTCCGCTCGAGGACCCGCATGTCGTACCGCTTTTACTTCCTGGTCGTCGAGACGGCGCTGGACGGCCTTGTCGCCGTCGAGCGCAAGAAGCGCTATCTGCCGATCGTGGCCGGTATGGTCGCCGACTGCGTTCTGCTCGGTCTGCTCATCACGGTGGCGGACGCGGCCCGCGGCCCCGGCGGAGCGGACAGCGTCACCAGCCGGGTGTGCCTCGGACTGGCCTTTGCGGCGTTGCTGCGTCTGTTGTGGCAGTTCTTTCTGTATTTGCGCACCGACGTCTATGTGCTGATCACCACCGCACTCGGCTGCGTGGATCTGCACACCACGTCCGTACGCCTGCTGCGCAACCGCTTGCTGCGGCTGTGCCGGCGGACCGACCGGCTGACGGACGAGTCCCGGTGGCACCCGGTGGACCGGAGGGCGGCACGCTGGTACTCCTGGCTCATCCTGGTCGGTTACACGATCAGTCTGGTCACCTTCGTGCTGGCACTTCTCCCCGTACTCGTCCAGATGGTTTCCGGTGCGGTCTCCCGTTTCGGTGCCGGGCAGCAGACGAGTTGGGTCGACCTCCTGGACTCCTCGGTCTTTCTGCTTCTCACCTTCGCCCAGCTCGGCCTCACCATCTGGATCGCCGCCAGAGAACGCATACGCGAGCGGCGGTCCCGCACCCAACATGTCATCGCCTGACGGGAAACCCGGACGGCCCCTCTGTGAAGGGCAGGTTCATGACCGGCCACTACTGGATATCGGCTCCTGAGCGCCGCGAGCGTGACCGACTGCGGGCCGGCCTCAAACTGCCCTCCGTGATTGCGGTGGTGGACGCACACCGACGGCTTCGCGGTCCCTACACGGCGGCGGGTGCGCTGATGCGGCTGGTGGCCCCGGATGCGCTTCTCCGACGCCCGGCGCTGGCCGACCGCCACTACATCGAACTGCAGGAGAGCACCCCCGAACTGCGCCCGCTGGTACCGCCGATCGTGCGGGTCCTGGAGCAGAACGCCAAGGCACCGGGAGAGGCCAGCAGATATCCGGCCCGACTGCACTCGCTGCGCGTTTCCCACGGCCTGGTGGACTTCCTGCTCACCGCGCTGACCGACACCGCCCACGACGGACCCCGCACCCTGGTCGTGGAGAACGTTCAGCACGCCGACGTCACCGACCAGGAGTTCCTCGCCGCCGCACTCCGGCGCATACCGGCGGAGCTGCTCACGCTCGTGGTGGGTTCGGACACCGAGGCACTGGTCGACCCGCCCGGAATGATCTCGGTGTCGCTGCCCGAGGAGCTCGCCGCGCACACCACCCGGATCTCGCGCCCGGCACCCGCGAGCGCCACAGGTCCGCAGCCTGCGGGGGGTCCGCCCGAGGAACTCCTCGAAAGGGCCACCCGATATGTGGAGGGGGACTGCGTCGACGACGACCCCGTGCTGGTCGCCGCATACGAGCGGATCACCGCCGAGCAGCGCACGGCCCTGCACGACCGCAGGGCCGAGACCCTGGCGGCCCTGGCCGACGTGGAGCCCTCGTTGAAGCTGGGCGCCCTGCCGTACCACCTGCTGCGGGGCAGCGACCCCGACGGCGCCGGCCTGGACGCCCTGCGCTGGGCCCAGGGTCGCTGCAAATACCTGGGGTTCTACCATGCCGCGGCGGAAATGGGAGAGGACGGCCGGCATCGGGTGGACCCGGCAGCACGTCCCGGACTGTGGTGGACCTTCACCCGGGAGACGGGGGTGTGTCTGGCCGCCGCGGGCCGGCCGGAGGAGTCGGCGGCGGTGCAGGAGGAGGCACGTACCGAGACCATCGCACCCATGCACCACATGAGCCTGGCCTACGAGACCGGAATGCTGTACGCCAGGCACTTCCCGCCCGCACTGCGCGATGAACACAAGGCCCGGGCCTGGGTCAACCAGGCCATCGCGATCTCGGACCTGCTGCCCGACCCCAAGGAACGTGCCTTCTACTCGGTGTTCAACCGCAACGGGCTCGCGCTGGTGGAGATCCGGGCCGGACGGCCCGATGAGGCACTGCGGCTGCTGGACGAGGGAATGGAACGGCTCGACCGGGAACTCGGCATCGGCGAGCGGACCTGGCACCGCGTGGGCCTGCGCTACAACCGGGCACAGGTGAACGGCATGAGCGGCCGGCTGGAGGACGCACTCGACGACTACGCGGGAATCATCGACGCGGACAGTGACTTCGCCGACCACTACTTCAACCGCGGCAGCATCCAGCGGCGGCTGGGCCGGATCGAGGAGGCCATTGCAGACTTCGAGAGGGCGCTCTCCCTGGAGCCGCCGTTCCCGGAGGCCTACTACAACCGGGGCGATTCCCGACTGGAACTCGGCGACGCCGATGGCGCGTTGGCCGATTTCGAACGGACCCTGGAGTTGGATCCGGGCCATCTGGAGGCGTGGCTGGCCCGCGCGGGGCTGCTGGCCGACCTCGGGAACACCGAGGCCGCGATGGAAAGCGTGACCGCAGGGCTGCGGCTGGCCCCCGAGCACGCCCATCTGCTCTGTCTGCGAGGACGTCTTCAGGGGGAGGAGGGCAGGCTGGCCGAAGCCCGGGACTCACTGGCAGCAGCGCTGGACAATGACCCGCGGCTGGCCGAGGCATGGGCGGTGAAGGCGGAACTTGCCTATCTGGAAGGCGATCTGACGGCGGCACTCGCCGACTTCGACCGCGCGGTGGAGCTCGGTGACCGGCCGGAGTTCCGTTTCAACCGGGGTGTCGTCCACGAGGCGGCAGGCAGCTTCGGCCGGGCGGTGGCGGATTTCGACGCGGTCCTGGCCGTCGCCGACGACGCCGAGGCGCGCGGCCGCCGGGAGTCGTGCCTCCGCGCTGCCGAGCGCGCCCACGCGTAGGGGCCGGCCGGATGGGCGCCCGACAGGAGGAGCAGACCGATGTGGCCGCACAGTTCACCGAGGCGATGTCGCGCCTGGTGTCGGGGGTTGCGGTGGTCTCCGCACGGCGGGCCGACGGTCTGCCGTGCGGGCTGCTGGTGTCGTCACTGTGCTCCTACAGTGTGAATCCGCCGTCGGTCCTGGTGGCACTTGCCCGTAGCTCCCGGACCTGCCGCGAGCTCGGCACCGGGGTGGGCACGCCCTTCGGTATCCATCTGCCGGCCCGAACGGACTCCGCCCTGGCCCAGGTCTTCGCCGGCAGCGGGGAGGACAAGTTCGCCGATGTGCTGTGGGAATGGGACGGCGAAGTGCCCCGACTGGCCGGCGTGCCGGTCTACATCCGCTGCCGGGCGGGCGCCCTGTTCCCGCACGGCGACCATGTGATCGTGGTGGGTACGGTGACGGACTGCGCCGTGCAGGCCGGCGAGCCCCTCGTGTACTTCCGGCGACGGCTGGACTGGCGGCTCGGCTGACCTCACTCTCTTCCGACTGCGCCGACGGCACTCCCCGTCACCGGTCCCGTATCGGTGCAGGGCCTGAACGATCTTGTGCACAATCTTCGGCCGTTCTGCGGAGATCAGGCAGGAGACGGACTCTTGGCCGTTCGCGTCCACGTGAAGGCGACCACCACGTGCGGCTCTTCGCCGAGCCGGCGCGTCACTGTCCGCAACTCACCACGCGGCGGTGCAGGGAGGACCGGATCGTGGCAGCACGCCGTCGGGCACCCGGTGCGGGCCGGGGCTTTCCGGCCCCGGCCCGGGCTGCTCCGCACGACGTCGGTGCCGTCGGTCAGCGGACTGCCACCGCCTCGGGGGACACACCCATGGGCCGACAGCGTTCATGACCCGCGTTGCCCGGCCGTACTCCGCCCAGCAGCGCCTTCTGTGCGCTCCGGAGACCGGGCCCCGGCTCGATGCCGGTGCTCTCCACCACGGTGCGCCGGGCGCGGGAGTACGCGTCCAGTGCCTCCGCTCGGCGGCCCGTCTCGGCCAGCGCGAGCATCAGCTGCTCATGGAAGCCCTCGCGCAGGGGATGACGTGCACACAGCTCCTCGAGTTCGCCGACCACCTCGCGCGCCCGGCCCCGGCAGATGTCCGCGCCGATCCGGTCATGGACCAGGGCCAGCCGCTCCTCCTCCAGCCGTACCGCGTAGTGCGCCGGCAGACAGGCTTGGCCAAGATCCCCCAAGGGCGTGCCCCGCCAGAGGGTCAGCGCCTGGCGAAACGCTTCGGCAGCCGCCGGACAGTTCCCTGCGGTCATCAGATCGCGGCCGAGGGCGGCTGCCGCGCGGAAACGGTCCAGATCCAGCTCACCCGGTCGAACACGCAGCAGATAGCCGGAGCCGGAGGTGCGCAGCAGCGGATGCCGACGCGCATCATGGCCTTGCCGGCTGTGCCCGGGGTCCAGGGCGCGGCGCAGCCCCGACACATACATCTGCAGCGTCGAGACCGCCGACCTGGGTGGTCGGTCGGCCCAGAGCTCGTCGATCAGTGTGTACGCCGGGAAGGGCCGGTTGGCATGCAACAGGAGGAGTGCGAGCAGGGCGCGTTGCTTGAGGGCCGTCGGGGTGCACGACACGCCTGCGCGCCGCACCTCGAGCGGCCCCAGAATCAGGTATTTCGGCTCGTACGGTCGCTCCGGATCCCCGACGGGCACCCCGGGTGTGCCCGTCGGGGATCCCTCGGGGGCACCGGGGGAGTACAGAGTGCTCGGGTGTGCCGAGGGTCTTGCTTTCTTGGCCAGCACTGAACTGCCACCCCCGCGATACGGCGCCCGCGGGCGCGCTGTCCTGTAGGTCGTTGCGCTGCCGAGATCTCTGGTGCGCACGACATGGATAAGGGATCCGCCGTATGGGTGTCACCGGCGCGAACAGGCCAACTCGTAAGCGGAACAGGCGAATTGGTGACCGATAAGGTCTCAGTCGGGCGAGCCTGGGGCGCGGGCGCCGGCCATCCGCACGTCGCCGGGATCGCCCGCGAGGTTTCGGCGTCGGCGCGGTATGGACCTCTTCGGTCATCGGAACCGGCTCACCGCTATCCGGAACCGGAGCAAGTGGCGCTCGCCGTGCGGGTGGCGGGGCGACCGACGAACACCGGATGCCGTTGCCGGATCTCTCCGGTTCCTGAGCCGTCCCGGCCACTGTCGCGCTGCGTGCCCCTCCGTGACCGCCTCCGCGGCTGTTGTACGCGAGAACGCGCCGCTCCGGGCACTCTGGGTGCCGGAGCGGCGCGATTCGAGGGCGCGCAGGATCGGTCAGTCGGTGAGGATGCCCGGGTCGGAGAGGCCCGGGGCGCCGGTCTCGACGTGGCCCGCGAAACGGCGGAGGAAGTCGGCCTGGCCGGCGGAAGTGACCGACACGTCGTACCAGTTGCGGCAGGCGCTCAGGTCCACGGTGTGCTTCATGCTCGTGTTCTTGCGGATCGTGAAGGTCCGGGGCGTGCCGCCGTAGGTGTTGCCGACGGTGAGACGGGCGTCGGCGGAGCCTGGGTTGGTGAAGGTCAGATCGAGGTTGCCGGTTGCGGCGTTGTGGCGGGCGGTGACTTCGGGGCCGGCGGTCTTTCCGGGGTTGCGGAAGCCCCGCAGGAAGCCGTTCGGGCCGTGGACGGTCAGATCCGTGACGCCCTTCGAGTACCGCGTGTTCCAACTGTCGGCGATCGATTTGCCGGCCTCGGTCGTGTACGTCCACGGCGCGTCGGTCCGGTTTGCCGAGGTGACGTAGAACTGCGCACCCGCCGCCGGGCCACCGCTGAAGGTGAGCCGGTACTTGCCGGTGCTCGTGTCGGCGGAGCCGTCCACGTAGGGCTCGTACGCGAGCGGGCGGGTGGGCTTGCTGCCCGGCTCCTGCCGGGGCATGGTTCCGACGGCCGGGGCGGTGGGCCGGTAGTCGGGGTGGCGCTCGCGGTCCGGCGGGAAGTATCCGGCGGTCGGCGGCAGGTCGACCGGTGGTGCGGTCTGTACACGCGCGAAGTCGAATGCGGAGGTCAGATCGCCGCAGACGGCGCGCCGCCAGGGCGAGATATTGGGCTCGTGCACGCCGAAGCGGCGTTCCATGAAGCGTATGACCGAGGTGTGGTCGAACGTCTCGGAGCAGGTGTAGCCGCCGGTGCTCCAGGGGGAGACGACGAGCATGGGCACACGCGGGCCGAGGCCGTACGGGCCGGCGACATAGTCCGTCCTGCCCGGGAAGTGGTCCAGCGCCGTGGGGGTCGTGGACAGGCCCTGGTCGGGTCCGGACGGTACGTACGGCGGCACCACGTGGTCGAAGAAGCCGTCGTTTTCGTCGTAGGTGATGAACAGGGCGGTACGGGCCCAGACGTCGGGGTTCGACGTGAGCGCGTCGAGGACCTGTGCGATGTACCAGGCGCCGTAGTTGGCGGGCCAGTTGGAGTGCTCGGAGAAGGCTTCGGGGGCGGCGATCCACGAGATCCGGGGAAGGCGTCCCGCCTGGACGTCGGCCCGTAGGACGTCGAAGTAGCCGTCGCCGTTCTTGGCGTCGGTGCCGGTGCGGGCCCTGTCGTACAACGGATTGCCGGGCCGGGCGCCCCGGTACGTGTTGAAGTACAGCAGCGAGTTGTCGCCGTAGTTGCCGCGGTAGGCGTCCTCGATCCAGCCCCAGGAGCCTGCGGCGTCGAGGCCGTCGCCCACGTCCTGGTAGATCTTCCAGGTGATTCCGGCGCTCTCGAGGCGCTCGGGGTAGGTCGTCCAGTCGTACCCGGCCTCGGCGTTGTTGAGGACCGGGCCGCCGCCGCTGCCGTCGTTGCCCGTGTGGCCCGTCCACATGTAGTAGCGGTTCGGATCGGTGGAGCCGATGAACGAGCAGTGGTACGCGTCGCAGATCGTGAAGGAGTCCGCGAGCGCGTAGTGGAACGGGATGTCCTCGCGGTTCAGGTACGCCATGGTGGTGGCGGTCTTCGCCGGCACCCACTGGTCGTACCGGCCCTTGTTGAAGGCCTTCTGGCCGCCGGCCCAGTCGTGGTTGAGGCCCTGGAGGAACTCCATGCCGAGATCGTCGACCGGGGGCCGGAACGGCAGGGTCACCTTCTTGCCGTCCGCCTGGTTCCATACGGACTTGCCGCTGGGCAGGGTGACAGGGCGAGGGTCGCCGAAGCCCCGTACACCCTTCATCGCACCGAAGTAGTGGTCGAAGGAACGGTTCTCCTGCATCAGGACGACGATGTGCTCAACGTCCTGGATGGTGCCGGTGGTGCCCTGGGCGGGGATGGCTGCCGCCCTTGCGATGCTGTCGGACAGCATGGTGAGTGCGGTGGCGCCACCTGCCAGCTGCAGGAAGCGGCGGCGGTTGAGATCTGCCATGGGGGAGTTGACCTCCGCGGGGTGAGGGGGCCGGTGTGCGGGCGCCCCAAGGACAGCGTCCTCGGGGCACGTTCCGGCGGACGTCTGATGACTGTCCGCCGTACGGCAGGCGAATGCCTTGCGCCGACTGCCTGTCTGGCCAACTCCGGCCGGATCCGTCGCCGTGACCGGGGTCCGCGGATGCCTCCGGCCGCCACATGGCCGACGGGGCCTGCGGAGCCCCGGACGCGCCGGCCGTCGCGATGCGGCGCGGGCGTGCGGATCTCCTGGGACGTTCCGGCCGTCGTGATGCGGCGCGGCGTCCGGAGGCTCTCCTCGGACGTGCGCGGGCGTGGACGCCCGGTCCGGTCCTTGGCGGGGGGTGAGGGGCGGGCTGCACCGGTCGGCGAGGTCCGGCGGGCACCTCGGGTCGACGGATGCCCGGGCGGTTCCCCGGGCGATGAGTGGAAGAGTGCGCCCCGAAGAGGCAGGCTGTTTGCATGCGGTCGATCTTCCGCTCATCCCTTCGATCAGGAGCGGGCGGTCACAGCCGGGTCCTCTTCACCCTCGCCCAGTGTGTGCCGTTCGCGATCGCACTGCTCGTGGTGGTCATCGAGCTCTCCCCGGCACACACCGTGTACACCGGCCCGATGCTCACCGCGACGCCTGCGCTGGCGGGGGTGATGATGGGGCCGAAGGGCACCATCTCCGCGGCGGTCTGCGCGCTGGCCGTCAGCGTGACCACTGCCACCTACAACCAGGCATGGGGAAGCCAACAGGTCTATACCAATCTTCTGGCGCTTCTCCTGGTGTCCGTGGCCAGCGTCACGATGAGTAGCGCCGCGCGTACGCGCAGGGAGAGCGAGCTCAACCAGGTGCGCCGGATCGCCGCCGCAGCGCAGGCGGTCCTTCTGCGCCCCGTGCCCGCCCGGCTGGGCCCGCTCAGAGCGGCCAGCATGTACCTCGCGGCCGAGCAGGGTGCGCAGATCGGCGGTGATCTGTTCGAGGCCGTGCAGACCCGGTACGGAGTCCGGATGATCGTGGGGGACGTCCGGGGCAAGGGGCTGCCTGCCGTGCGCTCGGCAGCCGCCGTGCTCGGCGCGTTCCGGGAGGCCGTGCACTACGAGGAAGACCTGGTGGAGGTGATGGATCACTGCGCTGCCGCGCTGCGACGGGAGCGTGCCACGCCGGGGGCGGTCGACCCGACGGCCCAGGTGGAGGGTTTCGTCACCGCGCTCGTGGTGCAGGTGCCGGACGGGCAGGTGGTCGAGGTGGTCAACCGCGGCCATCCGCCTCCGCTGCTGCTGCACCGGAGCAAGGCCCACGCCCTGATGCCCGGCTGTCCGCTGCCGCCCCTCGGACTGGAGGACCTGATGGCGGGCCCTCCTGCCAAGGCGGAGAGCTATTCGTTCGCACCCGGAGACCGTCTGCTCCTGCACACGGACGGTGTGATCGAGGCCCGGAACTGCGACAACGATTTCTTCGCCCTGCCGGAGGCCCTCGAGGCGGTGCGCGCCCGCACCCCGCAGGAGTTCCTGGAACAGCTGCACCAGGCGCTGATGCACCACACCGAGGGCTGCCTCACGGACGATGTGGCCATGCTCCTCGTCGAACGGCTCGGCGAGGCCGAGGAAGCCGGCGAACACGGCGATGCCCTCAGTTCAGTGGCGCGCTCCGAACCGCCCGGTCACCCGGCGCCGTAGGCGCCGGGATGTCCAGCAGTCCCTTGTCGGCCGAACCCGCCGGGGCATCCGCGCCCACAGGCGTACTGGTCGTGGGCCGCGCGGCCGCGCAACGCTGCTTCTCCGACTCGGACATGGGACCGGTGCGCTGGAGGATACGATCCGGTACTGCCCGGGAAGGGCCGTCGACGACCGCGTGCAGTCGGTAGGCGTCCTTCTTGCTGACGAACCAACCCTCGACCCGCTCCCTGCTGGGCTGCATTTCCACCCAACTGACCTCGCCGGGCCGGATCTTCTCCACGATCTCCCGCCGGTCGCTGCTGAACCACTGCCAGGGCCGGTGCCATCCCTCTCGTGGCGAGCGCCCAAGGGACAGCTGGGCACCGGTCTGTGACCGCAGCCGACCCGGGGACGGGTCCGGAAGACCCGGGCTGTCCGCCAGGACGGGCAAGTCCGCTTCGCGTACTGAACGGACCCAGGAATCCATGTCTGCCCGCCCGCTACCCCTGTCGCGTCAGCTCGGCATTCAGCCGTGCCAGGGTGCGGGCGAGCAGGCGGGAAACCTGCATCTGTGAGATGCCGAGCTCGGCACCGATCTCGGCCTGGGTCAGCTCATGGACGAACCGGAGCGCAAGGATCCTCCGCCCGCGCTCCGGCAGCGCGGCGATGAGCGGCGCGAGCGCGGCAAGATCTTCGGCCTTCTCCAGGTCCAGGTCATCGACGCGGACGTGGTCGGTCAGGGCGTCCGCGGGGTCGCCGTCCGCGGCCGGTGCGTCCAGTGACGCGGCGCGGTAGCCGTTGGCGGCCGTCAGTCCTTCGAGGACCTCGTCCGGATCGAGAGCGAGATGATCGGCGAGCTCGTCGACAGTGGGCGGGCGGCTCAGCTCCTGCTCCAGTACGGAGGTGGCGCTCTGCAGGACCGGGCGCAGCTCCTTCAGCCGGCGCGGAACACGTACAGCCCAGGCGGTGTCGCGGAAGTAGCGCTTGATCTCACCGATGATGGTGGGCAGGGCGAACGTGGGGAACTCGATGCCGCGCGTCGCATCGAAGCGATTGATGGCTTTGATCAGACCGATGGTGCCGACCTGGAGAACGTCCTCCATCGAGTCGGGGCGGGTGTTCAGGCGCCCTGCGGCGTAACGCACCAGGGTGAGATTCAGCTCGACCAGTGTGTTGCGCACATACGCGTAGGCGGACGTGCCTTCGTCCAGTCTGTCCAGCCGGTCGAAAAGCGCGCGGGACAGAGCACGCGCGTCGGCCGGCGCGACATCGGTGAGGCGGGTACCGCCGTCGAGTCGGCCCGGCAGAATCGGTTCCGGGTCCGCAGCGGCGGCCGTCCCGGTCGGCAGCCGGTTCGGCGCCAGATCGCCGGGGGTGTCTCTCACCACGATCGTCATCGACACGCTCCACTTCATCCGGGCGCCCGCGGCCGGCACGAGCGCGACGTGCTGCTCCTGCTACCCCGTACTGGATCTTGCACACGCTGTGCAACCCACATGCGCATCGCCCGATGCGGGAGGGGCCGCAACAGGGGCGAAGTGCACCGATGGACCGGCACCGGCACCGGCACCGGCGGCCTGCGGAGGCTGCGGCCGGGCCCGCGGCCGGCAGCGTGCAGGCCGCGACCGGCGGCGGGACCACGGAGCGGGCATGTCCCGGTGCGGAGTTCGGCGACGGGACCGCGTGTGAGCAACGATGCGAAGGCGGGCCCACCCACGCCCCCGTCCGGGCCGTGGGGCAGGATGACAGATCGTGCCCGGACGGCCCGTTGCTTCCGGCGCGACCGCTCAACCGCACTCCCAGAATGCTCAGGTGGCATGGTGACGACACATCACATCCGGTTCCCGGGGGCGGCCCACGCCGCCCTCGTCCTCGCCCGTGCGGCGGGAGACGAGCGGTGACCCGGGACCTCACAGTTCACGACCTGGTCGTCGCCGGAATCGCGCTTGCCGCGGGCATCGCGGCCGCGCTTCTGCTGCGCGTCATCCTGAAATGGCTCGGGGTACGGGCCGGCAGAACCCGCTGGAGCGGCGACGACATCATCGTCGACGCCCTGCGGGCGCTGGCCCCGTGGGCCGCGATCACCGGAGGCGCGGCGATCGCCGCGTCGGTGCTGCCGCTGAACGCCAGGGCGGGACGCAACGTCACCATGACGCTCACCGCCGTGCTCATCATGGCTGCGACCCTTACGGCCGCGAGGATAGTCGCCGGTCTGGTGCAGGCCGTGGCGAACTCCAAGTCGGGTGTCGCCGGATCGGCCACCATCTTCGTGAACATCACGCGAGTCGTGGTGCTGGCCATGGGTTGCCTCGTCGTACTGGAGACGCTGGGCGTCTCCATCGCCCCGCTTCTCACCGCGCTGGGAGTAGGAGGTCTGGCTGTCGCCCTGGCCCTGCAGGACACCCTGGCCAATCTCTTCGCCGGTGTGCACATCCTCGCTTCCAGAACGGTGCAGCCGGGTGACTACATCCGGCTCAGCAGCGGCGAGGAGGGCTATGTCGTCGACATCAACTGGCGCAACACCGTGGTGCGTCACATCTCCAACAACCTGGTGATCATCCCCAACACGAAGCTGTCGGGCACCAATATGACCAACTACCACCGGCCGGAACAGCAGATGACGCTCAATGTCCAGGTGGGGGTCGGCTACGACAGCGACCTGGACCATGTGGAGCGGGTCACCACCGAGGTGGTCGAGAGCGTGATGGCGGACGTCGAGGGCGGCGTACCCGACCATGAACCGGCCATCCGCTTCCACACCTTCGGCGACTCCAGGATCAGCTTCACGGTCGTTCTGGGGGTCGGGGAATTCAGCGACCAGTACCGGATCAAGCACGAGTTCATCAAGCGACTGCACCGGCGGTACCGGGACGAGGGCATCAGCATCCCCGCCCCGACGCGGACCGTTGCCGTGCAGCAGGGGGAGCTGCCGATCCCGCACCAGCGCTCCGCCACCAAGCCGATGACCGCAACGATTCATCAGCCGCCCACGGTGTGACGACGGCGGTGCGGCTGCCGGCCGAACCGCCCCTCGTGAAACCGCCGCTCGGTGTCCGGGGCCCTCCCTTCCGATCCCATCGACTCCCATCGACGGAACGGATGGTCCCGGGCCGTCGGACGGTCGGTCGCACCCCCCGACGGCCCGGGCGGCCCCGGGCTGTGGGCCGGGGCGCCCGCGGTGAAGGCCCGGACCAGCCCGGTTCCCGGGGCCGTATGAATCGACAGGCCGCATCCGACCGGTCGGCGGAGAGGGCCTCGCAGGGCGGCCTCTCCGCCTCACGCTGCGCCGGGAGCCGCCTCGGGCGGCCGCGCAGCCCACACCATCGCCCGGCGAGCGCAGACGGCAACCGTGCAGCCCCGGGGCCTTCCGCATCGCCCTGCGGGCGGGCAGGCGCTTCCGCCCACGAATCGCCGGACGAGGTCGGTACGGGTGCGCGGGCCGGCTCAGGCTGCGGGCGGGCAGGCGCTTCCGCCCACGAATCGCCGGACGAGGTCGGTACGGGTGCGCGGGCCGGCTCAGGCCCGGCCGTGTGCTTTCTGCGAGCGCCGTGTCAGGGTGTCCACGACCACCGCGGCGAGCAGGACCCCGCCGGTGATCATGAACTGGATGGCTGCCTGGATGCCGAGGAGGGCCATGCCGGAGGCGATCGACTGGATGACCAGAATGCCGAGCAGCGCGGACCAGGTGGTGCCCCGCCCGCCGAAGAGACTGGTGCCGCCGATGACCGCGGCGGCGATGGCGTTCATCAGCAGGAGGCCGGAGCCGGAGGTCTGGCTCGCCGAGGTGATCCGTGAGGCCAGGATCAGGCCGCCGACCGCGGCCATCGTTCCCGAGACCATGAACACCGAGATCCGCACGAGGACGATCTTGACTCCTGCGCGCCGGGCGGCCTCGACACCCCCGCCGAGGGCATAGACCCTGCGTCCGTACGACGTTCTGCGGAGGAGGAAGTCGAGACCGGCGATGACGGACAGGAAGATCAGCAGGGCCAGCGGCAGACCCTGGAACTGGTTGAGCACGTACGCAGCGGCGAACGCGATCGCCGCCAGCACGGCCGTGCGCGCCGTGATTTCGGTGAGTGACCGGTAGCGCACTCCCCGGGCCTTGCGCCGCCGACGGTCCTGGTAGGCGCTGAGGAAGAACACGGCAGCGCTGAGCGCCGCCAGGCCGTAGGCGGCTGCGACATCGGTGAAGTAGTAGCTGGTCAGCATGGCGACCAGGCCCTCGTCATCGAGGTTGATGGTGCCGCTCGTACCGAGGACGTAGAGCATCAGACCGTTCCAGGCCAGCAGCCCCGCGAGGGTGACGACGAACGCGGGCACACCGACCGTGGCGAAGAAGAAGCCCTGGATGATCCCGGCGGCTGCGCCGCAGAGCACCGCGAGGACGAGTGCGAGCCACTCCGGCACGCCGTTCTCCACGTTCAGCACGGCAAACAGGGCCGCGGCGAGACCGCTGACGGAGCCGACGGACAGGTCGATCTCACCGATCAGCAGCACGAAGACGATGCCGACCGCGATCAGACCGGTCCCTACGATGTCCACGCTCAGGTTGGACAGGTTGCGCGCCGAAAGAAAGTTGCTGTCCAGCGACTGGAAGAGGATCCAGATCAGGACGAGGCCGAGAACAACGGGGAACGAGCCGACCTCCCCTCCGGCCAGTCTGTGCCGGTAGGCGCCGATGGATCGCTTGAGGTCCTGCACCCGCCCCTTCACAGCTCGGCCTCTCCCATCCGCGGGCGACGGCGCGTCACCGCGTCGCCGGTTGCCCCGGTGATGGAGGAGATGATCTGTTCCTGGGACGCGGTGTTCACGTCGAAGACGCCGTTGTTGCGGCCCAGGCGCAGCACGGCCACCTCGTCCGCGACGGCCTTGACGTCGCCCATGTCGTGGCTGATGAGAAGGACGCCGATGCCGCGGTCGCGCAGCCGGTCCACGACATCGAGGACCTGGGTCGTCTGCTGGATGCCCAGGGAGGCGGTGGGTTCGTCCAGAAGGAGCACTTTCGGGCTGCTGAGGAGCGAGCGGGAGATCGCGACCGTCTGCCGCTGACCGCCGGACAGCGAGGCGACGGGGACGCGTACATCGGGGATGTGGATGGACAGGGTGTCCAGCAGTTGCTGGGCGCGGTACTCCATCTCCACCTCGTCCAGGACGCCGACCTGGTGGATCTCGCGTCCGAGGAAGAGGTTTCCGACGACGTCGAGGTTGTCGCAGAGAGCGAGGTCCTGGTACACGGTCGCGATTCCGAGAGCCTGGGCGTCGTGGGGCCGTTTGATGTGGACCGACTGGCCTTCCCACTGGATGACACCCTTGTCGGCGGGATCGACACCCGCGATCACCTTGACGAGGGTGGACTTGCCGGCGCCGTTGTCGCCCACCAGAGCGACGATCTTGCCCGCGTAGATGTCCAGCTCGACGTCCGTGAGCGCGTGGATGCCGCCGAAGTGCTTGGAGACGCCGCGCAACGCCAACAGGGGCAGGGATGACATGGGAACCATCTCCTTCTCCGCCCGATTACGACGTGAGACCGGCCTTCTCGCAAGCCGACCGGAACTTCGGGGTGCATATCTGTTCGATTGTGTACATGCCGTTCTTGACCAGGCTGTCGATGTTGTCGACGGTCAGTGCGATGGGGTCGAGCAGGACGGCCGGGACGTCCTTGGCCGTCGCGGTGCTGATCCGGTCCTCGGCGATGCCGTCGAGCGTCTCGCCGCGTCCCAGGGCCACGGCCATTTCGGCGGCGGCCTCCGCCTCGGGTTCGAACGGCTTGTAGACGGTCATGTACTGCTCGCCCTTGACGATGCGCTGGACGGCGTTGAGCTCGGCGTCCTGGCCGGTGATCGGCGGCAGCGGCTTGACGTTGCCGGCCTTGAGCGACGAGACGATGCCGGAGGCGAGCGCGTCGTTGGCCGAGTAGACACCGTTGATACGGCTGCCGCCCAGGGAGGCTATGGCACCGTTCATGTTGAGATGCGCGGCCTCCGGGCTCCAGCGAGGCGTGTCGTACGCCTTGCCGATCTTCACCTTCCCGCGGAGGACGGACAGGGCGCCGTCCCGGAACCACGCGGAGTTCGGATCGTTGGGATCGCCGTTCATCATGACGATCTGTCCGCCGTCGGCCTTGGGGCCCATGGCCCTGAGCAGGGCTTCTCCCTGGAGCCTGCCGACCTCGGCGCCGTCGAAGGAGACGTAGCCCGAGATGGGGCCGTCCGCCAGACGGTCGTAGGAGACGACCGCGATGCCCGCCTTCTCCGCCTCCTTGACGGAGGAGCGAAGCGACCTGTGGTCGACCGGATCGAGGATCAGCACGTCGACACCTTTGGTGATCATGGTGTCCACCTGCTGCTGCTGGGTGGCCACGTCTCCTTTGGCGTTGGCGTACTCCACCGTGCAGTCGCTGCACAGCTCCGCGATCTTCTTCTCGATCAGGGGTCTGTCGAACGCCTCCCAGCGGGCGGTGTGACTGTCGGGCAGCAGCAGGCCGATCTTCACACCGTCCTTGGTCCCGCTGTCCGAGGTCCTGCTCGAGCGTTCGGTCTCAGCGGCTTTTCCGCAGGCCGCAAGAGCGAGCAGCAGGGACACCGCGGCCACGACGGCGGTGCCAGGGACATGGTTCCTCACTCAGGACACCTCCTCACCGTCCCCTCCGGGCGACCTCGCCGCGTCCGTCGGGTCCGGACATCCGGCCCGGGGACGCGAGGGGCCGGCGGCGCCGGCCCGCGGGGGCGCGGGCGGACGCCGCTGGCGGCGCTCGCCCGGCGGCAGCAGGACTGGCTCAGCCGCTCGCCGACGGACGACCGGGACACGGTACGGCGACACCACCTCGGCGAGGCGGAAGCCCCTGCCGTCTCCACGGATGCCCGCCTCCCGTGCGAAGCGGATGGGGGAGAGCATCCGGGGCGGGCACCGGCATCCGGGCGCGCGCCGACCGGGCGATCGGAGTGCGGCTTCGCGCATCCCGGTCCGGTGTCGCCCTCGCCGCACATGTCGTCACCTGCCTGCCTCCATACTGTGCGTCCCTGCGGGCGAAGGCGAGCCAGGACCCATGGGCCCCGGTCCGAGCCGCCGCCACCCGGTGACGGTGGCGAACACGGCAGATCGACGGGGCGGGTGGCGGACGGCGGCGCAAGGGGGCCGGGGCCGGCCGGATCAGAAGAGCTGATCCGGCCGGCCCCGGCCTCGGGCATCCAGTCGCTGCGGTCAGCTGCTGTAGACGCCGACTTCATGCAGGGAGTAGCCCCACTTGGTGCCGCGCTCCAGTCCGTGGACGCGTACGTAGCGGGCCGATGTGCTGGTGAACTGCGCCGTGTCCAGTCCGCCGTCACCGGCGGTGGTGGACCACACGGACCGCCAGTCCGTGCCGTCGGCCGAGACCTCGATGCGGTAGGCCTTCCCGTAGGCACGCTCCCAGTCGAGGGTGACTCGTTCGATCGGGCGCGGGGCCCCGAGGTCGATCCGGAGCCACTGGTCGTTGCTCCAGTCGCTCGCCCAGCGGGTGCCTGTGTTGCCGTCCACCGCCCTCCCCGGGGCGTAGCTCGTGAACAGGCTCCACTCGGAGGAGCTGGCCGAGGCGGCCGAGCCTGCGGCGAGGTTCACCCCGGCCCTGTGGTTCTCGGATGCCGCCCAGGTGCCGAGGTAGGACTCGGCACCCCGGAAGAGGTCGTCCACGACGTCCTGGCCGCCGACGATCCGTACGTCCTCCAGCCAGTCCGGGACCAGACCGTAGTGGGCCGCGCCGTCCGTGTTGATGTCCCAGGTGCGTTCGCCGGTGGTCTGCCGGTCGATGACCGCGCTGCCGTCCGCGCTGCGGAAGGGATAACGCACCGGGTTGGGGGTGTCCGTGCCGCGGGGGCCGGGCCAGCCGCCGACGCCGTTCATGTCCGTGCCGTAGCCATAGCCGACGCCGTACTTGTCGCGCAGCGCGTCCGTGCGCTTCGCCTCGGCGCTGAACCCCTCGGCGCCGTTCATGTACTGGGTGATGAAGCCGCCGAGACGGTAGACCCGCTCCGTCCAGCTGGAGTCCATCCAGCCGTGCGAGGAGATCACGCCGGGATACGACTGGGACTCGAGGATGTCGAAGACCTGACCGGCGGCCTTGACGCTCATGTGGTCGATCTCCAGCATCATGTTGCGTTTCATCATCCCGCGCGCCGCGTACTCGCCGAGTTCGGTGAGACCACGGGTGTTGCACTGCGCGTCGGCTGCGTACGACGGGACCTTCACCCCCGCTGGCAGCTGCTTCTGGGCCTGGGGTGCCGCCGCCATGCCGATGGGGTTGTCGTGCTGTGGGCCGGTGCACTTCTCCGTCTTCCAGAAAGTGCCGGTCGACAGGAACTGGCCGACGTTGATCGCGGTGCCGAGCGTGCCCGAGTCGAACCGTACGCCGCAGAGGGCGTTGTCGAACTTGTGGCACAGGAACATGCTGCGCACACCGAGCCCGTGCAGCTCGTCCAGACCGCGGTCGATGTCGTCCTTGCTGCACTGCGCGATGTCGAGGATCTGCTTGCAGCCGAACGGTTCGGAGGTCTCCACGCCCAGCACGACGGCCAGCTTGCCCTGCCGGATGACCTCGCGTGCCTGGGCGGAGTCGGTGACGATCCTGAACCAGCCCTTGCCGGGGCCTCCATACATCTTGTCGATGAAGTCCTGCATGTCGTAGGTCTTCTGCGCCTGCAGACGGATGGACGTCATCTCGTCGCAGCTGCGGTCCTTGAAGAAGTAGACCGAGCAGATCACGCCATTGGTGACGAGGTCGTTGACGAGCACCCGCTGACCGCCGCGCCAGGCCCGTTCGACCCAGGCGTAGTAGTTCTGCTGGTGCGTCAGCGAGTCATGGGCGGGCCAGTCCTTGAACGTCGGCCACCCATTGGGGTCGTGCTTGCCGTCACCGCCCTTGGTGATGAAGTCGAAGATGGCGAGCGAACCGTCGGGGTAGTGCTCGGGACAGTCCTTGAGCGCGTCGGCGATTCCCTGTTCGGAGAAGTTCTTGCCACAGATGAGCCGGCCGCCGAAGGCCTCGTTGGACATCAGGTGGTTGTGGGCGTCGACAAAACCCCGTACCCGTCCCTGGGAGTCGGTTCCCTTGAATGGCTCACCGGTGACATTGATCTGGGAGTCGGGTGCGGGCCGTGCGGCCGGGGTCCACCAGCCGGCCTCGGCCGAGGAGCTGGGCGCTGTACCCAGGACCACGGCCACGACGGTGAAAAGTAACGACAGAACCGCGATGGGCCTGAGTTTGCGGTACGAGTGTCGAGTCATGGTCATCACTCATGTCTTCCGTGAGCGGACCGCACGGCCGAGGAGCCGAGGCCGGGCGGAGCCGCGATTGTCGTGGGGGGTAGGACGTTGTCATGACCCGCGCAAGCGGTGCGACGAGGATCGCGACTGTCACATACGGAGTCAATAGTCCGGGACCACCGGCCTGGTGGCCTGCGGTCCCCCCGAACTCGTCGGATGAGCAGGGTGGATGGCAACGCCGACGGGGCCCTGTCAGTGCGCCGTGCCAGCATTCCCCCATGGACCCGTCGAAGATCGTGCAGAGGCTGTGGGACCGCGTGGAGGCCCGGGACTGGGAGGGGGTGGGTGAGCTGCTGGCCGAAGACCTGGTGGTCGAGTGGCCGGTCAGCGGCGAGCGCATCGTGGGGCGCGAGAACTTCGTGCGCATCAACGCCGAGTATCCGGAGGGATGGGAGATCAGGGTGCTGCGGATCGTGGGTGACGGCGAGTCGGTGGTTTCCGAGGTCGAGGTCCCGCACATCGGGATGGGCGTTCATCGTGTGGCGTCGTTCTGGACCGTGCGCGACGGGAAGATCGTCGCCGGGCGGGAGTACTGGACGGAGCCGGGCTCGGACGCCTCGCCGGACTGGCGGGCCGCGTATGTCGAACCGATGTGACAGCCGGTGGACGGCGGGAGGTCGACGCCTGCGACACGGCGATCGGTGAGGACCGTGACGCCGGCCCCGGCCGGAGCCGTTCGGCGAGCCGGGACGGGACGACCCGAACATGCCCTCGGCGGGCAAAACCGATCCGGGGCTGCGTGCGAACCGAACGGCAGCGGGCTTCCCGCAGCGCACCGGCACCGCCGTCACCGGGACCCTGAAGAAGCGTCCCCTTCCCGATTGCTCCGGTCGAGGAGTTCCTGGGCCTGTCGCCGGCCGGCGTCGTCGCCCAGGACGGCGAGCAGCGGAAGCGCCTCGGCAGCCAGCGCCCCCGCCCGGTCGAGGCGGCCGGCCCCGCAGTGGGCGAGGGCGCAGCCCAGCAGCGTATGGGCCCGCTGGCTGGGCAGAGCATGGGCGTCGCAGGTGGCCAGGGCTTCGGTGTACTGCTCGACGGCTTCGTCGTGGCGGCCGAGGTCGCTGAGAGCCTGTCCGAGGTAGCGGAGTGCGAGCACGGTACCGAGGGCGCAACGGGCCGCCTGGTTGAGGGTGAAGGCTTCACGGCAGTACTGCAGCGCCCGATCGGGTTCCCTGCGCGCGAGATGGGTCATCGCCAGCCCGAGCATGCACTGCGCCTCCATGCCGATCTCATCCGTTCCGCGGCACAGGCTGCCGGCCTCCTCGAAATGGAGGACCGCGTCGTCCAGGGAGTCCGGGTCCATGGCGGCCACCGTCCCCTTGACGTACGCCAGACGTGGCTTGAACACCTTGTCGTCGGCCCGGGTGGTCAGGTACCCGCGCTGCGCGAGACGGCGGGCCTGCTCGTGCTGCCCGGTGGCGGCGTAGGCCAGCGAGAGCACCGCGCAGGCCTTGACGATCGCATCGGCGTCGTCGTCGTCCTCGCCGGCACGCAGCAGCACATGGCCGAGGGGCAGCAGGGAGCCCCAGGAGATGTGGATGTCGGTGAAGGGCATGAGAAGGACCAGCTGCCATCCGAGGGTGCGTGCGTCGTCGGCGCAGATCGGACGCGTCGGATGGTGGGCTATCTGGGCGGCGACGCGCAGAATGGCGGCCTGTTCGGCGATCACCCACCGCTGGGCCTCGGCACGGTCGGCGAAGCGTGGCCCGCCTGTGAAGCCGGGCTTCACGTCGGCCAGTCGGCTGTACGGCCGGACGGCCCGCAGTGCGGCGCTCATACCGGCCAGATGGAAGCGGGCCATGCGGCTGAGAGCCGCTTTCCGCTCGGCCGACGGATCGGTACTCAGGGTGCGGTGCCGGGCGAACAGCCGCAGCAGGTCGTGATAGCGGTAGCGTCCCGGCTCGCAGGACTCGAGAAGGCCCGCATTGGCGAGCGACTCCAGGATGTCCTCGGCGACGTGCTCCGGTCTGTCCAGCAGAGCCGCGGCGATCCCCGGTGTGATGTCGGGGATCTCCGGGATGGCCAGCAGCCGGAAGGCACGTCCTTCCTCCGACTCCAAAGAGGCGTAGCCCAGCTCGAAGGCGGCCTCCACCGCCAGGCCGCCGGTCTGAAGCTCCCTGAGTCTTCGTGACCGGTCGGTCAGCCGCGTGGTCAGTGAGGCGATCGTCCAACGGGGGCGCGCGGCCAGCCGGGAGGCCGCGATGCGCACCGCGAGCGGGAGCAGCCCGCAGGCGTGCACCAGACTGCGGGCAGCCTCGGGTTCCCTGGGCATCCGGTCCGCTCCTGCGATCCGCTCCAGCAGAGCGAGGGCTTCCTGCTCGGTGAACGGCTCCAGGCAGGTCCGGCTGGTGGCGGGAAGGCACGACAGGGAGGTGCGGCTGGTGATCAGGGCGGCGCACTCCGACGTGCCCGGCAGCAGCGGCCGCACCTGCTCCACGCCGGCGGCGTTGTCGAGCAGGAGCAGCAGACGCCGCCCTGCAAGACGGGAGCGGTACAGGGCCGTGCGCTCCACCTGGTCGGCGGGGATGTTCCTCGGGGACACACCCAGCGCCAGCAGGAAGGACTCCTGGATCGCAAAGGGGTCCGCCGGCTCCCTGCTCGCCCCGCGGAGGTCGACGTACATCTGACCGTCGGGGAAATGACCGCGAGCCGCATGAGCGGCGTGGACGGCGACCGTGGTCTTGCCGACGCCGCCCATACCGTGGATGAGACACACGGCTGCCGCCCTGGCCGGCTGTCCCGCGGCGTCCGACAGGATGCGTCCGAGCTCCGCCACCGTCTCCAGGCGACCGGTGAAGTCGGGTACGTCCGGGGGAAGCTGGGCGGGCGGTATCCAGAGCGGCGCGGGAGCCCGTTCCGCACCGGGCGCGGCGGTCTCCGGGACGAAGGCCGGTGCGGCCTCGGCCGGTGCCGCAAGTCCTGGGTCGGACCGCAGGATGCGCTGGTGCAGACCGGCAAGATCGGGGCCCGGTTCGATACCGAGTTCCTCGGACAGGAAGCGCCGGGTCCTGTCGTACCCGGCGAGCGCGTCCGCCTGCCGTCCGCAGCGGTACAGGGCAAGCATCTGCAGGCCGCGCAGCCCCTCGCGCAGCGGGTGCTCGTCCGCCAGGGAGGACAGTTCCGGTGCGGCCTGGGCGTGCCGCCCCAGGTCCAGCTCCAGGCGCAGCCGCTTCTCGAGCAGAATCAGCTTGTACTCGTTGAGCCGGTCGCGCTGCCGCTCGGCGAAGTCTCCCGGCACTCCGGTCAGCGGTATCCCGTCCCACAGGGCCAGCGCCTGGCCCAGCAGCCGGGCGGCGCGCGGCCGGTCTCCCTCGTCCACGGCGCGCTCCGCGTCGGACTCCAGCCGTTCGCACCGCGTGGCGTCCAGCGCTCCCTCGCCGAGCCGTAGTGCGTAGCCGCCCGCAACCGAGACCAGGGCTGCCGGGGAGCGCGGATCGGGCTCCAGTACGGTCCGCAACCGAGAGACATGGTTACGCAGGGCCACCGCAGCACTCGCCGGCGGATTCCAGCCCCAGATGCCGTCCAGCAGCTCCTGGACCGAGGCCACTTGGCCCCCGCGAAGGGCCAGCGCTGCCAGTACCGCACGTTGTTGCGCCGGTCCGACGTCCAGTTCGCGGTCGGCGCGCCACGCCCGCAGCGGACCCAGGACCGCCACCCTCAGACCATCCACGTCCATGTACTCCTGTAAGTGCTGCCGTAGCCCTTCGTCAGCTCGTGGGTGAATGCGTGTGCTGCGTTCCACTTACCGGGAAATTACGGGCTCTTGACACCCGATCGTCAGAATTCGATCTGCACGAGTGCGGTGCTGTCGACTTTGTCGGTGCCGCACCGTCACCGGTGCCTCGACGTCCGTGGGGCCGCCATCGGCCGGTGTCATGATGCGTTCATGCCACCCGTCCGCTCCGGCTGATGCCGAGCGGTTGCTGCCGGGTGGCCTTGGCGGGTGTCGTGCCGGAGACCACCAACCGCTCTCACACCCCTGAGTGATCTTGTCCCATATAGCCCCGAAACCCGTTCCCCCCGCCGCACCGGTCCCGTGCGGTCCCGGTGGTCGCCCCCTCGACGAGCGCGATGCCGCGCAGGGTACCCCACGATCACCACGTCCCCTCCGAGCTGTTCGAAATACGGACGGTATCCCTGCTGACCAGCGAGAACGGGAGCCTGCCCCGGCCGTGACCGGCAGGGAGCGCGAACTCGACGCCCTCATGGAGCTGTTCTCCGACGACCGGGGATCGAAGAGCACCGCCGTTCTGGTCCAGGGCCAGGCGGGCAGCGGAAAGAGCGCTGTGCTGCGGGCGGCCGTGAAGGCCGTCCGCAGACGCGGCGACACCGTTGTGTCCGCCTCCGGGGACATGATGGAGAGCGGATTCGCCTTCGGTGTGGTCCGCCAGTTGTTCGAGCACCTTGTCCGGGCCGCGGATGGGGGGCCGGATTCGCTGCTCTCCGGACACGCCGCCGGCGCCGCGCAGTTGCTCGCCCCGACGATGCCGGGCGACGTCCCGCCTCGTGCTCAGGACCAGGAACTCCTCAGCAGTCTCCACTGGCTGGCGGTCAATCTCACCTCGCACGGCAGGCTGCTGGTCGTCATCGACGATCTGCAGTGGGCCGACGCCGACTCACTGCGCTGGCTCCACTATCTGCTGCGGCGGGCGGGCAACCTGCCCCTGGTGGTTCTCGCCTCGCTCGGTCCCGAACAGACCCCCGGCAACGAGGAGATGACGGGCGCCGTACTGCGCCTCTTCCGTCATCAGCTCACGCTGCACCCGCTCGAGGAGGACGCCGTCACCGCCGTTGTCCGGGAAGTCCTGGGGACGGATGTCGAGGCGTCCTTCTCCAGGGTCTGCCGCACCGCGACGGGCGGCAATCTGTTTCTGCTGCACGCACTGCTGCGGACGGTCAGGGCGTGGAGGACCACCCCCGACGGAGCCCTCGCCATGGCGGAGCTCACGAACTGCACCCCGACAGGGGTCGGACCCGCCGTCCACAGCATGATCAGGCACTCGGGTCCGGACGCCGTCGCAGTGGCCCAGGCCCTGGCAGTGCTCGGCGGGTCCGCCGACATCGTTCTCGTCGCCGGGGTCGCCGGGCTGACCGAGGAGGCCACCCGGGATGCCGCACACCTGCTTGTCCGGACCGGGCTCATGACATGCAGCGATGACGGCGACGCAGCCTTCTCGTGTCCCGTGATCGGCACAGCCTTCGGCGACGAGGTCGTCCCCAGCCGGCGGCAGGAGCTCCATGCCCGTGCGGCGCGTCTGCTGCTGGCTCAGGAAGCCCCGGTCGAGAACGTCGCGGCCCATCTGCTGGCGGCACCGCTGGGAGTGCCCGGCGCCGCCGACGCACTGCACGCGGCGGCGGTCCTGGCGACGCAGCGTTCCTTGCCGGAAGACGCGATCGTCCTGCTGCAGCGTGCCCTGCGCGAAGCGCTCGACGACGAGTCGAGGGCGACGTTGCTCATCGGCCTCGGCAGGGCGGAACTCGCCACGAGCGTCCCGGACGCCGTCCGGCACCTCCAGCGGGGCCTGGAGCTGTCCCGGGATGCGACGCGGCGGACCGCCGCCGCCCGTACCCTCGCGGGGGCGCTGTTCGCACTCGACCGGTATCCCGAAGGCCTGGCGGCGCTGAAGAGCACCAGCGCGGCCCTCCGCCCGGTGGACGGCGTGAACGCCCTTCGGCTCGAGGTCGATTACCTGTACGGCAGCGTGAGCCTGCCGGCTTCGGCCACGGCCGCGATACCGCGGCTGCAGGAGCTCCGGATCTCCGATGCCGAGGGCGGGGCCGCGGAGCGACCGCTTGCCGCACTCCTCAGCCTGCGGGCGCTCATGGCCGGAGACGACCCCCAGGAGGTCGTCACCTTCGCCCGGCAGGCCCTGAGCCACGGTCTGAATCCCGCCGAGGACGAGTCCCTGGTGTACTTGGGCGCCGTCCTCGCCCTCGGGGCCGCCGGCCAGGGCGCACTGGCGCTCACCTACGCCGACGCCGCCGTGGACGAGGCCCGCGTCAGGGGATCCGCGCTGGCCTATGCGTATGCCGTCAGCACCCGTGCGGGTGTGCGCTGCAGGCTGGGCCAGGTGCTGGAGTGCCAGGCCGACGCGCAAGCGGCCCTGGACGCGCTCGGCGAGATCGGCATCGACCTCGGCAATACCCACAGCGTCGCCGCCGTCGCCACCTTGATGGACGCGCTGACGAAGCAGGGAAAGGCCGACGAGGCGGCCGCCCTGCTCGAACGGAGCCGGCTCACCGGCGACCTGAACGGCCACTGGATCCACGACTACGTGCTGCTGGTACGCGGACGGCTCCGAGTGGCCCAGGGGCGGACGCGGGACGGACTGGCCGATTTCCTGCTGAGCGGTCACCGGACCTGCGCACGGAAACTGCCCGGAGCGGGTGTGCTGCCCTGGCGCTCGGAGGCGGCCCTGGCACACGCGGCACTGGGTGAGCGGGACGCGGCCCTGGCACTGGCCCAGGAGGAGCTCGCGCTCGCCCGGGACTGGGGCGTTCCGGACTTCGAGGGTGTCGCCCTGCGCGCCGTGGGCGTGGTCACCGGCGGGACCGAGGGGTTCACCATGCTGCGCAGCGCGGTGGAGATTCTCGAAGGGAGCGAGGCGAAGTACAACCATGCACAGGCACTGACCGACTGCGGCACCCAGGCGCGCCATGCCGGGCAGCTCCAGGAGGCGCGGGTCCACCTGCAGCAGGCGGTCAGCGTCGCCCACCGGATCGGCGCCACCGTCGTGGGGGAGCACGCCCTGGCCGAGCTGCGTGCACTCGGCGACCGTCCACGCACCCGGGCGTTCCACGGCGTGGACTCCCTCACACCCACCGAGCGGCGGGTGGCGGACCTGGCCGCACAGGGGATGACCAACCGCGAGATCGCCCAGCACCTCTTCGTGGGTCTGCGCACGGTCGAGGTGCACCTCACCAATGTCTACCGCAAGCTCGCCATCGACGGCCGTCCAAGGCTCGTGGAGGCGCTGTCACGGGCGGAGGACTGCTGAGGCGTTGACCGGCCCGATGCCGGCGGGCCCGGCGGAACGCGCGAAGACCGTTCCGCCGGGCCTGTGCGTCGTCGGCGGATCCTTGCGGCGGCGCGCGGGGCCACCCACCCGTCCCCGTCCCTGTACCGGCACCCGGGATCCGGGATCCGGGACCAGGGCCCGACCGCCGGACCCGGGACCAGGCCCGAACCCCCGGAACCGGGACCAGGCCCGAACCCCCGGAACCGAGATCCGAGATCCTCCAAGATCCGGGACCAGGACCCGGGACCCCGACCCGGGCCGTGGTCCGGGGAATCCGGCACATGGCCGGTGCAGGAAGCGCCCCGGTGGAGTGCCTGTCTGTCGCTCCGCCTGCCCCGCGCCGCTCGATCCGCGCCGCTCGATCCGCGCCGCGTCCCGCCCGGGCTTTCGGTGAACGGCCCCTGACCGACCGGTCGCCGCTGTGCTGAATTGCCGGTCCGTACCGTCTGGCCGACCCTCCGGGTGAAGCGGGAGCGTGGTCCGGTGATCATGCACGGCACACCCGTCGCCGCGCATGCGTATGACATTTTCGTCACTTGCGAAGCGGAACAACATGAGTGATCTGATGAGTGATCTGGACTCTCCTGCCATCTTCTACTCCCCCCATCAGGACGACGAGACGATCGGCATGGCCGGTGCCATCCGGGAACACAAGGAAGCCGGTCGCCCCGTCCATCTGGTGCTGCTCACCAATGGGGTCAACCAAGGTCTCCTCGACATCGTGAACGGGGTCAACGGGCCGTGTCCCTTGGGTTCGAACTGTCGTATGCCCGACCACAGGCTGGGCTTGTCGATGGACGACCTGATCGCGGGGAGAACCGCCGAGTTCCACGCCGCGGCCGGACAACTGGGTGTCGACGAGGTGCATGCCATCGGCCTGAACGACGACGACGTCGTCACCGATCGCGCCGGATTCGTCGAGCGTGTCAAGGAAGTGATCCTCGATTTCGAGGACCGGTACCCGGGCGCCTCGCACAAGCTGGTCAGCGGATGGCGTGACCGGGTTCCCTCGGAACCCGGCCCGAATCCCACGCACTCGGCCTGCCGTGATGCCGCGGAAGCCCTTCGGGACCGGATCTCCGACTTCAGGTTCCACTGGACCTACGCGTATTTCTACGAACAGAGCACCCGTACCGCGGACTTCGTTCTGCAGCTGACCGACCAGCAGTTCGCGGCCAAGCGGCAGGCCATTCTCGAGTACAACCGCTGGGAACCGGACAACGGTCGCTATGCGCTCGGATACCACAGCGTCAGCACGCTGCTGGAGAACGCCTACAACGACTCCCGGGAGTACATCGACGTGCTCCACTGATCCCTGAAATCGCCTGAGTGGCGGGGGCCCGGCCGTGTGCCGGGCCCCCTGTCCGTTTCCAGGAACGGACCGGGACCCCTTTCGGTAATCGAGCGGAACCTCGCCACCGAAACATGAACCGAGGTCTGCTGATCGATACCCCCAAGGGTTTGATCCTCTCGGGTTTCGTGGGTTGCGCAGCCGTTGCCGATCTTGATGAAGTCGACCTGTCAACAGTGCCGGACCGCGGCAAACGAAAGCGGGGACCATCATGGTGAAAACGGGGAGCGAAGGAAAAGGGGGGAATGCGAGTCGTATCCGTGCCGGCGCCACCGGGGGTGTCAGGGAAGGCGCGTCCGACGACCCCGACGCATTCCGGGACCTGTTCGACTCGTTCAAGAAGGATGACCAGGGCCGCATTTCCCGTGTCGAAATCATGGCGCGACTCCACCAGGCGGGAATCACTCCTGACGACCCGCGGATGCAGGACGTCCGGGCCTCGGGCGAGGACACCCCCGACGACGGCCGGCGGCTGGACCTCGCGGCGTTCGCCAAACTGTGCCAACGGAATCGGCGGCTGCTCGCCCGAGCCGTCACCGGCGACCTGGTCATTCCGGACTTTCCTGCCTTCGTGTCCGGCATCACCGATGTCTACGAGAGCCTGCTGCCCGAGAAGGGCGGCCAAGTGGCCGACTACATACCCCAGTTGAAGCGAGTCCCGCCCGACCAGTTCGCGATTGCGATCTGCACGGTGGACGGCCAGCGCTTCTCGATCGGCGACGCCGGAGTGGGCTTCTGCGTGCAATCCGTCTGCAAGCCGATCAACTACTGCCTCACACTGGAGGAACACGGTGCAGACGTGGTCCACCGGCATGTGGGACGGGAGCCGAGCGGGCGCGGATTCAACGAGCTCTCGGTCAACGGGGACGGCCTTCCGCACAACCCGATGATCAACTCCGGTGCCATCATGAGCTGCTCGCTCATCGAGGCGTCGCTCGACATCGCCGACCGCTTCGACCACGTCGCAGCAACCTGGCGGAGGCTGTCCGGCGGCAGCTCCGTCGGATTCAACAACTCCGTCTACCTGTCCGAGCGGCAGACGGCCGACCGCAACTTCGCGCTCGGCTACTTCATGCGTGAGCACGGAGCCTTCCCGGCCGGCACCGACTTGATCGAGACCCTGGAGTTCTACTTCCAGTGCTGCTCCGTGGAACTCGACGCCGGTGCGCTGGCCTCGGTGGCCTCCACGCTGGCCAACGGCGGAGTCGTACCGCTCTCCGGTGACCGGGTCTTCTCCACCGACACGGTCCAGAAGTGCCTGTCCCTGATGTCCTCGTGCGGGATGTACGACTACTCGGGGGAATTCGCCTTCACCATCGGCCTGCCGGCGAAGAGCGGCGTCTCCGGCGCCCTCATGCTCGTCGTGCCCCAGGTGATGGGCATCGTCATCTGGTCGCCGAGACTGGACGCGCTCGGAAATTCGGTGCGCGGCATCGAGTTCTGCAAGCAACTGGTCGAGAAGTACAACTTCCACGTCTATGACTCGCTCGTGGGAAGTGACCGGGAGGGCAAGCGCGACCCGAGGCTGAAGAAGAACCAGACGGCGATCGAAGGAACGATCCGGCTCCTCTGGTCGGCTAGTCAGGGCGACCTCGACGGAGTACGTACCTCCCTGGCCTCCGGAATCGCCCCCTCCTCCTGCGATTACGACGGACGTACGGCGCTGCATCTGGCGGCAGCCGAGGGGCATCTGTCGGTCGCAGCCCATCTGCTGGAGCAGGGAGCCGATGCCGGAGCGACCGACCGATGGGGCGGGACCCCGCTCACGGATGCCGAGCAGGGACGCCATACCGCTGTCGTCGACGCCCTGGAGCGGGCGGCCGCCCCCCGTGCGGCGCCTCCCCGTGCCGAGAAGCAGACCGCCTGACCGTTCGGGTCCAGGGCGGACGCGAGACGAACCACATCCACGAACCCACCGCGCCGCCGGAAACCACCGCACCCGACACGGGCCTGCGGACCGAGCCGGCTGCCACCCACCGAGACCGGGACGGGACCTCCCCCGACCCGGCCGACCCAGGAGAAATGAGCCATGAGTTACCGCGCTGAGTACATCTGGATCGACGGCACCTCGCCGACCGCCCAGCTGCGTTCCAAGACGAAGATCGTCACCGACGGCGCCGAGCCGTCCACCTGGGGCTTCGACGGCTCCAGCACCAACCAGGCCGAGGGCCACGCATCGGACCGCGTGCTCGAGCCGATGTACACCTGCCCGGACCCGATCCACGGCGGGGACAACCTGCTGGTGCTCTGCGAGGTCCTCAACACCGACGGCACCCCGCACAGGTCCAACACCCGTGCCGAGCTGGCCCCGGTGGCGGAGCGCTTCGCGGCGCACGCCCCGGTCTTCGGCATCGAGCAGGAGTACACCTTCTTCGACGGCGCCCGCCCGCTCGGCTTCCCCGAGAGCGGATTCCCCGCCCCCCAGGGCGGCTACTACTGCGGTGTCGGTGCGGACGAGATCTTCGGCCGCGAGATCGTCGAGAAGCACCTCGCCCGCTGCCTCGCCGCCGGCCTGAGCATCTCGGGCATCAACGCCGAAGTCATGCCGGGCCAGTGGGAGTTCCAGGTCGGTCCGCTCTCCCCGCTGGACGTCGCCGACCAGCTGTGGATCGCCCGCTGGCTGCTCTACCGCACCGCCGAGGAGTTCGGAGTCTCCGTCACCCTCGACCCGAAGCCGGTGAAGGGCGACTGGAACGGCGCCGGCGCGCACACCAACTTCTCGACGCAGTCGATGCGCGAAGGATCCGAGGGCTATGCGGCGATCATCACCGCCTGCGAATCGCTCGGTGAGGGTTCCAAGCCGCTCGACCACGTCAAGAACTACGGCGCCGGTATCGACGAGCGGCTGACGGGTCTGCACGAGACCGCGCCCTGGGACCGGTACAGCTACGGGGTCTCGGACCGCGGTGCGTCGGTCCGTATCCCGTGGCAGGTCGAGAAGGACGGCAAGGGCTACATCGAGGACCGCCGCCCGAACGCCAACGTCGACCCGTACGTGGTGACCCGTCTCATCGTGGACACCTGCTGCACCGCACTCGAGAGGGCCGGTCTGGTCTGACCACGGGGCCGCCCCGGCTGCACTGCCGGGGCGGCGGCCCGGGACGTGACCGTTCGGGTATGCCCGTACGTCCATGACGCGGCGGCCGGTGGTGGCCGGGTTCCGGCCCCACCGGCCGTGCGGAGTGGTCGCGAAACCGCTGCTCGTCCGCCGCACAGGGCCGCGAGTCCGCGGATCCCCTTCCCTCTGAGCCGGGTCCGCGGTTCCCCCCGGCTGCTCGCACCGCCCGAAAACCGCACCATCACCATCACCGCTCCGGCGAACCGGGGCGGTTCAATCCACGAGGAGTAACCGGCCTTGAATGCCGCAGATACCGCATTCGTGCTGATCAGCGCTGCACTCGTCATGCTGATGACGCCCGGTCTGGCATTGTTCTACGGCGGCATGGCGCGGGCGAAGAGCGCCCTCAACATGCTCATGATGTCCTTTGTCTCGCTCGGTATCGTCAGTGTGCTCTGGGTGCTCTACGGGTACTCGCTCGCCTTCGGTGACGATCTCGGTGGCGGACTGCTGGGCAATCTCGACCACATCGGTCTCAAGGGCATCGACACCGAGACCCTGACCGGCGGGAGTGAAGGCATCCCGGTGTTCGCCTTCGCTCTGTTCCAGCTGACGTTCGCGGTGATCACCCCCGCGCTGATGAGCGGCGCCCTCGCCGACCGGGTGAAGTTCAGCGCCTGGGCGCTCTTCATCGCCCTGTGGGTGTCCCTGGTCTACTTCCCCGTTGCGCACTGGGTGTGGCAGGCCGACGGGTGGTTGTTCAAGCTCGAGGTGATCGACTTCGCGGGAGGGACGGCGGTCCACATCAACGCGGGGGTCGGCGCGCTCGCCGCGGTTCTGGTGGTGGGCAAGCGGATCGGGTTCAGGAAGGAGCCGATGCGCCCCCACAGCCTGCCGCTGGTCATGCTGGGCGCGGGGCTGCTGTGGTTCGGCTGGTTCGGGTTCAACGCCGGTTCCGCGCTGGCCGCCAACGGCACGGCCGCCGGTATGGCGCTGAACACTCAGGTCGCCACGGGTGCGGCGATGCTCGGCTGGCTGGCGTACGAACGGATCCGGCAGGGTGCGTTCACCACACTGGGCGCGGCTTCCGGCGCGGTGAGCGGCCTCGTGGCCATCACCCCTTCCGGCGCACACGTCGATGTGTTCGGTGCGATCCTCATCGGCGTCGTGGCGGGTGTGCTGTGCTCCTGGGCGGTGAGCCTGAAGTACAAGCTGGGCTACGACGATTCCCTGGACGTCGTCGCTGTCCATCTGGTGGGCGGGGTCGTCGGCACGCTGCTCGTGGGCGTCCTGGCCATCGACGGCGTCGGCGGTGCGCAACAGCTGGGCAAGCAGGCGATCGGCGCGTTCTCGGTGATGGCGTTCTCCTTCGTCGTGTCCTGGGTCCTGGCGAAGGGCGTCGACATGACGATCGGGTTCCGTGCGATCGAGGACCACGAGACCACCGGTGTCGACAAGGTCTTCCATGCCGAGACCGCCTACGACTTCGGTGCTCTGGACGGTTCGCCGGCAGGGCTGGGCAGAGCCCTCGTCGCCGGTATGGACGCGGGTCCGGCGCCCGTGGCCCGGAACCAGGAGACGAGCGTGTGAAGCCCGGCTGACGATCGTGCCGCCCCGATGGCCCGGCCCGGTCGGCGTGGGGTCACGGGTGGCACCGCTCCAGGACTCGTACAGGACACGCCGGCCGTCGACCGGCCCGCCAGAGCCGGGCGACCCGTTCAGAAGGAGAAGCAGCGTGCCGGAACCGGAAGTGACCTACCGCGGAACGGTGTACCCGTGGCACTGCGACCACATGGGGCACATGAACGTCATGTGGTACGTCGACGCGTTCGACAAGGCCACCTGGCAACTGCTCTTCTCCCTCGGCATCACTCCCGACCATCTGCGTACTCAGGGGCGGGGCATGGTGGTGGGGGAGCAGACGTTCTCGTACCAACGGGCGCTGAACGCCGGGGACGTGGCGCTGGTGCGTTCCCTGGTGCTGGAGGCGAGGGAAGACCTCATCCGCCTCTGTCACCGAATGGAGAACGCCGCTACGGGTGAGGTCGCGGCCGTGACGGTGCTGACCCGTGTCCACATCGACGCGAACGCCGGGCGGTCGTGCCCGATGCCGCCCGAGTTCGTCTCGGCAGCACAGAAGATGATCACTTCGGTTCCGGGGTCCGACCCGGTCCGGCTGCGTGCCCTCCTGACCTCCGTCATAGGGTGACGCCGTGACGACGAAGACGGGCCCGAGTGCCGGGCGGCTGCTGTACGGGTGCATGGGGCTCGGCGGTACATGGGACACCGAGCCCTACGGTTCCGAGGACATCGCTGCCGCGGAGGCGGCGATCACGGCCGCCCTGGACATCGGGATCACCACGTTCGACCATGCCGACATCTACCGGCACGGCAAGGCGGAAGCCGTCTTCGGCGAGGTTCTTGACCGCGCACCGGGGCTGCGCGAGCGCATCGTGGTGCAGACCAAGTGCGGTATCCGCCTGGCGAACGGCGAGCGCCCCGGAATCTACGATCTGCGCGGGCGGACCATTGAGCGGCGCGTCGAGGAGAGCCTGTCCCGCCTGCGGACCGACGTCATCGATGTGTTCCTGCTGCACCGGCCGGACCCGCTGGCCGACCCGGACGACATCGCCGGGGCACTGACCTCACTGCACCGGCAGGGTCTGGTACGCCGCTTCGGTGTCTCCAACATGGGCGCTGCCCAGATCTCCTCCCTCCAGGCGCGGCTCGATCTCCCTCTCGTCGCCGACCAACTGGAGATGAGCCTCCACCGGCGGGACTGGCTCGAAGCCGGCATCCTCGTGAACACGCCTGAGGCGGCGACGAACGGTTTTCCTTTCGGCACGCTCGAACACTGCGGGCAGAACGGGATCGAGCTGCAGGCATGGGGCGCCCTGGCGCAGGGCCGTTTCACGGGGCGCCAGGAAACGGCGGACGAACATGCGACCGCCCGGCTCATCCGGTCTCTGGCCGCGCAGAAGGACACCACCCCGGAGTCGATTCTGCTGTGGTGGTTGCAGCGGCATCCGGCGCGGATATCGCCGGTGATCGGGAGCGCCGGTCCCGGCCGCATCCTCGCCTGCCGTGACGCCGTGCAACGGCGGCCGGAGCTCACGCACGAGGAGTGGTACGACCTCTGGCTCACCGCTCGCGGTGCCCCGCTGCCCTGAGAGCCCCGGGCCCGTCCCCCGACTGCGGGCGGTCGTGTGCCGGCCGTGCCCGCAGGAGGTCGCTGCGCGGACCCGGGGACAGGGGAGGTCAGCTCGCCTCGTCGGCCGTACGCTCGCCCTCCGCCTGGGAGGGAGTGGTCCTGGCGACGTAGGGGTGCTGCTCCTCGACCGGTTCCGGGTCCTCACCCTCGGCCTGTGACGGGGTGGGGTACTCGTCGTAGTCACTCATCTCGTTCCCTCACTCTCCGTCCGCGCAGCTGCGCGGCAGTGGTGACGGGCCGCGCCGACGGACGTCGAAACCGGCGCCCGAACCGGCCTCCGTACCCGCCCTCACCAGCCTATGGCGGCTGCAGTGCCCCGGACCACAGGCACGGAGACGGAGCGGGGCCGCTCATGCCGGGCAGCCGGGCTCCGACATCCGCACAATGGGTGACAGGGATGCCGAGGGTCCTGCGCTGCTCCACGGCCGGCCGGCCGCTGTACCGCAGGTGGAAAGGATCTTCCTGTGCGATCAGACCGACCGGGGGCCGGGGGGAGCTCCGGTCCGCTCCGGTCGGAACCCGGGACGCTGCTGGAGCACGTCTCCGTGGCGGTCTTCGGTATCGGTGAGGACGACCGGATCTCCTTCTGGGGGCCCGGTGCGCAGGAGCTCTTCGGACACGATTCTGCGGCCGTGCTGTCCCGACCCGCCGCCGTCCTCTTCCCGGACGCACCGGCGGGCGATCCCCGGGCGGCCGCGCGGCTGGCGGAGCGGGGCCGGAACCTGGGGTACTGGCGCGGCCGGCTGCCGGCGCGGCATCAGGACGGCACGGTTTTCCGCTGCGGATTCCGGGTCTTCTCCGTGACGGGCGCCATGGGCGGTTCGCTGGTCATGGGCCTGGCGAGCCGGGAGGAGGAGCTCGACCGGGTGAAGACCAACCTCGCCTTCCTCGACGCCCTTTTCGCGACCTGCCCCATCGGGCTCGTTATGCTCGACGACAACCTTCGGTATGTCCACGTCAATCAGGCGCTCGCCGACATGGACGGCATGCCCATCGAGGACCACCTCGGACGGCCGATGGAAGAAGTCATGATCACGTCCGACGGCGGGGAGTACCAGCGCATGCTGAGAGCCGTCGCCAAAGAGGGCCGGCCCGTCATCAGCACGCTGGTGGGTCTGCGCACACCGGGGCGTCCCGACCGTGACCAGGTGCGGTCGGTGAGCTTCTTCCCGCTGACCCAGGCGGGAGACACGCGTCCCGGTCTGGGCGGGCTGCTGGTGGACGTGACGGACAGGGAGCAGGCCATCGTCGAGGCGACCGCGGCCCGCCAACGGCTGGATCTGCTCGACCGGGCCGCGGCGCGGATCGGCACCACACTGGATGTGGACGTGACCGCGCGGGAGCTGGTCGAGGTCGCGGTTCCGGACTTCTCCGACGCTTCCGTCGTGGAGGTCGTGGAGTGGATGGACGAAGCGGAGGTGTTCGACCCGGAAGCATCTCTGGTCACCCGCCGGATAGCCTCGGGCACCGTCCTTCCCCCTCCGGCCACCGAGCTCGTGAGCGGACTGGAGAGCGTGACGTACCCGCCGGGCTCCAACATCCACCGGATGCTCCGGACGCGCCGCCCGGTCTGCATTCCCGTGAACGAGGAATTCGTCGTCACGACCGTCCTGCATCAGGACCGTGCCCAGATGCTCATCGACAGCGGTCTCACCTGCATCCTCATCGCGCCGCTCATCGCCCGGGACACGATTCTGGGGCTCACCATGTTCGGCCGTTCCGGCGCCCGGCCGACCTTCACCGAGGAGGACCTCAGTCTGGCCGGTGAACTCGCCTCCCGTGCGGCCCTGTGTCTGGACAACGCACGTCTCTACAGCCGGGTCCAGGACATCGCACTGACACTGCAGCGCGCTCTGCTTCCCAGCGCCCTGTCGACCAGTCCCTGGGTGGAGGTCGCCCACCGCTACGTGCCCGGCAGTCGCATCACGGAGGTGGGCGGTGACTGGTACGACGTGATCAGCCTGTCCGGCGACCGAGTGGCGCTCGTCGTCGGCGATGTCATGGGGCACGGTGTCCCTGCCGCCGCGTCCATGGGCCGGCTGCGCATCACGGCCAAGGCGCTCGCGAGGCGCAACGTGGAGCCGGACGAGCTGCTCGCCGAACTGGACGCCTGTGCCGAGGAGTCGGGCATCGAGCTCGCGACCTGCGTGTATCTCGTCTACGACCCGAGGGGCGGTCTCGCCCGTATCGCCGGCGCCGGGCATCCCCCACCGCTCGTGCTCGACCCGAACGGTACGGTCACCACGGTCGGCGAGGTCCTGGGCGTGCCGCTCGGAGTCGGCGGCCACCCCTTCCGCACGATCGAGATCGGCATTCCCGACGGCGCCACCCTCGCCCTGTACACCGACGGCCTCATCGAGGCACGCGGCCGGCACATCGATGTGGGCATTGACCGTCTTCGCGCAGAACTGGCCGATGTCTCAGGCCCCTTGGAGGAGTCAGCGGACCGGATTCTCGCGAATCTGCTGCCCGGTCCGCCGCACGACGACACGGTTCTCGTCCTGGCCCGCGTCCACCGGTGTCCTCCGGACGCCGATCGGCGTGCGGACTCTACGCGTCAGTAGGCGGAGTCGACGTTGTCGATGGAGCCGTACCTGTCGGCGGCGTAGTTCGCGGCGGCGGTGATGTTGGCCACGGGGTCGGTGAGGTCGTGCGGGGTCCCCTTGACGTGGTACGCCTCGAAGGTCGGCTGGATGACCTGGAGCAGGCCCTTGGAGGGCGTGCCGTTCTGGGCGTTCACATCCCAGTCGTTCTGCGCGTCGGGGTTGCCGCCGGACTCGCGCATGATGTTGCGGTGCAGGCCCTCGTAGCTGCCCGGGATGTCCTTGGCCTTCATGATGTCGAGGGCTTCCTTGATCCAGCCGTCGAGGTTGTCGGCGTAGTCCTTCTTGCCCTTCTTCGCGGCCTCACTGTCGGCTGCCGCGGCCTTGCCGGCGGGGGCACCCGAAGGGGCGGCCGCGGCGGCGTGGGCGGGCGACGGCGCCAGGGTGAGTGCGGCGGCTGCGGCGCCCGCGGTGACCAGGCCCGTGACGGAGAACTTGCGGAGTCGGGCGGTGCGGCTGGTGCTCGTCTTCGTGTAGGCGGTCATACGGAAGTGACTCTCCATGGGGGACGTGGTGGGGGAGACCGGTCGGGTCGGGCCCGTCGGTGGCTCCCGGGAACGTCAGCCATGGTTAGCGGCGCCAGCCGAACGGCGCAAAGATGTGACGTACTAACCGACTACTGGCAAATGTCCGAAATGATCTCGTGCGGGGCTTTTCTGGGCGGGAGTGAGGGGTCGGTGACTACTACCGCGCTTAGGACGTGACATGGCTCCTATGCGTGGGATCACACCTCGGGGCCTGTCCGCGGCCTGTGCGGGCCGACCCCGGGGCCCCTGCGGCGGCCCGGTCCTCCGCCTGTGCCCTGCAGCCGAAGGCGGCCGCAGGGCACAGGCACCTGGGTGCGGTCAGCCGCGGGCGGCGCGGCGCTTGCGCGTGGCCACGAGAATGCCGCCACCGGCCAGGACCGCGACGGCTGCGGCGCCGGCGATCACGGGCGTGGCGCTGGATCCACCCGTCTCCGCGAGGCCACCCGGCGGAGTGCTGGCCGCCGGCGGAGCCTCGGAGCTGGGCGGCTCGGTGGACGGCGTGTCCGAAGGCTCGGGGGTGTCCGAAGGCTCCGGCGTGGACTCGCAGACCGGCGACGTCTTCACGTCGTCGTAGGAGAACCGTTCGCCGTCGCCTGCCTTGACGACGAGCCGCACCGGCACCTCGGTCTTGTGCTCGGGCAGCTTGAGCGTGTCGTGGAACGTGCTCCCGAACTCCTTGGCGGGGAGCAGGTCCTTGCCGTCGACGGTGATGGTCACCGTGTTGGTGACATCGTCGTTGTATGCCTTCAGATCGACGGTGACCTCGGAGCACGTCACCGTCCAAAGGGGGGTGTGGGCCGAGGCAGGAGTGGCGCACAGACCCACTCCGACGAAGCCTGCGGCCGCGCCCGCTATCAGAGCGCCCGAGCGCTTCCACGCACGGGTAGATGCCTTCATCGAACCTCCACGTACATCCGTCCATCGGGTGTGGTGCCAGCGCACAGTACTCCCCCTGAACCACCTCTCACGGCCACCCCGGCAGATTCCTTTCGGGGCCCGCGCGGTGCACGCTCTCGGGGGAATTCGGATCCTCTGGAAGAGGGATCGAACGTGCAGACCGTGATTCCGGCAGCGATTGGCGGAAGGATCGGAAGGCGGACCCCAGGGCACGAGCTTGTCCGCGCCGTTCGATCCGAAGGCAGACCCGTGGACCGCAGAGTTCTGAGCATCTATCTCAACGACCACCTGGCCGGCGCCACATCGGGCGTCGAACTGTCGCGGCGGATCGCACGGGCCCACCGGTCGTCGGTCCGCGCCGGGGAGATGCGGCAGCTGTCCGAGGACATTGCCGAGGACCGCGGAAGTCTTCTCGCCGTGATGGAGGCGCTCGGGATCGCCCCGCGCCGCTACAAGGTCTACGGAGGCTGGGCTGCCGAGAAGGCCGCGCGCCTCAAGCCCAACGGCCGGGTCTTCCGCCGTTCGCAGCTGAGCAGCCTGGTCGAACTGGAGTCGCTGAGGATGGGTATCCAGGGCAAACACCACCTGTGGCAGGCGCTGATGACCGTGGCCGCGGAGTCCGACCGCCTCGACGGGGCACGGCTCCACACGCTGGTCGACCGGGCGACGGACCAGATGGCGACGGTGGACGCCCTGCACCGCACCGCGGCAAGGACGGTCCTCGGCGGTACCGGCGGCTGACGCGCCGCCGAACATGACGCCGCGTCGAATGGCGAGCCATGAGGTGCCGGCCGTGTCTCAGATGCCGACCGGCCGCGGGGGATTCCTGCGCTCGGACTGCCCGAGCGGCCCAACACGTCGGCGAGGACCCGGGACGCGGGTGGTGAGGGTGAAGAGTCCGCCGTCGGGGTCGCGGAGGGTGACGTGTGCGGGGGTGTGGGGTGTGGTGGGTGGGAGGGTGGTGGCGCCGTGGTGGGTGGCGGTGTGGACGGCGGTGTCGAGGTCGGGGACGTAGAAGTGGACGTGCCAGCGGGGGCGGATGTGTGGGTCGGGGGCGGCCTCGACGGCGCCGCCTGTGAGTCGGGCGACGGTGTCGCCGAGGTGACGCAGGACAACGTGGTCGTCCTCGTAGGTGACCTGGCAGCAGCCCGGTCGCGGGCCGGCCCAGTCCAGGACCTCGGCGTAGAAGATGGCCGCGTCGAAGGCGTCGCGGGTGCGCAGTTCCAGCCAGGCCGGTGCCTTGGCCCGGCCGACCCGCCAGTCGGGGATGACCCGGCCCTGCCAGATCCCGAAGACCGCGCCGTCGCGGTCGGCGGCGAGCGCGGCCCGGCCGGTACCGAAACTCAGCGGCCCGACCGCGACGGTGGCACTGCGCTCACGGATCCTGGCCGCAGTGGTGTCCGCGTCCTGAACGGCGAAGTACGGGGTCCAGGCCACCGGCACCGAAAGACGCGGGGCCAGGGCACCGACACCGGCCACCGGTGCACCCTCGTGAAAGGCGACACAGAACTCCTCGCCCAGCGACGTCGACCGGAACTCCCAGCCGAACACCGCACCGTAGAAATCCTGCGCGGCACCCAGATCGCGGGCCATCAGACTCACCCAGCAGGGAGCACCGAACACCGCATCACTCGACGTCGACACGACAGCCACCCACCCGCCCACAAGCGCGAAAGGAGTTCTTCCACGGTACCTCCGCAGCGGGCTGGAGGCGGCAGGGGTCCCCGGCCTGCCGTGACGCGGCGCGGTTCCGGTGTGTTCGGTGGCGCACAGCATGCCCACCGGTCGCTGTCCGTGAAGGACGCGCCCGAGGCGTGTACATGCGGTGGTCCGCCCGGCGGCTGTCCGTCACGGTCGCTGCGCAGGCGGCGCGGAGCTGCTGCCGGAACCGCCGGTACGCCGCACGCGGAGCCCGGGGCGTGATCGGCCGGACATTGCCCGAGCCACGACGCGGCCCGCACGCACCGGTCATGGCCTTGCCGGCACGTGCGGGCCGTGTGGCTGCGGTCGACGGCCGATGCCGGGCTGCGACGACCGGCACCGGGCCCGTCGTGGCCTATCCGTCGACGGCCCTGCTCCGCGCGCGGTCCTGGGCACGCCGGGGCGACCGGAGCATCTCACCGGCCCCGCCGTTCGGTCGGCGGGGCTCGGTCGTATCCGCCTCTGCGTCGCTGATCCCCCGCGCGAGCTCTTCCGCCGCTGGCGGAGCGGGCCTGCCACGCTGCCGGGCACGTTTCATGGCGATCTCCCTTTCCATGCCGGAGGGTCCGTGCCGCCCGGCTACCCGGATCCTGCCGCCTCATCCTTCCGGCCGGACGCGTGCCGCCCGTACCAGGCGGTGCCCGGCAGGGGGCCGTGGCGGGTTCAGGGGCGGGCCGGGCGCGGACCGGCGACCGCCTCGGCGAGGAGGCGGCGCCCCGCCGGGGTGGTGAGGACGCCGCGCAGGGCCGTGTCCCGTACGGCGCGGGCGGGTGCCGAGCGCAGCGTCCAGGCGCGGGTGGCGAGGTCGGTGCGGGCGAGCACGCTCAGGGCGTCGGCGCGGCGGGCGCGGCGCCAGGGGGCGAGCCCGTCGGCCGCCGGGCCGCCGCGGGCGGTTGCACCGGGCAGCGCGGCGGCGAGGGAGACGGCGTCCCGCAGGCCGAGGTTGAGTCCCTGCCCGCCGACCGGACTGCACACATGGGCGGCGTCGCCGATCAGCAGCACCCGCCGGCTCCGCTGCGGTGCGGCGAGGCGCCGGTGGGTGCGGAAGGTGCTCGTCCAGCGGCATTCGCGGACGTCCGCAGTCCACCCCCTGGCCGCCGCCTCGGCGGCGAGCACCGCCGGGCTGTCGGCACCGCCCGGCGACGCCGGGCCGTGCGGCAGGTGCAGCACCACCCGGGCCCAGCCGTCGAGGTGCATCGGCAGCACCACGAGAAGACCGCGCGGCCCGCCCACCATGTGCACGCGCGCCGGGTCCAGCGAGGGATTCTCGACCCGCAGGTCGGCGAGCTGCCATGTGCCGGCGTAGGTCCGGCCGCGAAACGCCGTGCCGGCCAGGGCACGCAGTGTGCTCGCCGCGCCGTCGGCCGCCACCACCCAGCGGGCGCGCAGCGGGTCGAGGGCGTCCGACAGCACGGTGACGCCGTCGGTGTCCTCCTCGACCGACCGGACGGCGGCGGAGCGGTGCACGCGCACCCCCGCGCGCTCGGCCTCCGCTGCGAGCAGGCCCTCGGTCGCGCATTGCGGGACGGTCAGGATGTAGGGGTAGGAGGAGCGCAGCCGTGCCAGGTCGAAGCCGCCGAGCCTGCGCCCCTGGGACCACATCTCCACCGAGTCCACCCGGCGGCCCAGCGGGCGCAGCGCCTCTGCCAGCCCGCTCGGGGCCAGGGCCTCCAGGGTCCGCGCGTGCAGGTCCGTCGCCCGGGACTCGGTGACCGGACCGGGACGGCGTTCCAGCACCACCACACCGAGCCCCGCCCGGGCGAGCAGCAGTGCAGCGCTCAGGCCGACCGGCCCCGCCCCCACCACCAGCACATCCGCGTCGACCGCCATGTCCGGCACTCTAGTGCCGCGTCAGCCAAGGTTTGCCCCGTCGCGACGCCCGGCACGGCACTCCCCCTGGCTTCGCCGGGAGGTGCCCCCACGCTGCGTTGCCGAATCAACCGAGTAGGCCCACTACGAGGTCGATCCAGCGCCTTGCGATCCACCGCACCGGACGCCGCTCCTTGACGGGCAAACCTTGCCTGATGCGGCACTAGTCGGGCCCGGTGGAGCGCGGACGGCGGGCCCGGAGCCCGGTGGCCTTGCGGTCCTGACGGTTGGTCAGCGGCAGGGCCGGGAGTGGTCCGCTCCGCCGGGCACTCCCGGAACCTTCCTGGTGCCGGCCGCCGGCTGCGACTTGCCCTGGCCCCGGCGGCCCTGCTCGGGGTCGTGGCGCTCACGCCCCGGGCAGCCGACCGGAGGTGCGCCACTGCGCTCGTGGCCCAACCGCGCCCCGGTGCATTGCTGTTCCCTCTGCGGCCTTACGGTCCGGGTGAATGCGCCCGCCGATGACAGGACGTCATATGCACAGGGTGTCGGGACTGCGTGAGCACCATGGGCCGTCTGCCCGACGTTCTCCGGTCGCCTGAGGTGATCCCGGAGCGGGCCGGGTCCGGTGCACGGCCTTCGCGCCTCCATGGCGGTTCCCTCCGTTCAGGCGCGGACGCGGGCGATGAGCAGGGCCACATCGTCGTCACTGGGGTTGCGGAGGTCGCGCAGGAGCCGGTCGCAGGTGTCCTCCGGCGATGATTCCGGGGTCCTGAGGTGGTGCAGCAGCATGGCGAGACGGGTGTCGATGTCCTCGTCCCGCGTCTCGACGAGGCCGTCGGTGTAGAGCACGAGCTGGTCGCCCGGACTCATGGCGATGGAGACCGCGTGGAAGGGCACGTCGCCGACCCCGAGCGGCACTCCCCGGGGCAGATCGAGCAGTTGTGGTGCCTGGCCGGACCGGATGAGGACCGGTGGCAGATGACCGGCGGTGCAGATGCAGCACTGCCCCCGCAGGGGGTCGTACACGGCGTAGACGCAGGTCGCGATGTAGGGGTCGAGTCCTGCGGTGATCTCGTCCAGGTGCCGCAGGACCTCTGCCGGGTCGAGCGAGAGCGTGGAGAGTGCCTGGGTGGCGGTCCGCAGCCGTCCCATGGCGGAGGCGGCACTGATGCCGCTGCCCATCACATCGCCGACGACCAGGGCCGTCCGCTCGTCGGGCAGCGGAATGACATCGAACCAGTCACCGCCGACCTCGCTGCCCACCCCGGCCGGCTGGTAGCGGGCGGCGAGTTCCAGTCCGGTCACATGCTGGGGCGTCTCGGGGAGCATGCTGCGCTGGAGGGCAAGGGCGGTCTCGCGTTGCTGCCGGTACCAGCGGGCGTTGTCGAGACAAACGGCGGCACGGGCCGCCAGCTCGCAGGCCAGCAGTACGTCGTCGTCGTCGAAGGGCAGAGGATTGCGGGCACGCAGGAGACCCAGGGCGCCGAGAACTTCGCCACGTGCCGTCAACGGCACCGCCAGATAGGAGTGCACGCCCGCCTTCGCGAGCAGAGTGGCCGCCTCGCTGTCGCGGGCGATGTCGGACAGGTCCCGCTCGTCGACGTGCGACACGGTGACGGGGCGTCCCGTGCTGATGCACCGGGTGACGAGCCGGTCGGCGCTGTAGCGGGCCGGCTCACCGGGATGGTCGAGGGCCTCCAGGGCAGGGGTGGCGTAGGCAGCGGCCACGGCGAGCGGCATGAAGACGGAGGGGCCGCCGACCGGTGCCCGGCCGTAGGGCCCCTTCAGTGCCGACTCGAGGACTTCCACCGATGCCACGTCGGCGACCGCGGGCACGGCGACTTCCGCAAGCTCGCGCGACGTCTGCCCCAGGTCGAGCGTGGTGCCGATCCGCACGGAGGCGTCGGCCACCAGGGCAAGCCGGTGGCGTGCCCGCTCCGCCTCGGTGGAGGCCCGGTACCGGTCGGTGACATCGATCACCGAGACGGCGAGCCCGAGGACCCGGCCGTCGACGTCGTCGAGCCGGTACAGCGACACCGACCAGGCGCGCTGGGTGTCCGGATCGGCCCGGGTGCGGCAGAGCATCTGGAGATCCACTTGCGGATCGCCGGTCGCCAGCACCTCTTGCATCGCCGATTCCACGACGTGGCAGTCGTACGAGGGCAGGACCTCCCCCATGCGCTTCTGGAGGTGCTCGTCGGCGGTCACGCCCGTCATCTGCTCCAGGGCGGGGTTGACCGAGGCGTACCGCAGGTCGGTGGTCATGACCGCAAGACCGATGGGGGACTGCTCGACGAGTCGGACCGACAGCGCGAGGTCGCGCTCCACCTGGCGAAGCGTCGTCTGCTCCGTGGCCAGGCCCAGGGCGTAGGGGTCGCCGTGCTCGTCCTGCAGCCGCATGTTGCGGAATTCCAGCAGGCGTGTGCTGCCGTCCTTGTGGCGCACGGGAAAGACGCCGGCCCAGCTCTTTCCGCTGCTCATGACCTGGTCGAAGAGGCGCAGTACGAGTGCGAAGTTCTCCTCGGAGACCAGCAGCGGGGCCGCGTACTCGCCGAGGGCCTCCTCCGTGGTGTAGCCGAGCAGCTCCTCCGCCTGAGGGCTCCACAGGGCGATCCGCCCGGTGGAATCGAGCACGACGGCCGCCACACCGAGCACATCCAGCAGTCCACCCGGTGGCGAGGGCTGCAGCTCGGGGCCGGAGACCGCGTCGGACGCGGCACCGGTCCGGTCGGCGCCACCCATGACAGCTCCTTCCCCGGCATTCCCCGTGCGTGCCGGCACCCGGGGCAGGACCGGACCGGTCGCCCCCGATGCTGGGCGGCTACCCGACGGCCGTAACAGGAACCACCCCGATCACTGCTTCTTGCCGATCAGCGTCGCCGGTTCGGACTTGCGCCGCTCTCTCACCGCCGCGAGGTAGCGCTCCGCCCTGTGGACCGCCTCGAGAGCGGTACGCCGGCCCATCAGGATGCACAGGGTGTAGGCGGTGTCCCGGAAGGATGCACTGATCTCGGGGTCGGCCGGGTTGAGCAGCATGCGGCGTTCCTGCACCCGGTAGTTGCTCAGCAGCTCGGCGACTTCGTCCTCGTTGGGCATCAGCATGAATTCCTCCCCAGGGGAGAACGCACAGCAGGGACTGGCCCGGGCGAAAACGGATCGGGGCAGGCAAGCCCCAGGCGCCCAGAAGGGCGCATGCCCATCGGAGACCCATTGTTCGCCGAGACCCCCGGCTTCGCCTGTTGTCGGATCAACCAGTCGGGACGTCCGGGGATGTCCCGCGGCCCAGGGCCCCTGTGCGAGGCCGCTTGCGGGCCTGCCGGTCCGGCGTTCCCGGCACTCGACGACAGCGTCCGCGCCACCGCCGCGCCGCGCGGCTCGCGGCACGGTGGTGCGGCGACCCTGACGACAGCCCCGCGCCGCTTCGTGCGGCACCGGCTCAGTCCGGGGGCGGCAGCAGCGGTCCCAGCGGGCCGAGGTCGAGATTGAGGTCGTCCAGGGTCAGTCCGTACTGGGCGCACAGGTCGTTCATGCGCTCATGGAGGATGAGCAGCGTCGCCCCCAGGCGCTCCTCCTGCTCCTCGGTGAGGTCTCCCTGGTCGACCCGGTGCAGTGCCTGGCGTTCCATGAGCTGGCGCAGCAGCTCGACCAGGGTGAGGACGAGTTTCACCAGGTCCCGCTCCACGGTGTCGCGGTCCGTGCTGATGCGGTGCGGCCGGTGCCCCGAGGCGGCGCCGGACGGCGCGGGCAGGTCACGAGGGGCGGCAGGGAGCAGCCGGAACGCGCGCGCCGCGGCCTCCGCGACCTCGTCGAGACGGCCTCCGGTGTCCTTGGCCTCCTCACTCGGCATTGCCGCTCCCCGTACCTCGGCCGCTCTCCCCGCCGATGCCGTCCCCGGGCTGCGGGGTACGGATGGACATGATCAAGGCGCGCAGCGAAATGCGGACGAGATCGATGTCGGCGATGGACAGCACCACATCGCCGGTGAGGACCACCCCGCCGGTCAGCAGCCGGTCCAGCAGATCGACGAGGGCGACCTGGCGGCTCGCCAGAGGTTCTGCCTCCGATGAGGGACGGGGGGTGGTCATGGACGTACGCCTTCCGTCGCGTCACCGCCCGATTCGGTCTGAGCTGTTGCGAACGAGTACGGGGCCCAGGGTCCCGTGACCTCGACCCGCACCCCCTGAAGCCCCTCCGCGGCACGGCTCACCTCGTCCCGGAATTCGTCGGCGCGGTCCAGGGACACGAGGTAGGCGTCGTTGACGACGTTCTCGCCAGGCGCGGTGGCCAACTCCCCCTGCTGCACCCGGTGCCTGGCATGGCCGGCGGCGAGTCTGCCCGCTGCGGCCTCGACGCGCTCCGCGGCCCGCTGCGCCGCACGGTAGACGTCGTCGCGCACACTCTGCTGTGCCTTACGAGTGCGGAGATAGGCGCGCCCGGGGGAGAGGCCTGCCGAGGGCTCCGGGCCGGTGCCGGACTCGGCGGCGGGAGCGGCGGACGGCTCCACATAGATCTTGACTCCCCATTCGACATGCGCGGAAAGGCGGGTCAGACGGTCCGCGAACGCGTCCCGGTCCGCGTCCAGGACGCTCCGCGCCCGCTCGTCGTCGAGATACACGGTCGCGAGCCGCAGCGGCAGCACCGTCGTGAGTGCCGCGAGTGCCTCGATCACCCCGTGATGGGCGCGGGCGACCGCCTCCAGCCACCCAAGATCCTCCAGATGGCTCTTGAGCGCGTCCTCCTGGAAGTCCGCCGCGGGCACCGGACTCACCGCGAGCACCAGCTCGTCGCCGCGTTCGCCGCCCACGAGACGGACCGGTGCGCCGGCCACACCGACGAGCCCCGACGCGGCCTGCTCCAGCCCTCCGGTGTTACGGGCCACCGCGTAGGCGTAGGTGACGCGGTCAGTCATCGCGCTCCTTCTTTCCGCGGCGGGCGCTCCTCGGTGCGGCGCCCCGTCCCCGCTCCTCCTCGGTGACCACTTCGCCCCGGAGAGCCTCATCGGCTCCGGAGACCGCGTCGCCCTCCGGAAGCGCCCCACGCCGCAGAGCGTCGATCTCGGCCCTGAGCCGCTTGTTCTCCTCGGCGAGCGACCGCTCACCGTGAGCCCGGGACGACAGCGCGGGATCGTGCTCCCACCAGTCGATGCCCATTTCCTTCGCCTTGTCGACAGAGGCGACGAGCAGACGGAGTTTGATGGTCAACAGCTCGATGTCGAGCAGATTGATCTGGATGTCGCCCGCGATGACGATTCCCTTGTCGAGCACGCGCTCGAGGATGTCGGCGAGGTTCGCGGAGGTGCCCTGGCTGTACGGCGGTGCCGCGCGGGAAGGGTAGGAGCCAAGCCTGTTGGCCACCGGTTCAGTCACGGCGCCGGCCTTCCTGCCAGAACTCCCTGATCTCCTCCAGACGGTCGAGGAGTTCGTCCTCCCTCCGGTCGAACGTCTCCTCGTCGATGCGGCCGGCCAGGAGCTCCTCCTCGAGTTCGGCAAGTGCCTGTTGCACCGGCGCCGGGTCGTAGTACTCGTTCTCGGCCGCTTCAAGCACGCGGTCCATCACCCAGACAGCGCCACGCACGGGTGCCAGCGGGAGAAGCACGATCTCAGTGAGCAGGCCCATGAGGTTCCCTTCAGACGAAGCTGTACGGCGGGAGGGGGCCGTTGAGCCGGAACTCGAACTCCTCGCCCATCTGGTTGGCGACGCTCAACTCCGTGGTGAGGAAGATTTCGTCCTGCTCATCGGCGACCAGGAAGGAGACATTGAGGAAGTCGTTCCCGGTCGCCTGTGACACCTGATGGTCCCGGGCGAACGGACGGAGCGCCTCCACCACTCCTGATGCCAGCGCCTCCTGGCGCGCCTGCACCTCCCCGGCCACCAGCTCGCCGAGTGCGACGGAGGCGTCCGGGCCGGCGGTGCCGCTGCGAATCTCGTCGTTGAGCCCCCGGGCCACGCTCGAGTCGTCGAGGATCTGGCGCAGAAGCGAGTCCTCGTCCTGCGACACCTTCAGGTTGTACTCTGCGCAGCTCTGGAGGGCCTGGAGGCGGTCCATGAACTCCGAGGCGCGGTCCTTCAGGGCAACGACGACGGCTTCATCGTTCTCCGCCGTAAGGCCGAACCTCAGGGGCAGTACCGTGCCGTCGGCCATCAGCCGTTCCTGGACCTCCTGGTGCGCGGTGACATCGCGGCGTTTGGGGCGCAGGTCGCCCGGCGCATCGCTGACCACTGCGTGCAGTGATCCCCCGGTCACCGTGCGCAAGTTCGCCGGTGGATCACCGACTCCGGTGATGCCGTCGATGCGGAGCGGGTGGTCCTCCCCGACGATCGAGTAGATGTACACGGGCATGGCTCACTCCTCCTCGCGTTCTCTCGCGCGTCGGGAGGGGGTGCGCCGAGTCGGCCGCCGTCGCCTGGTCACGGGTTCCTTCTCCTGCTCCTCGGGCTCCTCTTCCGCTTCCTGGTCCTCGTCGTCGCTGTCCTTCCCGCCGCCCTTGAGGCTGTCGGTCACGGCTTCCACGGCTCCGGTGAGGGCGCCCTTGGATTTGCCCTTGGCCCCGCTCTCCAGTGTGTCCCCGACGACGTCGGTCAGCTGTGCCGGCCTCTTGCTTCCTGCCTCGAGGTCGAGGCGGTTGCACGCCTCGGCGAAGCGCAGGTACGTATCCACGCTGGCGACGACGATGCGGGCATCGATCTTCAGGATTTCGATCCCGACCAGGGACACGCGGACGAACACGTCGATGACGAGCCCACGGTCGAGAATGAGTTCCAGGACGTCGTAGAGGCTGCTGGTGCCACCGCCCCTGGAGACGTTGCCACCGCCTTGCGGCACCACGGTCATGGTGCCTCCCTTCCCCGGCCGGCGTGTCCGTCAGGGCCGGCGGTCGATTTGTCCACGTGTGTAGCGGCGTATTCGCTCGTAGGCCACCAGGTCGCCCTCCCCGTCCAGGGTCACGCGGTAGGTCGCCATCACACTGGTGGTCTCGGGGACTCTTTCCAGCTCCAGCACCTCCACATCCGCCTCCCAGCCGTCGTCCGTCGGCTTCAGGGCCGACACGGATTCCGGGGGGCGTCCCAGCAACTCCTGCAGTTGTCCCGCCGCGGAGCGCATGGCTGACGCCGCCTTGTCCTTGGACCGCCTCTTGGCGGGCTCTGCTGCGGCCATGGTCGGTCTCCGATGGGCGGAGCGGGCGCCGGATTCCACGCGCGAACATACAATTTCATCATATAGGGACATATCTGACATTGGTGCGGGCAGGCTCACTGCAGCCGCCGGTCCCTGTCCTTCTCTTCGTTCCTCCTCAACGGGCCTTGCCGGAGGGATCAGTTCATGAACGACACGACCAAGATTGCTCTCGCCGCCGCGGTCGCGGGTGGTTATGTGCTCGGACGTGCAAAGAAGGGGCGTCTCGCCTTTGCCATGGCGACGTACATAGCCGGTCGCCGCTTCGGGCTCGACCCCCAGCAGCTGGCCACGGAAGGCCTGCGCAGGCTGAAGGACGTACCGCAAGTCGCCGAGCTGAACGAACAAATACGGGGTGAACTCCTCGATGCCGGCCGCCAGGCCCTGGCGTCCACGGTCGATCGGCGTCTCGCGGATCTGGCGGACTCACTCCATGATCGCAGGCTTCGCCTGGAAGAGAAGGAAGAGCCTGAGGAAGAAGAGCCTGAGGAAGAAGAGCCTGAGGAGGAAGAGGAAGAGGAGGAGGTACCCGAGTACGAGGCCGAAGAGGAGGAGCCTGAGGAGGAAGAGGAAGAAGAGGAGGTACCCGAGTACGAGGCCGAAGAAGAGGAGGAGGAAGAGGAGGAGCCTGAGGAAGAAGAGGAAGAGGAAGAGGAAGAGGAGGAAGAGGAAGAGGAAGAGGAACCGCCGCGACGTCGCCGGGCGGCTGCCAGGTCCGCGTCGCGTAGGAAGACCCCGGCCAAGACTGCCGCGAAGCGGCCCGCGAAGAAGGCCCCGGCCAAGAGGACCGCCGCGAAGAGGACCCCTGCCAAGAAGGCCCCGGCGAAGAAGACAGCGGCGAAGAAGGCTCCCGCGAAGAAAACGGCGGCGAAGAAGGCTCCCGCGAAGAGGACCGCCGCGAAGAGGACCCCTGCCAAGAAGGCGCCCGCGAAGAAGACAGCGGCGAAGAAGGCTCCCGCGAAGAAGACAGCGGCGAAGAAGGCTCCCGCGAAGAAGACAGCGGCGAAGAAGGCTCCTGCGAAGAAGACAGCGGCGAAGAAGGCGACTTCGAGAAAGTCGACCGCCAAGAAGACTGCTGCACGGCGGAGGTAGGCGATGGCCAGGACAGACCGTGACTCCGGCAGCCAGGAAGCCTCGGGCATGGAGCTGCTGCGCGATGAGTTCGTCGACTATCTCGGCGCTCAGGTGGAGCACCTCGCGGACAAAGCCGGTGACAAACTGACGGATCTCACCGACCAGCTGTTCGACGTCGCCGAGAACGGTGGCTCGCTCCCCGGTGGCGGGCTGCTCAAGGGCCTCATCGCCGGAAAGGCCAAGGGCCTCAAGGACAATGTGATGGGCAAGGCCAAGGACCTCATCGGCGGCGGGGGTGGACGCAAATCCGGCGGCGGCAAGTCGATGAACATCGTCGAGGTTCTGGATGTGGGCGTGCCCATCCGGACGGCCTACGACCACTGGACCCAGTACGAGGAGTTCAGCACGTTCACCAAGGGTGTCCGCAGCGTGTCGAAGAACGACGAGACCACCAGTGACTGGAAGCTCAAGGTCGGTCCATCGACGCGCGGCTGGAAGGCCACGGTCCAGGAACAGGTGCCGGACGAGCGCATCATCTGGACCTCCGAGGGGGCCAAGGGAACGACACGCGGCTGTGTCACCTTCCATGAACTGACCCCGGATCTGACGCGGATCGTGCTCGTCGTGGAGTACTACCCGTCCGGATTCTTCGAGAAGACCGGAAATATCTGGCGGGCCCAAGGGCGGCGGCTGCGGCTGGACTTCAAGAATTTCCAACGTCATGTCACCTTTGCCGACGAGGAAGTCGAGGGATGGCGGGGTGAAATCCGCGACGGCGAAGTGGTCCGCACCCATGAAGAGGCCATGGAGGAGGAAGAGGAATACGACGAGGAATCCGGGGGCGAGGAATCCGGGGACGAGGAAGAGGACGGCGAGGAGAGCGCGGACGGCGAATACGAAGAGGACTACGAGGACGAGGAGGAAGAGGAGGAATGACGTTTACGGATCCCCGTGCGAGGTAGTCGCAAAGGTGAGCCGGAAAGCAACGTCACCCTGTTGAGGAGCTGATTCGCGTGGCTGACCAGGCGAAGAAGATGCGCGGCAAGGCCCAGGAGACCTTGGGCAAGGCCAAGGAAAAGGCCGGCAGCGCAATGGACGACGACGAGCTGCGCCTGAAGGGGACCGGCGACCGCGTCGAGGGCAAGGCCCGGCAGGCAGCCGCGGACGCAGAGAAGGCCGTGGGAGATGCGACGGACGAGGTGAAGGGCAAGACCCGCAAGCACACGTGACGCAAGAGACCCAAGTGTCACTCGAGACAAATGAGCCCCGGGCGGAAGTGACTTACCTGCCCGGGGCTCGAACGTGCCTGTGCCCGCATGGGTGTTGAACTCCCGGGTATCCGCCGTCCAGGACTTCTCGCCGACGCCGGACGCCGGCCGCAAGACGGAGGGCACATGGGAATACCGAAGACAGCGATGATCGCGCTGGACTGCGCGGAACCCGAGGCGCTCGCCGAGTTCTACGCGGCCCTGCTGGACGGTGAGATCCGGCCCAGCGGTGATCCCGACAGGCTCGAGGTGGCCGCCCAGGACGGTTCGGTGCTGGCGATACTCCGCGATCACGGGTTCGCGCCCCCGAGCTGGCCGCGGCCGGAGCACTCGCAGCAGGCACATCTACTGGTCTTCGTGCCGCCCGGCGAGCTCGACGCGGCGGAGCGCGAGGCAGTCGGTCTGGGGGCCACTCCGATGGACGTGACGGACCGGAACACCCCGCGTGAGGCGCGCCTCATGTCCGACCCCGCCGGTCATTCCTTCCTGCTGCGCGCAAGGCACTGAGGGCGGCGCCGTGAGGGTGCGCGGGCCGAGCGCGCCTGACCGGATGCGCCGGGAATTCGTCGCGTACCGGGAGACTGCATCACTCCGGGTTCCGGGCCCGGGCGACGCGTGCCCGGCCGACGTGGCGCGAGGCGCCGAGCCGCGGTGGTGCCCGGAGCCTCGGGGAGCCGTGCGGCGGGGCGCCGGGTAGCCATGCCTCAGGGGGCACGCCTCGAACCCCAACGACACCTCTCATTCATTGGCAATGAGAGGTTCTGGATCTCTGATGGACCCGGGGCGGCGTTGTTCAGTCCAGGGCAGGATGTGTGTGGTCCGGTCGGTGCCGTGGTGACCCCTACGACACCTCCGTTCGTAGATCACCGCCGTCGCCCCGGCAGCCAGGCCCGTGCGCCGGTCCCGGCAGCACGTCCGAGTGCCCGGCAACGGTCCGGGTGGCCGTGGTGGTACCGGCGGGATGTGCTTTCCCTGGCATTCAGCGCCCGGTCACAGGTGCGGAGCACGGATGCGATCCGCCAGACGGGGTGGTCGCGGCCCTGGAACCGGTCCGCGACCACCAGCGTGCGCCGCAGCACCGGCAGCGAATCCCGGGAGGCTTGCCCACGGGGGCTTGCCGGCGGCGGCATGGCCCGCCTGCCTCAGCGTTCGGTCGTCTTACGCGCCTTGTCGGCGGCCTTCTCGGTCATCTCCTGCGCCTTGCCGCCGAGCATCTCGGCCTGGCCCTCCCGCTCCATGGAGGTGTCGCCCGTGGCCTTGCCGAGCGTCTCCTTCATCTTGCCCTTGGCCTGCTTTGCCTTCGCTTTGCCCTTGCTCATCAGGATCGCTGTCCTCTCGGGGTTCTGTGAGGGTGCTACGGCACGGTGTGCTCGTGCACCCTGTTCACCCTGCGCCCGCCGTCGGCAGGCCGCAAACCGGAGCGTGCCACTCGGCGCCGGGGCGGCGCGGAACCACTCGCCCGGGGGCGGGCCGATCATGCGCGGAACCGGACGGCGAGGGCGCCAGGCCGGTCTGATCGGGGGATTCGGTGCCGCGTCCACTCCACCCCGCCGGAATACGGGCCTCGGCCTGGTGAACGCCCAGGCCCGTGGACAGGTCGGGGAGCTCGGACACCGCACCTCTGCGAGATCTCTTCCGGCCCTGCTTCGGGACCGGCGGGCCAGGCGTCCGGATCGCACCGGACAGCTGTGGGCCACGGCGCCACCGAGAGTGATGCAGCGCCTTTGGTGTTCCGGAAACGGACGGAATCCGCCGGCCGGCACGCGCGGTACAGGCAGCCGGGGGCGACCTTCGGTGAGGCGGAGCCGGGCGCCGGGTCATGTCGACTTCGCGTTCCGAGCGGGCGGAGGACCATCCCCCCGGCGGCCGTGGGGCCGCGTGTCGATCCATCCGCCTACCCCACGAGAACCGTCTGAAGTCGATCTAGGATGCCCTCCCTGCAAGCAAGTTCGATTCAAAGGAGTCTTTTGTGGCCAAGATCCGTCGCATCCTGACAGTGGTCGCCACTGCCGCGAGCGCGATAGCCCTCGCCTCGGCACCCGCATCGGCCTACCCCACCTGGCAGAAGTGGGTTCCCACGGACGTCACGTACTGCGGGGAGACGACGCCGAGCAAGACGTCAAACAAGGTCATCAACCAGACCTGCGGCATCCACAACAACGCCAACGGCACCGTTCAGGGTGTGCTCCTCGTCAGGAACAACGCGTCGGTGAGCATCACCATCGACACCGCAACCGTCTACTGGTTGAACTTCGACGGCACGGGCCCGGCCCACGATGCGGTGTCCTGCGTCAAGAAGGTCCTGGCACCGGGCGAGTTGGCTGCCTGCTACGGGAAGTCGGTCAGTTCGGAAGTGAAGCCGGTTCAGGGCAGCTACATCTACAACGGGATCAAGACCATCACGAAGCCGTACTACGGCTGATCCGGCTCGGCGGCGGCAGTGACTGGTCCAAGTGGACCGATTGCCTGCGCGCTTCGGAACATCGAGTCCATGTCCACCGCCGGTTCCTGGTCCGGTCGACAACGGGGGTGCGGGGCCCACTGCACGAAGCGGGTCCTGCATCTGCTCGACGACGCGCGTCCGAGCGACAGCGAGGTGCCGGGCGGTCTCTCGCCGCGACGAGCCGGCGGCCTCGGAACCGGCCCCATCCGGCCGAACTCTCCACGCAGGCTCTGACACAGACACAGACACAGACACAGACACAGACACAGACAGCACAGCACAGCGCGGCCGTGGAACGGCTCAGGCTGCGTCCTCCTGCTCCGAGAGGCAGTCCTCAGTCGGTGAGCATGCCGGCGCGGAGTTTGGCCAGCGCCCGGGTCAGCAGGCGGGAGACATGCATCTGGGAGCAGCCGATGTCGGCGCCGATCTCGGCCTGTGTCATGTCCTGCCCGAACCGCTTCCGCAGGATGTCCCGTTCGCGCTCGTCGAGATGCTCCAGCAGCGGGGCGAGCGACTGGAGGTCCTCGACGAGCTCCATGGCGGGGTCGCAGTCCCCGACGACGTCGGAGAGCGGACGCGGCGCACCGCCGTGGCCAGGACCGTCGCCGGAGTCGGAATGCGGGGTGTCCAGTGAGCCTGCCGTGTAGCCGTTGGCGGCCACGAGGCCCTCGATGATCTCTTCCTCACTCAGCTCCAGGTGCTCCGCGAGCTCGCCCACGGTGGCGTCACGGCCCAGCTTCACGGACAGCTCCTCCTTGGCCCTGCCGAGGTCCACCCTGAGTTCCTGCAGGCGTCGGGGCACATGGACGGCCCAGCTCGAATCGCGGAAGTAGCGCTTGATCTCGCCCACGATGCAGGGGATGGCGAAGGAGGTGAACTCGACCTCCCGCGTGAGGTCGAAACGATCGATGGCCTTGATCAGTCCGATCGTTCCGACCTGGACGATGTCCTCCATTTCCCCGGAGCCGCGGTTGCGGAACCGGCCTGCGGCGAAGCGGACCAGGGAGAGATTCATCTCGATGAGGGTGTTGCGGATGTACTGGTACTCGTGCGTCCCCTCGTCGAGGGCCTGAAGCCGGTCGAAGAAGAGCTTCGAGAGTGCCCGAGCATCCCGTGGAGCGATTTTCACGGCGTCCTCGATACGCGGCAGACCTCCGGCCGCTGCCGGAACCCCGGCCTTGTCCTCTGCGGCAGCCGCTGCCTCCTGTGTTGTGAGCGACGGAGTTCCGGCGTACTGGTCGGCGGGCATCGTCACGGGTCACCTTCCGCATCGGGGCACTTGTCGTTCGCCTGCCCTGCAGCTGCTCGGCCATTCCCGTTGCAGGACGTTGCATGACGGGCGGCCGACCGGCCGGCGGAGCCGCCCGTCATGAGACCTGCAGTACCGCGCGGCCGGCCGGTCTCGTGTCCGACGGTCTGTCAGTCGTCCTCGGCCGCTGCTGATTCGGCATCGGTGGCGGCCGATTCGGCGGCATCCACCAGCTTCCGCATCTCGTCGACGTCCGCCCCAGGATCGCCGGTCACCGACCCGTGTCCGGTCCCCGTCCCGCTGCTCCCGCCGTCCTCGCCCGGGCCGCAGCCCGTGAGACCGGTGAGTGCGGCAAGACAGACGATGCCGCTCGCGACGGCGAGTACCGTGCTTCGACGAGCACTCACTTTCCGGCCCCGTCGTTGTTGCTCCTGCACCAGGACTTCACCGGAGCCAGGTCCTTCTGACGCTGCTCCAGCGTCGGAACGAGAGAACGGCGGAAGGTGAGCTTGTCGTTGAGGAAGGTCTCGATCTCCTTGTGCCCGGCCTTCTTCGCGTTCTCGATGCGCTTCTCCAGCCGCTTGACGGAGCCGCGCTGCGCGGCGTCGCCACCGAGGCGTTCCAGCGCCCGCGCCAGCCGCTTCTCGATCTTCGGCACCCTCTTGCACAGCGCCTTCGCGCCGTCGTCCGACGGCGTGCCTGCGGGCGACGGCTTCCCGCTGTCTGCCGAAGCGGCGCCCGTGGTGAGCAGCGCCGCCACGGCGGTGAGAGTGACGGCAGTGGTCTTGGCTGTCCTCATGACTGTGTACCTCCTGGAGCGGGCGAGGCCCGGATGCCTGCGCCCGGCCAGAAGTTAGCTTCCGACTTTGTGGAAACCTTGTGGGTCCCGCGCCGTCTCGATGAGCCAGTCGCGACCGGCAGGCAGCACGGGCCGTGTCTCCCCCCGCACAGGAAGCCGGACCTCGAACCGGGCCCCTGCGCCGGACGGCCGGTCCTGTGCCCGGACGCATCCGCGATGCAGGGCCGTTTGCTGGGCGACGAGTGTGAGGCCGAGCCCTGAGCCCGGACTGTCCGGACGCCGGCGGAAGCGATCGAACACCGAGTCGCGCTGTGCGGTGGGGACTCCGGGCCCCTCGTCGTCCACGGTGAGCACGGCCACCGGATCCGCATGCTGCCCGTCGGCTCGCAGTCCCACCTCCACACGTGCCCGCCCGTCGCCGCTGCGCCCATGGACCAGCCCGTTGGCCAGGAGGTTGTCGACGATCGTACGGAGGCCCGGCTCCCAGCCGTACACGCACAGACGGGGCAGAACCGGCACGCTTATGTGCGCCGTGGGATGTCTGCGTCGGGCATCGGCCACCGAGGCGTCGATCACCTCGGCGAGGTCCACCGGACCGAAGGCGTCGGCTTCCACCAGATCGCCCCGGCCGAGCTCACGCAGCATCAGCAGCAGGCCCAGCATCCGCGAGTGCTCGCTGCGCAGATCCCCGAGAACCTCCGTCCGTTCCGACGATCCGAGGTCCGGATGCTGGGTGAGGATCTCCAGGTTCGTCTGCATGCTCATCAGCGGCGTGCGCAGTTCGTGGGCGGCGGCGGCCGCGAAGGACCGGGCGGTAGCCAGGGCCACGGTGGTTCTGGCGGCCTGTTCGTCGTAGCGGGCGAGTACGGTCTGGAGGGTCCGGGCAAGGTCGTCGACCTCGGTGACCCCGGTCGGGGAGTGCTCCAGCCGTGCCGCGTCGGCCGTGGGATCGAGTCCGCTGGTGCGCTGCTGGAGCCGACGCAGCGGGCGGCCTGCCCGTGAGGCGACAGCCAGGCCCAGCAGACCGGACACCGGGGCGGCCAGCAGCGCCACGGTCACCACACGCCTGCGGACGAGGGCCAGCTGTGCCTGTCCCGCGGTGTCCGGCGAGAACAGCCACAGCGTCCCGTCGACACCCGGCCGCGATCCCCGCACCGGGACGGAGAGGACCCGCCAGCTGCCATTGCCGTCCTGGACGGTGACCGGCCCGGTCGCACGGTCGGGGAGCGACACGGACGCACTCGGCTGGGGCCCGCCCGAGACGGTACCCCCGGGACCCGTCAGCCGGATGCCGACATCGAGGGCCGATGCGTACAACTGCCGCTCACGTGCCTGCTCGACCGCAGCCGGCCGGTCTGCGGCGGTGGCGCGCAGCAGCCTGCGGGCGTCTCCCGCCGCCAGCTTCGCCCGCTCCCGCAGATGGGCGTCCTGTTCCGTGTGCAGATCGCGCCCGACCAGCTGCAGCAGCAACCAGCCCGCGGCGAGGACCAGAACCGGCACGGCGACGGCTACGGCGATGGCGATGCGTGTGGACAGCTTCATCTGTCCCGTGCGGTTCATCCGCTTCATGCGGGCCGCCCCTCCTCGTCGTACCGGAGGACGAAACCGACCCCCCGCACCGTATGGATGCACCGTGCGCGCCCGCCGCTCTCCAGCTTGCGCCGCAGATAGCTGACGAAGGTGTCGACGGCGTCCGTGCGCACCTCGAAGTCGTATCCCCAGACACGGTCGAGCAACTGGTCCCGGGTGAGCACGATCCCCGGATTCCGTGCGAGGACCTCCAGCAGCTCGAACTCCCGCCGGGTCAGCGGCAGCAACTCGCCGCCGATGCGCGCCTCACGGGCCGCCGGATCCAGCACCAGTGCGCCGATACGGACCTCGTCCGTGCCTCTGGGCGGTCGCCGGCGCAGCAGCGCCTCCAGCCGTAGCACCAGTTCCTGCAGCGCAAACGGCTTGACGAGGTAGTCATCGCCGCCCGCCTGGAGCCCGGCGATCCGGTCCGCCGTCTCGTCCAGAGCCGACAGCATCAGCACCGGCACGTCGTTGCCGTTGTCCCGCAGCGTCCGGCACACCTGGATTCCGCCGATGTCCGGCATGGAGACGTCCAGGACGACCACATCCGCCGGGTCCTGGCTCATACGGGCCAGGGCGGGCCGTCCTCCCGCCGCCAGCACCACGGCGAAACCGGCCAGGCGCAGCCCGCGCTCCAGCGAGCGCCGGATCGCCGGATCGTCGTCCACGACCAGCACCCGTCCCCGGGTCGTTTCGCCGTCCATCCGCTCGCCCCAGTCCTCGCCGCTCCCGCATCGAGCCGGACCCCGTCAGGGGCCGGTCGTCCGCCCCGGCGTTCGTCCCGGGACGGTCGCCGGCGACGGAACGTCGCCGACGAAGCCGTCGGCATCGTAGTGGCCCTTCCTTTGGACCCGGTTCCGGTCCCGTGGGCGGAGGACACGTCGTCGTCCCGGCACGCCGTCCGCGCTGGAGCGGCCAGGACGGCCCAGCGCGCGCCGGGGCGTGTGGATCACGTCCATGCGGGTACGGGCAGCGTTGGGGCGACCGTGCGATGCCCCCGGTCAGGAGGTGCGAGTCATGCACGAGCAGAACCGAGGGGTGGCGCCGGAGCAGCTGGAGGAAGCGCTGCTGCTCAAGGAGCTGGAAGCCGTTCATCGCACACGGCATGAAACCCTGCTGCACGGATCCGAGGACGCGCTGGCCACGCACACCAGCAGGATGACCGCACTGGAGAACGAATATCTGCGAAGGCATCCTCAGCGCTCGCCGTCGGCCGGCCGCACGCGGGCGGGCGCACGGGCCCGTGAGTCCGGGTGCGGCGACTCATGAGGTGAGGCGGGCAGCGGGCCGCAGGCCCATCGCGGTCGTCCTTGGTGTCGTGACCACCCCCCTTAATCGCCCCCGTGCCGGGTACCCGCGCCCCGTGCCCCGGTCCGCGCGGCAGACCCGCTGTCCGTGCGGGGGCACGGAAGGGAGGCACGGTGATGAACACGGTCATGGAGACGGTGGAGGTCGACGTTCCCGTCAGCACCGCCTACAACCAGTGGACGCAGTTCGAGGAGTTCCCCCACTTCATGGAGGGTGTCGAGGAGGTAAGGCAGCTCGACGACCTCCACAACCACTGGACCACCAGGATCGGTGGTGTACGGCGGGAGTTCGACACCGAGATCGTGGACCAGCTCCCCGACGAACGGATCGCCTGGCGCACAACCAGCGGCGACACCAAGCAGATGGGGATGGTCCGCTTCCAGCGACTGGACGACACGCACACCCGCGTGCAGCTGGTGATGGACATCGAACCGGTCGGTGCGGCGGAGAAGGCCGCTGCCATGGCCGGGGTGATCGACCGGCGGGTCAAGGGCGACATGCGACGCTTCAAGGAGTACATCGAGCAGCGCGGCAGTGAGTCGGGTGCCTGGCGTGGCCGGGTCAGCCCGGCGTGACTGCGGGTGGCGTGGCCCGGACCGGTCCGGCGTGATGCCCGGCCGGCGGGCGCGTCCCGGCCCTTGACGCGGGTCGGGCGCGACCCCGGCGGGTGCTGCGCTGTTGCTGCCGCGCAGCCGGCCGATGTCGCGTGGCGAGCCGCGCGGATGCGGCCGACGGCCCGGTACCGACTTCCCCGGATCGGGTGCATGCGGTGGACCACCGTGTGCGCTGCCACGTTTTCCGCAGGTGGGCGCGGTAGCGTGGAACGATTCCGGTCTGGTGTGTGGGCGGGTGGGTGGCTGTCGTGTCGACGTCGAGTGATGCGGTGTTCGGTGCTCCCTGCTGGGTGAGTCTGATGGCCCGCGATCTGGGTGCCGCGCAGGATTTCTACGGTGCGGTGTTCGGCTGGGAGTTCCGGTCGACGTCGCTGGGCGAGGAGTTCTGTGTCGCCTTTCACGAGGGTGCACCGGTGGCCGGTATCGGTGCCCTGGCCCCGCGTCTTTCGGTGCCGGTGGCCTGGACCCCGTACTTCGCCGTTCAGGACGCGGACACCACTGCGGCCAGGATCCGTGAGCGCAGTGCCACCGTCGCGGTCGGGCCGCTGAGTTTCGGTACCGGCCGGGCCGCGCTCGCCGCCGACCGCGACGGCGCGGTCTTCGGGATCTGGCAGGGCCGGGTCATCCCCGACTGGCGGGTCGGCCGGGCCAAGGCACCGGCCTGGCTGGAACTGCGCACCCGCGACGCCTTCGACGCGGCCATCTTCTACGCCGAGGTCCTGGACTGGGCCGGCCCGCGACCGGGCTGCTGCCAGGTCACCTACGAGGACGACCACGTCGTCCTGCGTCACCTCGGCGACACCGTCGCCCGACTTACAGGCGGCGCCGTCGAGGCCGCCCCCGACCCACACATCCGCCCCCGCTGGCACGTCCACTTCTACGTCCCCGACCTCGACACCGCCGTCCACACCGCCACCCACCACGGCGCCACCACCCTCCCACCCACCACACCCCACACCCCCGCACACGTCACCCTCCGCGACCCCGACGGCGGACTCTTCACCCTCACCACCCGGAAACCGGGCTGAGGGCTCTCCCCGCAATCCCCGGCGGGCCCGCGACGACAACTACGGTGCTCCACCGGCTACCGCTGGGAGGCACCCCCGCGCTGCGTTGTCGGAGTCGCCCGAGTACGTCCGGTACGAGCGCGATCCACCCGGCCTCCGGCCCGGTGGGGGCGTCCCGGCGGAGACGGGGGGAGTGCCCCCACCGCCTTGCGATGCCTGCCCTGCCCTGCACTGGCCGGCCGGGGGAGACCCCATGCGTCCGACGCCGCGCTGGTCCACCAGGACTGCGGGACAGCCGTTGGCCCGACCGCCCGACCGCCCGACCGCCCGACCGGCGGCGGACAGGCGTTGAGGGCCGGGACCAAGGCGTGGAAGCGAAGGGCCCGGGTGCGGAGAAATCTGCATCCGGGCCCGCTCTTCGGCTCGTCATCCGTGCCTGCGCAGTCCCTTGGCCTCGTCCGTGGCATCACGCTGGGCTTCGCCGGCCCTCTCGACTGCCTGCCTGACCTCGGCAAGGACGCGGTCGTTCTTTCCCCTCGGGGTCAGTTCCTCGTCGTCCGTGGCCCGTCCGGCACCTTCCTCGGCCTCGGCCGTCGCCTCCCGGCCCTTCCCGCGCAGCTTCTTGCCCTGTTCAGTCACTCGGAACAGCTCCTCGACCGGCGTGGCTCAGTGCTTCGTCCGCTTCCGGATCTGGTCGGCGGCCTTCTCCGCCATCTCCTGCGCCTTCCCGCGCAGCTGATCGCCCCGACCGTGCCTCTGCATGGACTTGTCGCCCATCGTCTTGCCGATGGTTTCCTTCAGCTTGCCCTTGATCTGCCTCGTCTTGCCCTTGTTCATCAGGATCGCTGTCCTCTCGGGGGTCGCAGGGGACACGCCGGACCCGGCGGACCGGCCCCTGTTCACCGTGCGCCCAGCGGTGGAACGCCGCAAACCGGCGTATGCGGGGTGACACCCGGGTACCCGCACGGCCACCGGGAAAACTCCGCAGGAAAGAGCCACCGTCATGCACGTCATGACGCGCGGCGACAGGGACGGTGCATGCCGTGGCAGGGCGGGAGGTGGTTCTCCGACCCGTTCGTGCATGGTTGAACCTTGAGCCGAATCCATCGCCGGACGGGGCTCCGCTCGCGGCCAGGGTCACTGTCCTCGCCTGTCCGGGGGAGACCTTGGATAGGGTGATCTGGTACAAATCAGGCAAATGTGGCATCCCGAGACGCTGCACCGGTGATGCGTCGGCAGCGCTCCGTCGAAGACCGCCGGGACTGCCCGGTGGGCGGAGGCCCGCGCGCCCCGGGGTTAGGTCGATGTGTTGGACACGCACAGGGCGACGAGTGAGGTACCGGACCCGCCTCTGACGGCGGTCGGGTACGCGGGTGTGCTGCGCGACCTGCTGCCGGTCGCCCTGTGGAGGACCGACGCGGACGGCTGTGTCGTCGAATGGTCGCTCGCCGCCCAGGACCTCCTCGGCTACCCCGCCGAGCAACTGCTGGGCCGGAACGGGATCCCCTACATCGTTCCCGAGGCCAACTGGGAACTGGCCGAGCAGCTCACCCAGCGGGTCATGTCGGGTGAGACGGTCGTCGGGACTCTCCCCGTGAGGCACCGGGACGGGCATCTCGTACCGATGGAGATGTGGATCTGCCCATCTGCGGCGCCGCACGGAGGCACCGGAGTGCTGGTCATCGCCGTCGAGACCTCCGAGGTCCTGAGGATGCGGGAGTCCCTGGCGGCCCTGGAAGGGCTCTTCACCCAGTCGCCGATCGGGCTGGCCATGCTCGGCCCCGATCTGCGCTTCCTCCGGGTGAACGAGGCACTGGCCCGGATGAACGGCGTCCCCGCCGCGAAGCACCTCGGGAAACGGCCGGCCGAGGTTGCGCCGGGTAAGACCGCCGAGGCGCTGGAGACCGTGATGCGGCAGGCGGTGGAGCGCGGCGACGCGGTGGTCGACGTGCGCGGTACCGGGCGCACTCCGGCCGATCCCGACCACGACCACACATGGTCCTGCTCGTGCTCCCCGTTGCTGGACAGCGCCGGCCGCAGCATGGGGCTGATCGCCTCCCTGATCGACATCACGGAAGGCCAGCGGGCGCAGGCCGAAGCGGACCGGGCGCAGCAGCGCTTCGCGCTGCTGGCCGAGGCCGGTACACGCATCGGAACCACCCTGGACCTGCGGCAGACGGCCGAGGAAGTGGTCCAGATGCTCGTTCCGCGGGTGGCCGACTCCGCCGATGTCCAGCTGCTGGCGGAAGTCCTCGACCCCGATGAGTCCGCCGCGTCGAGCCATGGCGTGCTGCGGCGTATGGCGGCCACCTTCCCCGACCCGTCCGCCCCCACGGCGAAACTGGCCGTGGGCATGACCTTCCAGGTCCCGCCCGGATCGGTCTACGAGAGGGTCATCGCCGACGGGCACCCCATGGACCTCTACCAGTCCGACCTGCCCACGCTGATCCCCGGCGCGCATGCCGAGGCGCTGCGTACCTATCTCGCCACCCGTATCGCCTCCGCGCGACTGGTCCCCCTGGTGGCCCGCGGCACCGTGCTCGGCGCAGTGGTGCTGACGCGTACCCGCGACCGTGAGCGCTTCGACGAGCAGGACTGCGTGCTCATCGATGAACTGGTCGCACGGGCAGCGCTCAACATCGACAACGCCCGCATGTACACCAGCCAGCGGGAGGCGGCCCTGACCCTGCAACGCAGTCTGACCAACAGCAGGCTGCCCGAAGTGGCCGGTCTCGAACTCACCGGGCGCTACCTCCCCGCCAGCGACCACGACGTCGGCGGCGACTGGTTCGACGTCATCGCACTGCCCGACGGTACGACCGGACTGGTCATCGGGGATGTCATGGGGCACGGAGTCCACGCGGCGGCCGTCATGGGGCAGCTGCGCACGACGGTGCGCACGCTGGCACGGCACCAGATACCTCCGGTCACGATGCTCCGCTCGCTGGACGCCGCCGTCGCCGATCTCGGCGAGAACGAGATGGCGACCTGCGTGTACGCGGTCCACGACCCGACCACCGGCACCTGTCTGATCACCAGAGCCGGACATCCGCCCCCGGCCGTGGTCGACGCCCAGGGGTCGGTCGCCTTCCTCGACGGCCCGTCGGGTACACCGCTGGGCACGGGCGGACTGGACTTCCGGGCCGAGCGGGTGACCCTGCGCCCCGGCCACCTCCTGGTGCTGTACACCGACGGCCTCATCGAGGCCCGAGACCGGGACCTGGACCAGGGCATGCAGGAACTCGCTCGGGAACTGCGGCAGCTCGACCGCCCGTTGGACGAGATCTGCGACCGTGTCCTCGGCCGGTTGCTGCCCCACTCGGCCCAGGACGACGTGGCGGTGCTCATGGCCAGAGCCACGCATCGCCGGGCGAGCTGATGCCGGACCGCAACGCCGGTCCTGTGCACACCGGAGCGCCCGGGGTCGGATCCGACGGCGGGACTGTGCCGGACCCGGCGACGCGGACGGAAAGGCGATCCTCGCCGAGGCGCCCGCCGGGCCGCCACCGGCACACCCGGCAACCGGGCGTCCCGGGCAAGCCGCCGCACCCGACACTCGCGCGATTGCGGACACACCGATCGGCGGGACCGGTCGGCTACGGTGCCGGCAAGAGGAGTGTTGCGGCTGTCGGCTCCGCCGCAGAAGGGTGCACATATGACCCCGACCCTGATCCAGACCGGCGCGGGAGCCGGCCGGCCTGATCGCGCGCGGGCATGACGGCGCCCGATCCCGATTCCGCCCTGCAGCGCAGGGCCCACGCCACGGCCGCACGCGCCGGTGACATCGCGGCGGCGCGGCTCAAGGAGCGGATCTACGCGACCATCACGCTGACCGCCGTCGTGGTGGCCCTCGCCGAGACGGCGACACCCGACCACACCGAGGCCGCACTCACCGTGGCTGTGACGGCGCTCGGTGTCTGGCTGGCCACGCTGGTCGCCGACGAACAGGCGCACCGTGCGGTGAGCGGTCGGGGGGCCGACCGCGCCGAGATCCGCACGGCCCTGCACGTCTCCAGCCCGTTGCTGCTGGTTGCCGTGGGGCCGTTGGTGCTGATCGGGCTGTCGGCGCTGGGCGCGATGGATCTGGTGACCGCTCTCCTGGTCGGCGCAGGCGTGGAAGTGGCAACCCTCTTCCTGTGGGGCTGGCGGTCCGGACTCCGCATGGGCAACGGGCCGCTCAGCGCGCTCGTCTCCGGACTGCTGGACACTGCGATCGGACTGGGCGTCGTCGCTGTGAAGCTCCTGGCGGGCCATTGACGGGGGCGGGCGGAAACCGGCTCCGCAAATCCTCGTAAGCTGACCCGCTATGGACACCAGGGGGAGTGACAGACGGCTCATCGACGGCCGGTTCGAGCTGCTCGGCAGGCTCGGCAGCGGCGGCATGGGAACCGTGTGGCGGGCTCGGGACGTCGTGCTTCATCGTGAGGTGGCGCTGAAGGAGGTGCGCCCCTCCGACGCCGCGCTGGAGGAAGCGGATCCCGCACGCGCGCGTATGCTCAGCGAGCGCGTGCTGCGTGAGGCCCGGGCACTCGCCCGGATCGCCCATCCGCATGTGGTGACGATCTATCACATCGTGGACAGCTCCGAAGGCCCCCATCCGTGGATCGTCATGGAACTCGTCCAGGGGCAGTCCCTCCACGACCGTCTGGCCCAGGGGCCGTTGACGGTCGCCGAGGCCCTGGAGGTCGGCCGCGGAGTGCTGTCCGCCCTTCGCGCCGCCCATGACGCCGGCATCCAGCACCGTGATGTGAAGCCCGCCAACGTCCTTCTACGGCCGGACGGCAGTCCCGTCCTGACGGATTTCGGTATCGCCGCACTGCGGGAGTCCACCAGCCTCACCGCCACGGGCGATCTCATCGGCTCACCCGAGTACATCGCCCCCGAGCGCATCCGTGGCGACGAGGGCAATCCGGCATCCGACCTGTGGTCGCTCGGCATGCTGCTCTATGTCGCCCTGGAGGGCTGGCACCCATTGCGGCGTGAGACCAGTCTGTCGACCCTGGTGGCGGTGCTCGACGAGCCGCTTCCGGCGCCGGTGCGGTCCGGTGCACTCACCCCGGTCCTGAACGCTCTGCTGGTCCGGAATGCCGCGGCGCGTCCCGACGGCGCACAAGTGGAGCGGATGCTTGCCGATGCGGCGAGGAGCGCACCGGGCACGACGGCACAGCCCTGGGCGCCGCCGCCTGCACCCCATGGTCCGCCCCCGCACCTGCCCCATGGTGCGCCAACGGCCGGTCATGTGTACGGCACGACGGCGGTCCAGCCCCCGTCCGCCCCGTTCGGGATGCCGCCCACGAGCCCCGGCCCGCGACGCCCGTCGGGGCAGCGGATCATCGCCGCCCTGGGCACCGTCGCCGCGCTCGCCGCGGCAGCGGTGATCGTGCTGAACGTCCTGCCCGACAACGGTGGCAGGACGAGCGGGAAGCGGTCGGAGAGCTCGGCCTCGGCCGGTGGCTCCACGGACGGGCAGAACGGCCGGGAGGCACAGGGAGACGGGTCGAACGGCAGCGGCGGGTCCGGTGGGGAGCAGCCGGCCGAGGTCGCGCTGCCGCCCTCCAAGGAGACCAAGCACCTGCTCACCCCGGACGGTGCCCACGAGGTCATCAAGGCCCTGAAGGCCAAGACCGGAACGACCAGGTTCGTCGAGCTCACGGTCTACGAGGAGTACGCGATCGCCCGCGTCCCGGTGCGGGGCAGCAGGACGAAGTACGACCGGTACGTGTATCGCAACGGCTACGCGGCGAAGGAGGGCCCCGGCGGTGCGCTGACCGCCGTCGACACGGGTCCGGTCGATGTCGCCAAGGTGAAGTGGGCGGTGCTGCCCGCGCTCATCAAGAAGGCCGACAACGTCCTCGGTGTCCCGAAGCCGACGATGCGCTATGTCACCGTACGCGGCCCCGTCTTCGAGAGCGTGCCGACGGTGAACGTCTACGTCGCGGACGAGGCCGGTGGGTCGGGGTACCTCGCCGCGGACTTCGACGGCGCGGTGGTGAACACGTTCGAGGCCGCGGGCTGAGCCGGCGGCTGCGCAGTCGGTCAGCGGCTCCCGCCGGTCCCCCCGGGCTCGACCACGTGCCGCAGATAGGACTGCGGGTCCGAGAGGTACCTGCGCCAGTGGTCGACGAGACCGAGGTTCCGCCACTCGACGTGCCGCAGTCCGTGCGCGCCGACCTCGACGACGTCCGCGCCGGGCAGGGCGGTCAGCAGCGGTGAGTGCGTCGCGCAGATGATCTGGCTTCCGTTCCGCGTCAACTGGTCCATGTGGCCGATGAGTTCGAGACAGGATGAGAAGGAGAGCGCTGCCTCGGGCTCGTCCATCACATACAGCCCGGTCTTCAGGAACTTCCCGCGGAACGCCGCAAGAAAGCCCTCGCCGTGGCTGACCGTGCCCGGAGCGAAGCCCTCCCGGTGCAGGGCGTCCATCGCGGTCTCGGCGCGCAGGAAGAAGCCCTTGCGTGCCGACCAGTTGGCGAGCATGCGACGGCCGCGCGGGGCTGCGTCGAAGCGTATGCACTCGCCCAGTGGCGACTTCTCCCGGTGCGAGGCGTACTGCCAGTCGTGGGAGCCACCGTAGGAGTCGAGGCCGAAGCCCTCGGCGAGCGCCTCGACCAGCGTCGACTTTCCCGAGCCGTTCTCGCCGACGAGGAAGGTCACCGGCGCGGTGAAGCGCAGGCCGTCACCGACGAGTTGTTCGACACACGGTACGGACCACGGCCATGCGTCGGCGTCGTACGACGATGAGCATGCGTACGCACGTTCGATAATCACGGTTCCGAGTGTAACGGTCGTGGCTGCTCGAGCCGGACGGCGCAGCGTGTTACCCGTGGTAGCACGTGGGGGCCGACGGGCTCCGGCATGCGGCATGCGGTTCCCCGGGGCACGCTGGTCCGTGTGGCCGTCGGCTGTCCGGACGGCGGCCGTCGAGGAAGGGGTGCTGCGATGTTCGCGAGACTGAGCACCTATCAGGGATCACCCGTACCCGCGGAGGGCGATCTGTCGGCAACTTCGGAAGCGGTTGTCAAGCAGGTCCAGGAGGTACCGGGCTTCGTGGGCGTGTACTACCTCGTCGACCGGCCCACCGGGAAAGCAGTGTCGCTGACTCTCTGGGAGGACGAACCGTCGATGCTGGCCAGTGAGGAGCGGGCCGGCCAGATCCGTGAGGAAACCGCTCGGAGACAGGGCCAGCGGATCGTCTCCGTGGAGCGGTTCGAGGTGGGTTTCAGTCACTTCAACCGCTGATCGCCTGCTGATCAGTCCGTGACAGCCCCCAGGAAGTGGAAGCCGGGCCGGGGATGCATGAGGAACTCGTGGTGCGAGATGTTCCATGCGTACGCCCCCGCGAGGGCGAACACCACGCGGTCCCCGGCCCGTAGACCGGTCGCGGGAACACGGCGGGCGAGCACGTCCTTGGGCGTGCAGAGCTGGCCGGCCAGAGTGATCGGTCCGCGCTCCGAAGCCGGCCGCGGCCATGGGTGTGGCCAGCTGTCCACGGAGAGCAGCTCGCAGGGCTGGTCGTGTCCCTTCGTCGCCGGGGTGCGCAGATGGTGCGTGCCGCCGCGGACGACGGCGAACTCCTCCCCGTGGCTGCGCTTCACGTCCAGGACCTCGGTGGCGTACCAGCCGCAGTACGCCGTCAGCGCCCGGCCCGGTTCTGTGCGCAGCACCAGAGCGGGATGGGATGCGGTGAGCCGGGCGAGTCCGGCTCCGTAGGCCGCCCAGTCGAACCGCGCCCCGGGGTCGGCGTAGTCGACCGCCATGCCGCCGCCGACGTTCACCTCCCGGAGGGCGACACCGTGGCGCTCGGCGAGCCGCGCGGCCCAGGCGACCACCGACTCGGCGACGGCGATCTGCGCGTGCGCGTCGAGCCCGCTGGCCAGATGGGCATGGATGCCGCGCAACTCCAGGTGGGGATGGCTCCCTCCGGAGAGAAGGCGGACCATGTCGTCCGCCTGGGTCGCGTCCAGACCGAACGGCGTGGGCCGACCGCCCATGGACAGGGCACTCGCCCTCAGCGAGCCGTCGGCGAGCGGCAGATTGAAGCGCAGCAGCACCGCGACGCGTCTCCCCGGTACGACCCGTGACGCGAGGTCCGCCAGCATCCGCAGTTCATGGGCGCTCTCGACATGGAACCGGTACACGCCCGCCTCCAGTGCCGCCGCCGTCTCGGAAGGAGTCTTCCCCGGGCCACCGAAGGCCAGCGGACGGTCAGGAACGGCCTTGGCCACATGGGCGAGTTCGCCGCCGGACGAGACCTCGAAACCGTCCACGTGGGGCGCGAGGGCGCTCAGGATCTCCGGTTCGGGATTCGCCTTGGCCGCGTAGTACAGCTCCACACGTTCCGGCAGCGCCGCCCGGATCGATGCGGCGTGCTCCCTCAGTGCACCGAGGTCGTAGATATAGGCGGGGAGGTCATCGGCAGGGAGGGCCAGTGCACGTTCGCGGACCGCGGGTGTCAGAAGGGCTGTGCTCAACGGGCGTTCCAGATGTCGTCGGCGGGAATCGCCCCGGACAGCACGTCCTCGGCGAGAGGGGAAGGCAGCCGGACATAGGCCGCATCGCGGTCGGCCGTGCGTGCCCAGCGGGTGAGCAGATTGGCTTTGGCGGGCAGAGGCTCGCCCGCCAGCAGGGAGTTCAGCCGGGGCGGGCAGCCGTGCCGGTGGGCGCAGGACCGGAGCGTGCGGTGCACCTGGCGCCACAACGCGGCCTCCGACCCCGGGTGCAGATCGGCGAGGGCGGCGAGCATCTCGGCGATGTGGTTCACCACCAGGCAGTAGACGACCCGGTCCCAGCCGCGCCGGGCGTCGTACGTCAGGGGCGACGCGACCTCGGTGGGAAGTCCGGCGAGGGCCGCGGTGTGGTGCTCGGGGAGGAGCTTGGTCCCTTCCAGGTCGCGGAAGAGGACCTGGGCGGGTCTGCCGTCGGCATCGACGCAGACGAGGACGTTCTGCAGATGCGGTTCGAGGACGAGGCCGTGGTCGAAGTACGCGGCGAGGACGGGCGGGACGAGCAGCTCCAGATACGCCTGCCACCACGACAGGGCCGTTCCGGCGTCCGCGCCGGCCAGGAGCCGGGAGACATGGCCGGGCCCCAGGGGGTACTCGTCGGCGACCGAAGCGGCAAGAAGCGGAGTGACCCCGGGGCGCAGGTGGCGGCCGAGTCCTTCGCGCACGATCACCCCGAAGCCCTCGAGGAGGGCGGGCAGGGGTCTTCCGTCCGGCCCCGGCAGCGCGATGCTGCGATAGGCGGGCTCGCGGAGCACCCCGCTGCCGGGGAAGCGGGCGGTGAGGTCGGCGAGTACGGGGCCGAGCAGCCGGGTGAGCTCGACCGCGCCGTCGAGCTCATAACCTGCGTTCTTCCGCAGGCAGTTGGTGATGCGGACGTTGAGGCTGAACTTCAGGAACGCGTCGCTGCCGTACAGGGTGCGGACGGAGGCGGTTGCGGTGAAAGGGGTCCGGCCGGCGCCGAGGTCGAGAACGTCCCCCCGTCCCACGGCTTCCCGCAGAGCCGGGTGGTCGTGCAGCAGCCGGTACTGCCAGGGGTGGGCCGGCAGCAGCCGGTACCCCTCGGGCACCTGCCCCAGCCCGTCCAGCGGCTCGAGCGGATCCGCTCGGCCGGGCCCCTCCGTCCGGACGGACCGCTCGACGACCAGATGCTCGCGTACGGCGAGCAGGCGGAGCGGGAAGGAGGCCGCTGCTTCGGGAGCGTAGGCCGACCAGGCCGCCGCGTCGCCGCCCCGGGCCTTCGGCGTGGGGTGGAAGCGGTGCCCGAGGGCGAGGGACTGTTCGGAGGCGAGGTACGCGGCGACCGGGGCGACGTCCCCCGGGCGGGCAGGAGTCCTGCCGGCGGCCGCTGTGCGCATGGCGAGCGCCGCGGACACTCCCTGATGGCTGGAGGTGATCTGGTCCAGGAATTCGTCGTTGCCGGTGCCCGTGCGGAGCGAGAGTTCCGCGCGGATGTACTCGGCCAGGCGCCGCCAGTCGAGGTCGGACCATCCGGAGCCGCTCTGCTCGGCGACCGGACCGGTGAAACGGTGTGCTCCCAGCAGGGACGTACGGCGGATGGCCACGCGGAGCAGGACTTCGCGGCGCGGCAGCCGCAGCAGCAGGTGGTCGTCGATGACGGCCGTCTCGTGCTCCGGTCCCGAGACCTCGCGGAGCAGGCAGTTGAGAAGGGTGTGGGCCACGGCCTCGTCGGCCGTGGGCGGCCCGGCGGTCGTGGTGTGAAGGGCGGGGCGCCGGCCGGATCGGTGTACGGAGGATCTGGTGGACGTCATCGCCGGTCACACTCCCCGCAGCAGGTAGTTGGGGCCAGTGGTGTAGTGCTTGTTGATGTCGGACGCTCCCGATCGGGCCTTGGTGAGCAAAGTTCCGGCGGTGACCATCAGCTTGACGGGCAACCGTGCCGCGTCCAGAACGTGTTCGCGCAGGACGGCGCCGGGCTCACCCGGCCGGGTGCCGAGCCGTTCCACGGCTTCGACGAGCCGTTCGCGTACGAGCCGCAGCAGCCGGTCCAGCGGAGCGCGCCCGTGCCGGGCCAGCCCGAAGGCGAAGGCACCCGCGCACAGATGGACGGTGATCGTGGTGAACAGATCGACGACGGGGCCGTCGCCGTCGCCGAATATGCGCGCGTCGTCGAACGCGGACGGGTCCGGCGCATCCGCGCCGAGGGCGGCACACAGCCGCTCACGGTTGATGCGCGGTCCGTCGTTGTCCTTGAGGAGCAGCCGGATGCGCGGTCGGCCCGTCGGCTCGTCCAGTACCAGGGACACGTTCTGCTGATGCGATTCGAGCGCGATTCCGTAGCCGAACAGGGTGGTCTGCCAGTCGAGGAGCAGCGAGAGCACGGACTCGAGGAGGGCCGACGGGTCGCCGCCGGTGAAGCGGTCGGCGAGGTGGTCGATGACCAGCCGGCCGCCGGGCGCCCGGCTCAGCAGTGCGGCCATCGGTACGACGACGGCGTTGTCCAGGCCGGCCGGCCAGCGGCGTACGAGCACGGCGAGGAGCTCGTGGTCCGCATGGGCGAAGGCGGTCTCGTCGGCGTGCAGGACGCTCTCCCGGAAGCGGGGCTCACGGGCGGTCACCGACTGCAGCACACGCTGGGCCGCCGCGCCGTCGACGAGCGTACCGGGTTTGATGGTTCGGCGGTTGAGCCTGCCCAAGGTGGAGGTGTCCAGGGGGAGTTTGAGGTGGACTTCAGGGGTGGCGGCGAGCGCCACCGTCCGCATGGACAGGGTCGGCACGACATCGAGGCGGGACTGCGGAGCCAGGAAGGCCCGGCCGTCGAGCCCGGCGGCGCGCAGGGCGTCCCGCAGGGGTCCGGTCGCGGTCAGCGGATGGACGGGGAGTGCGACATGGCTCTCGTCGAGTCCGGCCAGTCCGACGGCCGAAGGCTCCGGGAGGCGATCCGGACGGGAGCCGGGCCCCGTCCGGGCCGGGTGCTCCTCGGTGATGTGCCCCTGGACCGTGACCGACTCCCGTGGCAGGGCGAGCCAGCGCAGGGCGAAACGCGGGTGGAACTCGGGTGCGTACGCACGCAGCCGGCCGACGCCGAGCCCGGAGCGGCCCCGGGCCGTGGGATAGACGGGGTGGTCGAGCCGGGCCGCGAGGGTGTCGTGCGCGAGGCCGCCCGAGAGGCCGGTCCAGCGGGCGGGGTCGGATCCGTTCTGCCGTGCCAGCATCTCGAGAACCTCGTCCTCCGAATCGGCATGCAGCCGGACCGTGGCAAGCGTCTGCCGGCACTCGTCGGCGAACGCGTCAAAGCCCTCGTGGTCCACCGGTGCAGCCAGCGCCCTCAGTTCGGCCAGGACATTGTCGCAGGTGGTGAGTTCCGCACCGTCGGATTCCCGCCGCAGCAGAGGGCGGCGGGCCGACCACTCGCACTGGAAGCCGTCCTCGTGCACCGGCAGCAGCAGTGCGTCGGGCCCCGGGATCTCCAGTCGTAGCCACGTTCCGTCGTCGTGCTCGACCGCGGTGCTGCGGCTGCGCAGTCCCACCACGTCCTCGCGCAGCAGTGCGCTCAGCACCCGGATCAGCACGTCCGCCTCAGCCATGGGGGCAGCCCCGGGGTGCGGGGCTTCGGCGGGCGGCGGGGTCATGGCGTGATCTCCCAGTGCTGTGCCGCGAGGAAGGAGGCCACTGCCCGGTCCACACGCTCCTGGTCGGTGCCGGTGGCCCGTACGACACCCAGGAAGTCCCGGTTGGTGCGGTGGAGTTCGTGCCGCTCCCCTATTGCGCGCAGCGGCCGGTAGGCCAGCTTGACGTCCCCGGAGTGGAGGTCGGTCGCCACGGGGGCGGAGACCAGTGTCCCGGCGCGGTCGGCACACGGGTAGTCGAGCCTGGCCGCGCCGTCGGTGCGTGCCCCCAGGTCCGCCGGCAGCGGCTCACCCAGATGCGTGCGCAGGATGTGCTCGAAGAGCGGGATGTCCAGCAGCTGGGCGAGGAGCAGATCGCACTGGTCGCCGATGGCACGGTAGTTGACCTCGATGATGCGTGCGCGCCCCTCGTGGACCACGAACTCCGTGTGGCATGCGCCGAATCCGACGCCAAGGAAGTCCAGCTGGGAAAGGACCTGCTTCTCCAAAGGCTCGGGGTGGGCGGGAACGAAGGTCATCCGCTCCTCGATGAAGTACGGCGGTGGGGAGAGCTCGGTGCGGAACCCTCCCAGCACATGCAGTTCGTGCCGGTCGCCGAGCGTCTCCAGCGTGTGGAGCTCGCCCGGCAGGTACTCCTCCACGAGGAGGGCCGCGTCCGGCCTGCGTGCCCGGATCTCCTCGCACCGGAGCACGAGGTCGCGGGGATCGTCGACGAGTACGACGTCCTCGCTGGCCACGCCCTCACGTGGCTTGAGCACGCAGGGGAACGGCATGTCGAGGCCGGCGAGCGCCGCGGCCGGGTCCTGGCCGGCGGCGAGTTCGGCCGAGCGGACCGTGTCGGCGCCGGTGGCGGCCAGATGGCGGCGCATCTCCGCCTTGTCCTTGGTGCGCAGCGCGGACTGCCAGCTCTTGGCCGGGAGCCCGAAGTAGTCTGCGGCCAGGGCGGCCTGGGTCTGCAGATGGTCGCTGTTGGTGAAGACAGCGTCCGGACGACGACGGGACGAGATGCGGGTGATCACCGCGCGGAAGTCACGCACGTCGCACTCCAGGATCTCCGCGTCCGCTCCGGTGGCCCGGTGCCTCTCCGGCTGGTCCGTGAGCACGGTGACGTCGAGGCCGAGGCGGTGTGCGGCGGGGAGGAATCCCTCGGTGACCGAGTCGGTCGGATTCAGGGCAAGCAGATACAGCTGCATGAGGGATCACTTCCGCGCAGAGAGTTGCGTGCCCGGTCGAAGCTCCGGGGCACGAGGCGAGAGCCTAGGTTAGGTACACCTAACCCTGTCAATTCGACGCGACACGACCCTGGTTGACACTGATGGATCTTCATGGGGTTAAGGTGAGGCTTGCCTTACCCGACCATGTGTTCACCTTCGCCGAGGAGTGACCGTGACCCTGGCCCCGGCATGTCCGCCGGTCGGAACCGCCGTGAGCTGCGCTGCCCTGCTGGCCTCGGTCCTTCGACGGCTCACCGAGGTCTGCCCGACCTTGCAGGCGGAACCGGTGGTGCCCGGATCACCGGCCGGGCAGGGGTGGGCGGACGGAGCGGAACTGGCGGCCCGTCCGGAATTCCTCGAGGCCTTTCTCGAATCGGAGGCCCTGCGCATCCAGAGCCGGTACGGGCACATCGCCCGGCCCGACGTCGTCGCCTCCCGGGCCTTGCACGACTACCTATGGTCCGTCTGCCTGCTGATGAGCGGCCCCTGGTACCTGCGGCGCCGTGTGCCACTGATCCGACCGGCCGATGTGCGGATCAGTCTGACCACGGGGAAGTACGGCGTCGTTCCCGGGGGCTTCGCGTGTCTGCCCGGAGACCCGGCCGCATTGCTGCCCGGCGTTCGTACGGTGACGGACGAGGAAGCCCTCCGTGCCGAACTGCGCGCCGCGGTGGCCGGCCATGTGCGGCCGCTGCTCGCGGCGTTCGGTCCACGGCTCCGGCGGGGCCCGCGGGCGCTGTGGGGCATGGTGGGTGACGATCTGGTGTCCGGCATCTGGTGCCTCGGCAGGATGCTGGGGGACGAGGAGCGGGGCATACGCGCGGCGGGCGAACTGCTGCCGGGGCCCATGCCGCCGTTCCCCGGTGGCGCGGACTTCCGCCGGCTCGCCGGCAGCGAGGGGCGGTCGTACCCGACCCGCACAAGACTCGGCTGCTGCCTCTACTACACGATCCGCCCGGCCGAGGCCTGCGGTACGTGCCCCCGGGTGTGCGACGACGAGCGGCTGCGCCGGCTCGAGGCGGAGGCGCACGGCTGACGGACGCATCCGTTCACCGTCGCCGGGCAGCACGGGTGCACGCGCGCAGGCCGCCGCCACGTCCCGCCCGGTGTGCGGAGCCGGGGCCGCCCCTGCCCCCGGAGCCGGGCCGTGCGCCCGTCCTGCTGACGAACGTCTATCCCGTGCGTACTCCGGTGCTCCGGTCGCCGTTGGTGCTGTGCCTGGCGCCCGTCCCCTGGCTCTTCGCCGGGCCGAGGCGGCGGGGCAGTCCGAGTGCCGTGAGCGCACCGGCCAGGGCTACGGCCGCAAGGACGGCCAGGGTGACGCTCATGGAGAAGGTGAACGCGCCGCCTGACCCGTGAGGTCCGCTGCCGTACGGGCCGTTGCGGGCGCCACCCGGTGCGGTGAGGGTCAGCAACGCGGTCGCCATGGCGATCCCGAGCGCCGGGCCGATGTTCATGGCGGTCTGCTGGAGCCCGCCGGCCACCCCGCCGTGGTGCACGGACGCCTGGTGCACGATGACGGCCGTTGCCGTGACCATCACGGTGCCGAAGCCGGCGCCCAGCAGGAGGAAACCGCCGGCGACCGCGATCGGCCCGGCGGTCCGGTCGAGGCGGGAGAGGACGAGGATGCCGAGGGCGAGCAGGACCATCGCCGTCATCGCCGTTCGACGGTGGCCCCACCGGCGGAACGCCATCGTCGCGGCAGGTGCGCCGAGCACCATCGCCACCGGCCCCGGCAGCGCCGCCAGGCTGCTCCTCAGCGGGTCCAGACCCAGGACGTCCTGCAGGAGGTAGGTGCCCACGAAGAGCGAGCCGAACATTGCCGCGGATGCGGCGAGCAGAACGGCGAGCGATGCGCGGACGGTGGTCGAGCCGACCACCTCGCGGGGCACCAGCGGACTGGTGGTGCGTCGCTCGTGCCGGACGAATGCCGCCGAGGCCGCCGTGGCCACGGCGCACGCTCCCGTGGTCGTCGCCGTCCAGCCGTTCTCCGGAATGCCGGCGAGCGCGTACACCAGGGACACCAGGGCCGCTGACAGGAGGCAGGCGCCGGGCAGGTCGAGTCCGTTGGACTGGTTGCGGGGCATGGGCACGCGGACGGCGAGTGCCAGTGCCCCGATGGCGACGGCGGGTACGACACCGAGGAGGAAGACGGCTCGCCAGCCGAGGTGGGTGGTGAGTGCTCCGCCGATGACGGGACCGGCGGCCGCTGCTGCGGCGATGACGCTGGTCCGCAGGGCGATGGGCATGCTCAGTTCGTCGCGCGGGTACACGGCACGCAGCATGCCGAGGGTGGCCGGCTGGAGCAGGGCCCCGAAGATCCCCTGCGCGACCCGCAGGGCGATCACCCAGCCGACGTCGGGGGCCAGCGCGATTCCCGCCGACGTGACGGCGAAGCCGACCGTTCCGGCGGCGAAAACCTGCCGGTGGCCGTAGCGGTCGCCCAGGCGGCCGGCGAAGACCAGCAGGCTCGCCACGGCGATCAGATATCCCGTGCTGGTCCACTGGATCTGCGCGAACGAGGCGTTCAGCTCGCGCTGCATGGTGGGTTGCGCGACGGTCAGCACGGTGCCGTCCAGGGCGACGATCGCGGCACCGGTGATGCTGCAGGCGAGCGTCGCGCGGCGATGGGTCCTCGTGCTCATCGCTTCACCGGGCCCAGATGGGCGTCGAGCGCGGCGTGCAGCAGTGGGTCGATGTCGTCGAGTCCGGCCACGAGCGGGAGGCTGCCCCATACCCACAGCTGGGCGATGCCGTGGAGGTTCGCCCACAGCGCGGCTGCGACGACCGGCGGTGCCGTGTCCGAAGCTGCTTCGGTCGCCGCCTCACCCTGCGCACGTGCTCGGGTCACCAGGTCGACGAGCAGGGCGAAGAGCGGCAGGCTCGTCTCCCTGAGGCCCAGATGATTGCTCTCCAGCAGATCGTGACGGAACATCAGCTCGAACATGCCGCGATTGGTGAGTGCGAAGTCGAGATAGGCGCGCCCGAGGGCCGTCAGCTGGGCGCGGGGCTCCGCCCGGCCGTCCCCGATCGTCTCGGCGGCTCTCCCGGTCAGCTCGGTGAAACCCCGGCGCGCGATGGCCGACAGCAGTTCCAGGTGGGTCGGGAAGTAGCGGCGTGGCGCTCCGTGCGAGACACCCGCCCGGCGTGCGATTTCTCGCAGGGACAGAGCCTGGACGCCTTCGGTGGCCACCAGTTCGACACCGGTCTCGATCAAACGGGCGCGCAGGCCCGCCTCCTGTTCGGTCATAGACACTGTCTACCACGCCCGAGTAGACAGTGTCTACGGGAGGGGTTGGCCGGACAGAGGTGTGTACTGCCTTGCGAAGCAGGGGGGTTGCCGGCCCGCGGCGTGCCCGCCCGGCCCGCCGGTCGCGGCGTCCAGGCCGGTGGGAACTCCGGCCGGCTTCGGACGGGGAGGCCGGTGCGGTCACCGGCCCGGACGCCGACGGGGAGGACGGCCGCGGAGTTCCGGCCGGATCAGACGGTCTGTCGGTCCCTCGCCTGCCGTTCCCCCGGGGCCAGTGCGACCTCGGCCCACACCTGCTTGCCGCTGCTCAGCGGCACCGCGCCCCAGGCCGCTGTCGTCGCCTCGACGATGAGGATCCCGCGGCCTCCCGTAGCCTCCCAGTCCACATTCGCGGGCTTGACCGGGCTCCGGGGGGATGCGTCGTTCACTCCGATCCGGAGGCGGTCGGCCGACAGGGTGAGTTCGAGGCGCACCTCCCCCTGCGTGTGGGCGATGGCATTGGTGACCAGCTCCGACACGACCAGGAGAACCACGTCGAGTTCGTCGACCGCACCCCAGGAGCGCAGTGTGCGCGCAGTGAAGCGGCGGGCGTGCTGAACGGCGTTGGGCAGTCGCCACACCGTCCACTGGGTGCGCATCGGCCGGACGCGCGTGCCGTCGTAGCGCAGGAGCAGCAGCGCCACGTCGTCGTCGCGCCGGTTCGCGCTCCCGAGCAGTTCGTCGGCCACCCTTCCGGTCTCTTCCGGGTCGGCCGGACCGAGCACCTCGCACACGCGGCGCATGCCGTCCTCCAGGTGGAGGTTCGGCGACTCGACCAGGCCGTCCGTCATCAGGGTCAGCAGGGTCCCCGGAACGAGACCCGCTTCGGTCATGGGGAATTCCGCGTCCATGAGCACGCCCAGCGGTGGCCCGCCCTCCACCTCCAGCTCCTGGGTGCTGCCGTCGGGGCGGCGGATCACCGGTGGCAGATGCCCCGCCCGTACGAACCTGGCGATGCCCTCCTCCATGTCCAGGTCCACATAGAGGCAGGTGGCGAAGAGGTCGGTCTCCATGCCGACGAGCAGCCGGTTGGCACGGGCGACCACGACGTCGGGCGGGTGGCCTTCCACTGCGTAGGCCCTGACGGCGGTGCGCATCTGCCCCATGATGGTGGCGGCGCCGGCGCTGTGGCCCTGCACATCCCCGATGACGAGCGCCACATGACTGTCCCGGAGCGGTATGACGTCGTACCAGTCGCCGCCCACCTCCAGCCCGACTGTGGCGGGGAGGTAGCGCGCCACGGCCACCCCTCCCGAGAGTTCGGGGAGCTTTCGCGGCAGGAGGCTGCGCTGGAGCATCGTGGCGAGCTCATGACCGGCGTCCAGGGCGTGGGCGCGCACCAGTGCCTGTCCGACGAGACCGGCGGTGGCGGTCAGCAGCGACCGCTCCTCCGGACCGAAGAGATGCTCGTCGTCCCACCCGACCAGGCACAGCCCGACCATCCGCCCGTCGGCGGGCAGCGGGACCACCGCGAGTCCGCCCGGGCCGATCCCCCCGAGTCCGGGCTCCAGATCCGCGCCCGGGGGCCACAGGCTCATATGGCCCTCCCGCAGAGCGCTCTGCAGGGTGGGCAGGCTGTGGATCGCTGCGTCCGGCCATTCCGACCGCCACTCGGACCGCCACAGCTCGGGCCAGGCGTCGGGCTCAGGAGGGTCCAGAACCGTGACGACGAGCCGGTCCGCCTCCAGTTCGGCGACCGCAACCCGGCTCGCGCTCAGCGGTTCGCGAAGGGCGGCGACGACCTTCTGGCTGACGTCCCGGATCGTCGTCGCACCGGCCAGCGTGGCGGACAGCCGCTGCACGATGGAGACCTCGTCGGCGCTGGGTCGCAGATAGGCGGCGTCCGCGACCACGCCCAGCACCCGCACCGGCTTGCCGTCGGCGTCCACCTCGACCCGGCAGCGCACTCCCAGCCAGCGCAGCTCACCGTTGGGACGGCGGATACGGAACGCGAGCTGCTGTGCCGAAGCGGACAGCCGGCCGGGATCCACGATGGCCATAAGCGTGGGGATGTCGTCCGGGACGGCGCAGGAGAGCAGGGTCTCCACCTGACCGTCGAAGTGGTCCGGATCGATGCCCAGCAACTCCAGGACGAGTGCGTGGGCCTCCATACGTCCGGTGCCCAGCTCGAGGATGAACGCGCCGCCCTGGAGCGGCACCAGGGCCCGCCCCAGATGCGGCCGGGGTGCCGCCCGTCCGGCCGCACGAGCGGCGACCGACTCGAGTCCCGCGGCGACCTGGTCGGCATAGAGCTCGAGAAGGGCGCGGCGGTCGGCACTGAAGCCGTCGGGGACCTCGCCCGCCACGATCAGGCAGCCCAGTTCCGTGGCGCCGCGCCCCAGCGGCAGGGCGCCCAGAGAAATCTTGGCCGGTGTTCCCACGCTGTTGCGGAGAACCCGGCCGGGGAAGTGGTGCGGATCGCCCTCGACATAGGCCGCGAGACCCTCGGGACTCAGCCACAACGGGCTGCCCGCGCGGAAGGCGTCGGCTGCGGGGGAGTGACCGGCCACGGCGAGGATCGACGGCAGTCCGTACACCACGCTGCGGTCCCCGGCCATTTCCGTCAGATGGAGTTCCAGGCCCCCCTCCGCGAGCACATAGACAGCGGCCAGCTCAGCCCCGCAGAAAGCAAAGCTTTGCCTGGTCACAGCCACTATCGCCTCCCTGCGCGGGCCACCACCGTCGACCGGCCTACCTCCATGCTGTCGCGCCTCGGACCGTGGGGGCGAGTCAGGGACGGACGGTGAGGCGTCCGAGGGGGAGCGACCGGTCGGCGAAGACCCTACTCACCAGGGTGCGGATTCGGCCATGGGTACGCATACGGCAACCCGCGAAGGGCGCTGGGCGGACGTGAGCTGCGCCCGGGGGCCGGACTGGTCCCATGGGGGCAGTGCCGTGCGCAGAGGCCGTCAAAGGGGCCGCTGCGCCGGACGGGGGAATGCCGGTCTCCCCGGCGCGGGGCGTGCGCGATCCTCGGCGGCGTGCACGTGCCGTTCTGCCGCGGCACCGGTCGTGCCGGTGTTCCGCGGCGCCGCGGGGGACGTGTTTCGATGCATGGGTGAACAGCGTTGTCGAACGGCTCCTCACTAAGGGGTTCGGCCGCCCCAGCGGACTGCTCGGCCGCATCGGAGGCCGGCTGATGGCGCACGGCAACGCCGCCACCGAGCGGCACCTGGTCGCCGTCGCCGCACCGACGCGGCACGACGTGGTGCTGGTCGTCGGCCCCGGGCCCGGCGTCGGCCTGGAAGCCGCGGCCGAGCGGTCGGGCCGGGTGATCGGCGTCGACCCCTCGGACGTGATGCTCGGGATGTGCCGCCGCCGCTGCTCGGACCTGATCGCGCAGGGGCGGATCCGGCTCGTCAGGGGCACCGCGGACCGTACCGGTCTGCCCGACGCCTCGGTGGATGCGGTGATCTCCGTCAACAGCGTGCAGCTCTGGCCCGACGTGCCCGCAGGTCTCGCAGAGCTCCGCCGGGTCCTGCGGCCGGGCGGCCGCCTCCTCGTGTCGGCCCACGAGAAGTGGCTGCCCGGCGGGCTGCCCGCGCTCGCGGCCGCGGTCGCGGAAGCGGGCTTCGACCATGTGCGCACCTGGACCTGGGACCCTCCCGGCCGCGCAGCGAGTACCGCTGCCCAGCTGGTCGCCCACCGGCCGGCCGGCCGAGCGGGTACCGCGGCCGGACCGTGCCCCCGGTCCGGGTGACCCGGCGCGATGACCGCCGGGCAGGGTCACCGGCTCGCGGCCCCTGACGGCGCCTGGTGCTGTGGCCGGAACGGTTTGCCGGAAGGTCGCGCCATCGAGCATCCCCGCCGAACCCTGCCGGTCACAGCGCCGGGCGACCGGCACGACTCGACGGCACGATTCGGCCGGCACGACTCGACCGGTATGAAAAGACGCCATAGGGGCCGTCCGGGTGGTGCTCCGCCCGGCCCGCAACCGGACAGGTCCGTGCGGGACTCCTGCCCCTCAGTGACACACTGAGGAGGCTCATATGGCTGTTGATCTCTACCGTCACCCCGGAGCCGGTGTCTTCGGCCGGCTCGGTGACACCAGCGGTATCCACGCCGGTGACTTTCTCCTGCCGGCACCCGACGCGGGACAGCGGCTCCCGATTCCGCTCGGCCCCGAGGACAAGCGGCGGCTCGATCTGCACGCCGCCCTCACCTCCGCGGGGATCGCGCCCCTTCCCGGCGACCTCGAGGCCATCGAGGCGCTGTGCGGGCTCGACGACCCGACGAATGCGACGGTGCGGCGTTGGATCACCAGCACACCGTGAACCGGCGGCAGGCCGGTTCCGCGGGCCGGTCGACCGGTTCCGCGGGCCGGCCGGTCCGCTCCGCCGGCGCTGCAGGCGTCATCCGTGTCATCCCTCGTCCTTGATCATGTCGGCGCACTTCTCGCCGATCATCATCGTGGTGATGCAGGGGTTGACCGCCGTGAGGAACGGCATCACGGACGCGTCGGCCACCCGCAGCCCCCGGACGCCCTTCACCCGGAGGCGGGGGTCGAGCGGTGAGTGGGCGTCGTCTTCGGCACCCATCCGCACCGTGCAGGCCGGGTGGTAGACGGTGTTGTGCGTCTCGCGGATGTATGTGAACAGCTCTTCGTCGCTCCGGGCGCCGGGGCCCGGAGCGAGCTCCGCACCCGCCCAGGCAGCCATCGGGGCACGGCCCACGATCTCGCGCGCAAGACGCAGCCCGTACGTCATCACACGGATGTCGTGCTCGTGCGTGAAGTAGCGAGGGTCGACCTTCGGTTTGTCCCTGAAGTCGCGGGAGCGCAGCCTCACCGTGCCCATGGACCGGGCCCGAGTCACGTTCGGTGTGAGACAGAAGGCGTTGTCGGAAGTGGGGTAACCGCGCCGGTAGGTGTTCATGTCGAACGGCACCGAGCCGTAGTGGAACATCAGATCGGGCCGGTCGAGCCCCGGCTCGGTGCCGGCGAAGATCCCGATCTCCCACCACTGCGTGGACTTCGTGACCATGGGCTGCTTCGCCTCCCACATGATCACGCCCTCGGGGTGGTCCTGCAGATGGGACCCGACCCCGGGGGAGTCCACCCGTACGTCGACCCCGACCTCGCGCAGATGCGCCCCCGGGCCGATACCCGAAAGCATCAGCAGCTTCGGCGAGTCGATCGCTCCACAGCACACGACCACTTCCCGCCGGGCGGAGACCGCACCGGTGTGGATCGTGTCCGGCTCCAGATACTCCACCCCCCGGCAGCGCCCGTCCGTGTCGAACAGCAGCTGTCTGGCCTGAAGGCCCGTCCGTACCTCCAGATTGGGCCGCTTGCCGAGCACCGGATGGAGATACGAGACCGAGGCGGACGAACGGGTGCCGTCGGCGAGCGCGTTGATCTGGAACCAGTGGGCTCCGCGCACCACCGTGGTGCCGTTGTTGAACGGCGTGACCGGGATACCGGCCTCCGCACACGCCTCCAGAAGGGCCCGCCCGCAAGGGTCGTCCGGGGGCACGGTGCGCAGCCGGACGGGTCCGGAGCGGCCGTGGTGGTCGCCCGGCGCGTCATTGGTCTCCAGACGCCGGTAGAGCGGGAAGCAGTCGGCCGCACCCCAGCCGGTGCAGCCCATGGCGCCCCACTCGTCGAGGTCCTCGGCGGGCGCCCAGAAGGCGATGCAGGAGTTGTGCGAGGAGCAGCCGCCCAGCACCTTGGCACGGGCGTGGCGCAGGAAGCTGTTGCCCTTCTCCTGCTGCTCGACCGGGTAGTCCCAGTCGTAGCCCGATTCGAGGAGCGCCATCCAGCGGTCCAGTCTGAGGACGTTGTCGTCCCCCACGTCCGAGGGACCGGCCTCCACCAGACAGACGCTGACGTCCGGGTTCTCGCTGAGCCGCGCCGCGACGACGGAACCGGCCGTGCCGCCGCCGACCAGGACGTAGTCGAATTCCGCCGGGAAACTGTCTGAGGCCATCGGATCTCCAGGGCAGGGCGTCGGGCGGAGGCGGCGGTCGCGTCGCGGGGGCCACCGGGGTGTCAGGGGGTCGTGGGATCACCGGCCTTGATGACCTGCGCGGCGTGTTCGGTGAGTACGCCCGTGCGGTGACGCTGTACGAACCAGTAGTAGGCGAATCCGCAGCCGGCGACGATGCCGATGAACAGGACCGCGCCCCAGCGCAGGTACCAGTGCTGTGGTCCGGTCGCGTTGTACACCTCCGCCCGCGGCCAGGCGAGGTTGATGGACATGGCCACACCCCAGAGCACGGCGAGGATGTTGACCGGCAGCCCGAACCGGCCGAGCGAGAAGGCGCCCTCCGCCGGGCGCCACTCGCCGCGCAGCCGCCGGATCAGCATGGGAGTGGTCACCAGCAGATAGGCGATGTAGATCATGATGATGGCGATGCTGGTGATCACCGAGAAGATCTGCGGCTGATTGATGTTGATGACCAGGATGAAGACTCCCACCAGGCCGATGACGACCGCCGGAACGACGGGCGTCCGGAAGCGAGGGCTGACCCGGGCGAGGTGCGAGCCCGCCGGGAGGTTGTTGTCCCGGGCCATGGCGAACATCAGCCGGATCCCGGCGGCGTGCACGGCCAGCACGCACACGGTGATCGCGACGACGACGCACCACAGGAAGATCTCGCCGACGGTCGAGCCCAGCGTCACCAGCACCACGTACTGGAGACCCTCCGTGGACAGCTGCTCGGAGTTCAGGTCCGGCACGGCCATGAGCGCGAACAGGAGGATCAGCCCGCCGATGAGGAAGGAGGCGATCAGGGCGCGCAGAATGGCCCGGGGGCAGTTGCGTGCCGGGTTGTGGGACTCCTCGCCCAGGGACGAGGCCGTGTCGAAGCCGTACATCACATACGCGGATGCCAGGGACGCGGTCAGGAACGCGCCGAAGTAGCCCCAGTGGTAACCCGCCCCGAGCCCGTTGGTGTCCGTGAGGACCGTGCTCGGTCCGCGGGTGATGTGCGCGGCCAGGCAGATGATGAGGGCGACCGCGGCGACCAGTTCGATGAAGACGCCGGCTGAGTTGATGCGGGCCATGAGCTGGACGCCGAAGGCATTGACGATGGTGGAGAACAGGATGAGCACCGTGCCCAGGAGCACGGCGTTGGCGGCCGCCGACGTGCCGCTGCCGTCGCCGATGAACTGGAACCAGTCGTCGATCCGGGGCAGGGTGATCTGGTAGGCCAGCGCCACGGCGGACAGCGTCACCATGGTCGCGGTCATCATCATCCAGCCGCCGAGCCAGCCCACATGGGGCCCGCCCATCTTCTTGGACCAGTTGTAGACGGAACCGGCCACCGGGTAGCGGGCGGCCAGCTCGCAGAAGCAGAGGGCCACCATCAGCTGCCCGGTGAACACCATCGGCCAGGACCACCAGTAGGCGGGGCCGCCGAAGGCAACACCGAAGTAGAACAGCTGGAAGGTTCCGGTGAGGATCGAGATGTAGCTGATCCCGGCGGCGAAGGTGTGGAAGTCGCCCAGGGTGCGCTTCAGTTCCGGCTTGTATCCGAGTTCGGCGACCGCCGCGTCGTCGTCGTGGCCACCGGGGCCCCGGGACGGCTCCTTCGCATGGGGGGTGGGACCGGCATCCGTGGTCATGCGAACCACCTCTGGGGGCTCGGCGACAGATTGCGCCAGATGTGCTTGGCTTCCTGGTACTCGGCGAGTCCTGCCGGGCCCAGTTCACGGCCGAAGCCGGACTGCTTCATCCCGCCCCACTCCGCCTGGGGCACGTAGGGGTGGAAGTCGTTGATCCACACGGTGCCGGCCCGCAGAGCTGACGCCACCCGGTGAGCGCGGCCGGAGTCCTGTGTCCAGACGGCTCCGGCCAGCCCGTAGACCGTGTCATTGGCGAGTGCGACCGCTTCGGCCTCGTCGCGGAACCGCTCGACGGTGAGCACGGGTCCGAACGACTCGTCGGTCACCACCGACATCCCGGGGGTGCACTCGTCCAGCACGGTCGGCAGATAGTAGAAGCCGTCCTGGAGCGCAGGGTCGTCGGGCCGTCTCCCGCCGCACCGCAGCACCGCGCCCTCGGCCAGTCCCGCGGCCACGTAGGCCTCGACCTTCTCGCGGTGCGCGGCGGAGATCAGCGGGCCGGCTCGGGCGTTCTCGTCGAAGGGCCCGCCGAGGGGGATGGCCTCCGCCTGCTCGACGATCTCGGCGACGAACGCGTCGTGGAGTTCCTCCTGGACCAGCAGTCGTGCCCCGGCCGAGCACACCTGCCCGGAGTGGAGGAACACCGCTGTCAGTGCGTAGTCGACGGCGGCCTCGAACGCGGCGTCGGCGAAGACGACGTTGGGGTTCTTGCCGCCGAGTTCCAGAGCCACCTTCTTCACCGTGGGAGCGGCGGCGGCCATGATGCGACGTCCGGTCACGAGGCCGCCGGTGAACGACACCAGGTCCACCCTCGGGTCCTCGGTGAGCGGTGCGCCCACGACGGCACCCGCCCCCAGCACCAGATTGGCCGCCCCGGCGGGCAGCCCGGCCTCGTCGAGCAGCCTCATCAGCAGGATGGCGGTGTGCGGGGTCAGCTCACTCGGCTTGAGCACAAAGGTGTTGCCCGCACCGAGGGCCGGAGCAACCTTCCAGGCGGTCTGCAGCAGGGGATAGTTCCAAGGGGTGATCAGTGCGCAGACGCCGACCGGCTCATGGACGACACGGCTGTCCACACCCGGGTCGCCGGTGTCGACGATGCGGCCCTCCGTGCCGGACGCCACCAGGCTGCCGAAGTAGCGGAAGCACCTGGCGATGTCGTCCATGTCGTACTCGCTTTCGACCAGCCGTTTCCCTGTGTCGAGGGATTCGGCGCGAGCGAGTGCCTCCTTGTCGCGCTCCAGCAGATCCGCGACGCGCAGAAGCAGTGCGCCGCGCTCGGCGGCCGTGGTGCGGGGCCAGGGGCCCCGGTCGAAGGCGTCGCGGGCCGCCGCGACAGCCGCGGCGGCGTCCCGCGGCCCTGCTTCGTCGACGGCCGCCACCGGCGAGCCGTCCGCAGGGCACCTGATCTCCCGTACCTTCCCGTCGGCCGCTGCGGTCCAGACACCGCCGATGAACAGCTCGGGCATGGGGACCTCCGGATTCGGGAGAACATCCCGGCGCGCTTCCGTGGTGGTTCAGCTATGACACTAGAGAGAACGGACGCGCTTCGCAGAACGAGGGACTCCGCCACTGCGCGCCACAGCTCGGTGGCGGAGGCGGTGTGTCACATTCCGTGACCGCGTTCGCAGGGGGGTGCACCTGCGCACGGTCACCCGCCGAACGGGAGGCCGACGGGAGAAGAGCCGGGCCGGCTGGAACCGCCGAGCGGCGGCAGGCCGTGGTAGCACCGAGAAAGAACAGCTGAAGAGGGGGGAGTCCGCCGTGGCCGACAGTGGGGTGCGGATCGACGGCAGCAGTCTGCTTCTGGGGGGTGGTGTGCGCGTCCGTTTCATCCGGACGCTGCGGCTGCCCGAGTCGGGGACGCATCCGCTGCCGCCGGGGCTCGGTGAGTTCCCGGTACGGCGCGTGGAGGACTTCCCGGACACCGCCCCGCGCCAGTGGCTGGACCGGGGCGGGGTGATGCTGCCCGTGTATCTGCGGGAGGCGATGTGGCTCAGTTTCGCCGGCAGCGAGGAGCCCGCTGCGCTGCAGATCGGCGTCGGCAAGGTCTGCGCCGTCTCCGGGGAGCGGTGGAGCGGCAGGCTCGCCCGCGAGCCGCAGAACTATGTGGTGCTGCCGCGGCAGCCGTGGCTGGACGGCATCAACTCCGGCCGGGGAACGGTGCGTCAGTTCGTGGCGGTGCCGCTGGGGCTCGGAGCCACGGTGGAGGGCCAGGTCACCGGCGAGGAGACCTGGGGCGGAATCCAGCTCCAGGCGTACCCGCTGTCCGGGCGGGCGCTGCGGGCATGGCGCGAGGAGCAGACGCACGCACAGGCCCGGCAGGCGGCGTGGGGGGCGCCGCCCGGCGGGCCGGTCCCCATGGGTTCATGGGGCGGCCAGGGGGCCGGGTTCCCCGCGGCCGCGGCCGCGCCGGCCCCGTCCGCCGTGCCCGCCGGCCCGCCACCGCCCGCGATGGCCATGGGGCTGGGAGCGGGCGGTTCGATGCGTCAGGAGGTCTACCGCGACGAACGGCCGATGGCGGACTGGGCCCCGGAGCCCGCCGGGCGCGCCTTCGTCCATTTGGTGACCCCGCCGCAATGGCGGAGCATCACCGGTGAGGAGGCGCCGCCATCGCCCGTCGACCGTGCCGCGTACACGCGTGCCGGGCTGCCCTGGTTCGACTACTACGACGAGAAGGGCAGCGATCTCCCACCGGCTGATCCGCTGAGCAGGGTCGAGCCGGTCGGCGACTGGCTGGGTGACGACCACAGCCCGTGGCTCCCGCCCGGCGCGCATCAGATCGAACCACTCGGCGACGCTCCCGGGCCCGGCAGGCCGGTCACGGACGGGGACTGGTGAGAGGGCGGCGGCGAGCGGTGAGGGCACGAGCCCGGGACCCCCGAGCCGATGGGCGGGCACCCTTCCGTCGGCTGTCCGGATTGCCCTGACACGGCGACACACGCCCGTTTGGGCACTCTATGTGGCGATTGGTCATAAACACCAATAATTTCGCCTCATGACTAAACGACAGATCACATACCTCGGATGCGTCGCCCTCATGGTGACCTCGGGGCTGGGCGCGGCAGCGCCCGCCCGTGCCGCGGTCGCACACGACGTCCATCCGGGGGAATCGATCCAGGCAGCGGTGAACGCCGCGAAGGCGGGGGATGTCATCGACATCGCCCCGGGGACCTACTACGAGAGCGTGACGGTCACCAAGGCGAACCTGACGCTTCGCGGCGCGGGGGAGCGGACCGTCATCGCGCCCGCCGCGAAAGCCGGCGGCGACGCCTGTTCCAAGGGCGGCAACGGAATCTGTGTGCTCGGAACGGACGCCAAGCCCGTCTCGGGCGTGCACATCCGTTCCCTGAGAGTGAAGGGGTTCAAGAAGAACGGGATCTGGGCGTCCCGCACCGATGCGCTCACTGTGCGTCGGGTGACCGTCGAGAAGAACGGGAACTGGGGGATCGCCCAGGAGCGGTCCGTCCGGGGTGTGTTCCGCGGCAACATCGCCCGGGACAACGCCGAGTCCGGCATCTTCCTGTCGAACACCACCGACACCGAGGCCGGCGCCCAGGACGCCAAGGGCGCCGTCGTCGCCGGCAACTACCTCGTCGGCAACCGGATCGGGGTCACGATCCGGCGGCTCAGGAACCTCGTCGTCGAGGGCAACGCCATCACCGGCAACTGTGCCGGTGTGTTCGTCGTCGGTGACGAGGGCGTGCCGCGGACCGGGGACCTGGCCGTACGCGCCAACAACGTGTACCGGAACAACAAGTCGTGCCCCAAGACCGCACGGCTGCCGATGATCCAGGGCGCGGGAATCGTCCTCACCGGTGCCGAGGAGACGGTCGTCGAGTCGAACGTGGTCCTCGGCCACTCGGGCTCGTCGCCCTTCGCAGGCGGGATCGTGCTGTTCAAGAGCATCGTGGGCGCGCCCAACAACCGCAATGTCATCGCCAACAACGTGCTGGCGGGCAATGCCACGCCGGACCTCGCCGACCGGGACACCGGCCAGGCCAACACGTTCGCCGGCAACTTCTGCTCGAAATCCGAACCCGCGGGCCTGTGCTGATGCGGACGCTCACGCTCGTCCCCCACACCATGAGAAACGAGGCGGTATGACGACCGTAAGCACCACCACGCCGCAGGAGGCCGCCACGCCCCCGTCCATGCGGCTGCGGGAGCTCGTCTTCGGGGCGGCCTGTGCCGCCGCCGTGCGCGCTGCCGCGAGGCTCGGTGTCGCCGACGCGCTCGGCGACACCCCCGCGGGCGCCGAGGAGCTGGCAGCCTCCGTGAACGCCGATCCGCGGGCGCTGCGGCGGATGCTGCGTGCCCTTACCTGCTACGGCATCTTCGAGGAGAAGGAGGACGGCCGCTTCGCGCACACCGAGATGTCCCGGCTGCTGCGCGAGGACGACCCGCACAGTCTCCGTTCCATCTCCCTGTGGTGCACCGAGCCCTGGACCTGGGACGCCTGGCCCCTTCTCGACGAGGCGGTCCGCTCGGGCAGCAGTGTGTTCGACCGGCTGTACGGAAAGGGGTTCTTCGACTACCTGCACGAGGACGCGCAGGAATCGGCCCACGTCTTCAACCAGGCGATGACCACCTCCAGCATGCAGTCCGCCCGCGATGTCGCCGAGCTTCTCGACCTCACCGGGGTGACGACGGTCGCGGACATCGGCGGTGGGCAGGGGCACGTCCTGGCGAGCCTGCTGGAGAAGTACCCCCATATGCGAGGAACGCTCCTCGATCTGCCCCGTGTGGTGGCCAATGCCGATCCCCGGCTGCGTGACGGAGGTTCGCTCGCCGAGCGCGTGCGCATCCTCCCCGGCGACTGTCGTGAGGCCATCCCGGTGGATGCAGACGTCTACATCATCAAGAACATCCTGGAGTGGGACGACGAGAGCACCCGCAGAACCCTGCGGAACGTGGTCGAGGTGGCCCGCCCCGGATCCAGGGTCGTGGTCATCGAGAACCTCGTCGACGACACCCCTTCGATGAAGTTCACCACCTCGATGGACCTGATGCTGCTCCTCAACGTCGGTGGCGCGAAGCACACCAAGGACAGCATGATCAGCCGGATGGCGGACGCCGGCCTCATCGTCGGTGACGTCCGGCCGGTCAACCCCTATCTGCACGCCGTCGAGAGCATCACCCCCGCCTGACGGCACTCCCCCCGTCCCCGTTCCCCACCTGGAAACCCCCTCGCCGGCTCCGCGTTCCTCGCGCGGGGCCGGCGACTCGTCGTACGCGTCACGCCGCGCGCATCATGCGCCGCGCTCCCACCGGTAGAACTCGTGGGCCATCGCGTCCTTCGGGCTCCGCCAGGTCTTCGGGTCGTACGCACTCACGTACGCGGACAGTCTGTCGCTGATGTCCCGGAACTCGGGGTGGTCCACCAGCTTGGCGACCGCCGGCCCGGGCGGGCGGTCGGCCTCAATCAGATGCAGGTACACATCGCCGAACTGGAACAGGCTGCGCCGGGTGACCCCGACGAGGTCCGGCAGTTCGCCCTGGTCGGATGCCTCGAACACCTTGGCGATGTCGGAGGCCGAGTCCGGTGCCATACGGGCGACGATCAGAGCCTGGTGCATCAGGGAGGGTCCCTTCGGTTGGTGTGGATCGGCGGTGGGTCAGTCGGTGCTGACCGACACGGCCTGGCGTGCGCGGGCGCGCTGCTCGATCTTGTCTCTGATCAGTTCCATCTGGACCTTCGAGTTGCGGTTGATGTTGTCGGTCATCCAGTCGTCGTCGACCGGGGCGTCCGGCTTCATCGCGAAGTCCTGGGTCCAGTGCATCAGGACGCCCTTCGGCGTCTGCTTGTACGTCCAGCGGATGTCCATGTGCTGGAAGGGGCCGGTCTCGACGCGGCGGGCGCGGACCGTCAGGCCCTTGCGGTCGGTGACCCGCTCGGAGACCCAGCTCCAGACCTTGCCGTTCTCATCGGGGTGCATGGTCAGACGGAACGTCGTCGCGTCGTTCTCGCGTTCGAGGATCTCGACGCTCGCGTACTCGCTGAACAGCTGCGGCCAGTTCTCGATGTCGTTGGTCACGTCCCAGACGAGATCAAGGGGCGCGTCGATGGTGATCTGGTTCTCGGTGTGTCCTGACACTTCAGGCTCCAGCCATGAGGGAGTTGTTGACGAGGTCGAGGAATTCGCGGGGGGTCTTGCAGCGGTCCGCGTCAGGGGGCAGAGCCCGGCCGTACCGGTTCTCCAGCTCGCCCACGATGCCCAGCAGGCCGAGCGAGTCGAGGCCGTACTCGTCGAACCGTGCTTCGGGCCGGCCGCCCATCTCCGTGGGGTCGACCGTCACACCGGCGCCCTTCTTCATCAGAGCGGCCAGCTCCTCGATGGTCAGCTTGGTGATTTGCGTGGTCATGAGGGGTCCTCTTTCTCACGAGGGGTTGTCGGCGCCGCGCGTCAGCACGAGCGCCGCGTTGGAGCCCATGAGTCCTCGGCTCAGCACCAGGGCCGTGCGCAGCTCGGCGGGGCGGGCCCTGCCGGTCACCACTTCCAGGTCGTGGCACACGTCGGAGACATTGGGCGTGGGCGGGACGAGCCCGTCCTGCAGGGCGAGCACCGCGGCGGCCGTGTCCAGCACCGGGGCACCGCAGTACGCCCGGCCCGTACCGGCTTTGGGAGCCGTGACCGGCACCCGGGTGCAGTGCGGACCCAGCGCGTCGGCGATGGCCAGTGCCTCGGCCCGGTCCGCCTCCGGGATGCCGAGCGCGTCCGCGAACACGACATCGATCTCCTCGGGGGCGCACTCGGCGTCGGCAAGGGCCCCGCGGATCGCATGGGCCAGCCCTTCCCGCGACTGCTGCCACCGGGAGGCTCCGGTGAACGTCGCGGCGTGGCCCGCCACCACCGCCCTTACCGCCGCACCACGGTCGCGGGCCGCCGACTCCGCTTCGACCACGAGCATCGCGCCGCCTTCCGCCGGTACGAAACCGCAGGCGCTCGGGGTGAACGGCCGATAGGCCCGCTCCGGATCCTCGCCCATGCTGAGTTCCCGGTAGCCGAGCTGGCAGACGAGTGAGTACGGCGCGAGCGGTGCCTCGGCCGCGCCGATGACGACGGCGTCGGTCCCGCGTACGATCGCCCGGCCTGCGTGTGCGATGGCGTCCAGACCGCCCGCCTCATCACTGGCCACGACACCGCACGGGCCCTTGAACCCGCCGCGGATCGAGATCTGGCCGGTGCTCGCCGCGTAGAACCAGGCAATGGACTGGTAGGGGCCCACATAGCGTGACCCCTGTCCCCACAGCCGCTGGAGCTCACGCTGGCCGAACTCGCCGCCACCGGACCCGGCTGCCGTGACCACGCCCACGCCGAACGGCGAGTCCGCGTAGTCGGCGGGAGTGATCCGTGCGTCGGCCAGCGCCATGTCGGCCGCGGCCATGGCGAAATGCGTGAACCGGTCGGTCTGGACGAGGTAGCGCTCCTCGACTACTGATTCGGGCTCGAAGCCCCGCACCTCACCGGCCACACGGACCGGAAGGTGCTCGCAACCCTCCCGGGTGATGTGGTCGAGGACGCTGAGGCCCTCCCGTGTGGACTTCCAGAAGGCGTCGGTGCCGACTCCGTTGGGGGCGACGACACCCATTCCGGTGATGACCGGACGCCGGTCCTGCCGAGGACTCATCGTGTCCTCCCTCCTGGCCGGGTCAGGACCACGGCGGACTGGAATCCGCCGAATCCGCTGCCGACCGAGAGCACGTTGCGCAGCTTGAGGGCGCGCGCGGTGCGTGGCACATAGTCGAGATCGCACTCGGGATCGGGGGTCTCGTAGTTCGCCGTCGGCGGCACCACCTGGTTGGCCATCGCCAGCACACAGGCGACGATCTCTATCGCCCCGATGGCGCCGAGCGAGTGACCCACCATGGACTTGATGGAACTCATCGGCACCTTGTAGGCGTGCGCTCCGAGCGATTCCTTGACGGCTGCGGTCTCGTGCCGGTCGTTCTGCTGCGTGCCCGATCCGTGCGCATTGACGTAGTCGATGTCCGACCCGTTGATGCGCGCGTGGTCGAGCGCCGTGTCGATGGCGCGGGCCATTTCCAGGCCCTCCCGGGTGAGACCGGTCATGTGGTACGCGTTGCCGAAGGTGGCGTAGCCGCCGATCTCGCAGTACACCGTCGCACCGCGGGCTCGCGCGTGTTCGAGCTCCTCCAGGACGAGAACGGCTCCGCCTTCGCCCATCACGAATCCGTCCCGGTTCGCGTCGAAGGGACGGGAGGCATGGGCGGGGTCGTCGTTGTTCGCGGAGGTCGCCTTGATCGCGTCGAAGCAGGCCACCGTGATGGGGGATATCGGCGAGTCCGACGCCCCGGCGATGCAGACGTCGACCCTGCCCTCCTCTATCGCATGGAAGGCGTACCCGATGGCGTCGAGACCGGAGGTGCAGCCGGTGGAGACGGTCTGCACCGGGCCCTGGGCGCCCGTCTGTTCGGCCACTTCGGAGGCGAGGGCGCTGGGCGAGAAGGCCCGGTGCAGATGCGGCTCCGCCTCGCTGTGGTCCACGTCCCAGCGCCGGCCGGAGCTGCTGACCTTGACGTAGTCGTGCTCCAGCCGGGTGGTACCGCCCACCGCGGTGCCCAGGGACACCCCGACGCGCCAGGGGTCCTCGCTCTGAGGGTCGAGCCCGGCGTCGCGCAGGGCCTCCCGCGCGGCGACCATCGCGAACTGGACGTACCGGTCCGCGCGCTGGATCTGCTGTGCCTCGAGCCCGTGGGCCGCCGGGTCGAAGTCGCACTCGGCGGCGATGCGCGAGCGGAACCCCTGGGGATCGAAGAGCGTGATGCCCCGGGTCGCCGTGCGGCCGTTGGACAGGAGATCCCAGAACGCCGGTATGCCCACGCCTCCCGGCGCCACTATGCCGACGCCGGTGACTGCTACCCGCCGGGTCATGAGGCCGTCCTTGTCCGTTCGGGCGGCCGACGCTCTGCGGCACCCTCCCTGGCCGGCGTCTCCTCGGTGTCGACGTGTCCGAGCTCCGGACGCGGGGCGAGCGGACCCAGGTGGAAGACCATCCGGGCCTCCGCGCTGCCCACGTTGCGGAACCGGTGCCGCATGTACGGGGGGATCAGCAGCCCCTGGTCCGGCCGGAGCACGTACGTCTCGTCGTCCAGGTCCACTTCGAGTGCCCCGCTGACGACGTACACGAACTCCTCGGAGTACGGGTGGTAGTGCTCACCGATGCGATCGCCGGGCTCCACGATGGCGAGACCCATGAAGCCGCTCGTGGCGCCCACCGTGGTGGGCGTGAGCATGGCGCGCAGATCGCCGCCGCGCTTGGTGTTGGGCTGGGTCTCGCTGAGGTCGACGATGCGATGGGGTGTGGTCATGAGTGGTTCCTCCACGTGGCCGTGTGACGTTGAGCCGGCGGTGCGGTGTGCCGAGATGCCTTGGCGCACCGCACCGCTCGGCGCCGGACGGGCGGTTCAGGGGCCCGCAGGGGCCCGACGGTCGGTGATCAGGCGCATCTCGGCGCGTGTGAGGAAGCGCAGCATGTTCTCTTCCGTCGCCGATGAACCGCCGTCGAACGCGTCGCCGTTGAGCAGGCGGGCCAGCATGGCCACCTTGCGCGGTCCGTGCGCTCCTCCTGCCCGCAGCGGCTCCGCGTCGAGCCCGCCGCGCACGTCGACGAGTCGGATCACGATGTCGTCGCGCAGGAAGATGGTGCTGCTCTCGATGACCCCGGAGCCCTCGTTGGCCGCCTCCTCGTCCTGACGGGCCAACAGCCTGGCCAGAGCCATACCGCAGCCAGGCTTGGCCGGGTAGTACAGCGCATGCCGCTTCACATCCGGGTGTTCGCTGCCGACGGCCGCCAGATGGTGCACCGCCGGCAGTGAGGACCGGGTGAAGAACATCCGCGCCGACTCCTGGTCGTTGAGGTCGCGGTACTGCTCCAGATAGGGGTTGATGGCTTCCTCGAGGGCCTGGACCTCGGGCTGACGGGCGACATGGCGCAGTGCGGCGAGAAGGTCGCCCTGCACCTCGACGGCCCGGATGACTCGATTCCGGTGCATGAACAGGGTGGTACGGCGCAACCGGGTGTTGTCATCGACCCGGGCCTCGGGTGACTTGTAGTTCGCCAGGATCTCGGCGACCACCGCCTCGCTGCCCGGCTTGACGGTAAAGGTGAGGGCGTGGCGGACCACACCGTCGCCCATCCGTGCGGAGGGCTGCAAAGCACCGCCGAGCTCCGCGGCACGGGCCTCGGTGTGGATCTTGCCCGTTTCGCGGAGGACGCTGAAGCGCAGGGAACGGGTGTCCCGTACGCAACTGTGCAGCGGCCGGACCACGTCGACGTGCTCCTCGCTGTTCACCCATTCGATGAACGGCGGGGCGCTCTCCCACTCGCTGGTGATCAGCCATTGCGAGGGGTTCTCGATCGACTGGCACAGCTGGTCACTGAGATGGCCCGGCACCGACGCCACCTGGTTGCGCATGTGCTCGTACGCAGCGAGGAACTGCTGCTGCGCGCCGTCGTGAAGATCCACCAGCAGCACGACCCGCAGCCTGGAGCCGTCGAAGGCCGACTGAGATATACGTTCCGACAGAGTTGTCATTTTCCACGCATCTCCTTCGAGACAGTGAAGCCGCCACAGTTGTGGACGGAGCCGGCTCTCCGGGGTTCGGAGTAAGAGGTCCGACGCAGATGGACGGCCGCTCACCGCACACACGATGTGGCTGTCCGGATTCGATCGTGTGCCGATACCACGGGTGGCGCGAGATGTGTGAACCAAGCGGGTGAAGGGGCGATCGAGCCGCTCCCGCAAGGGCAGAGAAACTCCATTCCCCCCACCAACCGGCGGCTGGAGCTGGAGCTACTGATGGAAGAAAACTTCGACGACCGCGTACCGGTCCTGATCGTGGGCGGCTCCTTGGTGGGCCTGTCCTCATCGCTGTTCCTCGGCCGGCTCGGCGTCGGGCACATGCTCGTCGAACGGCATGCGAGCACTTCGAGGCACCCGCGCGGACGCGGCAACAACGTCCGCACGATGGAGCTGTTCCGGGTGGCAGCAGCCGAGCCGCTCATCCACGAGGCCGCGTCCGCACTCGCGGGCAACCACGGCATCCTCCAGACGCCGTCACTCGTCGGCGACGAAGGCGAGTGGCTGCTCAAGGAGATCGACCCGGGAGACGGACTGGCCAGGATCAGCCCCGCCGGCTGGTGCGTGTGCAGCCAGAACGACCTGGAACCCGTCCTGCTGGAGTGCGCCCGCAAGAACGGTGGCGACCTGCGGTACTCCACCGAACTCAAGTCGTTCGAACAGGACCCGGAAGGTGTCACCGCCGTCATCGAGGACCGCGATTCCGGCCGCCTCAGGACCGTACGGGCGGACTATCTGATCGCCGCCGACGGCCCTCGCAGCCCCGTGCGCGAGAAGCTCGGCATCGGCCAGACCGGTCTCGGCGACCTGTTCCACAATGTGAGCGTCACCTTCCGCTCGCGCGCGCTCGCGGATGTCGTCGGCGACCGGCGCTTCATCGTCTGCTATCTGACCAACCCCGAGGCGGACGGTGCCCTGCTGCCGGTGGACAACGTGGAGAACTGGGTCTTCCACGCGCCCTGGCAGCCCGACAAGGGCGAGACGCTGGAGGATTTCACCGAGGAACGCTGTATCGCCCACATCCGCAAGGCGACCGGGGCCCCGGACATCGACGTCGAGATCACCGGGAAGGCCCCCTGGCACGCCGCCGAGCGTGTCTCCGAGCGGTACGGGTCGGGCAGGGTCTTCCTGGCCGGCGACTCCTGTCACGAGATGTCCCCGACCGGGGCGTTCGGTTCGAACACCGGCATCCAGGACGCGCACAACCTGGCCTGGAAGCTCGCGCTGGTCCTGGACGGCTCCGCAGGCCCAGGGCTGCTGGAGACCTACGAGGCCGAGCGGCTGCCGGTGGCCAGGGCGACCGGTGCGCGCGCCTCGAGCAGGTCGGAGGAGCACAGCCACCCGGGGTACGACCCGTCATCGGTTGCGGGCCGTGAAGGCGGTCCCGGTGGTCCGGGTGCGGGTGGTCCGGGCGGTCCCGGTGGTCCGGGTGCGGGTGGTCCTGGCGGTCCGGGCAGGCCCGGTGGTCCCGGTGGTCCGGGTGCCGGCGGTCCTGGTGGTCCCGGTGGTCCGGGTGCGGGTGGTCCGGGCAGGCCCGGCGGTCCGGGAGGTCCGGGTGCGGGCAGGCCCGGTGGTCCGGGTGCGGGCGGTCCGGGCGGTCCGAGCATCGCCGGCGGTCCCGGCGGAAGCCCGGGCGGGATGCTGGCCGTGGCGATGGGCTATCGCTACCCCCGCGGCGCCGTTCTGGGTGCCGACCCCGAGATGGCCGTCGTCCCCCCGGGGCTGACACTCGTCGGTCAGCCCGGCAGCAGGGCCCCGCACATGTGGCTGCACCGGCCCGGTACGCAACGCCGTATCTCCACGCTGGACCTCTACGAGCGCTCGTACGTACTGCTGACCGGCCCCGGCGGCCGGCGATGGTGCGAGGCCGCCGCGGCCGTCGCCGGCCGGCTCTCGTGCACTCTGGACGCCTACCTCGTGGGTGAGGGCCCCGACGCCGATCTGATCCCCGAAACCGGCTTCGACTGGGCCGAGTTGCACGGGGCGTCGGACGAAGGGGCCGTCGTGGTCCGGCCGGACGGGTTCATGGCATGGCGGTCGGTCGGAGCGGAGTCCGACCCCGAGGCGACACTGATGGCGGCCATGAAGGCGCTGCTGTACCGCTGAGTCGCGCAGTACTGCTCCTGCATCACATCGGCTCCGCCGGTGCTTCCCCCGTGGAGCACCGGCGGAGCCTTGTGGCGCGGCACCTGGCCGCGGTCCTGTGAGGGCTACTTGACCGAGCCCGCCATGACTCCCTGTACGAAGTGCTTCTGGAAGGCGAAGAAGACCACCACCGGCACGATCAGGGAAAGGAAGGCACCCGGCGCGAGCACATCGATATTGCTGCCGAACTGACGCACCTGGGACTGAAGTTCGACCGTCAGGGGCTGTGAGGAACTGTCCGCGAAGAGCAGGGCCACGAGCATGTCGTTCCAGACCCACAGGAACTGGAAGATCGCCAGACTCGCGATCGCCGGACGCCCCACCGGCAGGATCAGACGGGTGAAGATGCGCCACTCGCTGCCCCCGTCCATCCGTGCCGCTTCCAGCATTTCGCGCGGTATGTCGGCGAAGTAGTTGCGCAGCAGGAAGATCGCGAACGGGAGCCCGTACGCGACGTGGAAGAGCACCACGCCCGGGATCGTGCCGAACAGCCCCAATTGGCCGAACATTTTGGCCACCGGCAGCAGACCGACCTGGACCGGCACCACCAGAAGCGCCACCACCAGCAGGAACAGCCAGTCCCTGCCGGGGAACTCCAGCCAGGCGAAGGCATAGCCGGCGAGCGCCGCGATGACGATGACCAGAGTGGTGGCAGGCACCGAGATCAGCACGGTGTTCCAGAACGCCTGCGTCATCCCCGCGTTGCCGAGGAGGGCGGAGTAGTTGTCGAAGGACAGCTGCCCCGGGCTGGTCAGAGTCGTCCACCAGCCGCTGCCCGCGTTGTCCTGCGCCGAGCGCAGCGAGGAGAGCAGAAGACCGGCGAGCGGGGTGATCCAGACGAGCCCGACGACGACCAGGAACGCCTGGACCACTCCGTTGCCGAGCCACCTGCCGAGCCGGCCGCGGGAGCGCCTGCGGCGTGCGGGCCGGCCGGTGTCGCCCCCCGGCTCCTTCGCGACGATCGGGTCGGTGACGGTGGCGCTCATGACTGGCTCCTGCGGAAACGGCGGACGTTGAAGACCATGGCGGGGATCACCAGCAGCAGGAGCAGTACACCGAGCGCGCTGCCCAGGCCCTGGTTGTTGCCGCCACCGAAGGACACCAGCCACATCTGGGTGGCCAGCACGGTGGCGTCCTCCTGCACCGGTCCGGGCGCGATGATGTAGACGAGGTCGAAGACCTTCATCACATTGATCACCAGGGTCACGAACACCACGGTCAGGATGGGAGCGAGCAGGGGGACGGTGATCTTGCGGAACACCTGCCACTCATTGGCCCCGTCCATCCGCGCCGCCTCCAGAGCGTCCCGGGGCAGTGCGGACAGGCCCGCGCCGATGAGCACCATGGCGAAGCCGGTCCAGATCCACAGGTACGCCCCGATGATGGCCGGGGTGACCAGCGCCGGGCCGAGCCAGGAGACACCTTCGTAGGGCTGGGCGAAGTTGCTCGCGGGCAGTCGCACGCTGTACGAGCCCGGGTCCAGGTCCTGGAAGCGGAAGGAGCCGTCGGCCGCGGTGGTGGCCGTGGCGAGTACCTTGCCGTCACGCACCGCCTCGACCGCCATCTTCGGCAGTCCGCTCTCGGCCTCGTCGACCCGTCCCTGTTCACCGCCCCCGCCGGGGGTGAAGTCCAGATAGACCACACCGAGCAGCTCGCGGGCCTCCGCCTGCCGTGAGGCGGCGGTGGCCGCCGGCTTTGTGTCCGCGGGCAGTTCCTTGGGCGGTACACCGACGAGCCCGAGGCTGACGCTGCGGCTTCCGGGGGACACCTTTTCCGACGTCGTGTACGACCCGTCCTCGTCCTTCGTCAGCCCCTGCCCGTCCCGGGCGCGGGCGGACGGGTACGAGGACGTGCCCTCGACTGCATCGTGCACCCCGACGACAGCCGCGTTCAGCACGCCCTTGTCGGGATCCTCCTCGTACGCGAGCCGGAAGATGATGCCCGCGGCGAGGAAGGACACCGCCATCGGCATGAACAGCAGCAGTTTGAACGCCGTGGCCCAGCGGATCTTCTCCACCAGCACGGCCAGCATCAGGCCCAGGCCGGTGAGCAGGGTGGGTGCGACGACCACCCAGATGGCGCTGTTGCGGATGGCCTTGAGGGTCGCCGGATCGCTGAACATCTCGGCATAGTTCTCGCCGCCGACGAAACGGGTGCCGCCGGCATCGAAGAAGCTCCGGCCGACCGAGAACAGCACCGGGTAGACGACGAGAGCTCCGAGGAGCAGCAGCGCGGGCAGGACGAACGCGACGGCGATGATCCGCCGGCGCCGCTTGGCACGGCGCCGGGGATCAGCGGCCCTTGCGGGCCGAGGCCGGTCGGCGGTCTCAGGGGTGGGGGCGGTGACAGAGGTCATGACGTCAGCCCTTGTACGCCTTGGCCGCCGCGTCCTCGAGCTTGGCCGCGGTTCCCTTCGGGTCCGACGGGTCGCGCAGGAAGTCCTGGAGGAGCTTCCACTCGCCCGCTCCCTTGGTGCCTCCGAATGCCGCGGGTGCCTGGTCGGACATGTCGAAGCGGACGGAGTCACCGGCGTCGAGCAGCGACTTGGCGGTCTGACGAGTGGTGTCATCGCCGTACGAGGCGAGGTCCAGCTTCTTGTTGGGAGACAGGAATCCGCCCGCCTTGGCCCAGACGGCGGCCGCCTCGGGCGTCGACAGGTATTCGAGGAACGCCATGGCGGCCTTCTTGTTCTTGCCCTTCTCCAGCGCCACGGCCGCATCGCCGCCGCTGACGACGGGCGCCTTGCCGCCGTCGACCGCCGGGAAGGGGAAGAAGGCGGCGTCCTCGCCGATCTTCCTGCCGAACTGGTCCTTGGCGACACCGGCGACGAAGTCGCCCTCGTAGACCATGCCCGCCTCGGGCTCGGGCCCGAAGACCTTCTCGACCGAGCCCGGGAAGTCGGTGCTCAGCGCGCCCTTCTGGCCGCCCGCGATCAGTTCCTTGTCGGCGAAGAGCTTGCCCAGGGTGGTGAGGGCCTTGACCACGCTCGGGTCGGTCCACTCGATCGCGTGGGTGGCGAGCTGGTCGTACATCTGGGGGCCGGCCTGGGAGAGGTAGATGTTCTCGAACCAGTCGGTGAGCGTCCAGCCGTCCTCACCGGCGACCGCGAAGGCGGGCAGCCCCGAGTCCGAGACGGTCCGTCCCGCCTTCAGCATGTCCGCGTACGTCTTCGGTGCCTTGACCCCCGCCTGGTCGAGGGCGTCGGGGCTGTACCAGACGGTCGACTTGTGGGCAGCCTTGAAGTACACCCCGTAGAGGTCGCCCTCGACGCTGCCGTAGTGCTTCCACACGCTGGCGAAGTTGGTGTCGACGGAGTTCTCGGCGGTCTTGGAGAGCGGAGTGAGCCAGCCGTTCTCGGCGAACTGCTTCAGCACGCCGACCTGGGGGACCATCACCACATCGGGTGCGTTTCCGCCCTCGATCTTGCTGCCGACGACGGTGGAGACGTTGTCACCGGTCGAGACGAACTGGGTCTTGGCCCCGGTCTTGGCGGTGAAGGCGTCCAGCACCTTCTGGAAGTTCTTCTGCTCGGCGCCGGACCAGACGCCCGCGACGGTGATCGTCTGGCCGTCGAGGGACTTGTCACCGTCCTTCGCGGTGGTGACGGGGCCGCCGCCGCAGGCGGTGGCGGCGAGGGCGAGGGTCAGGGCCGTGCAGCTGGCAAGCGTGATGCGTCGCGTCATCGTGGATCTTCCTTTGTGAGCGGAGGAACGGACGGAGGTTCGGCGGTCGGGGATCACGGGTTGGTGCAGTCGCTGATCCACCAGGCGGCGGTGGATCCGGGCAGTACGCCGTTCGGGCAGGGCCCGCTGGACAGCAGTGGCGCACCTGCGACCGGGGCGGGCACGGGGGCGGTGCCGAAGTTGACGGCACAGACGAGTCCGTCGCCCCGGACGAAGGCGAGGACGCCCGGTGCGGACTCGAGCCAGCGCAGGGTGCCCTCACCCAGCTGGGGCAGGCTCCTGCGCAGCTGCAGTCCGTCGCGGTAGAGGTGCCAGAACGAGCGGGTGTCGGCGAGTGCGCGGTCGGTGGCGTGCTCGGCGAACCACCCCGGCTGAGGCAGCCAGGGCTTGGCTCCTTCGGCACCCGAGGTGAACCCGAACGGCGAGGCGTGGCCCGACCACGGCAACGGGACCCGGCAGCCGTCACGGATCCGCGCGCGGCTCCCCGTGCGCCGGAAGATCGGGTCGGTGAGGACCTCGTCCGGAAGGTCGACGACCTCGGGCAGACCGAGCTCCTCGCCCTGGTAGATGTATGCGGCCCCCGGGAGCGCCAGCATCAGCAGCGCGGCGGCCCTGGCCCGGGCCGCCCCGAGCCCACTGCCCTCCGTACCGGATTCTCCGTAGCGGGTGACGGTGCGGACCTGGTCGTGGTTGTTGAGGACCCAGGTGACGGTCGAACCGGTGCCCGCGATGTCCTGCATCGCGTCCGAGATCACCTTGCGGAACGCGTCCGCGTCCCAGGACGCTCCGAGCAGGTCGAAGAAGAACGCCTGGTGCAGTTCGTCCGGGCGCACGTACTGGGCGTGTTCGCGCGCGGTCGGTACGGAGACCTCACCGACGAGCAGCCGGTCACGGCCGTCCCGTGCCGTGTAGTCCTCGCACACCGACCGCCAGTGGCGCCACACGTCGTGGACCTCGGGCTGGTTCCAGGCGAGCGGGTTCACCGAGTCACGGGTGCGGGCGTCGGCCTCCGGGTCGGGGGAGTCGGGCAGCTCGGGGTGCTTGAAGAGCCCCGCGGCCACGTCGATACGGAAGCCGTCGACCCCCCGGTCCAGCCAGAAGCGCAGGACCTGGTCGAAGTGCGCGCTCGTCTCGGGGCTGCGCCAGTTGAGGTCGGGCTGCTCGGGCGTGAACATGTGCAGATACCACTGGCCGGGGGTGCCGTCCGGCTCGGTGACCCGGCTCCAGGCGGGGCCGCCGAACATGGCGTGCCAGTTGTTCGGCGGCACGTCCCCTCCGGGACCGCGGCCTTCGGCGAAGTGGAAACGGGCGCGTGCCTCGCTGCCCGGAGGCGAGGCCAGGGCCTCGCGGAACCAGTCGTGCTCGCTGGAGCAGTGGTTGGGGACGATGTCGAGCAGCACCTTGATGCCGAGCCGGTGTGCGTCGGCGATCAGCAGGCCGAACTCGGCGAGATCGCCGAAGACCGGATCCACGTCGCAGTAGTCGGCGACGTCGTAGCCGTGGTCGTGCTGCGGCGACGGATAAAAGGGACTCAGCCAGATGCCGTCCACGCCGAGCTTCTTGAGGTACGGCAGTCCGGCGCGGACCCCGGCGAGATCGCCGATGCCGTCACCGGTGCTGTCGAGGAAGCTGCGGACGTAGACCTGGTAGATGACCGCGTCACGCCACCAGTGGTGCTGCGTGAGGCGGTCCGCGCCGCGGTGCGAGAGGCCGTCGCCGGCCGGGGCTGTGAGCGTCACCCGTTGACCTGTTTCTGCACGAAGGGGTGTCCGCGGCCAAGAGGCGGCCAGCGGTTATGCATGCATGTTAAGTAGGCGTGACGAGAGGGTGTCAACGGTCATGCAGAAAGCGGAACAGAAGTGGGGTGATTTGCCCGTCTATATCCACCCCATGGGCGCAGAAGCGTCCGACGTGGATACCTAACGTGTAAGTAGAAAGGGTCGGACTCAGCCGCGACGGGCGATGGCGGCCAGTTCGGCGGCCAGCCGGCGTACCGCTGCCGCGGGCTCCTGGTGCTGCGCCATGGCGTCGTGCATCACGGCCTGCATCGCGAGACTCACCTGCTCGTAGCGCGGGCTCTTCGGGCGCGGAGCGGCCGCCAGTACGCTCGCGCGCAGCGCGGGCAGATACGGATGGTCCCGAACGAGCTCCGGGTCCTGGTACAGCTCGGCCCTCACGGGCGGCAGAGCGCCCTCCGTGAGCACCTTGCGCTGCACCGGACCGCTGGTGAGATAGGCGATCAGGTCGTTGGCCGACTCGGGATGGCGTGCGCTCGAACTGACCGCGAGATTGGAGCCGCCCAGGACGCTGGTGCCGGCCCCCTCGGGGCCCGGCAGGGGTACCGCGCCGAACTTCCCCGCAATCCTGGAGTCCTTTGCGGATGCGCCGGCGTACGCGTACGGCCAGTTGCGGAGGAAGAGCAGCCGGCCGTCCTGGAAGGCCTGCCGGGACTCCTCCTCCTTGAAGGCGAGCGCTTCCTTCGGAATCCAGCCGTCGCGCACCCCGCGGGCGAGGAACCCGATGCCGGAGCGGGCGGCGGCCGAGTCCACGGTCACCCGGCCGTCGTCACCGAGTACCGTCCCTCCGGCCGAGTACACGGCCTCGGTGGCGTTCACGGTCAGTCCTTCGTACGGCAGGAACTGGCCCGCGTAGCCGCCGATGCCGTACCCGGGGGCGATGGTCCTCGCCTGGCGTTCCAGATCCGCCCAGGTGCGGGGCGGGCTCTCGCCTTCCCGCTCCAGGATGTCCTTGCGGTAGTAGAGCATCCCGGCGTTGGTGACGTAGGGGACGGCGTACAGCTTCCCCTCGTACGTCGCCGTGTCGACGACCGGCGGCAGGAAACTGTTCAGCGGGAACCGCCGCGACTCCAGCGGGGCTATCCAACCCGCCGCGGCGAACTCCGAGGTCCAGGCGACATCGATGTTGAGGATGTCGAACCGGCCGCCGCCCGGCCGTAGTTCGGTGGTCATCTGGGCGCGGGTCTCGTCCGCCGAGTCCGGCAACTCCACCAGGGTGACCTTCTCGCCGGGACGGTCACGGTTCCAGCCTTCGAGGAGCGGGCCGAGATAGCCGGTGAGATCGCCGGCCGTGGCCAGCGTCATGGGCCCGCGCCCGCTGCCCGACGCACCGCCCTGCGGCGTGCTCCCGGCATGCGTACCCGACGACACGTACCCCGCCAGTACGACCGCCGCGACAAGGAGACCCCTACCCGCGGCACGTATCCACCGCATAGGTTCCTCCCAGTACATCGGCCCCCGGGCATCGTCGTCCGGCGTAGGGGCATGTATACCCGTTAGGCATGGGCGATACTAGGGCCGGTATCGGATGACGAGAGCGATCCGGACCACACTACGACAACCGCCGGCACTGCTCCCGGCACGCACACTGCCGGCATGGCGGAGGGAGGAGAGCACGAGTGCGGTTGCCCCTCCTGGCTCTCCTCTCCCGGGGCCCGGCCCATGGCTATGAACTCAAGCAGGACCTTGAGCAACTGCTGGGTGCCGCGTACCCTCAGCCGAACGTCGGCCAGATCTATGTCACGCTGGGCCGGCTGGAGAAATCGGGGCTGATCGAGGGCGAGGACGTCGCCCAGTCGAACAGACCCAACAAGAAGGTCTACCGCCTCACCGACGCCGGGACGGAGGCGCTGCGCGCCTGGTTCGAGGAGACGGCGGACGAGCCACGGATCCGCGACGAGTTCTTCATGAAGCTCGCGCTCGCGCAGCAGACCGGACTCGCCGACCAGATCGCCCTCATCAACAAGCAGCGGCGTGAGTACCTCAACACCATGCGCAATCTGTCGAAGCTTTCCGCGACCGAGAACCGGGACAACCGCATCGCACACCTGCTGATCGAGGGAGCCATGCTGCACCTGCAGGCCGACCTGGACTGGCTGGAGCGCTGCCAGGAGGAGCTGGAGGGGCTGGAATGAGCCGCGCCGCCGACCGGGCCGCCACCGGCCCGGGGACAGTCCCTCTGCTGCGCGCGGAAGGACTCGTCAAGACCCACCACGGTGAAGGTGCACCCGCCCATGCCGTGCGCGGAGTCGATCTTTCCGTACGGCACGGCGAGTTCGTGGCCGTCAGCGGGCCGTCGGGCGCCGGCAAGTCGACCCTGCTGCATCTGCTCGGCGGGCTGCAGCGGCCGGACAGCGGCAGCATCTGGCTCGACGGCGAGTGCACGGACGACTACAGCGAGGCCCGTTGGGCGACGGAGCGCAGGCGCCGGATCGGCATCGTCTTCCAGTTCTTCAACCTGGTCTCGAACCTGACGGTCGCCGACAACGTGGAACTTCCCGCACTGCTCGCCGGGACCGGCCCGAAGCAGGCCCGTGCCGAGCGCGAGAAGCTGCTGGCCGAGCTGGGCCTCGAGGGCAAGGCGCGCAGCATGCCGGGCGAGCTCTCCGGTGGTGAGCAGCAGCGTGTGGCGCTCGCCAGGGCGCTCGTCAACCATCCGCGGCTGCTGCTGGCCGACGAACCCGCGGGCAGCCTCGACAGCAAGGGCACCCGTGAGGTGATGCGGCTGCTCTCCCGCTTCCACCAGCGCGGCCAGACCATTCTGCTCGTCACCCATGACGCGCGGCTGGCCAGCGCCGCCGACCGCGTGATCAGCTTCTTCGACGGACGCATAGCCGACGACGCCGAACTCGGCGGCACTCCGGCCAGGGGCACGGGACTGTCCGGCGTCCTCGAGCTGAAGGACTGACCGGTGCGGGCCACTCTGCGCTGGGCGCACGCGGATCTGCGCACGCACCGCGGCGAGGCGACGTTCATCGTCTCCGCGACCGCCGGCATCGTCGCCGCACTGCTGCTGGCCGCCGCCCTCTTCGGCTACGCCACCAACCCCTGGCAGCGAGTCTTCACGCAGTCCCACGGGGCGCATGTCTGGATCCACGCCGGGCCGTCCGCCGACATGGCCGGCCTCGAATCGCTCGACGGCGTCGAATCGGTCGCGGGCCCCTATCGCACGGCCACCGCCACGGTGGAGACCCGCGGTGCGCGGGCGGGCGTCGAGCTGCGCGGCGCGGCCGAGGAGCCCCCCGCGGCCGGGCGGCCCCTGATCACCGCCGGCCAGTGGCTCACCGGGGCGACCCCCGACGGCGTCGTCCTGGAGAGCAGCCTGGCCAGGACCCTGGTGGCGGCCCCGGGCGACATCCTCACCCTGCCGGGCACCGGGCGCACGCTCACCGTGCTCGGAGTCGCGGACAGCGCCGAGCCCCGCTACCGCCCCGGCGAGCGCCCCGGCACCGTCTGGGCACTCCCCTCCGCGGTCCGGGCGGCCCAAAGCGCCGGTGACCGGCCGGGGCAGGTCGCCGGGCTGCTCCTCACCGAACCCGAGGACACGGACTACGCGGTCCAGCGCGCCGTCACCCGGCTCGGCGCCGGAGCCGTGACCGGCGTGTCGAACTGGCAGGAAGCGCGTGCGGACGCCCAGGGCGACACCCGACTGCTCGGCCAGGTGCTGGGGCTCTTCGGCCTCGGCGCGCTGCTCGCCGCCGCGCTCGCCGTCTACGGCGCGATCAGCACCCGGGTCCGAGGGCATCTGCGGGACATCTCCGTCCTCAAGGCCATCGGCTTCACCCCGGGCCAGGTGGTGCGCGTCTTCCTCGTCCAGCATCTGGCGTTCGCCGTGCTCGGCGCCTTCGCCGCCACGGTCCTCACCGAAACGCTCGGCGGCCGTATGCCCGGCAGACTCGGTGAGGCGGTCGGCGTGTGGCAGGGATTCCCCGGACACACCGCAGTGCTGCTCGCCGTCCCGGTCGCGGCGGTGCTGTTCATCGGCGTCACCACATGTCTCGCCGCATGGCGGGCGGGCCGGGTGCCTCCCGTTCCGGTACTCCTTGCGGCCACGGGCGCGGGCGGGCGGCTGAGCGGTCCGGCGCGCAGGGCCCTCGGGCTACGGCTACTGCCCGCGCTGGTCCTCGGATTCCACCGGGCCTTCGCACGCGGACCGCAGGCCCCGGCCACGGTCGCCCGGCTCGCGCTGCCGCTGCTGCTCATCACGGTCGCACTGAGTGCCTGGACGACCATCGGCCGCTTCGAGAGCAGGCCGTCGGAGCTCGGGCTCGCCGCCGCCCTCACGGCCCGGGCGGACGAGACCCTGGGAGACCGGGAGGCGCAGATCCTTCTCGAAGGCGACGAACGGGTCGCAGCGGCCCATCCGGGCGTGGAGGTCGCAGCGCTCGTCCCCGGCCAGACCGGCACCATCGCACTGCGCGGGTTCGGCACCCGGGAGCGTCCCTATCCGTACTCGGTGGCCGAGGGCCGTGCGGCCGTCGGCCCCGACGAGGCCGTCGCCGGACAGGGCCTGCTGGATCTCCTCGGCGTCGGTGTCGGTGACTGGGTCCGGATGACGGTCGGCGGTCACCCGCAGATCCTGCACATCGTCGGCCGCAGCATCGAGCCGGAGAACGGTGGACGCACTGTGTCGACCTCGCTCGACACGCTCCGGGAGAACGACCCGGGGCTGAGGGCGACGCTCCACCAGCTCCAGCTGCGTCCGGGCGCGGACCCCACCGAGGTGCGAAAGGCGCTGTCGGAGGTGTCCCGGGGGCGGCTGGACATCCACGAGGTGACCAGCCCCGCCGACCGACTGTCGCCCATGCGCGGTGTCGTCGTCGGGCTGATCGCCGTGCTGGCGCTGATCGGCCTCACCGAACTGTCGACGGTGATCGGCGGGACCGTACGGGAGGGCGAACGGGACCTGCTCGCGCTGAAGGCGATCGGGCTGTCGCCGCGCGAGATCACGGCGGTCACGGTGACCGCCGTGGGTTTCACGGCCCTGGCCGCGGCCGTGGTGGGTGCGGGGCTCGGTGTGCCGCTCGCGCACTGGCTGATCAATGCCGAGGGCCGCTCCAGCGGTATCGGTTCCGGGATCGCCCATGCCCCGTCCCCGGGACTGCTGGCCCTGCTGGCGGTGACGGCCGTGCTGGGCGCGGTGGCGCTGTCCGCCCTGCCCGCGGCACGTGCCGCACGCCGCAGACTGGTGGACACGCTGGCCGCTGTGGCCTGAGGCGCGGCCCCGCGCCCGGGACGTACCGCTGCCCGACACGGTCACCCTCGGGAGACCCGGCCCCCGCGTCTGCCGTGGGCCGGACTCTCGGGCGCGGTGCGGTCTCAGCCGCTGCGGTCCGGTCTCAGCCGCTGTCGAGCGCGCTCTTCAGCGTGGCGATGGCCTGGGCGATGGCCGCTTCGGCGGCATGCGTGGATCGCAGGGCGTTGAGCATCACGAAGTCGTGGATGATCCCCTGGTAGCGCGTGGCGGTCACCGGCACGCCCGCCTGGCGGAGCTTGTTCGCGTACGCCTCGCCCTCGTCGCGCAGGACATCCGCCTCACCGGTGATGACCAGGGCCGGGGGAAGCCCCGCGAGCTCGTCCAGGCCCGCGCGCAGCGGCGAGGCGGTGATCTGTTCCCGCTGGCTCTCATCGGTCGTGTACTGGTCCCAGAACCACTGCATGCCGTCGCGGCGCAGAAAGTACCCCTCAGCGAACTGGTGGTACGAAGGTGTGTCGAAGTTCGCGTCGGTCACCGGATAGAAGAGCACCTGGTGCACCAGCGGTACGTCACCGCGTTCCTTGGCCATCAGCGTGAGCGCGATGGCCATGTTGCCGCCCACCGAGTCTCCGGACACCGCCATTCTCGACGCGTCCAGACCTTTGCTCGCACCATCGGTGACGACCCACCGCGCGACCGCGTAGTTCTGCTCGATGGCCACCGGGTAGTGGGCCTCAGGAGAGCGGTCGTACTCGGGGAAGACCACCGCCGCACCCACGCCGGCGGCCAGTTCGCGCACCAGGCGGTCATGGGTGTGCGCGTCGCCGAACACCCAGCCGGCCCCATGGATGTAGATGATCACGGGGAGCGTGCCGGTGGCGCCCGAGGGTTTGACGATGCGGGCACGGACCGAGCCGGTGGGACCACTGTGAACGGTGACCCACTCCTCGTCTACCTCGGGCATGGCGATGTCGCCGGACTGCACGTCGTCGACGGCTCTGCGGCCTTCCACCGGAGGCATTTCGAACAGGAACGGGTGGCTGCCCGTGGCCGCGGCGAACTCCGTGGCCTCGGGCTCGAGCACCGGCCCGGAAGGCATGTATGCGGTTGACATCTGCTCTCTCCCTCGAACGGACCACTCATTCGAGGCTAGGTCTGCCGTCCCGCTCACGCATCACGGCACCCGTCGGTCGGCTCGGGCACGCAACGCCGAGGTGGTTCAAGCGCCGCCCGGGGGCCGTGCCGTGGCGTCATGGGCGCCGACGGCGGCCAGGAACAGGGCAGTTGCACGCGGAGCTGGTTGCGCAGGAGGCGAAGGGGCCCTGCGGTCGACTGCGGTCGAGGTCAGGTCGTCGGCACAGCACCGGCGTTGGCGGCGCACAAGGTCACCGGCCGCGCAAGCCGAGCCCGAGCCCGTTGCCGGCCGGCATCACGGGTGGTCAACGACCCGAGCCGGACTCCCGTACCGAGGTCAGCACGCCGACCTTGTCGATGCGGTGCTCCGGGTTCCCCCTGTCGTCGCGCCAGAAGTTCCCGGCCGCAGTGTCCTCCGGGGTTGCGCAGGTGGAGATCGTGACCATCGCCTGGGTGGGCCGTCGTCCCGGGAAGCCGGGAACCGCTGCCCGCTGCTCGGCGAGGGAGCGATCGGAGCGGAAGGACGTCTTCCTGCTCTCGGTGATCCGGTACTCGTATACCGTGCCAGCCGAGGCGACGAGAACGCTGTCGCCCACATCGACGGACGGAAGCTCTCGCAGAGGGCCGCCGGCGGACAGACGGTGGGCCGTCACCAGATAGTTGCCGACCTGGCCCGGGCCGACGCCGCCATCGGCGCCGTGCGGACTGGCGGCGACGCCGCGGTCCTGGATACGGGTGCCCGGTAGGTCGTCGGTCGTGCCCGCGTACGGAACGACACGCAGGTTCTCGAGTCCGATCGACGGGATGGACAACGAGGCGGGTGCCGCCACGGCCGGGGTGGAGTCCGGAGCCGGCGGGGGCAGCGAAGGTGTGGGCGCCGGGGCGCGAGCCGACCCACCGGCGACCGGTGTGTCCGTGGGTATCGCCCGCGGCGGCGCGTCGACGGGGGATGCGGTGGTGGCGCCTGCGGGCCTTGCGGCCGCGGTGCCGCCGCCGGCCGAGCAGCCCACGAGCAGGGCGACGACCGCCGCGGCGAGCGTGGCGGGAACGGCTCGGGAGCCTCGGGGACTGGACATGGATCTCCGGTGGGGCAGCCGGGTGGACACCACAGCTCGTCGACGTCGGCGCCTTCCCAGCATCAACGGCGCTTCCCGGTGACAACGCCGAGGGTCGATCTGGTGTTCCCTGCCGTGACGACACCTGGTCCGACCTGCGGTTTCTCCGTCCCGATCGGCCCTGGACCGGTGTCGGGCCCTGGTGTGCCCACCAGCCGGGCGCGCGGCCGTGGCCCATGTGAGGCTGGAAGCATGCCCAGGGCCAACGAAGAGATCGAGGCGCTCCTCCAGGAATACGCCGATCTCATCGCGATCACCGGAGGGGACGCCTTCAGAGCCAGGTCCTACGAGAAGGCGGCCCGCGCCATCGGCGGCCACCCCACCGATGTCGCCAAGCTCGACGCGACGGGGCTGCGGGAGATCCCCAATGTCGGCAAGTCCATCGCCGACAAGGTGACCGAATATCTGACGACCGGGTCGATCTCCGTCGTCGAGGAGCGGAGGCGGTCGGTCCCGGCCGGAGTGCGCGAGCTGATGACGATCCCGATGCTCGGGCCGAAGAAGGCCATGGCGCTCTACCAGGAGCTGGAGATCTCCTCCGTGGACCAGCTGCTCGACGCCATCCACGAAGAGCGGCTGCGCGATCTGAAGGGCTTCGGGGAGAGGACCGAGGAGAATCTCCTCCATGGCATCTCACTGATGCAGAAGGCCGGCAGCCGCATCCTCCTCAACGCCGCGATGGAATCCGCCGAGCAGATCGTCGGCGAGCTGTCGCAGATCAAGGGCTGCGAAGGGTGTACGTACGCAGGATCACTGCGGCGGATGAGGGAGACCATCGGCGACATCGACATCCTCGTGGCAGCCGACACCTCGGCGCCGTTCATGGAGGCGCTCGGGAGCCTCCCGTACACCGCCGAGGTCATCGCGCACGGCGCCAAGAAGACCTCCATCCGCACCACCAGGGGCCTCCAGGTCGATCTGAGAGTGCTGCCTCCCGACTCCTGGGGCGCCGGACTGCAGTACTTCACCGGCTCCAAGGCGCACAACATCCGCACCCGCAAGATCGCCGTACGCCACAAGCTCAAGCTGTCCGAGTACGGTCTCTTCGACGCCGGGAGCGGGGAGAAGATCGCCTCCGCGACCGAGGAGGAGATCTACCGACGCCTCGGGCTGCCCTGGATCCCGCCGACCCTCCGGGAGGACCGCGGCGAGATCGCGGCCGGACTGCGGGGCGAACTGCCCGACCTGGTCACCGAGAAGGACATCAGGGGTGATCTCCATACACACACCGATCTGACCGACGGACTGGCCCCGCTCGAGGACATGATCGCCGCGGCGGCTGAGCGCGGATACTCCTACTACGCGGTCACCGACCATGCGCCCGATCTAGCCATGCAGCGCATGACCAGGGAGAAGATGCTCGCCCAGCGCGAACGGGTCCGCGAACTCGACCGGAAACACCGGGGAATGAGGCTGCTCCACGGCACGGAGCTCAACATCGGCCCCGACGGCGACGTGGACTGGCCCGACGACTTCCTCGCAGGCTTCGACATCTGTGTCGCCTCGGTCCACTCGCACTTCAACCAGAGCCGGCAGGCACTCACCCGCCGCCTCGTCCGTGCCTGCGAGAACCCCCATGTCGCGGTCATCGGTCACCCCACGACCCGCCGGATCGGCAAGCGCCCCGGCATCGACGCCGACTTCGACGCCGTCTTCGAAGCCTGTGCCAGGACCGGCACCGCCCTGGAGATCAACGCCCACCCCGAGCGGCTCGACCTCTGCGACGAGGACGTCCTGCGAGCGAAGCGGTACGGCGTGAAGTTCGCCGTGAACTCGGACTCCCACTCCACCACGCATCTGCCGTACATGCGCTACGGGGTGGCGACGGCACAGCGCGGCTGGCTGACCAAGGACGACATCATCAACACCTGGACCCTGACGAGGCTCCGGCGCTTCCTTCGCCCCGGTACATGACCATGCCACCGGTAGTCGACGACCGGCAGTCAACGAACGACGACCGGCAGACGACTACCAGCCGCCCGCACGCCGACGGGCAGGCGACGACCGGCACGATGGGACGATCGGCAGGGCCGCGGGGTCAGCAGGGCTGACGCCAGCGGTCCAGGCCGAGCCTCTTGCGCATCGAGGACAGGCCGATCCGGCGGGACTCAGCGCAGAAGTCCTGTGTGGACAGGGCGTATTCGACATGGAAGACCGCCTTCCCGGCCTTGATGAAGGGGGTGAGCCGTGTGCATTCGCCGTACTGGGCGCACTCCTCGTTGACCGCGAAGTCGAAGTCCCTCACCAGTTCGGGGATCTGGGGCACGTCGTTCTTGAGCCCCACGGACAGACCGCGGTCATGGGCGATACGGGCGAGCATGCGGTTGTACGCGAGCTGGTGGGCGGCGGTCAGGGGGAAGCCCGTGTCATTGAGGTAGCCGTCCATGAGGTCCGGCTCCACCGCGTCGAAGCCCTTGTCGCGGCACATGTCGAAGCGCCGTTCCAGCAGCGGCCGGAGCACGTCCAGCCGGCGGATGTCCAGCCAGCGCTCACCGTCCCAGCCGTTCGGCCTGCCCCGCACGGCAGCGGGAAACGCGGCATGGTCGGGTCTGAAGTCCTCCCAGGCACCGGCGTTGATGTAGCAGATGACCTTCCGGCCGTCCCGGTGGAGGCGTGCCACATCCGCCGCGGAATTCTCGAAACCGTCGATGTCGTACACGGGAACGTCCGCCGCGGCAGGATCGGCACGCCCGTCGAGCTGCCACTGCCAGGGCGTGCCCGGCCTCGGCCGCCAGCGCTCACGACCCGGCCCGTGCGCCGGGTCCGGGCGGGGTTCCGCCGTACACCCCGCCACCAGGAGCAGAACAAGGGCGACGAACAGCAGCGGCGGATGGGTGCGGGCGGTCACGGCGTCTCCCCGAGAAGGGCGGGCGGCGGGGCCGTCCAGGGGTTCGGCAGGCTGTCGGGCACCGCACAGGACACCGCGGCCCCGCGCTCCTCGGCCGCCCGCGCGGCGACCCGGGCGAGCGCGGGCGGCACACCGTACACCAGATGGCAGAACCGCTCCTCCGGGTGGCGGGCGGTCCAGCGGGGGCGGGTGAAGGAGGACAGGTACACCGACCAAGGGCCCTCGAAGGTCACCAGAAGATCGGCGATCCGAGCGTAGCCCGGGGCGGGGTGAACACCCGGATTGAGCACGACCGTTGCCGCACCCCGCTGGCGTGCCGCCCGCACGAGCCGGCGGCAGTCCGGCAGGGCGGAGCGGTCGGCCGGCACCTGGTCGAAGAAGCAGCCGTCGGTGCCGTACCACTCACGATGGCGGTCGAGGTCGTGGAGCACGGCGGAGTGGGGGCGTACACCATAGTCCAGGTCGACGTAGCCGAGAACGCGGGTGCCCGCCGCCCGCAGGGCGCGGGCGGCGGAGACGAACGCCGGGTCGGGCTGCGTGCCAGGACCGCTCGCGGCATTGAGCACGACGCCGTAGACCCGGTCCGCGGATGCCGCGAGCAGTTCCCAGGCGCCCGGGTCCTGCGCGGGGTGGACATAGAGCGGGACGAGCAGGGTCATGGCGCCTGTGCCGCCTCCGGGTCCGATTCCGGTCGTGCGTACAGAGAGGCCCACAGGGCGGCGACGGAGTCCTCCAGCCCGAACCGGGGCTCCCAGCCGAGGGCGTCGTGTGCAGCCGTGATGTCGGAGCACTGCCAGGGGACACCGGCGGAGCGGGACGAGCCGGTGCCCGCCTCGTCGATCCGTCCGCGGAATCCCGCCACGTCCGCGAGCGCGTGGACCAGATCGCGGATCGGGAGGGCACGGCCGCCGCTGATGTTGAGGATGCGGGGGAGCGGCCCGTCCGCGGTCGTCGCCAGCACCACCGCTCGGGCCAGGTCCCTCACATCGACGAAGTCGCGGTAGGCGGACAGATCGCCGAAGCGTACGGCGGCGTCCGGGCCCGTACCCGCCCGGCGCAGCCGCATCGCGGTGCCGCCGGGCAGGCTCATCGGCACGGCACCGGGGCCGACCGGGTTCCCCACACGAAGGACGACCGCGTCGAGCCCCGACGACGCCACCGCGATCGTTCCCGCGAGCTTGGTCGCGCCGTAGGAGGCGACCGGCCGGGTCGGGGCGTCCTCGGTGACGCGCACGCCGTGCTCGGTCGCCCCGTATTCCGCGGCCGAACCCAGATGCACCAGCCGGGCGGAGGGCGCGGCTTTCCGCAGGGCCGCACACAGCACGGCGGGACCGCGGGCGTTGACCTCGGCGTCCGTCACCGGGTCGCCGCCCAGAGCCCCCGCGCAGTTGACGACGGCGTCGGGGGCGAAGTCCGCGAGGACGTCGGCCAGCCGCCCCGGGTCGGCCGTGGCGAGGTCGACGCGGAGGTCGGCGGAGGGCGCGCGGCCGCCGCCGAACAGCCGGACGCCCTCCACGGCCCCCAGTTGCTCGGCGATGTGCCGGCCCAGGTACCCGGTGTGGCCCAGGACGATGATGTGCATGAGGTGTTCAGGCTCCCTTGAGCAGCAGCGACTGGTGGGTGGTGAATTCGGCGTTGGCCCGGTCGTAGTCGTCGGGCCGTCCGATGTCGAGCCAGTAACCGTCGAACTCATAGGCATGCGGAGGGTTCTGGTCCTTCAGCAGGTCGAGGACGAGCTCGTCGAACCCGAGCGGGAGCCCGGGGGTGTAGCCGTCGAGGGTGGTGCGGGACAGTCCGTACACCCCCATGGAGACGCGGTAGTCCATGCTCGGCTTCTCCGCGAAGCCCACCACCCTGCCCGCGTCCGTGGTCAGCACCCCGAAATCGATGTGGACCCTGCGGGCGTAGGTGGCGATGGTCAGTGCGGCCTCCGACGCACGGTGCCGGAGCAGTACGTCGGCATAGTCGAGGTCGGTGAGGATGTCGCCGTTCATGACCAGGAAGGTCTCGGGGAGCCGGTCCCGCATGGTCAGCAGTGGGCCCATGGTGCCCAGTGGGCTTTCCTCGGTCGCGTAGTCGATGTTCAGCCCCCAGCGTGAACCGCTGCCGACATAGGCACGGATGATCTGACCGAGGTGGCCGACGGCGATGGTGCAACCGGTGAACCCACAGGCCGCGAGCTGCCGGAGCACGATCTCCAGGATCGCGTGCTGGTCCCCGATCGGAACGAGTGGCTTGGGGAGTGCCGTGGTGTAGGGACGGAGCCGGATGCCTTTGCCTCCGGCGAGAATTACTGCGTGCATGAGGAGCCCCCTGTCGGTGCGGCGGTCGTGGAAGTGGACGGTCCGGACGGCCGGGACCGGACCGTCGGGTCGGGTCAGATGTTGTAGATGCCGGTCTTGTACCGGGCGAGATTGGCCGGGTCGCGGAAGAACTCCACGGTCCGTGCGAGGCCCTGCTCCAGGTCGTGCGCGGGCGACCAGCCGGTCGCTTCGCGCAGCCTGGTCGCATCCGCGACCAGACGCATGACCTCCGAGCCCGCGGGCCGGATGCGCTTCTCGTCCTCCTGCACCTCGAGGTCGGTGTCCATCACCTTGCCGATGAGCCGCACGAGGTCACCCACCGAGATCTCCCCGCCGGTACCCGCGTTGAAGGTCCGGCCCACGACGGCCTCGGCCGGAGCGCTGCCCACCGCCAGGAAGGCGTTCGCCGTGTCCTTGACGAAGGTGAAGTCACGGGTCGGCCGCAGATCGCCCAGGGTGATGGTGCGAGCGCCGGCGGCGACCTGGCCGATCACGGTCGGGATCACGGCGCGCATCGACTGACGGGGGCCGAAGGTGTTGAAGGGGCGCAGAGTGACCACGGGCGTCTCGAAACTCGCGTGATAGCTGTCGGCGAGCCTGTCCCCGCCTGCCTTCGAGGCCGCGTACGGGGACTGGGTGTTGATGGGATGGTCCTCAGTGATGGGCACCGTCCGGGCGGTTCCGTAGGTCTCACTCGTGGAGGTGTGGACCAGGCGGGGGACGTCCAGGGCGCGGACGGCCTCCAGCACATTGAGCGTGCCGGTGACGTTCGTGTCGACGTAACTGTGCGGCGCCTGGTACGAGTACGGGATCGCGATGAGCGCGGCGAGGTGGTAGGCCGCCTCCGCGCCTTCGACGAGGGCACGGACCGAGCCGGGGTCGCGGACGTCGCCCAGAACGATCTCGACGTGGTCGAGTACCTCGGGCGGCAGAGTCTCCAGCCAGCCGTATGAGGAGAAGGAGTTGTACTGGGCCATGGCCCGGACCCGGTGCCCGGAGGCCACGAGCGCCTCGGTGAGGTGCGAGCCGATGAAGCCCTCTGCGCCGGTGACGGCGGCGAGCGGTGCGGTAGTCAACTGGAGTTCCTTTCCCGGAAGTTCATATGCCGTTGGTGTCTCTTGGTGATCAGTGGTGTGCGGTGGGTAGTGCCCGTCGGGCAGGGGTGACGGCTCTTGTGCCGCCGGAGTGGATCAGGCGTGCGCGGTCGGCCGTCCCAGCAGCCACAGGACGGCGGCCACGAGCAGTGAGGCCGCGATGCCCGAACAGAGCAGTAGGGCCGCGGCGCCCGGTGTCCGGCCGACGGCCGCGGCGGTCGACGCACCGGACGCCGCGGCGAGGGCCACCATGGCCGGGGGCCATGCGATCCCGAACGCCTGCAGCAGCAGGGCGGTCCACAGCAGTGCCGCGACGGCGAGGAGCGGGGCCGGTTCCGTGCCCGTCAGCAGAGCAGCCGGCACCAGGGGGAGCAGATAGACGCCGAGACAGATCGCCAGCGTTCCCGCGGAACGCAGCCGGAATCCGGTCTCGTCCGCCGCCGCCCGCAGCGCCGCCACCGACAGCCCGCGGTAGCGGTACAGCAGCCATTCAGCCGGGCCCATGCTCAGGGTGAGCGCGATCACGGCGAGCGGCTGTTGCCGCCCCACGAACATGACCAGTACGCCGGCGGACAGTCCGAACAGCCCGTACGGAAGCGACTCGAGGAGACGCGGGCGCGCGGCGTCGCCTGACGCGGCATCGGCCCCGAGCATGCCCCGGACCGCATGCCCCGCGGCTGCGACGGCCAGCACCACGGTCAGCGAAGGCACCGCGACGCGCACCGAGGGAAGGGGGTCCCACCAGGGCAGGACCGCGGCTCCCGCCAGCAGTGGGGTGAGCGTGCACAGCAGGACGCGTTCCTTCCCGCACACCAGCAGCACTCCCGCCGCCGCAAGGTACAGCGACTGCCCGACCGCGAACACAGCGGCCGGACCAGGCCCCGACACCGCGACTCCGGCCGTCGCCGCGGCCAGAGCCCCCGCCGGCGCTCCGAGGACCAGTGTTCTGCCTGCCTCCCGGCGCCCCACGGCCAGCCGCAGATACGCACGATGGCTGAGCGCCTGTCCCCAGGCCCACGAAAGCAGTCCCGCCGCGACCAGCGCGTAGACCCCTCGCTCGCCGTGCCACAGCCGGCCGGTCAGCAGATACGCCAGTCCCGGCAGGGCGAACAGCGCACCACGCAGAGCACATCTGACATGGTCGGGCGCCCATGGATCGGCCCCCGTCGGCGGTTCTGGAAAGCTGCGCGGCACCCGTCCGTAGAGGTCGGCGGCGAGGGAGAACAGGTCCGGGTGGCCGTATCGCTCCCTGATCTGCTCGCCCGTCAGCCCCTCCGACTCCAGCACGGCCGCGACCTCGTAGGGGTGCACCGAGGGCCCTATCCGGTCCGCCAGTTCGGCGGCCAGCACGTCCACCGGGTCGTCGGCCGCCCGTGGCATCCGCAGCGCGAGCGCGCTGTCGGGCGCGGATCCGTCCAGGCGCAACGCGAGCATGGTGTCGCAGGACGAGAGCCGCAGCGCGAGGGTGTCGCCCTGGCCGCCGTCGGGTTCCAGGGCCATGGGACCGCTCATCCGGCCACGCTCCTGAGGACCGCCTCGCCTGTGAGGTCCTCGCTCCAGGGATCGGCGAGCCGGAGCGTGCCGCGTACGGACAGTTCGAGGTAGATGGCCCGGAAGGTGTCGATGGTCTGACGGAGCGTGAACTGCTCGATGACCCGCAGTCTGGCGGCCTCTCCCATCGCCGACCGGCGGGGTGGATCGGCCAGCAGCTCGAGCGCGGCCGCCGCCATCGCGCCCGGATCGCGCGGCGGGACGACCAGTCCGGCGTCGCCCACCGCCTCCCGCACTCCGCCCACATCGGTGGAGACGGTGGCCCGGCCGCACGACATCGCCTCGATCAGGGTGAAGGGAAAGCCTTCGCTGATGCTCGAGAGCATCACCACACTGCCCGCCGCATAGGCGTCGCGGATGTCGTCGACCCGGCCTTCGAAGGTGACCGCGTCGCCGTGGCCGAGCTCGTCCGCGAGCGCCTCGCAGCGCTCGCGGTAGGCCTCGCCGCCGCGCGGAGTGCCGCCGAACAGCCGGAGGGTGGCTTCCGGGAGGACACCACGGACCTGGGCGAACGCCCGTATCAGCGTCTCCAGGTCCTTGATCGGGTCGACCCGGCCCGCCCAGCTGAGGGTCGGTCCCTCCGGCTCGGGACCGGCGGGCGGAAAAGCGGCCGGGTCGACCCCGTTGTAGACCGTGCGTATCAGCCGGGGATCGGCACCACCCTCCTCCTCCCAGAGCCGGTTGTACCGGTTGCCGGGGGTGATCAGGGCGGCGCGCCGGTAGGTTTCCTCCGCCAACAGCCGGAAGAAGCCGAGAAGCACGGCCTTGACCGGCCAGCGGTAAGGCGCCGTCCGGTAGCCCAGATAGCGTTCCCGCAGGTATACGCCGTGCTCGGTCAGCAACAGCGGGACGCCGTGGAGTTCCTGGGCGGCGAGGCCGGGCAGCACGGCGACCCCTCCGCTGACCGCATGCGCCACGCCCTGCTCGGGCGGGAGGGCCGCGAGCGGCCGCAGGGCGTGCTCCAGCAGCGCGGTGGCGGTGACGGCATCGTGGAGTGTGGGCCGTGCCTCCCGAACGGTCAGGCCGGGCCGGTTCCAGACGCCGGTCAGCACCCGCAGGGCGCGGTCGCCGCGCAGCGCCGGGCTGAGCTGCCCGTCGCGTGCGACGCGCGCCATCTCGTACAGCGCGGGAGCGAAGCCGTCCTCGGCGGTGGGGTCGAGCAGGGCGGTCAGGAATCTCTCGTACGCGGCCATCAGACGCCGTTCCCTGCGGCCGCGCGGAGGGGAACCGGCGGGGGCGGGGCCCCACATCGGCACCGTCACCGGCTCGGCCACATGGGGTGGCAGGTCCCATACGACGGGCTCACGCCCGGTGCCGGTCACCGCGATCACGTCGAAGTCGATGTCGGGCATGCCGCCCACGAGTTGGTCGCACCAGACACTCACGCCGCCGTGACTGTGCGGGTAGGTGCCTTCGGTGAGAAGAGTGACCCGCGCCGCGCCTGGGCGCGGCGCGCGGTGCTGAACGTGCATGGATGAGCTCCACGGCAGGAAGAAGTGTGCGGGGGGCGAGCGAAGGGTCCCGGACGCCGCATGGGCGTCCGGAACCCGCTTGCTCGCGGTCGGCCGGTGCGGCCGGTTCAGCGACGCCGGTCGCCGTCGGGCGGCACCTGGCGCTCGACTCCTGCAGGCACGGGCACGTCGGGCGCGGGTGTCGTACCGCGCGCGGTCCCGACGCCGGCCTCGGCCCCTGCCGGCGCGGACGGCAGGACGAGCGCCACGCTCTCCTGGCCCGCCGCCGGCGACACCCGGCCCGAGACGGTCCCCGCGTACGGCTGTCCGAAGGCGGCCGGGCCGTCCGGGAGCGACAGGACCGTGCCGGACGGCATCGTGGCGTTCACCGCGATGCCCTCGGGTGCTGTGATGCTCACCGAGTCGCCGATCCGGTAGGCCGTGACCTGACCGGCCTTCACCGCGCTGTTCCAGGCGGCGCGTTCGCGCAGCTCGGCCCCGATGTCCTTCATCCGCAGATTCACCAGCGGGGCACTGTCCGCGTAGAGCGCGGTGTACTGGCCGATGACCCGGTCGAGGACCGGGTAGGCGATACGGTCCTCGGCGAGGTTCGACTGGTGGATGAAGTGCGGACGGGGGTCGTTCGCCAGCACGTGTCCCATCGCGATCCGCGCCTCCAGCGGCACGATGTGGTCCGTGTAGCCGGTCGCGGGGTCGAGCGGTGCGTCGAGGCAGGTCGTGGTCGCCGAACCCTCACAGATGCCGCTGCCGCCCTGGGCCCTGCTGGTATAGATCCAGTTGTACTCGTCGACCTGTTCGGCGGCCCGGCCCACGTTGTAGAAGACATTCATCGGGTAGCGCGAGACGGTCAGGGCCGGACCGACCCGACGCTGCTGCGGATCGCGGGAGTTGTCGGAACCGAGCCAGCTGATGCCGTTGTCGGAGAGCGCGGGTGCCAGGCCGGGGTTGTCGTCGGGCTGCTGGGGCAGCAGTTTGAGACCGGAGTGCTCGCCGGTCACCAGCTCACCGCTCTCCAGCGGCAGACCTGCCTGCTGCGCCCACTGCCGGTTCTCGGAGATCTGCCGCGAGATCTCGGCCCGGCCGACATAGCGGGTACTGCCGTCCGGGTTCGTGGCGCACTTCCACGGGACGACGGTGACGTCCTGCTCGCAGCCCAGATACGGGTGGTCGTAGGTGTGGTTGATCCAGCGGAATGCGTCGCGGTCCGCGGTCAGGCGGTCGGCCAGCGGGTCGGCCCCGCCGTGGTCCTCGCGGTACTCGACGCTGCCGCCGCCGTTGTACGCGAGGTCCAGGGTGAGGCCACGGGCGCGGGACCAGTCGACGGCCTGCCGGACGTCGTCGGGAGTCATGCGGATCGGGTTCGGCGTGCCCTGCCCCGGCCGGCAGTCCACATCACCGGGGGTGCAGTTGAGCACGGTGTCCCAGCGGTCGTCGCTCGCGAAGACGTCGTCGACGTGGACGGAGAAGTAGTTCCGCGAGGAGCCCAGACGCACGCCCTGGGTCATCCAGTCGACGATTCCGCGGGCGAGCAGCCGGAACTGCTGCTGGTACCGGTTGGCGACAAAAGTGACGACGAGTTCGCGGCGGCCGTCGTGCCGGTACTCGCCGACGAGGCTGCCCCTGGTCGCCCTGCCGGGTATCTGCGCGTCGACGTAGGTGGTGAAGTTCGCCCCGGCCCTGGGTCGGGACAGGAAGCCCCAGCTCTCGTCCACGGAAGGGTCGTTGTCCTCGAAGGTGAAGGAGCCGTCGAGATAGCCGAAGGGCCCTGCCGTGCCGGCCGCGGTGACCCCCGCGGTGATCCCGTCGACGGGCCCCGCGTATCCGCCGTTCACCGGGTAGTCGAGCCCCGCCTGCGGCCTCGCGTAGGTGTAGGCGTCGACCTGCGGGATCGCATACGTCTTCTCGTACGCGACGAGAGCCGCCATCTCGGGCGAACCGGCCGGGAACGGGTTGTCGTTGGGCAGGACGACGGCCTGGTACTTCGCTCTCGGGCGCCCGTCGACCGTGTCGGCCAGAAACGCCGCGTCGATCGACGGGCGGTCGGAACTCGCGAGTTCGATGACGGTGTACGGGGTTCCCGCACCGTCGAGTTCGGCGGCTATGGCGTCCGTGGCCGGCCCCCCGTCGGACACGATCAGCACCCGCAGATCGATGCGGGGTGTTCCGTCGTCGGCCTGAACCGGCGCTGCCGGCAGGCCGAGCGAGACTATGAGCGCTCCGGCGGTGAGCGCGGCCATGCGCAGGGTCCGCTGTGTGCGGGTCCGCTTCATGCGGTGAGGTCCCTCCCCGTCTCCCCCCAGCACAACGGCCGCACCGCTCCCGGGAGCGTGCCGCCGTTGTGCCCTGACGCGTCACATAGTGGAGTCTGCGTGTGAGTTATGTGCGCCTGCGGTGAAAATTGACGAAAAAGCGCAGCTGTCGCGGTGGTGTCGAAGTCCGTGGGGGGCAGCCCGTACGAGTCGAGATCAAGTGGGCACGGAGGGTAAACGCTTGCTTTTGCCAGTGGTCCAGACAAGATGCCCTGATCCGTGCATGAGTATTTTCGGCCAAGGGTGTTGCGCCATCGGACGCGGCGCGGAAAGTCATGGCGGCCGGTCCGGACCCAAGGGTCCGGACCGGCCGCCATGCCGTGCGGTGCATGCCGTGCGGTGCGGTGCATGCGGTGCGGTGCATGCCGTGCGGTGCCCTGGATCAGGAGGCAGCCGGTGTCGTCGGCTGGCAGGCGACGCGGGTGTCCGGGGTGTTGACGATGCCGTCCTTGGTGTTCTGACCGTTGTTGTACTCGTAGTAGAGGTACGAGTAGAAGCCGATGTTGCCGTTGCAGCCGGAATCGGCGGCGATCCGGTAGGTCAGGGTGACCGTGCGGGTCGCTCCCGGCGGGAGCGGGATCTCGTAGTTGACGCCGAGGCCGGTGCTGCCGGTCCCCGAGCACGAGGCGCCCTCGGCGGTGCACGAGACGAAGCTGTACTTGAGGTCCTTGCGTTGCGTCGTCGTCCAGGTCGGCTGGACGGACTGGTACACGAACCAGATGTCCGTGGACTGGTTGTTCGTCAGGGTCATCGTGAGCGAGACCGTCGAGCCCGGCGCTGAGACCGGCTGGTCGATGGTGAAGCTCAGATCGGGGGTTTCGGCGCCGGCGGGCTGCGCCATGCCGAAGCAGGCGAGGGCGAAGGCCAGGACCGCGGAGAGACCTAAACGTCTCAGGTGTGTGATGCGCATGGGCAGGGAGGCTAGGAGACCTCCGCCCGTGACGTCTTCCGCTCTGCGCCCGGTAGTGGCCCCCACGGCGCGAAACCTGCGGACGTCGAAGGCGGTTCCCGGCGTTCCTTGCGCGCCCGTGGTGGCCCGCATATGCGCCGGGTATCACCCATGTGCACTCCCGCCCCGGATCCGTCGCCGAGTGTGCGGAACCCGTCACTCAGAGCTGACCGGCAATGGCCGGTTCCGCGTGCCTGACGCCGCGCTCTCACCCGGTCGGACGGGGCCTGGGGTGCGGGACCGCGTCTGCCGCGGGTCAATGGAGGACGAGGTGTGCGCAAGCGCCGTACGACAAAGGAGGCGCGTACGGCATGGATCCCTATGGTGCGGCTCTGCTCCAGGCGCTGTTCACCCAGTCGCCGATCGGACTGCACGTTCTCGACCGCGATCTGCGGATCGTGCGGTTCAACACTGGTGCGCCTGGCATGCGGGGCGTCGACACGAGCGGGATGGTCGGCCGCACATGGACCGAGCTGGGAGTCATCGCGGACGACGCCGAACGCATGCTCCGTCATGTACTGGACAGCGGTGAATCCGTCATCGGCTTCAGGCACCGCTATCTGCCTTTGCATGCGCAGGTAGGGGAGGAACGACTGCTGTCCATCTCCGCCTTCCGCCTCCAGGACGCCGAAGGCCGCACCCTGGGAGTCTCCGCGACGGTGGTCGACATCACCGAACGGGACCGCGCCGAACGGCGTCTGGACCTCGTCTACCGCGCCGGTGAGCGCATCGGCAGCACGCTGGACGTGTTCCGCACGGCACAGGAGCTCGCCGACGCCGCTGCGCCCGGTCTGGCCGATGTGGTCGCGGTCGACGTCCTGGACTCGGTGCTGCACGGCGAGGCCCCGGCTCCCGGGCCGCTGGTCGACCACATCACCGTCCGCAGGGCGGCCTTCGGCTCGGCCGGCGAGAGCGGGATCCGCAGTCCGTACGAGATCGGCGATGCCAGAGTGATGCGCTTCGGCACCCCGTATGCCCAGGCCATGGCCGATCTGCGGCCCAGGCTGGTGCGCCGGCTGGAGGACGACGACGCCTGGCTCGCCCGGGACCCGAGCGGCTCCGCGGTGCTGCGGCAGACGGGCGCACACTCCCTGATGGCCGTCCCGCTGACCGCCCGGGGCGTGGTGCTCGGCATGGCGGCCTTCTACCGCACGAAGGGCTCCGGGCCTTTCGTCGACGCCGACCTCGATGTCGCCCGCGACCTGGCCGCACGTGCGGCGGTGTGCGTCGACAACGCCCGCCGCTACACCCGTGAGCACACCCTCGCCCGTCTGACCCAGCGCGCCCTGGTGCCCTATCGGCTGCCCGCGCACACCGCCCTGGAGACCGCCTACACCTATCTGCCGGTGGCCTCCAGCGGCGTGTGGTACGACGTCCTCCCGCTGTCCGGTGCGCGTGTCGCTCTCGTGGCGGGGGACGTGTCCGGGCGGGGCATGTCCACCGTGACCACGATGGGAAGGCTGCGCACGGCCGTCAGTGCCTTCGCCTCCATGGACCTGCGGCCCGACGAACTCCTCGAATGCCTCCACGACCTGACCGGGCAGCTCGCCCACGAGCATCCGTTCACCCACCTCGACCGTACCGATCCGGCCCCCCTCACCGCCGCCTGCCTGTACGTCGTCTACGACCCCGCCACCCGCACGTGCGCACTGGCCAGGGCCGGCCACCCACCGCCGTTCCTCGCCCTGCCCGACGGCAGCGTCCGTGTCGTCGACTGTCCCGACGGCCCGGTGCTCGGCCGGGGCATGCCCGCGTACACGACCACCCTCGTGGACCTGCCCGAGGGCAGCATCCTCACCCTCCAGAACGCGGGGCTCCTCCAGGGCACCGCCGAGAGCCGGCTTCCGCACTACACCGCAGCCCTGGGACGGCCGTCGGGCCGCCTGCAGGACATGTGCGACGCGCTGGTTTCGGCGCTGCTGCCCGAGCCCCCCGACGACGACGCCCTGCTGCTGCTGGCGCGCACCCGCGCACTCGGACCCGACCGTATCCGCTCCTGGACGCTGCGCAACGAGCCGGAGAGCGCGGCCGCAGCCCGCCGCCTGGTCGGACGGCTGCTCGCGGAATGGGACCTCGAGGAACTCGGCTTCACCACCGAACTCATCGCCAGTGAGCTGGTGACCAATGCGGTGCGCTACTCGTCCGGACCCGTCGGGCTCCGGATGATCCGCGACTCCGTTCTGATCTTCGAAGTCTCCGACACCAGCAATGCCTCCCCCCATCTGCGGCACGCCGAGGACGACGACGAGGGCGGCCGGGGCCTGGACATGGTCGCGCATTTCGCGCGGCGATGGGGCACTCGACGGACCGGAATCGGCAAGATCATCTGGACCGAGCAGGAGCTTCCCGGGGCCCCTGGACCGGGCCCCTGACCGTAACCCCGTTCCCGGCGTGCGCACCGCCCGGCGAGGACGCAGCATGAAGCCGAGGAGCGGAGCGACAGTGAGCAAGGACCATGCCATGCCCGGCGCAGGTGGTGACCTGGTTGTCCTGAACAAGGTCAACAAGCACTTCGGCGCGCTGCATGTGCTCCAGGACATCGATCTGACCATCCATCGCGGTGAGGTCGTCGTCGTCATCGGGCCCTCGGGGTCGGGAAAGTCCACCCTGTGCCGTGCCATCAACAGGCTCGAGACCATCGACTCGGGCGAGATCGTCATCGACGGGAAGCCACTGCCGGCCGAGGGCAAGGAACTCGCACGGCTTCGGGCCGACGTGGGCATGGTCTTCCAGTCCTTCAACCTCTTCGCGCACAAGACCGTGCTGCAGAACGTCACGCTCGGCCAGATCAAGGTCCGTAAGAAGGAGAAACGCGCCGCAGAGGAACGGGCTCGATCGCTGCTCGACCGCGTCGGTGTCGCTTCCCAGGCCGACAAGTACCCCGCCCAGCTCTCGGGCGGCCAGCAGCAGCGTGTGGCCATCGCGCGAGCGCTGGCCATGGAGCCGAAGATCATGCTCTTCGACGAGCCGACCTCGGCGCTCGATCCCGAAATGATCAACGAGGTACTGGAGGTCATGCAGCAGCTCGCCCAGGACGGCATGACCATGGTCGTCGTCACCCATGAGATGGGCTTCGCCCGTTCGGCCGCCAACCGTGTGGTGTTCATGGCCGATGGGCGGATCGTTGAGGAGACGACGCCCGACGAGTTCTTCGTCAATCCGCGCAGTGAGCGGGCCAAGGACTTCCTTTCGAAGATCCTCCACCACTGAGCCCGACAAGCACTGCACAGCTATCCCCAGGGATGATCACGATGAAGTTTTACAAGGTCACCGCTGCGGCCGCGGCCGCAGCCGCGCTTTCCCTGACCGCCGCAGCCTGCGGATCCGACGGCGGCGACGGCAGCGGATCGGACGGCGACGGAAACAAGATCACCGTTGGTATCAAGTACGACCAGCCGGGCATCGGCCTGAAGACGCCCGACGGGAAATTCACCGGCTTCGACGTCGATGTCGCCACCTACGTCGCCAAGCAGCTCGGGTACGAGCCCGGCGACATCGTGTGGAAGGAAGCCAAGAGCGCCGACCGCGAGTCCCTGCTCGACCGCGGCGACGTCGACTTCATCGCGGCCTCGTACTCGATCAACGACGAGCGCCAGAAGAAGGTCGACTTCGCCGGCCCCTATCTGCTGGCGCACCAGGACGTGCTGGTCCGGGCCGACGACAACTCCATCAAGAAGCCCTCGGATCTGAACAACAAGAAGCTCTGCTCGGTCACGGGGTCCACATCTGCGCAGAACGTCAAGACGAAGCTCGCGCCCGCGGCCCAGCTGCAGGAGTACGGCGGCTACTCGGAGTGCCTGACCGGGCTGGAGAACAAGGCCGTGGACGCGCTGACCACCGACGATTCCATTCTCGCCGGCTACGCCGCGCAGCCCCAGTTCAAAGGCAAGTTCAAGCTGGGCGGCTTCAAGATGAGCGACGAGAACTACGGCATCGGCGTACAGAAGGGCAGCGAGCTCAAGGGCAAGATCAACACTGCACTGGAGAAGATGGTCCAGGACGGCTCCTGGGAGGCATACGTCAAGAAGAACTTCGGCCCGGCCGGCTACCAGAACGAGCCCGCCCCGAAGATCGGCGTCATCGTCGGCTGAGACAGGGCCCGACCGGCGCACCGCACGCCAGGGTGGCGCGCTGCGCCCTCCACACACGCGGAAGTGCGGCAGATCGTGTTCGATTTCCTTGAGGGTTATGACCTGCTGGGGGCGTTCTGGACGACGGTGCAGCTCACGGTCTACTCCGCGATCGGCGCCCTGATCTGGGGGACGCTCCTGGCCGCCATGCGGGTCAGTCCGGTGCCCCTGATGCGCGGCTTCGGAACCGTCTATGTGAACGTCGTGCGGAACATCCCCCTCACCGTGATCATCGTCTTCACCTCGCTCGGTCTCTTCCAGACGCTCAACGTCAGCCTCGGCGCGAAGGACTTCGAGGGCATCAACTTCCGGCTCGCCGTTCTCGGCCTGATCGCCTATACGGCGGCGTTCGTCTGCGAGGCGCTGCGGTCCGGCATCAACACGGTGCCCATCGGCCAGGTGGAGGCGGCGCGGGCCATCGGTCTCGGCTTCCCCCAGGTCCTGGGCCTCATCGTCCTTCCCCAGGCCTTCCGCTCGGTGGTGGGTCCGCTGACGAACGTGTTCATCGCGCTGACCAAGAACACCACCGTGGCCGCCGCGATCGGCGTGGCCGAGGCCGCGCTGCTGATGCGGGAGATGATCGAGAACGAGGCCCAGCTCATCCTCATCTCCGTCATCTTCGCGGTCGGCTTCATCTGCCTCACGCTGCCCACCGGGCTGTTCTTCGGCTGGGTGGCCAAGAAGGTGGCGGTGAAGCGATGACCGTCGCCCTCTACGACGAACCCGGGCCCCGGGCCCGACGCCGCAACGCCGTGTACACGGTGGTGTTCCTGGCCGTGCTGGTGGCGCTCGGCTGGTGGGTCGTCCAGAGCCTCGCCGACAAGAACCAGCTGGACTGGGCCAAGTGGGAGCCGTTCTTCACCGACCCCCGCGTCTGGACCACCTACATCCTGCCCGGTCTCGAGAACACCCTCATCGGTGCCGCTCTCGCCATGGCCATCGCCCTGCCCCTCGGCGCGCTGTTCGGTGTCGCCAGACTCTCCGAGCGTCGCTGGGTGCGCGGCTCGGCCGGCACCGTCGTGGAGTTCTTCCGTGCCATCCCGGTGCTGATCCTGATGCTCTTCGCCAACGCGGCCTACTCCGAATTCACCGACGTCAGTCCCGACAGCCGACCCCTGTATGCCGTGGTGACCGGCCTTGTGCTGTACAACGCATCGGTACTCGCCGAGGTCGTACGGGCCGGGATCCTGTCCCTGCCGCGGGGCCAGACGGACGCGGCCAAGGCGATCGGCATGCGCAAGGGCCAGACCATGCGCTACGTCCTGCTCCCGCAGTCGGTCACCGCGATGCTGCCCGCCATCGTCAGCCAGCTGGTGGTCATCGTGAAGGACACCGCGCTCGGCGGCGCGTTGCTGGGCTTCTCCGAACTGCTGGCGTCGGTGCGGCCCATGAGTGCCAACTACGGGGCGAACACCATCGCGAGCTTCACCGTCGTCGCCGTGGTCTTCGTGGTGCTGAACCTCGTCCTCACCACCTTTGCCGCCTGGCTCGAGGGCCGGCTGCGACGCGGCAAGAAGTCCACCGGAGCGGTGGTCGGCGTCGACGCGGTCGAGGAGCTCGCCGCGCCCGGAGAGCACGATGTCACCAGGCCCGACAGGCCCTGACACGCGGTCGGTCCACAGCACCCCCGGGCCTCGTCCGTGTCCGTCCCGGCCCAGGGAGTCGCCCCGCCCGGCACGGCAGGCGCGGGCGGTACGCCCTCCGGCGCGGTGGGCTCGTGGTCCCCGCGACCGGATGCAGCCCATGCGTCCGTGCCCGTCGGCGCGGCGGAACCGCCCGCCGGGGCGGGGGAAGGTGCGTCGGCCGGAGGCGCGCCCGGAGCCGGCACGGCACTCCGCACAGGGCTGAGCCCCCGCGTCCGGATCGACGGCAACGGCGACGGCAACGTGCGTACCTGAGGGGGCGTCCGGCGTGCCGTACCCGCGGACGGGACGGGTGGCCGGACCGGCCCCTGCCTGCCGGGACGGCACCCGGAGCCTTCTTCTCGACCAGCACGGATGCAACGGCCGGGGCTGCGGGCGTGCGCCCGCGTTGCCCCACTTGACGCATGCGGGTTGCGGACGCCGGAAGCCTGCCGTCGAGTGGGGAGCACCCGCCGGGCCAACGGCGGGGAAGGATCCCGAAAGGCAGTGACGCACATGGCCGTCGGCGCATCGAGCGCCACCGTCCCGCGAGAACCGGACGGACCCGGCGCACCACGCCGACGGCACGCACGACAGCGGCGCGAGCGGGGGATGCTCACGGCGCTGCCGGCCCTGGTGCCTGTGCTGCCCCCGCTCGGGCTGCTGGCCCTGGCCGCGTGGCTGGGCCGCCATGTCCGGCCCAGCGCCGACGACTGGTGCTTTTTGCCCGTGGTGCGGGACCACGGCATCGCCGGTCTCATCGAGAAGTTCTACGTCACCGACAACGGCCGACTCGGCAACGGACTGCTGGTCGGGCTGTACGCCCGGTTCCCGGTTGCCGGTCATCAGTGGTTCGGCCTCGTCAGCGGGGCTCTCGTGCTGCTCGTCATGTGGGTTCTCGTCGTGCTTGTGCTGCGCTTCGCGGCACTGCGAGTGCCGCGTGGCGTGCCGTTGTCCGCGGCGGCCATGGTCACCGCGGTGCTGCTGCTCGCCACGCCCAACACGTACAAGACGTTCTACTGGCCGGCCGCATCCGTCTCGCACACTCTGGCCCCCGTGCTGGCCTGCGCCGCGGCCGTCCCGGCGCTGCTCGCCCGCAGCCGACGGGCACGCCGGGCCGCGCTCGCCGTCGCCGCCGTGGCGGGAGTCTTCCTGGGCACCCTCTCGGAGGAGACATCCGTCGTCGTCCTGGTGGTGCTCTCCGGGCTTCTCCTGCTCAGCCGCCGGCTTTTCACCGAACGGGACCGGGGCCGTGCGAGGGGCACTGCCCTGATCGCCATGGCAGGGGTGGCCGTGGGTACGGTGGTGCTGCTCACGTCGCCAGGAGCGCGCCACAGGCGTGAACGCTACGGTGCCGAGTCCGCGTCCATGGCGGCGCCGGAGACGCTCATCGCCGCCGCACGAGGCTATCTGCGCATCCTGGAGACGGTCCTCACCTCATGGCAGTACGCGGGCGCCGTCGCCGCCGGAGCGCTGCTGGGCCTGCTTGCGCGTCGCCGGCGCATCGATCCGGCCTCCCCGCGACGGAGTCCGCTGCTGCTGATCTGTTGCGGCGCACTCGCATTCCTGGTCTCCGGCTATCTGTGCACGGTCATCACCTATCCCGTCTTCGGCGCACGCGTCGCATCCGCCGCGCGGACCTGGAACGACTACCTGCTGCTGTACGTCTTCATGCTCATGGCCGCCGGTTGTCTGCTGGGGCGTGTGGTCCGCACGCGCCTGCCCGGGCGGTGGACCGACGTCGCGGCTGCGGTCATGGCGACGGTCTGCCTCGTCACCGTCGCCGGACTCGCCGCACCGCTGCTGCAGCTGGGCCACGACATGCGGGCCAGGGCACAGCTCTGGGACCGGCAGGACGCATGGCTGCGCGCCCGCGCTGCCGAGGGCGCGGACGCACTTCCGTACAAGCCGCTGCCCGTGAGCGGCATGCTGGAGCCCTTCGGCGACCAGGGGCGCCACCCATGGCCGGCCCGCTGTGTGGCCGACTACTACCACCTGGACCGGGTCATCTACTCGACGCGCGTTCCGTGACGGGCTCCTTCGCACCGGAGGTGATCGCCCACCGCGCGAGCAGGAACGAGAGCGGTGTGACGAGGACGCCGGCCGCAAGGGCGGCGAGCTGCTCGTCCATCCCCAGCCTCGCCACGGCGAGATGCAGCAACAGACCGCTGCCCACGAGATTGGCGGCGGCCGAAACGGGATACCGCACGAAAGCACGCCAGGTCGGCCTGGTCCGAAGCGTGATGGACGAGTTGAGCAGGAACGAACCGGTGATGCTGACCGCATACGCCAGGGCATGGGCAGCGAGATACGGCAGCCAGATGTTCAGCACCGCGTAGACGGCGCAGTACACGCCCGTGTTGGCGAAACCGATCGCGGCGAAGACGGCGAACTGCCGGAAGCCGGAGGCGTTCATGGCTCCGGTGGGGCCGGTGCACCGGCCGGAGCCGCGGAGCGGCCGGCGTGGCGCACGGGTCCCGATACGTCGGTCTCTCGCACGACGTAGTGGGGGCGTCGTTTGGATTCGTGGTAGATCCGGCCGACGTATTCGCCGATGATGCCGAGGGTGGCGAGTTGGATGCCGCTGAGGGCGACGATCGCGGTGATGAGGGTGGCGTAGCCGGGTGTGTCGATGCCGTTGAGTGCGGCGTTGGCGACGATCCACAGGGCGTAGACGAGGGCGGACAGGAAGAGCCACAGGCCGGTGTGGATGGCCATGCGCAGGGGGCGGCTGTTGAAGGAGAGCAGTCCGTCGATGCCGTAGTCGAGCAGGCGTCGTCCGCCCCATTTGGAGCGTCCGGCGGCTCGTTGTGCGTTGCGGTAGGTGAAGCCGGTGGTGTCGAAGCCGATCCAGGAGAACAGCCCCTTGGAGAAGCG